>CAYXTM010000020.1:0-3415 GCA_964468585.1 uncultured Thermoplasmatales archaeon | reverse complement strand
CAGGTTTTTTGCGATCTGGATAAAATCTGTATAAATTATCCTATGACACCCAAAACCAATGGAAATGTGGAAAGAGTCATAAGAACAATAGAGGAGGAGCTATGCTCTTGGCTAAGAACTCCTGGAGAGATAGCTTATCCTGATAGTATGAAAATGATATAATTTTTAGATGAAGGTGTTTACGATGTATGAGGGTTGTACAACATATAAAGGGAATAATGGGAGTAGAGAATGGTTTGGATACAAATTAGGGTTAAAGGAAAATATATACGAACAGTTCGCATATCTTTATAATTTGGTAGGATATCCGAATAGTTCGAATATACCGAGTTATATGACATTGGGCTCGGCATAAATAGAGGGTAAGGAAAAATGGATAAACAGAATATATTAAACGAAATAATAGAGAAGCCTAAACCGCTATCCGAAGAACAGAAGAAAGCTGTACTTTCTGAAAAAAGATATATTAGGATAATTGCTGGAGCGGGTACAGGTAAAACAGAAACTTTAACGCGTCGGATAGTCTATCTGTTACTTTATCATAATGTAGAACCAAAAGAAATAGTCGCTTTCACATTTACAGAAAAAGCCGCCCAGAGTATGAAAAGTAGAATTTATCAGAGAGTAAAAGAGTTAAAAGGTGAAGAAACTTGCGCAAAGCTCGGAGAAATGTATGTGGGAACCATTCACGGATTTTGCCTGCAAATTCTTGAAGATTATTTCGGGTATGGAGACTACGACGTATTAGACGAAAATCAAGAGATGGCTTTCATTCTAAGATTTGGATGGGAGTTGGAATTGGAGGTGGGAGGCAGATACGCTGAAAATTGTAAAAATTTTATAAAATCTGTAAATGTTGTTTATGATGAACTTATTGAGAGAAAAAAATTGCAGGAGAAAGCTCCTGAATTTTATAATAAGTTGATTCAGTATGAGAAACTACTGGATGCCCATAGATTACTTACATTTGGAAGAATAATTGCATTAGCCGTTCAAAAAATAAAAGACAATCCTGAAAAATTAAGCTATATTAAGCACTTAATAGTGGACGAATATCAAGACATCAATAAAGCACAGGAAGAACTCATTAAAATCATAGGTAAAAGTGCAAGTGTGTTCATTGTAGGTGATCCTAGACAGAGCATATATCAATGGAGAGGTTCGGATGAAAAGTGTTTTGAAAAATTTCCAGAGCATTTTGAGAATGTTGAAACAATTTCCTTAACAGAAAATAGACGTAGCAGAAAAGAAATAGTTGAAGTTGCAAATGAATTTGCAGACACTTTTGCGCGAGGCAAATATGAACATATTAAACCTACGCGAGAAGAAGAAGGTTATGCATTGATGTTTGAAGTTGAAACTCCAGAAAAGGAAGCAGAATGGATTATAAACCAGATAAAGAAATATGTAAATAGTAGTAACAACCGTAAATACAGTGATTGTGCCATTCTATTAAGAAGCGTAACAACTTCTGCTGAGCCATTTATTAAGATTATGAGAGAGCAAAATATTCCATATATAGTTGGTGGGAAAATTGGTTTGTTCAAGAGGGATGAAGCACAGGCATTAGGGCGTCTTTTCGCATGGTTGTGGGATGAAGGTTTCTGGGCTAAAAATCCATGGAATTGGAAAAACAAAATTACAGGAGATAAATTACTTGATACAGCATTAGAGCTGTGGAAAAATGCTACTGGTATTCAGATATCAGCGCAGGAAAGGGAAAAAATAAGAGAATTAAAGGAAAAAGTTAAAAGCAATGAATACCGCAACATTATAGAAATCTTTCAAGATCTTTTGGTCATTTTGAGATATAAAGAGTTAGATCCCGATGATAGGCTCCACGCGCCAGTAATGGCCAATATAGGAAGGTTTAGCTCCTTGTTAGCAGATTATGAATCATCCGTTAGACTTGGAGGAAACAAACCTGATTGGTCAGATATATTAAAGGGACTTTGCTGGTATATGAACACCTATGCTTCCGGCGCATACGAAGAACAACCTTTTGAAGACCTGCGAGGAATAGACGCTGTACAAATTATGACCATTCATCAAGCAAAAGGATTAGAATGGCCTATCGTATTTATTCCTGCGATGGTAATCCAGAGATTCCCCTCAAGTATGGTTGGTTCTGAGCAAAAATGGTATATTCCACGAGACATATTTGATGTAAATAGGTATGAAGGTGGAATAGAAGATGAAAGAAGACTATTTTATGTAGCAATTACAAGGGCGAGAGATATTCTTTGTATAAGTTATTTTAAGAGAACAAAAAACAGCCGACAAAGGAGTCAATTTATTGCTGATGTAGAGCGAAGGCTTAGAAAATTATCATCAGATATGGATCTCCCACTGATGGATATTACCTCTCCTCCGGTGGATGATGAGATAAAAACATTCTCTGCTAGTGAGATTCTTACTTATATGAAATGCCCACATCTTTATAGATTAAGGGAATTATGTAATTATAAGCCCGGATTGGTTGATGCGCTGGGGTATGGTAAGAGCCTTCATTTTTGTCTCCGCTATGCCGGAGATCTGATAAAAAATGGTGTTGCTCCAGAAGATGCCATAAAACAAGCTGTTGAAGAAAAATTCCATGTTCCTTATGCAGGAGGTAAAATAAAAGAAAATATGAAGAAAGGCGCAAAGAACACACTGTTGAAATTCGTAAGAGAACATAAAGAAGTAATGGGGAAGATAGAAGAAGTTGAGGTAAGGCTTGAATTTCCTATACAAAAGGTGACAATAGTGGGAAAAGTGGATGTTATTCTTAGTAATGAAGGCACTCGGGAAATCATAGACTATAAAACCTCGGACGAAGTAACTACACCTGAACAGGCTTCTTTACAAGTTCAGCTTTATGCTTTAGGGTTAAACATGATTGAGAAGCCTGTTAATAAAGCATCACTGGCCTATTTAGAAAACGCTGAATTAAAGGATGTTAATATAGAATACGAAAAGTTAGGAAAGGCTAAGGAAAAAGCTGAGGAATATATAAAATGTATTATGGAAGGCAAATTTGAAGGGAGACCTGAAAACGGTTATTGTGAACACTGTGACTATAAAAAAATATGCAAATGGGGTAGATAGGATGAAATATTTTTTATGCCGAGCCCAACGCTTCGTCGCTTTGCTCCTCGCCCTCACTTCGTTCGGGTCATATAACAAGTGGGTATGCGGTTCGCTCCGCTCACCCAAGCCCACTTCGTGGGCTTTGCATACCCCCAACACGTTAGGCAACATTTCGCTTGGTAGTATAAAGAGGTGAAAAATAATGAAAAGTATTATTCCATCTAAGGAAGGATTCAACGAAGGAATTGAAGAGTATAAAAAACATGAGAAGCGGGAAGCTATGTATGAGGTGGCAACATTTCTTATATCTCATTTCTGGGGCAATCCATCAAAACTGGCTGAT
>CAYXTM010000019.1:0-9370 GCA_964468585.1 uncultured Thermoplasmatales archaeon | reverse complement strand
TCAAAGGACGTGGAAAGACAGATAATGAATGTCAAGAGGATGGAACTGTTGGGAGCAAAGGTGAATAGGGTGAGCAGAGGTACCGGGACACTGAAGGAGGCCATAAATGAGGCCCTACGAGATTGGGCCGCTTCTGTCGAATACACCCATTATCTAATTGGAAGCGTCGTTGGCCCTCACCCATTCCCAACCATAGTCAGGGATTTTCAGAGTGTCATAGGGCGGGAAATAAAGGACCAGATGCTTGCCATGGAGGGGGTGCTTCCGGACATGGTTATAGCCTGCGTCGGTGGTGGGAGCAATGCCATGGGAGCATTTTACGAATTTATAAATAATAAAGAGGTTAGACTGGTAGGAGTACAGGCGGGAGGTAAGGGACTAGAAATAGGTAAAAATTCTGCACCACTTATCATTGGAGACGTAGGAATCCTTCACGGCTCAAAAACAAAGATTCTCCAGGATGATAACGGAAATACGATCGATTCATATAGCATAAGTGCAGGACTCGATTATCCAGGGGTAGGACCTGAACATTCCTTCCTCCAGTCGATTAAAAGGGCGGAGTATACTTATGCAACTGATTCGGAGGCCCTTGAAGCATTCCTAGAGCTTTCCAAAACAGAGGGAATAATTCCAGCCCTTGAGTCATCTCATGCGTTAGCGCAGGCAAAGAAGGTCGCGCCGATTATGAATAAGGATGATATAATTGTAGTAAACCTATCGGGAAGAGGGGATAAGGACCTTGACACCGTTTTAAGGGCTGGTGTTATATGAGTGTCATTCAGGATCAAATTATGACGGAAAAAAGAAACAGGGGTTTCGCATTTATACCATATCTAATGTCATCCTTTCCAGACACAGAGAAGTTTCTGAAATATGGAAAAATACTGTCGAAATATTCCAAAGTTATGGAGATTGGGATACCCTATTCAGATCCCGTTGCGGATGGTCCAGTAATACAGGAAGCACACAGATCAGTACTTCAGAAAAATAAGAGCATCCGTGAGCTGATTTCAGTTACCTCGGAAATCAAGGCTGAGAAAGTTATCATGACCTATTTTAATCCAGTTCATAGGCTGGGAGCTAAGAATTATTTTAAGCTTCTGAATGATACTGGAATCAAGGGGACCCTGATACCAGACCTCCCTGTGGAATTGTCTAGAGATCTCATGGCAGAGGCTAAGGGGTATGGAATTGATATTATTTTTCTGGTGTCTCCCAATACTTCCGCAAAGAGAATGAAAATCATTGCTGAAAATTCCACCGGATTCATATACGTGGTACAAAGATATGGCGTTACCGGCGAATCAGATGAGGTCTACCTTCCAATTAAAGGGGTCATTTCAGCCCTTAAAAATATAACACAAAAGCCAATAAGTGTTGGATTTGGAATTTCAAAATTTGAACATATCTTGAAATTGGTGGATATGGGTACAGATGGTGTTGTTGTCGGGAGTCATCTGATAAAAATGATCGAAAAAGGGGTTAATTATGAAGAATTTGAAAAGAATATCCAAATTCTTCTAAATAGCACCTAATTTTTATTTTCATACAGCTTGTAAGTGCCACCTCTCCATTTTATTTCCTTTCTTCTATATCCAATCATCAGGTTAGCAATATAAATGAAAAACAGAAGGAACGTTATTGGTATAACACTAAGGGACCTCTTGGGGACTTTTCTATAATTTACTATTGCTATATAAATAGGAACAATGAGGAATAATGCAAAGTAAATTGAATAAAATATTGCCAAAATTATACTTGTAATCATGAGTAATATAATGCTCAAGAAATAGATTGAACCGAAAAGAAAAACTTTCTTCGATCCAGATATTGACAGGGCAGTCTGTCTATTGCTCCATTCCGCAAACTTCTCAAAATCATCATCAGAATGCACGTATATCTTCACATCACTCACGTAATTTACTTTCATCCCTTTTTCCTTTGCCCTTTTCAAGAGAGCTATATCATCCGATATATTTTCTGAGAATACATCTAGGAAGCCATCATCAAGAAGTTCTTTCTTGAATGCAAGTGAACCGCCCCAGGCGAATCTTGTGAGCTCAGAGGACATCATGGATTCTCCAACCAACCCCCATACCATCTTAACCTGAGACCAAAAACCCCCTTCTGGATAGAATTTTGGAAATGAAGTGGATATGCCGGTATTGGTGTCAGAAAGTGGAACTATCAGCTTCATGAGCCAATCCCTTTCAACCCTTATATCAGAATCAGCAACTACGTAAACATCATAGTTTGGGAAAATAAACAAAGCGGTGGATATTGCCCTTACTTTTCCACTACATCTTTTGCAATTATAATTTGAAATTATGTGTTTAATCCCTGCCGAATTAAGGTAAGGAATAGAACTATCAGATTCAGAATCCACAACAGCAATAATATCATGATTCTGATATGATTGATCTTTGAGACTGGAAAGGTTTTTGTCAAGACCGAGGTCTATGCCTTTTATTGGAAGTATAACCAGGACCTTCGGGCTATATTTTTCTCCTTCTGAGTTTTTTTCAATACTCGGTTTTAAGGCTCTAAGATTGCTGATATTTATAGCTATGAGACCGAGACTTAGGAGAGACATGATTGATATGAGGGTTATGAGTAGAATTGACATCCAAGGTGGATAATACCCTAGAGTTAAATTTTATTTTATCGCAAGAGCTATTCTTATTTCTGCATGAAAAATAAAGGGAAGTGACATGATTAAGGCTTCGGATTTAAGTGAAATTCTAGTTTTGATAATAAAATATCAATAATATCAGAGAAATAAGGATTCAAATTTTCTTAACGGGTCCGTGACCGGGGACCACTAGATAACCCTTATAATTCAATATTTTAGTCCTTGATTCTTCCGCCTTCTTCATATCTAATGTAAAAGATTTGTTTATTGAAAATTCACCGGATCTGTCTACGAAGATAGCATCACCTACGAATATGGCTTTATCCTTTTCAAAAAGATAGCTCGAGCTTTGAGGAGTATGACCAGGAGTTTCGATTACTTTTATGTCATCTTGAGTAAACTTTGACAGTGGCTTCGCTGTTAAGGCTGGCTGTATTCTTGACATAGACGCTACTAACCTAGACATGAAAGAATTGGCTGGAATAACCTTAGCCTTTCCAAGTACCACATCAAGTTCCTGATCCGGGACATAAATTTCAGGTCTGAATCTCTGTTCAATCTGGTAAAGTCCTCCGATGTGGTCAGGGTGGTAATGTGTTATGAGAACTATGTCAGGTTTTATATTTTCTCTCTCAAAATATTGTATAATCCTCCTCCCTGAACCTTTCATCCCTGCATCTATTAAATAAATTTTATCTTCATGGTTTACTACATAACAATTAGCCATTGTACCATCAATTAGGGTAATGTTGTTAGTAATTTTCATAGAACTTTCATTTCAACCTTAAAGAAATATTTAATGCTCTTCCCGGCACTTAATGAAGCGAGAAAACAGGTCAGAAATGTTATCAATAGTTAAAGGATCGAAAATCTTAAACTTGAGCTATTTGTATTTATGATTATTTCAAAAAAACATGTGAAATTGCGAAATCTTAAGATATCTGATGAAAATGGTATATTGTGTTATTAAACATCATCAGAGTTCACCGGGTATATGATAAACCATATCCAGAAGGATACCGTATTCTGGTTGATAGGTTGTGGCCAAGAGGAATAAAGAAAGAGGAGATAGATTACTGGGGCAGAGACATTGCCCCCACTGATGAATTAAGGGAATGGTTCGGTCATGACAAATCGAAATGGAATGAGTTCAAAAATCGATATTTTCAAGAATTGAGAAATAATCCAAAACTCATGGATTTCATTGAGATTTTAAGAACTAATGAAAAAAGGGGGATTCTGTTTCTCTATTCTACGAGGGAAACAGAGATGAATAACGCTGTTGCTCTGCTTGAATTTATAGCGAATTTATGATAATTAACTATTGAATGAGATCATGCAGCATGATATTGAAAGAGTTAATCGTTCAACAAGACTAATACTTCTTGCTACTTCCATCGATGCATTTATAACTCCCTTTGTATCCAGTGCATTATCCTTTTCAGTACCATCAATATCGGCATACTACAGATCCTACTTCCAAGCGGCATCTCTTATTCCAATGGTATTTCTGTTGTCTCTTTCCTCCTTCATCTTACTTTTTGGTAAATTGGCAGACGTGGCTGGTAGAACTTTGATCTTTGAGATTGGGACAATAGTCTTCTCTATTTCATTGATCGCTGGAGTATTATTTAGAGGTCTCATTTTCCTTCTTATTTCGTTATTTGTTGCAGGCCTGGGTGCGGGGATGATTGTTTCAAATTCTACATCAATAATAAGCTCCTTTATTGCAAAAGAAAGACGAGGATTAGCCTTAGGTATTAACGCAATGTCAGTCTACCTTGGCTTGATGTTGGCTCCTCCTGTTACTGGTTTTCTTTTAACTTTCTATAAATGGCAATCAGTTTTTGTTCTATCTTCAATAATAGGCATAATTGACTTAATAATTTCGCTGTGGGCGTTTAATGACCTAGAGGCAAAATCATCTGGAACTCAGATAAATTTCTTGAACGCATATTTGTTTTCTTTCACAGCTTTACTTCTTCTATCAATATCAGTTTTCGTTTATATATTAAATCAGTTTATATTAGCGTCTTTAAGTATCGCCGCGATTATAGTTGTTATCCTTTTCATATACAGGGAAATGCATACAGAAACACCAATATTTGAAGGTGAACTCTTCAGGGGAAACAAGGAATTCTTAGCGTCCAATATGGCAGCCTTCCTAAATTACCTGAGTACTTTCTCCATAGTCTTTGTTTTCTCGATTTACCTTCAGCTGGTTTTGAGAGTTAATCCCTACATAGCAGGATTGGTGTTGCTCATTGAACCTGTAATGATGGTAATATTTTCGCCCATAAGCGGGTCATTATCAGACAAGTGGGGTTCGACACATATTGCTTCACTTGGTCTTGTTATAATTTCTTTATCATTTTTCCTTCTATACTTATCTCCCAATCTATCTATCCCATATGTAATGGTGATTCTAGCGGTTTTGGGTATCGGATTTGGCTTATTTTCTGCGCCCAATACTAACTCTGTAATGGGCTCAGCCCGTGGTAATAGATTTGGCACTGCATCAGGTATCCTGGGTACCATGAGGTTCTCAGGGCAACTCCTCAGTATTTCATTGGCAGTTTTCATTATGTCCAATTACATGCCTAAGGTTCTGACGTATGCTATTTTTATGGGGGGTAATATAAAATTGAACCAGCATGAGGCCATTTCATTCGTGGAGGGTTTGAGGGTTATCATGTTCGTATCAGCAGTTATCAGTTTAATTGGGGCCTACGTAAGTTATAAAAGGAGATAATCGTCCAGATTTATCAATGATTCAGAATCTTTTTAATAGAATAGCTTGATTAAATGTCACAATCAAAATTTTGAGGTCAGGGATCTCCAATATACACAATCTAGTTTGTTTGAATAGACCAAATTTAGAGAAATGAATTTCAATAAGTAATCCGTGGCAGAATCACTCGAATCTTTTAAATTTTAGCCAGAATTATTTTTGAATCAAAAGTTCCTGATTCTTCTGAGAATATTGCCTATAATTACTTCAATATCATCTTCGGCATATCCCATTTGTTCGCTCTGAGAAATTCCACCCTTACACTCTGAATCCAATACAGAGTCCTTCTCAAATAGCTTAACATATGGAGCAATAGTGGGCGCAGACAGTTGAATTGTATCAAATGTTGCTGGATTTGGTAAATAGCCTTTTAAATTTGAGCCAGTTTGTGCATCCCAATCTAACACTTGTCTCGGATCATAGCCAACGCAAAATTTACCGGATTTCTCCAAATCCACATCGAACACAGCTATATTCTTAGGCGGGAATTCCAGAGAGAAACCCCCTTCAAGAACGCTCCATTTCTGTCCTCCGGAGAGAGTAAAGATGAAGGCAACAATTCTCTTACCATTTCCGAAATCAATTATAGCAATGGGCATAGTATTTCGCTGGACTCCCAAATCAGTGAGTGGCTCTAATTTTGTTGCCCATCTAGTTATTCCGTTATTTAGATATATTGGAAAATAGGCATTTCCGAAATAATAACCATTTCTGAACAATATAACGGTAGATGGTAAAACAGACTTATTTGTGAATTGCCATGCAACTATTCCAGCTCTTTTATCGAACCATGACCAAGAGATAGAAACTGATACAGAAAAACCAGTAACACTTTCTAACTGTGACATCTGTGAAGTTTTGGGAAAATTTATTTTGGATCCACTCGTATATGGCATTTCAAAGACTCCAATTTAAATGAAATTTCATATATAATCGTATTGCATATTTTAGCGAGACGAACAAACATCATATTTTGATTTGGATTCCTATTTTAGTACTGAAGAATAAGTACAAGATGAAGAAAATATAGAACAGAGACAACAATTCACGGCTGACGCCAGAAATCGGCTCAAGATTAGCGATTAATTATTGGATAACGCATTAGCCATGAACTTTAACCAATCTGAAACAGTTTTGACCTTTTGAATCTAAGATAATTTGTTTAGAAATGATAGGATAGTATTTTCGCAATTTAAACAATTAACCCGCCTGGAGAATGGAACAATACACTTCGTCTGTGTAATTAGAGTAGCTTAGTCCTATTGACAAATATGATTTTAACTTTTATTTAAGAAATTTGTCTGGTTCATAATATTATGTAGGTTATCGGAAAATACTTTTCCGGGATTTACCATTAGAGTATAAGGTCTTATCATTTTTGAATCTTAGATGAGTGATACTAATTGTGTAATGCTATGTGTTATGCTGTGTGTTATGCTGTGTGTTATGCTGTGTGTTATGCTCCGGACGGGATTTGAACCCGTGTCGTGGGATTGAGAGTCCCATATGCTTGGCCGGGCTACACCACCGGAGCTCAAGGTAGATTAACAAAGGGTATAAAAATGTGCTTTTTAGCTTGCATTGGACCACTTCTTGAAACTTATCGGGAAATCACCTTATTATTTTACCATTCTCTACAAAGATACTTCCTTCCTTCTTTTTCAATTCTGATATTGTTGTTCCATCGGATAATACGGTTATGAGTGAACCTGACTCATAAGCCCTAAATTTAACTATGGAAGCATTTCTTTCCTTTATAATCGAAAGGATAGAACCCATATTTTCATCAAGGTTTACGCTCGCCTTCATTTCCGAATAGGCAGGTTGAACAATTTCAATTTTTTTATTTATGGAGTCCCGCTTAGAGTTTGTTGGTCTTTTAAATCTCAGAACCTGCACACCGTAACTCATCAGTGAATCTTCTACCTGTTTGTCAACAGGAATAGAAATTCCAATTGATTTAAGAAAAATATCGTATGCATTGTCCCTTAATTTCTGAGGAAGAAGCATATATAATTCTTTTTTTGCTCTAGTAAGAGCCACATAAAGTATCCTTTTTTCTTCTTCGTCCTCAAGAATTTTTGAAGGTAAATTCTTGATTAATTTAGATGGAACCACTTTCGATTTATTCCTGTATTTGGAATTTTTACTTTTCAGGAATATTCCGTAATCATAATCTGCGATAAAGATGCCCCTATCATTTCCCTCTTCCATGTCAAAGATCAGAACAGCATCGAATTCTAGTCCTTTTGCTTGATGAACAGTCATTATTTTTACAAAATCTTTATTCATAATTAGAAGGTCCTCAATTGGACCTGTTATCTTCTCGTCCCAAGATATTCTTAGCCATTCCACCAAACTAAAAATATCGTCACCTTCACCGAGTCTTTGATCGATAATGTCTAGGACTCTATATAACCTATCAACCCTCTCAGTGTAATTAGGTGTTGCATATAGATAGGCGATGTAACCAAGCTCTATCAACATCCTATTGAGCACATATCGTAGGCTTTCATTCCTAAGCATCTCTCGGTATTTTTTTAATTTAGAATCGATTATATTTTTGAGCTTTTCCTTGTTCTCAAAAACTTCATCCAAGCTCAAATTAAAGATTGGGGATATGGCTAGGGCTAAATTGTTCGCAAGATCACTCGGGTCATATAAGTAATAAAGGAGAGAATATATATCGAGAGCTTCTGGTGAAAATGTGATGCTTTCGCCTGATAAAATAACAGCATCAAATCCATATTCATTCAAGCTCTTTTTTAGAGATAGCAAGTTATTGCCCCTTCTGCTCAAAACCGCTATGTCATTTATCCCCCTAGATTTTAGGTTTGATATTATTCCAATTGCACATTCCCATTGATCGCCATCACATATGGCTACAATCCCATCCTCCCCCTTGGTTATCTCCATGGGACTGTAATTCTTGGGCATTATTTTTGGAAATGATGCATTATAGAATTCTACCAGCTTTTTTGAGCTTCTGTAATTCCTGTTAAGTATTATTGGAGAGACATCTTTTACCAGTTCATCTTGTGATAAAGGATGAGCACCCCTAAAGGAATATATTGATTGATTAGGATCTCCCACAACTATGAGGTTGGATCCGTAGGCCTCCATCTCCCTTAATATGCTGATTTGAATTCTGTCAGTATCCTGGAATTCATCAACCAATATGTATTTTATTTCATTTGCGATTTTTTCTCCAAACTTCTGGATAATTTTCAGGGCATATAACTGCAGATCGTCAAAATCCATTATCCTATTGATTTGTTTGAAATTAGCCAGGTCCATGATAATGCCTTCAGCGATAGGAACCATGTAAGGAACCATTGAAAGGAAAGTTTCGCTATAGGTTTCATCCAAGGTCTTCTGATCTAACAAATTTCTATCTAGTAAAGTTCTGAAATATTTTCTGTCCTCTTCCAATATAATGGGGGTTAGAAATATCAAATAAGTTTCAGTCAGGAAATTTTCCAGCAGAAATATTAATTCATCAATATCGAAATCGAATAGGTCCAGTACTCTTCTCAGTTCTTTCCCTTTCCTGTCTTCAGATTCGAGATGGCTTAAAACATATGTTCGTATTCGGCGTCTCATGATAACAGAAAACTGCCCTTCTTCCATAATTTCGAAGAATGGGCTCAGATTTATATGATAACCGTAATCTCTTATGATTTTGTTGCAGAAGTTATGTATTGTACCAATATTAGCAATATGCAATTTCTTCAATATTTCTTCTTGCCCCTCTCCCATTGCCTTATTCTTAATTCTCTCCCTAAGCTCTCTTGATGCCCTATCCGTAAATGTTATGGCAGCCACATGTTCCACACCCTCTACCTTCATCAGGTCAAACGTTTCTTCAATCAGTGTTTTTGTTTTACCAGCTCCAGGTACTGCTTTGATATACTTTATGGACATTACCATCTCAACTCCTGAAC
>CAYXTM010000018.1:0-12208 GCA_964468585.1 uncultured Thermoplasmatales archaeon | reverse complement strand
AAGGATGCTGAGATACCTGAAGAAAATCTGATAGGTGAGCTGAATTCTGGGTATGATATATTCAATAGAATGATGGTTCCAGAGAGACTCACTACTGCTGCAGGCTCACTGGGAGTCAGTATGGCAGCGCTTGAAGTTGCTACAAATTATGCATCCAGAAGAGAAGCATTCGGGAGCAAATTGATTGAGCATGAGGGGATAAACTTCAAACTGGCTGAAAGTCTGACTCTGTTGCAATCTGCATCTTCACTGGTTTATGCAGCCAGCAAGGCAGCTGATGAAATGGAAAAAGGCAAGGTCCCTCTAAATTATGTGAGAAAACTTGTATCCATGGCAAAACTTCACTCCACAGAATCAATGTGGAGGATAGTTAATGATGCAATGCAAATGATGGGAGGTATTGGTTATACAACAGTATATCCTGTTGAGAGACTACTCAGGGATTCCCGCCTTGGATTGATATGGACCGGAAGCAGTGAAGTTATGAAGATGATAATACAGCATGAGTTTCTAAAGGAATTCTTAAATGAGGGATACTGGAAGGATAAGAGGAATGTTGAACTTGACGCTCTGGACTTTAGGATGGAGGAGGAAAAAGTATTCAAGTGATTGATATGGATGCATAGGGTTTCTATTGATTTTTTATACAATCAAATTTTTAATTTAAATCATTATGAGTCAGTTTCAATTTTATAAATTCATTTTTCAAGCTGCGGAATTATGGAATCTGCCATTCATATCAATTTGTGACTTTATTCTATATAAATACAAAATAATAATGCTACTCAAAAATTTTAATGAAATTAATTAAATTGAGAAATCACCAACAACTGCCACCAATTCTGGACTCCTGCTTCTGTAGTATAAGTACAGAACTATTATAACAATTGCATATATCCCTGCTATCCATGCTGAATAGTTCAACGGTGGTGGAGGAGCAGGATAGACGACATAGACAATAGCGATAATGAGAAGAATTGAAGTGATATAAGGTACCACAATATGCTTCAATATACTCAATGTGCCTTTCCTTCTATGATAAACTCCTAATTCAATTCCAGCCAAGGAATGATTGAAGAAACTGAATACGGTATTACTCAAGATCAGGAAGATACTTGCGGTAAACGGACCCATTAATAATCCCGAAATTATTGCTATGACTGCAGACAATAAACCATTGAATATCACTATTCTGCCAGGTACCTTGTGTCTATTAATTTTAGTGAAACTTTTGGGAAAAAGTATTCCGTCTCGAGCAAACCCATATGCAGTCCTGATGGCACTTGTTCCAAAAGATACCCCAGATGAGTTGAAGCTATTAACTATGAATATCGCGTATATGATTGCTGCAGCTGCACCCATATATTTTAGGTATATTGCAATTCCTGGATCTGGAAGAGTTGCATAGCTAAACATGTTATTGACACCAAAGATAATAGTCTGGGCATAGGCATTCATTATTAGAGTTATCCCCAGAATGGCAGCAAGAATACCTAGAGCAAGTGGAACATTTCTTTTAGGATCCTTTGTTTCCTCAGCTACTGGAACTACACTATTCAATCCACCGAAGGTTGCAATTCCCAGCATCATTGCCACGAAGATTGTTGTAAGATTGTTTCCTACTGGTATAGCAGTGAAAGGAGTTAGTGAATTCTTACCTCCAGCCATTATGATCAAAACGAGTGAGGTTATTATTAAGAATGCTATTTCCGCCAATCCGGTATATAGCACATACCTCATGGATATTTTAATGCCAAAATACGCCAACAGAGTTGTTTCAGAGATAACTACAAGAGTAATTGGAATCCATAACCATGGATAAGTAGCACCAACGCTTGGAAATAAGACATAAAGAAACGTGGACAGTCCAAGCATTGCAAAACCGGTGTATCCTAAAAGATAGTAATACCAATAACCCAGGCCTCCAAAGAATGCAAAAAATGATCCAAGTTTTTTAAAGCCCCTTTTATGATACGCGGCCCAGGAATAAGCTGAAGATACCTCTTTTGACCACTCATAGGTTATAAGAGTCATACCAAGATAAATCAAGAATGCTAGCACAAGAATGAATGGCAGACTTCCTCCCACCAATCCTGCCAGACCTACGAAGAATAGAGCAGTTACAGCCGCGGGACCATTTGTTCCCAGACCCTGGGCCAATGCTTCCCACATTGTTAAAGCACCAACCGCTAACTGGGTTTTCTTTTCATTATCATTCTGAATTTCCATAATAATATGATCAAATGGTATTAAAATAAAAATATTTTCCTTGAAAACTCACATACTTGGGAAAATAATTTTAATAAATAAACATAAAACAGATTTTTTGTAATTATTTGATAAAACTCAATATAAATTCAACTATGGCTACGGCCAGAACCACTACAGTTAATAACATAAGTCTCTTGGTTAATAGGGTGTTTACCTCCTGTATTTCATATGAACCAAAGAGATTTAGCCTCTCTATTAGAATCCTGTATTGTTCATTGAGACCCAAATACTCCTTGGAAAATTCATAAACTTCCCTATAAATATCCTCTGAAACTATTCCCTGATCATAGTACTCTATGAAGTCCTCATAGGCGTCCTTTGTTATCTGGAATAATTCTCTCTCACTCCTTTTATCTGCCATGTGAGTACTTATAGATTCTTCGAATAATTTGAAAGTTTCTGATATATATGTTAACATAGAAAGAAAGAGAATTTCCACTGGGATTGATTTAATTGTGTCCCTATCCCATATGCTAAATATGCTCTTTTTCATAAAGTGATCGTTCCTGCAGTTCATCTCCATTATAACAACTATTTAGTCTCTGTAATAAATTGTTATACCATCTGCATACGAGCTAGCTATCCTATACCTTTTCTAAAATTTCATCGCTAGATTATAATTTAGTAGGAAGTGACGTTATACCTTAAGAGTCTTGAGAAGGTCGATCTCTGAAACCATATTATTTAAACCTGAAATATAGAAAAAATATTTTCCAGAAGCTCTAGATTCCTTAATATTTCTCATTTAGACGAATCCTGCCGCAACCATACCTCCAAATGCAAGTATCATAAATATTAATTCCACTGTCGAGGCTGCTCTGAATTTTCTATTTATGGACAACATCTTTTCGGCCATTTTATCCTGGTTTTCATTTATTTGGATATTCTTCAGAATTTGATGGGTAAGATGTGTCATGACTAGTAACCCAATAAGATATGCTATTATGGCTAATGATGCTCCGAAGATTATATAGTTAGTAAATTCTCCCATAAGTATTGTAAGTGTTATACCGAATATGATAGTCAAAGTTGAAACAATGAGCATAAATTTCTCTATTGTACCTAATCCCAAGGAAAAGAACTGATTCCTACTGGAGGGTGATAACTTTGCCAATATTGGTCCCATTACAAACGCAAAGAACACCGCCGATCCTAGCCAACATACAGCAAAAAATATATGAAACCCTGCTACTAAAGCTACAATATCTGACATAATTTTTCACTCCATTCTGTTCTCTTGTTGTGTTTCACGAATCTTTGAATTGGTGCATCTTAAATTAGATTGGTTTTACAAAAATCGCGTAAATGTAGACTGTATTTAAGTTTCCTTGAAGATATGGTCATGTCTTGGAAATGATACTATAATTTATGATAGCGTTATTATAAAATGATAAAACAATTAACTTGATGTTTTATTTTAATTATTTTTTCAGAATAAGGCGCGGATTCTATTGGATGAAGTTTCAGATTTGATAATTGAATTATTGGCTAAAAGAAAATTTGGCAAGTCAATTTATTTAATATGTCATATCAACATGAACATCATAAACTGAATAAATTATAATTTTTTTAAACTATTATTAAATTTTGTTGTACTTTATTGAATTTCTTTCTAAATTTTTTTAATGATATCAAAAAAAATATTAATATGATGAATATGATATATCGTGCCTAAATCTGATAAAAGCGTGATATCCAAAAATCTAGCAAATGCCCTTTCGGACGAGAAGAGTATTGAGATTATCTCTCTTTTAGAAAAAAGCCCTCTATATGTAAGAAAAATATCACAATTAACCGGCGAAAAAGAATCGAGAATTTCTGAAAGACTAAGGAACCTCAGATTATTGGGTCTTATAGATTATAGATGGAAAAGGAATGGGAATAAGAATATTAAAGAATATTATCTAATAACTAAGAAAATCGAAATTGAAATTAAAAATGGTATTACCTCCATTAAGATTAAAGGGAAAAATGAAAAACCTCTGACTTCTAAGGCCATATTCGATTTCACATTTCCAAGATTCCAGTACTTTATAGGCAGGAAATCTGAATTGGAACAGTTAAAATCAAATTATCATGTTATGGTAACAGGAATATCGGGTATAGGTAAAACAGCACTGGTAGCCGAATTTGCCAGAAAATGTGAAAACCCAGTTTTCTGGCATGATACAAATGAAATGGATACTCTTGATTACATCCTCATGAAATTTGCTGTATTTCTCTCCCATTTCGATAAAAGAGATGCATCTAAGCTAATTGAATTGGGTGCAGAAAAAAGGTATATCATAGATCACATAATATTTGATCTGAAGCATATAAATCCATTAATCGTTTTCGACGATCTGGATAAATGCAGGGACAGCTCCATCATCAGTTTTGTGAGGAACATAATTAATGCTGAGCCGAAAATAAGACTTATCGCTATTTCCAAGCGAAATTTTGATTTGACACCCTATCTCAAAGTTATCAACCTAGGACCGTTATCTTTCGATGAATCTTATGAATTACTCAAGGCGAGAGGGAAAATTCACGATCCAAAGACAATTTCAAATCTCAGTGGTTATCCACTCGCATTAACTCTTTTCAATGGCAAGAGAAATGAAGAGATGATAAGTGAAAGGGTTACTGATCTGGTTGCCAGTGAAATATTAGCTCAATTGAACGGTCAGAGATTGTACATACTTCAGGTAGCTGCACTTTTTAGAACTCCATTTACCATTAAGCAGCTAAATGAAACAGTTGGGTTAAATGTTCAAGATCAAATTGAAGAACTTACAGAACTAGGTTATATATATAAAAGGGGGATAAAATATCGGGTCCATGATCTCATAAGGGTTGCACTATCCAGTGTCAGGAACCTAGATTATGAGAATTTGCATTTCAAAATTGCGAATACTTATTTAGATTGGGATAATCCTGGTTCCATTCTCGAAGCTTTATATCATATATCTCTTTCTAACCACTCCCAGGAGCTTATTTCATTATTAAAGAAAGGTTCCGCAATACTCATAGATGAGGGCTATATTGAATCGTTTCTTGCGGCATTAAAAGAAGTTATTCCGAATTTGACCGATACAAGAGCACGGGGATGGTGCAGATTATGGGAAGCAAAATTGGAACAGATGATGGGTAGGTACTCTGTATCATTAGAACTCTTCCAGGAAACAAAGGAGATAGCAACTAAAATATCTGACCAGGAACTTTTAGCAAAGGCCTATCTTGGATCCGGCCAATCATTTTCTTCCTTGGAGAAGTTCAATGAAGCCTTGAGTGAGCTCAATCAAGCTCTATATATTAATGAAAACAATTTGAAAGATGACTCCCTATTGGCATCCATACTATTTTCAAGAGAAGAACCCTTTTTGAGATTTGGAAAGCTAGATGAGGCCTTAGCAGATCTTCAGAGGGCAATGAAGATTTACTTCAAATTGAATGACAGCAGGAACTATTATGCTTGCATGTCATATATTGGGTGGGAATACTTTTTGAAAGGAGAATTGAACGAAGCTCTTAACTATGTTTCGGAGGCATATGATGGACTTTTCGAATTGAATTCTATACTCAGTGCAGCTTCCTCTCTTTTACAGAAGGCAATAATTCAATGGAAAATGAGAGACCTTAACTCAGCAATTAACTGTGCAACCAAGGCAATAGAAATGTTCCACGATACCACAGAGGACTATATTGAGCTTCCAATTTCCTATGGTTACAGGGCTCTCCTTCACATACATAAGGGAAATCTTGAATCGGCAATCATGGATTTTGAGAAATTTAAATTACTCTCCGGGAAAAGAAATGATCCAACTTTCGATCAATTGACAATACTGATTGAGGGTTTAATAAATAAGACAAATGGAAAAATAGAGAATTCCATAAATTTGTGGAATCGAAATTTCGAAATTATTCCTATAAGTATTCTACCTTATGAAATAAAAAAGGAAAGGGCTATTGCAAAGATTGAAATCGGGAAAGTGACCGAGGGATTTGAAGAATTAAAGGCAATAAAGAATGAGTGTCAGAATCTCGGTATTGTCCAATTCTCCAAGGAGATTGATGAAATTATTAACGGTATCTATGAAATCATGAAAAATAATGACATTACAAAGGTTACGCAGAACAGTGACCTGAGTTTTGGAGTTGTGAAACACCCTAACCCAATAAACTTATGATCTGATTGAATTCAGATTACTTCGCATCAGTATGGTTAACCTATAAAGAAGAAATTTTCAAATTAATCATAATGGATAATATAAAATATAATCTGCATTTAGTATGAGCACCTTGTCAATTTAGGGAAACTATTAACGCATTTCATCCATGCTCTTTTTATTGATTATGCTCCTGCATTAACACCTCCTGTATAAATTAATCTTAGGAACGTTTCAATGTGATATGATCTGTTTCAAAAAATTTCAAGCTGCGCCTTCTAAATGGACTGAGATTTACGTATTTATTGTAAAACCAATTGTTATTAATAGAGACATTTTAAGTTCGATGGCGATAATTGTGAAGACAATAGTTGCTTTTGTAGTTATGGCATTTCTTTTGGCCATAACTTTGATGAGCGGAATAGGATCGTCCCATTTGATATCTGGAGCGTCCTCTCAACTCCAACAGGGATACAATTCAGGACCCATAGGTATAGCCAATATGACTGCTGCCGTCATAGCATACTCAGGTGAATTCATAACTGGACAGATAGATGCGCACGGATACAACTTTGGAGTGTACATAGGGCCTGGTGTTAAAAACGTTGTGATTTATCATGCCCATATTTTTGGCGCGTCTGATCATGGTGTCATTGCTGTTGATACTTCCGGTATTTCAATCGTGGACAGCAACATAAGCAATAATGTCCAAAATCCAACTCCCACCATTCCTGATGATAAAGAAGTTGGATTCTACGGAGTATCAAATTCATACATAGTGGGAAATGTTATTACTGGTAGCAAAGGAGATGGAGGCATATCAGTCTACAGTAGTTCATCTCTCGTTCCAACCGGGTTACCAGTTCCAACAGTTAATGCCAGTGGAAACAACAACTTCATAGCCGATAATTACATAGCAAACGATTCCAGAGGTTGCGGTATTGTAGTAGCTGCCTGGGGACCCGGACAGACAGTCAGGAATAACTGGGTTTACAATAACGTGGTCATAGGAGACTTAATGACACCTCATGGTGTGACCGGTTTTAGCGTAGGTACAATAGTGATTGCTGCTGACTTCCCGTTCTCTACCGCGGTTGGAAATGTGGTTCTTGATAATACCGTGATAGGCGGTTTGGAAGACGGCATCATCATTAATGCTCAGGCGCCTGGTGCCGGCGATATAAATAATGAAATAATAGGAAATTACGTTGAACTTGCTGGATTCCAGAGAATCAACAACCCACCCTTTGATAATGCTTCTGACCTTAATTTAGCCCCTGCTCCTAACGGCATTGGAATATATGCTAACGTGATACCTCAGACAGCAAATCCTGTACCTCCTTACGCAACCGGTAACGTAGTTGCTTTCAACACAATAGCCAATGAGGTCATAGGAATATGGGTTGCAAATGCAAATAACGGGGCATATATAGGAAACACTTTTGACAACGTGACTTACAATTTTCAATCTTTCTATGGAATGGGATGAAATTTTATTTATTATTATTTAAATTTTATTTATTTCCCAATGAGACCTAAGATTTAAAGATAAAAGGAGGTCAGTAAATTAAATGAACATTAATCATGTTGAAGAAAATGTTTCTATTAATAAAGGAGCAACACATTTCAATGTTGACTGGAAAAAAATATTGAAAAGAGGGCTTCCTATGCTATTGACTCCCATAATACTTCTCATAATAATTCTAGGTTTCCATGTTTTCTACTTTCTTGAATATTTTCACGCTGTTGCTGGTTCCATATGGACTGGAATTGACCTATTTATGGGATTATTCATAAGCTATATAATGAGAGGGCTTAAACCTCCTCAAAGGGTTGAAATTGCGATGCGCTTGACTCCAATAATGCTGTTTCTGATGCCCTCCACAGCCACTGCCACTGTAACCGCTGGGATATACACTGCCATGCATCTGAGAATACCTTTTTTCAGTTTCTATTTTGAACTGGCAGGGATAATTGTAATTGCCATGATCATAATAGGATTTTTCATTTTTCTCCCCAATGAATTACGTGTTTTCCTGGAAATAGTGCATGGTGGTAAGAACGTAAAAAAGATTGTAAGATTGACCATGCTTAACCTTTACCTAGCCAATGTGATGCTTGTACTTCAGATAACAATAATCCTTATTATGGCCCATTTTGCAACGGGGATTCCAATATGACGCAGGAAGAACACTCCAGTAACAGCATCCTTATTCCAGCTTTATTTGCCATACTTCTTCCTACTATAACCACACTGCTTATTCTATTTTCCAGAAATCTGCTGCTGATGGACTATGATCATGTGCTGCTTGGTGCGATCTGGACCGGTGTTGATGTTTTCTTCGGTCTGATTTTCAGATTTATATTCCGGGATATTTCCCGTGAAACCAGGGCGATAGTTGCCAGAAGAATCCTTCCTGCAACGCTATTCTTTCTTCCAACAGCCTCCATATTAACCCCTCTTGTGGGCTATTTCCTGGCAAATAATGAAGGACTGTGGAATCTTAACAACATTATTGTTGATTTGGTAATTACAATTGCCACTCTGGTGGTTCTAACTGGTTTCTTGACTGTGTTCTACCAATCTTTGAATATCGCTCTCTCTAAAGGAGGATTAGATGATTCCATGTTGTTAAAAAGGTTTGCATGGATATCAAATGGTGCACTTTTACAGGCCTTCCTTCAGATTGCACTGATAAGCCTTATGGCATATTGGGTAGTGTTTAATTAAATCTTTATTGTTTATTATTTTCAAATGTTTTTCCGAATCAAATACATTCAGTTTTCTAAGTGAATTAATAATTCAGAACCCTGGCTTAATAAAGCTATAAGAAAAATAAGGTAAACAAAAATTTACTTTTTCATATAAATATTCACATTCAATCCCTAGATCATGGAAACAAAGAAGGTTAAAATTAGGATTTATGGAATGACTTGTGAAGATTGTGTTGCTACCATTAAGAATGGATTACTGAATCAGAATGGAGTTGTAGATGTTTTCATATCTCTAAAAGACCAGGTTGGTGAGGTCTCCATTGATGAAAAGGGCATCCAACCCGAAGAGATACTAAAGAATCCTGTCTTTCAGAGACCATCCCATTATAGAGCCACACTGCTCGAACATTAAGGAGAATATACTCTCATGAATGACACAAAATACTATGACCTGGTGATACTGGGGTGGGGTGCCTCAGCTTTTTCTGCCGCCATTAAGGCCTCAGAAATGACAGGAAAAGAAATGAGGATTGCCATGGTGGGTAAAGGGCCTATTGGAGGAACATGCGTGAACATGGGCTGTGTTCCTTCAAAGTATTTGCTGGAGGCATCACATAATATAATAAGGTTGGAGAAACCCAGAATTAAGGGTCTATACCCCTCTGAGGTTAGATTCGATGATAAGGAAATAATGACGGGATTAAGGGAATATGTGAATCATGCAAGACGTGAGAAGTACGAAAACGTGATCAGAGGCTATAAAAATGTGGAGCTCTTCAAAGGGACCGGAAGGTTCAGCGAGAAAAATACTGTTAGTATCCTAGGAGAGGATGGAAAAGTCCGCGAGCGTATTTCAGCTCCTAATGTACTGATAGCCACTGGATCTTCTCCCATAATTCCAGATATAAAAGGGCTTGATGAGGTGGGTTACCTCACAAGTGATACCATATGGAATATTGATAGGATCCCGTCCTCAATTGCGATCATAGGGGGAGGGGCTGTTGGTCTGGAAATCGGCCAGGCACTCTCTGGGATGGGATCTGAAGTTACCATAATTGAGGCAAGAAATTCATTGCTTCCACAGACAGAACCAGAAATAGGGGTCATATTAAAGAATCGCCTTGAACAGGAAGGGATAAGATTTCTTATGAACTCAACTGTGAAGGAAGTGAAGAGAGATGGGGGAATGAAAGTTATCAAAATAGAGTCTCAGGATAATACAACTGAAATCCATGTTGATGAACTGCTTGTGGCGGTTGGAAGAAAACCAAACACAGACCTTCTGAATTTGGAAATCCCCGGTGTCATGACGGATAAAAGGGGAGGAATAATAGCCTCTAATAAAATGGAAACTAACATTCCCGGAATTTATGCTGCGGGGGATGTTGTCTCGAAAGAAATGTATCTTGAAACCCTGGCAGCCAGGGAGGGAGTAATTGCTGTCAATAATATGTTCGGTGAAGAAACCACAATTGACTATAGCAGCACCCCATGGGCAGTCTTTACATATCCACAGGTAGCCAGTGTTGGGATGACCGAAGTAAAATGTTTATCAAAAAATGGTAAAAGTGATAGCAGGACACTTAGATTAAAGGATCTGACTAAAGCAACCATCATGGGGGATGATGATGGAATAATAAAGGTGGTTGTAGATCCTGAAAGTAAGAGAATTGCTGGTATGCATGTAATTGCTCCCAATGCCGCTGAGATAATTATGGAAGGTGTATATGCCGTGAAGCATGGATTCACGATTGATGAAATAATAGAAACAACTCATATCTTCCCAACAATATCCGAAGGAATAAAACTGGCCGCCCAGTCATTCATCAGGGACATCTCATCTATGTCGTGCTGTATGGAATAACCTTTCATACTAACTATTACTTCTCAATTAATTCAAGGCTTATAATTTACTTACCCTAATTCAGGAACGCATTATAATTTTTCATTTCATTCTGTAACCTCTCATTTTTCTTAACCCCATATCTGTAATTTCCATTTAGTTATTCCAGTTGAACCAAATATTTCAGGCCGACCAAACTTCCTTTTAATCCTCTATTTAGAAGGGTTCATTGATTTAGCTGAGCAGGGTTTATTAGTTCAGTGTGTGACATTACCTTCGATATTTTAGGTGCTATAACATATTTGCAATATGGCTTATCTCTGTTACGTTCATAATACTTCATGTGATAGTTCTCAGCCGGGTAGAAGTTCTTTGCCTTGCTCACAACAGTAACTATTGGTTTAATGAACCTGTTTTGCTGCCTCTTCAGGAAATCATTTATGATCTTCTCGTCCTCATCCTCAAAAAAGAATATGACGGACCTGTATTGTTCACCAACATCATTTCCCTGCCGGTCCCAGGAAGTTGGGTCATGGATCATGAGAAAGACCTCGAGGAGTTCCTCCAGTGATACCTGGGAATTATCATATTCCAGGAACACTGTTTCAACGTGGCCTGTGGTACCTGTACATACCTGTTCATATGAAGGATTTTCAACCCATCCCCCGCTGTATCCCGGAGTAACTTTGGTCACGCCTTTAATCAATTGAAAAGCGGCTTCTGAGCACCAGAAGCAGCCTGTACCGAATATTATTTTTCTAATCATCCTCATCCGGCTCGAATAGAAGTGATACCGAGTTAACACAGTACCTTACATTCTTGCTTGTGAATCCCTCGCCGAAGAATACATGACCCAGATGGGCACCGCAATTGGCACACCTAATCTCTGTCCTGACACCATCCCTATCGGGAAGTTTGGCTACACGGCCCTCTATCTCATCATCGAAACTGGGCCATCCACATTCCGAGTGAAACTTGTCAGAGGATCTAAAGAGAGCTGTCCCGCATCTCTTACAGTAATATGTACCCTTCTTAAAATGATTGTAATACTCTCCGGTGAAAGGGGCCTCAGTGCCTCCCCTTAATATTACATATTCCTCGAACGGAGAGAGTTTTTCTCTAGGCTGAACAGATTTCATGATTTTAAAATGTAATTGAATGTAAAAACAATTTGTGATAAGAACAATAAAATTTCCAGGTGTAATTCATAAAAAGGACTGCTTTCTGATTT
>CAYXTM010000017.1:0-17276 GCA_964468585.1 uncultured Thermoplasmatales archaeon | reverse complement strand
TCATCTCCAAACCCCCCAAAAACTAAAGGTTGGAGTGCAAATCCCCCCCAGTCCACTGTTGCCTTGATTTAACTATAAAGATTTTCATAAGAAAATACTTTTTATACACCCTATTTCTCGGTTATTGTGTTTACAGATTTGGCAAATTGATCCTAATAAATTAGACCTCAAGAATAAAAATTGTGAAAAATAACTTATTAGTTAATGCTATTAAAAATAATTTAAAATGAAGCCGGTCGGAAAAATTGAAAATTTATTAATAATATCCATAAAGGTTTAAGGTAATTTTCGGCAATATTTCCTTAAAAAAATCAGAAAATATGAGTATTTCATCGAAATCTAATGAGCATTTCAAGTTTGAAAAAATATAATACGGGGTCAGACAAAAGTAAATATCCTACTTTTTGCATTATGACTTTACTTAGGAAAATATCAGATTTGAAATCAACTATAGAAGACGGAGAGTGAAAAATATGGTTGAATCCAATGAAAATGAATTGAACTATATGAATAAAGAGTTATTTGATAAACAAATTATGTTTTCTCTAAATGCAAAGCTCATTTTCAGGCCATATAACGTCATTGGTGATTCAATTCTCTATCACGACAGATTCAGGAGAGAATATTACTATGGTAAATCAAAATCAGAGTCAGATTATCCGGAAGTAAAAATGAAACTGATGAAAGAAAATTTGAAAATTAACGAAAACGAAAAGTTCCTGTGGATTACAATTCCTGAAATGGCCAGAATAAATGAAGAGCTAGATAGTATCGCCAAGAATAACAGGCTATTTACCATGGATAAAGTATTTCATTTTCCGTTTTCCCTATTGAAAGATGGGAGAATTTACATTCTTGATCAGTACAGTTCAGAAATAGGAGAAACAGTGACTCAAAGAATACTAAAATTAAAAAATAACTATGATAGGGTGCTTGGGCCTAATTCTATGGACATTGAGAGTATAGGATCAGATTTAATGGATGCAGTGGAATTCATTAAAATTATGGGACTTAGGGTTACTATAATCGAACTCAAGATTAAATTAAAATGGTCAGGAGAAGACATAAACGGTCTTCTAAAGACTACGAGTAGCGATCTTAAAGGAATACAATTTTTAATCAAAAATAATAAAGGACATAAGGTCCTTAATTTTGAGGATACTAAAAATTCAAATATTGCAATAGATGATATTTTAGAATCAGCACGAGAAATTTTTAGAATAAGTTCCTTGTTTATATTATACGCCGATTTCAGGTGCAAGGATGGCAAATGTATATTTACCATATTATTTGAGGAAAAATTAGGTGGTGCGGTCTCTGAAGCCTTGGAAAGGGTTGTGGAAAAGGGCATTGCTCTTCAGATTTGGAGTTATAGGAAATTGATTTAAGCTCACAATGAAAATTTAAAGATACAATATTTCATGATCATTTGTTTGATTTATCAAAAATTATGATATATCATTCCTGGATTGTTATTAATGCCATTCAATGCGGCATGTCGAGCCATCTACCTCATGTTAATATTAATATATGCTAACGATTTAAATCAAAAAACTTCAATTCTTGAAATAAAGGAAATACCATTTTGAATCTTGATGGGCATAGAGATTTGGATCGGTAAAGAGCTTCAATGGTCATTATTTATCAATAGATATTATATTAATTATAATTTTAATTAAAGGTTTGAGTTATGACCATGTTTGCACTTTTCTACACAAACTTCTGTAATAACTTTTAAGTAAAATCTTAGCATTATAAATTATGTCAAATAATGACATTTGGGGCAAAAACATCTTTTTCAATGAAAGGTTCAATGCTTCTATAGGTCTACTTTTCATTGCTGTATTCCTGATCATAAGCCCCATACTGCCAGGAGTATCTTGGTTTAAACTTGGTGATTTCACTCTTGATATGGTCAATTTCTATCACACCATAATGATCCCATTTGCATTTTTACTAATGCTTTATACATCTGGAATTATGAACCTAAATAAATTTATAAGAAGGTCTCTAAACATCAGCACAATACCGGTGTTGTTGCTAACTCTCCTTGGGATGATATTCTTCTATCCAACGTGGGCCCAGACAGCCGATTATATAATTCAGGCATTGAGGGATATCTGGATGGTGGTCCTCGCAGTAATTTTCTTCATAAGCCTCCTTATTTATCCATTCCGTGATAAAGAGAAATTTAAGAAGATTTGGGGTTCTTATTTTCTCATACTCATCTCGACAATATCTGCTACCATTGCTGCTGTGATGGGAATGATATATGAGTATGGAGTATTGTACGGTTACAGTTCCATCGCGTTTTTCAATTCAATGGTAAATTCTTGGGGCGGATTACAGACTTTCTTAGGGAATCTAATTACTTCACATTCACACGAGATGTTACCCGCGGTCATGGGAGGAATTGTAGCTATTGCAGCCATTTCATTTAAATACGACAGATTGGATGCATGGAAGAGGAATGTAATCAATCTGGGATTGATAATCAGCGTTGCAGGTTCTATTGTGATGACCTATCTGTATGTGATTTCTTCGTTTGGAACTTATGTTATACCGGCGTTGTTCACATTTGGCCCATATGGTATGAATGGCCTGGCAGAGGATGATATAATGACAGGGCTAATAGGATGGGGCGCCCTAGTTGCAATTATTGGCCTATACTACTCCATGACTCTTGAGACTAATAAGAATAATCGCTGGTTAATGGCCTCTGAAATGTTCATTTGGATAGCAACAATGGTTGTTATGGTTGGACTTGGTTATGCCATAGAGCTAAATGAGGCCTTCTACGGATTCGCAACTCCAGGCTCACCACCAAGTGGCGGTCCTGGATACCTCTATGATATGGCTTATACTAATGGCCATCTTTTATACGCTTTCTTCATGATGCCATTAATGGCCGGAGTATCGCTGTTTTCCATAAGATATGCGAAGGATTGCGGTCTGAAAAAGGCGTCAATGTATTTAAGTTTCGCAGGGACAATACTCGGTGGAATAGGCGTGCTCTATTATGTCATAAGTCTGCAGTGGGCATTGGAGGCATTTGGATTGGGGATTCTTGTCATATCTCTGTCATTGGCTATGATTTCTCTATTCATGAAAAAGGAGGAACTGCCTCTAACTACGAATATTAATGCTCCGCAAAAAATCTAAATTTAATAATTATTTTTTTTATTCAACGTCTCGTGAGATAGATAGACAGTATCTCAATTACTTCACTGAAATTATTGGCATTATAATCCGCAATCTTTGAGAAATCAGAACCGTTGTTCATTTTAATTGTAATCATGCCCATCCTTTTTGCCCCGCCAATGTCCCTCCTTTCTGAATCGCCTATAAATATTATTGTCTTTGGGCAATTCGATAACAGCATTGCCCTTAGAAATATTTCATGGTCAGGCTTTGGTTTCATAATTTCTTCAGCCGTTACTATATAATCAAACTCCTCAAGAACCCCAAGAGCGCTTAGGGTTCTCATTGCATACTCAAAGTCTGCATCTGTAACCATGACCATTCTTATTCCATTATTTTTAACAAATCTCAAAAATTTAGAAAAATCAGGTCTCAATTTAAGGTTCCTACAATGAAAAATATAATATTTTTCTAAGTCCTCTGAATCCATATTTATATGGAATTGATCTCTTAGAATTTCGCAATTGATATCTCTGAACGTTCTGAAATCAGTCTCTCTTTCAATTAATTTCCTATGCCGTATGGAGACAAATTTATCATAGATATCTTCTCCTATACCATACTTATTTTTTATATAATCAAGGAATAAAAACAGAGACTGATCCTCCGATTCTTTTGTGGTGATAGTATTTGAAAAATCTATTAGAATTGCTAAATCCATTAAGGATATATTGCAGATGCAGTAAATATTTTTATCAGATAATTATGGGGGTAATTGTTTATGGCCGGGATGGGGTAGCGGTGTATCCTTGGGGACTGTGGATCCCCGGACCCGGGTTCAAATCCCGGTCCCGGCCCTGCTTAAAATAAGATAACGTCAACCAATGCCCCCTTTTCTACATTTATTGTCTAATTAGCTTAAATACAAAAATGGCTGTGTTCAATATCAGAATATTTTTCATTTGATATATGTCAGCAAAATATATTCTACATGATCACTATGCCTCTCATCGTAACATCACAAAAGGGGTCGTTTAAGGTGAATATTTTATAATTTTTTTTGGGAGATAAAGAGTTAAAATAATAAAGGCTAGAGGTTATTTAGATGGATATTTATCTTTTATTTAAAGATACGGTAAAACATTAAAATGTCTTGAATATGCGGAGAGCTAGATTTGAACTAAAAGTTTAATGCGCTTGCCTCCATTATTAATTGTGACAATTCAAGAAGTCATTCACAAAAATCTAACAAGCGAATATAGAAGACTTGAAAAATCAGATATTTCAGAAGAGGCCAAAAAGAAAATAAGGGAATTTGTCACGAGCCTGAAAGTGGAACATTTAATAGGGGGCACAGGGAATACTATTATCTAACAAGATTGAGAAAGATCGCTTCTCTGATTCCAGATAAATTTCTGAATCCCACTGAAGAAGACCTGAAGGAATTTATTTTGAACCTCTCATCCTCATCTGTTTCAATAAATGGAAGAAAGACTGAGAGACGATATAGTGCTAGAACTATTCAAGATTTCAAACACGTCCTGAAAATGTTCTACAAATGGATGGGCAAGCCTGAAATTGTTTCCTGGATATCCTTATCCAATGGAAAGATTAAAAAAAGAAGTGAAGATCTAATAATAAAACAGGAAGTGGAGCTTCTAGTTGAGAATGCAAAGAATGTAAGGGATAAAGCTCTGATTTATCTTTTATATGATTCAGGCTGCAGAATAGGTGAATTGTTAAATTTAAAGAATAAGGATATTGTTTTCGATGATTATGGCCTAATACTCTCTGTTTTTGGAAAGACAGGTTTCAGGAAAGTAAGGGTTATAGGTGATTCCATAGCCTATGTAAGGGAATGGCAGAATTCACATCCCGATAGAAACAATCCAGATGCATGGTTCTACTGCAACATAGCTGAAAGCATAAGGGGAAGGCAGATGACTCACCATGATATCTACAAAATACTAAGGCAGACAAAGAATGCCGCAGGAATAAAGAGGAGAATACATCCTCACTTATTTAGGTATACAAGGGCAACAATACTTGCATCAAAGGTAACAGGAGCTCCTCTTGAAGCACAGATGGGTTGGGTTCATGGAAGCAGGATGTCTCAGATTTATGTTCATCTTTCCATGAGAGATCAAGACAGGGCTATTCTAAAAGCATGTGGAATTGAAGTTAAGGATGAGAAACCTGTTGAAGCAGATATACCAATGAAATGTCCAAGGTGTGGAGAACCAAATGATAAGGGAAACAGATTCTGCTGGAAGTGCGGTATGATTCTGGATAAATCTCTAACTGAAAAGAGGATGATGGAGGAGGCAAAGAACATAGAGAATTCTCTTCTGAAATCAAGTGTGGTGGATAACTCCACCAAGGAGATAATAAAGAACTTTCCCAGTGAGTACAAGGACCTTATAATTGAAAGTGTGCTCAAGCAGATCTTATCATCACCTGAGATGAAGGAAAGATTCAGAAAGGAGTTATCTGTGGTATCAAATCCATAAATGAATAAGTGGAAGATTTAACATATAGGGGGTTTCCGGATCAATTTATTCTAATATAAACTCAGTTCTTCTTTATTGTTCCTTATTATAGCGTTGTATCATTGTACTCCATAATTACCAGTTATACATTAAAGTACTGAATCTTATAGATAATTTAAAGAATTTCAATTATCTATCCCAGGCCGTAATATTCCTTCTTTCTGCGAATACTCATTAACCTCTCATGATAATCTTCCCAAATTTCAGGGTAAAATGTGTAAACTATCTTGGCCGGACAATACTTAAGATGAGCCCTTAGGGACTGTCTGTTTTTATATCTGCCGAGACAGTAGTAAAAGTTAATCATTCTATTTTTCACCCCTGATGTCAACGGCATTGCTATTTCGTGAATGAATATATATTAACGCATTCTTCTTTAACTGATCAAAATCGCAAGTGAATAAGGTCCGATTGTGATTGGTGTTGATGCAAACAATTGGCACTGTACATTTTAAGATGAGATTATAAAGCTGTATAAGAAAGAGAGATAACCTACAATAATTATTCATTTTGAATACCGCACTGCATACGGCATTAGTAAAAATAAAAATCTGTATACTTTAATATATCAACTAATAATAAAATGAATATTCCATTGAAGATATGGGATATTTAAATAATTTTATTTGAAATAATATATCACCAAATATAATTAATTGCATACTCACATGAAAATCACTTACCCTTTTTAGTTTTACCGCTCACAATTTCCTTGGTCAATTTAAATATTCATAATGGACTTTTAAATAAATTTTCTGCAAATTTTAATCCTGAAACACTTGTATGAATCCATCATAACGTTATGGTCTACCATATATCTTCCATATTGAGGTTGTACCGAGTTATTAAAAGCGTTAATATATATTCTGAAATTAATTAAATTAGTCATGGAAGATAATAAAGATATGAAAAATAAAATAGATCATGTTATAAAGAGGAAATACCCGCCGGCATATTACAGATATCAGGAAAAGCATCCTTTGATCTCTGTGAGAATACTCAGGGAGAAATATGAGGCAATTAAAAATAAAGCAGCTTCCATGAACATAAGCATGAATCAATTCATAATTAATCAGATAGATGAAATATATGATTTCCTATTGGACATAGAGAATGCAAGGAATGAGGGATTCAAGAATGGATATGAGAAGGCACTGAATGAGTTCTCTTCACATTTCATGTGTTACATATGTGGGAAACCTGTGAAGATGCATTTTGATATGAAGGATGAGAATTTTAAAGCGATCTATGATTTTGCGAAATTGCCACAATAAATCACAAGGAATGCGGATTATTTTGATCAATTATGAAAATATTAGAGATTGCGAAAATAAAAAGGAGATTTTGTCTATTTCGTCTCTTTATCTCAGTTACTGGGTTTATCCCTGCTAACATTATAACGACCGCAATTATAGCATACAGTGAATAATTAAAAATGAGGTGATTCTTATTTTCAATGGACTTCAAAGAAAATGGTATTCTAGATAAGGAAGAAAATGGAGATAATTATTCTTTGCTAACACAAGAATTTGCTCTTAAAATATTATATCTTAGAGCAGCAGAACTGAATGAAAAGTGGTCTCACATGGTAAAAAAACGGATACTTTAAATGAAAGAACGAATAGAAGGAAATATTCAGAGATGGGTATCCTTAAGATTTCACAGAATCCATTATACTATCATTAAGCCTGAAACAGATTCTTATCTTTTTGAATTAAAAAATATTAGCTATAGTATTTCTGTAAAGATTTAATTTGCAAATCATCAAATACTGTATTACTGTTGTAACAAAATAAAAATAACGGGGAAAAATTTAAAAATTATCATGCTGCTTATAAGAAGCCCGTTATTTATATATTTCCTCTGAAATTTTAAAAATTTCATTGCTTAAATAAATTTTATTACCATTTACCAAAATATCTTTCACTACTTGAAAACTTGGATGCCCGAATTTATTGCCTAGTCCGGATGATACAAACCAATAACTTGGATTCTTTATTAATTCTAGTAATTCAGAATTCCAATTTTGTCTGGATCCATGATGTGGAACAAGCAAGTGATTCATATTTGCCAATTCATTTCTATAATGCCTCTTAAATTGGTCAAAATTCTTATTAAAATTTTTATCACCTGATAATAACCATCCAAATTTACCATCAATATGTATAAGGTAGAAATAAGGCGGTCTAAAGGATAATCCTTCCACTTTTCGAATAATAATTTTACCAAAATTACTATTAATACTTCTCACTGGCCCATGGTATAACAACAATGAAGTATTATTGAGGTCTTTGAAATTTTTGGTATAACATTGTTTCAATTTATTCATTGAATTTTTGTCCTTTAAAATTTTTTTAAGCATTTTACTGTCTATCTGTGAAGATGATCCCAATATATTTGATACACAACTGATAAAACTACAAAGGAGTTCATTATTAATAGTGGAGTTAAAGAACCTAAAAAGCCATTTCGCATTTAATGAAATATAACCACTATGATTCTTTACCATCACCAGCTTTTTAAAAACGTTACGATCTAAATCCTTTTCCAAATCAGTTATTATTCTATTCAAATTCGAATCTTCTGGTAGACCATTAAAAGAATTATCATCTAAGTCTTCAGAATTTATGTGGAATTCATTTTCTGGTTCTGGTGCATCTGAACTCGGTGGCCTTCCAACTTCATCATATTCACCTTCTCCACCTCCTATTATTACTACTTTTTCAACTCCCCTTTTAATAAAATAATTTATGGGATCCTCTAAAAGTTCCAGATAATTTCGATTCAGGTATTTTATATTCGCAAGGGCAATCAGAAGTCTTTGAACCGGGAGAAGGTAGGGAAGAAAAACATATCTAACCTTAGGTTTTCTACTATTAAGTAAGTAGTCAAGGCCACGTACATGATCAACGTGCAAATGGGAAATAACAAGCATGTCGATAGTTTTTGTTCCTTCTAAACTATTTATATAATTGTCAATTGCGTTTTTGAGCACATTCAAGTTCCCAATATTACCGCAATCATAGACAAGATTGAGGCTTCCGATCTTTCCTGTATAGAATAGACCCTGACCTACGGGTTCAATAGAAAACTTAACGAAATTCATATATTTTTGCCATATTAACAATTATACCCTATTGATATATTTTACCAAAATCTTAATATCAGTAAGAATTTCTTTAAATAAAGTGCTATTATGATTCATTTTTGGTATAATGTATAAATTTCTTTTATAAAAAAATTGAAATTATTTTATTAACTTATGATTTCACTCAAAAGTTTACAAAATCAAGTTCTTTAAATTGGTTTTTATTATTTATTCTAATTATTTTCAATTATCCTCATATACCTTCAATTAGATTATTAATCTTAAGTTTACAAAATGTGCATTTTGTAAATTTATAAAAAAGACTATTTCTAGGAAACATAGTTTAGCAGGACTCTTCTTTCTATTTCCTTGATTTTTAAGAAACTAAGCAACATACCATGCATATCGATAACGGATTTAATATTGGATTATAGCAATGACAAATTATAATTTTAAAGAATATGTACTAAATTGAAAAGTGACCTACCATTAAAAAAATATATTAACAATGACACCAATAATGAAACATATCCTCGTTGATTTAAACTCAACTAAAGAAGGGCTGGTGAAAGAACTTATGACCGATTTATCAGTTGGAAAGAAGATTAACAAAGATTTAGGTTCTGAAAAGTTATCCCTTATTGAAGAATTACCGAGAATCTTGGATAGAGGGAAAAGGGAAGCACAGAGGATACTTGACGGTCTTGCGGCAAAGCAAAGGGTGACTCTGCAAACTAACGAACTTGTACTTCCTTCAAAGTCCATGGGAGGGCTAACCAAATTTACAGTGCAATCAATTAAAACCCAAGGTGACAGTGAGTTCCTTAACAGACTCATTTATGGTGATAATCTTCTTGCAATGCAGGCACTGCTTGCGGGTGATCCAGATTCAGGTTTGCCGTCTATGAGGGGAAAAATCGATCTAATATACATAGATCCTCCATTTGACAGTAAGGCAGATTATAGGACGAAGATTCATCTTCCTTCTATAGATGTTGAGCAAAAACCATCAGTTATAGAGCAATTTGCATATTCTGATACTTGGAAAGATGGAACTAAATCTTATCTAGAAATGATAATTCCAAGATTAATTTTAATGAGAGAACTTTTATCAGAACAAGGTTTCATTTTTGTTCATATTGATTGGCATGTTGGCCATTATTTAAAAGTGATAATGGATGAATTATTTGGAAGGGAAAATTTTAGAAACGAAATTATAGTAAGGCGAATAAAGAAAAATGTCCAAGAATATGATACGGCTAAACAGATAAATTACGGACATAATTCAATCCTTTTTTATAGCAAGAGCCGTGAGGGTCGATTCAAACCATTTCAGAGACATAATGAGAGAGGAGAGCGCTGGCATTCGTTTGAAGCTGCTGGAATAAGGAGAGGAATGGATTATGAATTATTTGGATTTAGACCAAGACAAGGAAATCATTGGAGATGGTCGAAAGAAAGAGCTGAAGAAGCAATAAGGTCGGGCAATTTAAGACCGAATCCAAATACGGGAAAGCCAGAATATAGGGTAGAGGCATCAGATTTTGAGGTAAGAGATACTATTTGGGACGATATAACTGATACCTCTTTCAAGTTTAACTATCAAACGGAAAAAAATGAAGACTTGCTCGATCTTATTGTGGAGCACACTTCCAACATTAATTCTATTGTTGCAGATTTTTTTGCAGGATCTGGTACTTTGGGGGCGGTTGCAGAAAGGTCTGGTAGAAAGTGGATTATCTGTGACATTGGGAAGCCAGCTTGTATGATTGCGAGGAAGCGTTTGATTGACCAGGATGCTAAACCATTCCTTTACCAATCAATTGGAGACTACCAGAAAGAGCAGTTTGAAAGGTCCCAGTTTAGGCGTATTGGAGACCTTGCCCACGTAGTTATAAATTTGTTTGGAGCCCTTCCCTTTCCGCCTCAGGAAGGAATTCCAAATAATCTGGGCTATATAAGACAAAGCAAAACATTAGTGTTTGTAGATTCTCCAACAAAGATTACGGGCTATGCAACTTTGAAAAAGGCACAAGAATTAAGAGCATCTTTTATGGGAGGATGGGAGAAAGTAGTAGTTCTCGGATGGAACTTTGAAACTGAAATAGGCAAGATTATTGATAGTCTAAACGACAATCGCCTCGAGGTTCTTGTAATACCGCAGGATTTATTGGAGAAGCTAAGGCACAAAGCTGATTACGAAAAACTTTTGAAAGAAGGAAGTATAAGATTTAGTTCTTTGCAATATCTAACGATTAAACCCATAATTAGGAAAGAGTTAGACGAAGAAAACGAAGAGCTAACTATTGAGTTGGAGAACTATGTTCTGCTTTCACCAGACGCCCTTCCACTCGACATGGAGGACAGAGAAAAAATAGAGAAGGTTATTGAGAAGGATCCTTTGAGCCTTATTGAGTATTGGAGCATAGACCCAGATTACGATGGAGAGACTTTCAGAAGTAGATGGCAGGATTATAGAGAGAATCACGAGGATACATTTAAGGTAGATAGAAAGGCCATTCTCATAGTTCAAAAAATCATTGGAGTCAGAAAGATATGTGTAAAAGCAGTCGATGTATTCGGATTTGAAAGCATGACAGTGAAGGAGGTATTTTGATGGTAAATATAAGGTCGCCAGCTACCGGAGAAATTCCACTCAAGCTTGCAAAGAAGTTATCTGAGCAGGTAAATGAGTTGTGGGAATCTGGGGAATTCCTTCAAAAGGTGACTTCAGTAACACAGGACTTATTGAAATTCTGGGATCCAAGAGGTACTTTTTCGGAGGAAAGAAATGTTAATTTTAACGACGGTCAGTGGCAATCTATATTGAACGTAATTTACATTCATGAAATCCTTAAACTTTCTAATGTTGAAGAAATGTATGCTCAAATATACCCGGAACTTCTCACTCAACTAAACCCTTCTGAATTGAAGCAAGATAAATATAAACACCCGATGTACTGTGTCAAGATGGCAACTGGTACAGGGAAGACATGGGTACTTCATGCCTTGCTTATTTGGCAGTACCTAAATTCCATATTTGAAGAAAATGGGAGTGGTCTATATTCTAAAAATTTTGTTCTTATTGCTCCAGGAATTATCGTATATGAGAGACTACTGGATGCTTTTCTTGGTAAACGCAAAGTTGATGGAAATAGAGACTTTGAATCATCGGATTTCAAAAAATTTGAAAGACTATTCATACCTCCTGCCTACAAAGACATAATTTTTGGCTTCATCGAGAGTTCAGTGGTTCAGAAAGAAGAACTAGGTCGCAAAATTACAAGTGATGGTATGATCGCAATAACTAACTGGCATCTGCTGGTAGAAGACGAGGATGAAGAAAATGAGGACGGATCAGCGTTTGACAGACCTGATGTGGCTGTCAGAGAACTGTTGCCAATAACACCTGGAACCACACAAGGCCATTCCCTCGAGGAATTAGATAACCAATACTTAAGAGGGATAGGATTGAATTATCTTGCCAATCTCCCTGACCTAGTAGTCTTTAATGATGAGGCGCATCACCTTGGAGAGGTTAAAAAATCAGATGAAATTATAGAGAAGAAATGGCAGGAATCCTTGGACAGAATATCAAAGAACAAAGGGAAGAGATTTCTGCAGGTTGATTTCTCTGCGACTCCATACGTAGTGTCGGGTAGCGGCCAAAGGAGAATACGAAACTACTTCCCGCATATAGTCTCCAACTTTGAACTTGTAGATGCTATCAAAAGCGGACTTGTGAAGATAGTTGCTATAGACAAAAGAAAGGAGTTTGGATCAATTCCTATGGAAGATCTCGAGTTCAAAGCAGAGCGAGACGGAAAACAGGTAACGAGTTTATCTGACGGGCAAAAACTTATGTTAAGGGCGGGAATGAAGAAGCTCGAAATACTTGAGCAAGAATTTACTAAATTAGATTCAAATAAACACCCAAAAATGCTTGTGGTTTGTGAGGATACTAAAGTAGTGCCATATGTTGTGGAATTCCTATTACAGGAAGGATACTCACAAGATGATGTTATGGAGATTCATTCAACAAAGAAAGGTGAAGTAAGCGAAGAAGAATGGAAAGAAATAGAACAGAAGCTTTTTAATATTGATCAGCACAAAAAGCCAAGAATTATAGTTTCTGTTCTCATGCTTAGGGAGGGGTTCGACGTTAACAACATATGCATCATAGTCCCTCTGAGGGCAGCATCTTCGTATATTCTATTAGAGCAACTGATAGGCAGAGGCCTCAGACTAATGTGGCGTGGTCCAGATTATGATGAAATAAGAGCAGAAAACAGAGAAAGATTATTGGTAAAACATGAGGAGCCCAATAATTACATAGACATTTTAAGCGTGGTTGAACATCCCATGTTTATAGAGTATTACGATAGAGAGTTATCTGGACTTGTTGGAAAAATTGAGGAAGAACCATCAAGATCAAAAGTCGTGGGAGACCTGATAAATTTAAGGCTTAAGCCAAATTACAAGGCATATGATATGTTCTGGCCCATCATACTTCAGGAAAAGGAGGAAGAAATAGCAGTTCCAGATTTGTCTATAGAAAAACTTCAACCCTTTGAGGTAAGTTTAGAAGACCTATACCAATTGGTCGGAAGGAAGGGGGACACTTTCTATAGCCAGGAAGTTACTGTGAAGACGACTTTTGGAGAATATGTAGTCACTGCCGATATATTCACTGCCAAGAGCTATAATTCGTTTATCCAGAAGGTAGTTAATGCAGTAACTGTAATCCATGTCGATTCAAGGGGAAAAAAGTCAAGGGAATTCCCAATAATTCAGATTAACGCATCTCATATTGCAAAGCTCACAGATGAGTACATTAGACATAAGCTATTCGGCCAAGAGTTCGATCCGTTAAGTGGAGATAATTGGCGTGTACTTCTTGTATCAAGTCAAGATTTAGTAAGGCACATCGTAAGTAATATAGCGCAAGCAGTATATGATTCATTACAAAATGTCAAAGTAGATGAGGCTAAAGTACTGAAGAAGTATTTCTCTGAAGTAACTGAAATGAAAATTAGGGAGACATATGCCTTACAAGTTGCTAAAAGTATCTACGAAAAAGTTGCATATCCATCGCACGCGGGAGGTTTTGAAAAGGACTTTATAAAATTCATTGATTCTGATTCTAAAGTCAGTTCATTTATAAAAATAAATCAATATTATCATGATTTTGCAAGCATTGTTTATGTCAGGGATGATGGACTTCTTGCGCATTATTATCCTGATTTCTTAGTCAGAGCCTGCGGCCAAATCTACTTAGTCGAGACCAAGTCCGAAAGGGATTTGAATAATAAGAACGTGAAGAACAAAAGAATAGCAGCTATAGATTGGACGGAAAAGGTAAATGAGCTTCCCGAGTCTGAAAGGATGGGAGGTAAATGGAGTTACATTTTGTTAGGTCAAGATACATTTTATAGAATGAAAAACCAAGGTGCTAATATATGTGAAATACTGGAGTACGCTAAAATGACGAAGGGAAAAGTAAAAGGAACACTTTCAGATTACGTTGGGATTAAGGAGTATTAACCTTCTTTATTGATAAACATATTTCTAATCATTTGCGTGTAAGGATATGCACAGATAAGGTAGTGAAAGAACTGCCTTTGGTGATTTGTAACATAATATTCATTATTACTTTTAAATTAAATCAAGAATCCGGAGCTAATCACCAATCAATTTAATGACAGTCAAGACATCGCTTTTGGATCTCCCGGAGTCAACGCGAAATTGGGTAATAATTAGCAACTTTCCTAATCTGACTTACAAAAATTATGGAAAAATTATTAAGTCAGTGCTGAGGAATTATTATAAAACTGGAGTAATCGTCCCATCGTTTAATTGAGTAATTCAATGAGTTATCAATAAGCACTATAATATAAACGTAATTTCATACCAGGTTAAAATTTTCAAGCTGTTTGCAATTAGTCTAATTGAACTATATCTTCCACCCAAGGAATTCAAGAGTAACAAGTCAACAAAAGATATTAGTCAATTGATAATTTTGATAAATAGACAATCAACTATTATGGCATCGAAGAATTACAGAATTCTCCTTTGGCGTCCCCTTCACCTCGAAATATTTGTATTGTATTATAAAGCTCTTGATGACCGACCTCTACTGCTTATCAAGATACCCCTTTTAATCCTCGGTTAAAGTTATTATATCATTCCTCATGTTTATAAAGGCTCAGCTTAAATCATTATGGGGTATTCCATTACAGTATCTTTTTAAAATTATTGAGCTTTAACCTGTGTACATTACAACAGATTCAGCATATTTTTCATCTAGGATTTTAGGGTTCATATAATATTCCAGATTTTCGTCATTTGCAAGTTTTTTAACATTCTCAAACGATATAAATGTGCACATACTTCTCAATCCCCTCTGTCCTATTTGCTCAAAAGTAGGTCTTAGTATTTCTCTAAAGACCTTGTCCTTCCTGTTAGAAGGCGCAACTATGTGAAGTTTGATGTTGGTATCTGGAAACAAAGCTAAAAGATCAGACATTCTTAAGAGTCCAGAGTATATAGATGTCGTAGCTTCAACTTCAAAAGCTCTTTTTATCGACATATTACCTTTGTCCACCCACAGGACATCTATGAACCCTACTGTTTTCAGTTGGTTTTCTGTATAGGAACTTGGCAATTTATCTATTAAAGTTCCCTCATTTGGATTCCAGTATCTCTTGACCTGTTCCCTGTCAGGAAATGGAATCCATACTTTGTATCCCCAGGTTTCACCTATCTTTGCCAACAGTGCTTGTATCCGTTTTGATTCTTGTATTTCTTTTTCATCCTCTCTTTCTGATTTGATTCTTTTAGTTTCATCTGACTCACTCACGGGGATGACTTCTTCTAAGTAGAGCTGGTTCTCAATAGTTTCGACCTTTCTTTGCGAGAGAGGTTTTTTTTCAAATATGTACCAGAAAAAGGCGTCCAGATCTATAAAATTTGGATTCTTAAATCCATTTTTTGAAAACTCATCTTTTATAGCTGTCAGTACCTTAAGGCATTCAATATACTGACTTCCATTTTGAATACCGTACTTCAAATATTTATCGGGGATGAGGTCAATATTCATATATTGCAATACAAATTTCGTTTTTGCATTAAATAAACCATACTGAAGAGGGAATACGAAATTTAAAATTTCAGAAATTGTCGAGAACCCAATACCTTCAACATTATTCTTGAAATTATCTAACCTGGACTCCATGTCACCTTCCCCATAAAGAAGCTCCACAAAATTTCTCCTAATATTTTCGAACCCTCCATTCGGCTTTAAGATATTATTATCTATAACCCAATCTTTATTGTTCCATATAATGCTCGCCCATGTTTTTTTGTATAGAATTTTGAACTCTTGCTCAGTCATCTTTTCCAAGGATTCTTTAGAAAGCATTGGCCCGAAATCTTGTCTGTGATCATTATGTATTTTTATCATTTCCTGCCATTTCGGTTTTAAAAGATCTGCCAAATATAATTGAGTTAATTTCTTAATAGTCTCAATATGTTCGGGTCTTAGTTGAATCTTCATCTTTCTCACCGGATAATGGCCAGATGACCATTTATATTAAATTTCGTTAAAGGTGAAATACTTTATTATCTCTATTCCATCATACCTGTATAATACCATAAAGTAAATGTATATTATTATAATAATATATATAAATTTAAACATTATGCGAATTAAATTGACTTGTATCTAGTATCCCATGTATATAACGGATAATGAAATACTCGATAGTAAGTTATGCTTAGTCAATCTAACATAAAATAACGTTTAAAGGTAATTATACATACAACACTTTATCGCTCATGACAAACATGATAATAATCAGTAAATCCAATGGTTAATACACATAGACAATCAATCCCCCAATAGGGAGCTTAGGGAATACAAAATAAATCATTGTCAGTATCAAGTGAAGTCGCACAGTCAAAGGTTAATGTATTACTGACATCAAGAAAAAAAGAACAGATTACATGTTATACGCAACAATGGCGGTGGTAATAATAATAGTTGCAGTGGGTGCAGTATTAGCAAATAGGATAGGAAAGAAGAAACCAAGGACGGTTAAAATGAAAAGATAATTCTCATCAAAATTGAATAATCTACTTTCTTTTTATTCAATTTTTATTCTTGGAATGAATTTGTGACACTACGTTAGATATGTTTGGAATGCTTAGAAATTATACATCATTCTTCGAAGAGATATTTCCCGATTTCAATTCTAACAAAAGATATTATTTAGAAATTCTAACGGAAATGATCTCAAAAATTAAGCCTCAAAACATGACACTAAGCTTATACATGGCCTATGAATTTCTTGCTGGATCTTAATCAAGAATCTTAATGAATCACATTGAACTTTTATCAATATGCGGAGGGCCGGATTTGAACCGGCGAACCCCTGTGGGAGCAGATCTTGAGTCTGCCGCCTTTGGCCAGGCTCGGCAACCTCCGCTCTCACCCTTAA
>CAYXTM010000016.1:0-19131 GCA_964468585.1 uncultured Thermoplasmatales archaeon | reverse complement strand
GCTCCAGGTACTGCTTTGATATACTTTATGGACATTACCATCTCAACTCCTGAACCCTGCATACATTATAGAAACTACATCTTGCATCACGGCAAATTTTTAAATTTTCATTATTTTCAATGGGTACAGAAAATTCACCGCTTATGAGTTTGTTCAGGCTTTCATATATTATATTCTGGCATTCCAATATCTCTTTATACTCGTCCCCGGGGGGTATTATTCTGAAATGTCCTTTCTTAGTCGTAGCTCCCTCTGAGTAATCTCTATATGAAAGATATGCTGCGGCCGTTACCTTTTTGTTAAATGCCTTCTCTACAGCATACTTGTATACATACAATTGAATGCTGTGTTCATTGCATAATTTATCATTTGGGAATTTGTTTAGACTTCCCTTATAATCTATAACCGTTAATGTTCCATCCCTGTTTTCATCAATCCTGTCCACGACTCCCTTAACAGGAATTTTAAGGTCATTAATCTCCATTAAGATATTCTGATATTTTCCATTGAACCTAAATTCTTTTTTAAAGATGCGTCTACCAAGTTCTCTTGCTTCCTTGCTATCAATTTCAACGAATTTGGGGAGCCTGTTTTCCTTAAGATATTTTGATAAATATAGTTCTAATGCCCTCTTTTTTGATCTGAATTTTGATTCCTCAATCATTTTCTTTATTTCATTTTCTGATTTTATTCTGAAGGATTTTGGTTCAGTTTCTATGTCATGGAATAGTTCAAGAAGTTTATGAGTTAAGGTCCCCATCTCCATAATTCCAAGAAATTCTGTAGTTTCATCCAATTTCCTGTAACCTATTAAATTCTCTATAAAATATTTGAATGGGCAAATAAGATAATTCTCCAGAGAAGTAGGGGAAAATTCTGTCTTCAGGGCATTCAAATATTCGCCAGTTATATGATAAATATCCTTTCTTTTATCACTGTTAAAAGGCGATGATATAACCATTTCTCTTCTGGCTATAGTCGAAACCCTATCCACCGTTATGACCTCGCCAGGCAGTGAATCAAAGAAATTTGTTGATGTTGTGTATCTAGATCTTTCATCCAGCGAAGAATATAATACGTAGGTTTTGGATGATTCTCTGATTATGCTTCTGTTGTATTGATCTAGGATCTGATTGAGAATTTCTGTAAGTCCTGTCATCTGAAGAAAATTGAAAATCTCAGGGAGAGTCATTCTAGACATGGAAGTAGAATCACACCTTGCCAAGATTGAAATATCGAAATCGATCCCTGAGATATCAAAGGGAGTTCCAATTATCAGGTTAGGATCACCAATCTCTAAAGGTAATTTAACAAGACGCAAAGTTATTTCGTAAAGAGCGATTAAATCACTAAGAGACTTTACTTTATTGACAAAATGGTTAATTTTTTGGTTTAAGGACTGTAAGGACTGGAAATGTTCTGGGATAAATGACATAAAAAAATTCTCGAAGGTTTGCATAATAGGAATTACATCTATCCTGTTGCCATTTTCAAAGATATGACTCCTAATTTTCCTAATCAATGAGACCAAGTTGTCCATTCCATAATCCTGAAGAAGCTGAACCCAGTCATCAAAGTCATCAATAATACTATTTTCAAATGCTTTTTTCTTTATATCATATAACTGATTTTCTAGCTTTGAAACAAATGGGTCGTGTATCAAAGAATAAAAATTTTCAACTGTTCCAATCCCTGATGCTACACTTAATAAATTCTTTATAAAATTAAGAGGAAAATTACCCGATGAATAAATGGAGATTTGGGATGCCATAGAAGGGATAAAACCAGAGGCTCTAAGTATATTTGAAATTGAAACTAGTGAATATTCATCTGGCACAGCTATTCCTATCTTCTTACCGCGATTCTGAAGAATAATCTTCAATATAAAATAATTCTCAGATGTATAGTCAGGAAATGAATATTTTAGAATTTCTCTGTTCTTGTTGATAGGAATGATCTTCCTTATATTCGAAACAGATTCCAGTATTTTTTCATATGGCTTTGGTATTTCACCATGTAATACTATAGTTTCAGAACCTACTTTCGCTCCGGGCAGGACAAAATTGAATACAGATGGAAGGTCAGAATGACTAATTTCTCCTCTTGAATTCAATAATTTTGAAAGTTCCCTAATAAGATTTGAAACCACGTCACTATATGTAAACGTGTTTATCCCTGAAATAAAGTTTGAAACTGGGAGACCAAATTTTTCCTTGATTCTATATACTTCATATGCAATTTCAGCTTCGTAAATATCGTTGGACACCTTATTTATGGAATCCAACAGTTCCTCTTGTGTAACGATCCTTTGATTTTTGTTTAGTATTATCATGTCAAGTAATGATGAATAATCTGTGGATCCTGGTATAGAACTAATCAATGCAGAAAAGAGTGAAGGGAATACGTGTAATTCTCCAGACAAATCATTATTCATTGTTATCGTATTAACATCATACAAAAAAATGTTACAGTAAAATAATGCAGTTCAGAATTTAAGTATTGAGTAAAGTTTTTAAATTGATAATTCATTAGGATTTGAAGATGGAAGTTTTTAGGAATAATCAAAACTACGCAAGGAAGAAAATAAAAATGTTAGACATGAATAAAAATGATGAATTCCGATATCTTTTGGAAAAATCTTTGAAAGATCTCCCTGAAAGTCTAAGGGGGAGCTTATTCGGAACAATTTATGCAAAGGCATCGAAATTTGGGATCAATTCGGCCCGTGAATATATAATTGAGAAGAGAAAGGATGGAATTATTGACGAGGCCACTTCAAAAAAGCTTATAGACCTGTTGTTCCAATATAGCACATATCGTTAAACAAAATGAGTGAATCTCTTATAATCTGTCTTCACTTTTAACAGGCCAAGCCTGACACCTTCATCAATCCAGCCATATGCATATGAGGATGCTGCTAAAGAATTCTCATAATCCCCTTTGTCGTAGAAGTACTTAGCATCGTCGATGTAGGACTTCACCATTTTCATTATATCTTCATAAATGATATTAAAGAATGAATTCTCATTGAATGGGTTTTCAATTTCCAATAGAGCAAGGCTTGCAAGATCAAGATATTTTTTAGCTTTTTCTTCAATCAATTAAACCACCTTGATGTTCTTCCCTCCATCATCAGTCTCTCTCGGCCTTACCTCTATGAATAAGGGTATTGGAAGCTCGGGTGATGTGGCCAGGGCAACACCAATGGGGAGCCTCTGTATCTCATCAACTGAATTGGGGGTAATGTTCTCTACAGAGTTTGCAATGGCTTTTAAATCATTAGGATTAGTAACCTTCAGGATCAGTTGCGTAGAGCATTGAGACAAGACATTCTTATCTATTTTTGCAGGTCTTTGCGTGACCACCAGCAATCCGAATCCGAACTTCCTACCTTCGGAAGCCACAGTTCTCATAATCTTTGATGATAGTGATTTCCCCTGCTGTGGTGCAAAATTGTGTGCCTCCTCAACTACTACAAGGCAGGGGGGTATCTTATCCTTTTTTCTCGCTTCGAAGAGTACATACATGAGCCTCTCTACGATAAATTGCTGAACGTCCGGGGGGATTCCTTTCATCTCAATCACAGATACTTTCCCCTTCCTTACAATTTCGTCAACCTTCAATCCTCTCTTGGAAAATATGTTCAATGACTTCAGGTATTTCAGTTCCCGTTCAAGGGATTGGGCTAAACTTGAATCATCTATTTCCTTCAACTCTTTAATTATATCATCAACATCATATTCAGCTGTTTTCAATCTCAATGAATCAACAGCTTTTCTGAGAGGTATAAAATATGATCTTGCATCAGAAAGATTCATCAACCCCAAAAGTTCCTTGATATTCATTTGACTAAGGGTGAATTTAAGATCTACATCTCCCCTTTCAGGAGAAATCTTGATAATTTTGTCAGGGTAACCCCTTGGTGTTACGCCAAATCTATCCATGTCCTTAGAATATTTTGAAGGGTACTTCATGGATTCATATTCGCCATGGGGATCGAATATTATAACGGTGACATCATTTTTCATCAATTCTTCTATTATAACTCCAGTAAGGTAGCTCTTTCCACCTCCAGTTTTGGCCAGTACAGATATGTGTTTTTGTACCATTGAATTTATATCTATTGTATAATGGATATTGTGCCCATAAACCAGACCTATATATGCTCTTGTTTTCTTTCCAGCGCCCAGATTCAAAACTCTTGAAATAAATTCATCATCTGCTTCAAAAACTGGTGTTCCAGCAACAAATGGTGTACGTGGTACTTGAATGAGGCCACGTTCGTCCCTATACCCTATAATAGCAATCTGGGCAGATATGGATTGCTGAACTTGCATCTCCTTTCCGTTCATGATTTCATAGCTTTTTTCAATGGACAGGTTTGTCTTTGCCTCTATGGAATCCACCTTTCCCAGTACCCATCCAACCTCATGATGCTTAATTTTTACATAATCTCCCTGCCTGAGATTCTGCGTTACTGAACAATTAACCAGAGTGGGTTTCGTATCACCATATATTATTCCAACGGGCATGTCCATATCCATTATTGATTTGCTATTGTGTCTCCTCTAATATAATTTTTGTGGCAACATCTATTCTATCGCTACTTTCTAATCCAATACCAAGTCTCACTATGCTGTCGTCACCGAAAAAGAATCCAGGGACTGTGTTTACTCCCTTCATGGTTAGGTTCTGTGAGAAATTCATGGATGATGATTTTTCGAGTTTCAGACTGTTAATTATTTGGATGGAATTCTGGATCAGGTAATCATCAAGTCTTTCCTTCAGGATCTTATAATTTTCTTCAAGTTTTTTGAAATTAAAAGAGTTATATATGTTCATATTTTTGAAAAGATAAGCCGCTCTTTTCTTATTTATTTCAGAAATCTCAGGTACTACGTATCTTATCAGGTCCTTCATTTCATGAATTATTTCATCCCTTGACACTATCCAACCTAAGCGAGCCCCAGAATAACCAAAGAACTTTGAAATGCTTCCTACCACTATCAGATTGCCTATGTCCACCTTCGGTCTCTGATATTTCTGATTAAAAAATGAAAACGTATCATCTAAAACTAGATATGAATTATTACCCTCGGTCTCTCTTAGAATGCTCCTGACTGATTCATCACTCCATATTGTTCCGGTGGGATTATTCGGATTGCTCACAAAGTATACAGAATTCTCATCAACATCCCAAGGAGAAAGATCGACGGTATTATCAGTTATCCTGTTTTCAGTAATTATATCATAACCTAGTTCTGAAGCCTGGTAGAAGAAAACGGGATATTCTGGTGTAATGGAATAGAATTTATGCAACTTCCTCCTGAGATAGTATAAAATGAAAAAACTTCCGAATGTTCCACTGGGTAACAGGATGACCTGACTACTCTTAACTTGATACATATTTGCAATTAAATCTTCAAGAACAGAATTATCTAGACCTTCAGGATTTATGCCCCCCATGCCGGAGTTGGCAAGATTTATGTTTGTAGACGGCAAAGATTGAAGATATTGAAATAAGGATACCTTGAAATCCATGTGGGATGAATAAATACTAGGATTTACATTTTAATATTATTGATATCGAACTTATTAGAAAATGAACTTGTAATTGAATCATAACCATTCAAGGAATTCTAATCTATTTCCAAATGGGTCATCCAGATAGAACCTTTTTGCTCCAGGCAGTGGCTCATCTTCCTTAACGGAAAGACCTTTCGATGTTATCCTATCTCTTAATTTGTCTATATTTTTCACGCTGAATGCCGGATGAGCCTTCTTTGCAGGTCTGAAATTATCTTCAATACCAATGTGTATCTGATTGGAACCACATATAAACCAGACACCACCTCTTTTTTTCAGGTTTTCAGGGTTCTCAATTTCTGTCATTCCAAGAATTTCAACAAAGAATTTCCTGGCAATTTGCTCTGATCCGGGTGATACAGCTAATTGCACATGGTCAAGTCCATAATAAGCAAAATCTTCTTCCATTTATTTAGATTGAATCTATTCTTATTAATTTTCTTGAATTATGGTATCTTTATTCGGAAATAACTGCAATTTAGATAATTAGGGATTAGGAAAACATTGTTCTTTTATTTGTAAATCATGGGTTCTGCTATATCCTGGAGATGCCATAGAATCAACAAGAATATAACGGAAATTCTGCAATTTATAGTAGGGCTACCGAGTAAGTAATGTCAACTTCTAGGGAAATTTTATTATTCAACTGTTTATGCGTAATATGAATGAAAATACTCAAGTTAGGAGGATCTATCATCACCGACAAAAATAAGTACCTGGAACCAAACTTAGAAAATATAAGAAGGATCGCAGAAGAATTATCAAAAATTAGTGAAAAATATATTCTAGTACACGGTGCTGGATCATTTGGTCATATAAAAGCCATGGAATTTGGATTGGACAAGGAAGTCACAGTTATTGGTAAGGAAAGCAATATTTCTAAAGTTATGAGAGACGTCGAATATTTAAATTCAATAATCCTAGAGGAACTCATTTCACATAAATTGCCGGCAGTGGGTCTCCCTCCTCATTCCATATATTCACCTAATTTAAATATCGATGTGGTGACTAATCTTCTATACTCAGGATTTATACCGGTACTTTATGGAGATGGATTTGTTTGGAATAAAAGGCATAAAATAATTTCTGGTGATGACATTATCAGGGATCTTGTGGAGAATTTAGATATAGAAACAGTAATATTCGCCACTGATGTGGATGGCATTTACACAAAGGATCCTAAAAAATTTGATGATGCAGAGCTTATTGAACATATCAAGGGGAATAATTATAAAGCCGATCTTGTATCAAGCGATGCAACTGGATCAATGAAAGGAAAGATGGAAAAGATTAACTCCATAGTTAAATTTGTAAATAAGGTAGTAATAATAAATGGAAATATTCCCTTCAGAATAACAGAAGCTATGTCTGGAAAGGATGTTAAAGGGACAGTGATAGAAAAATGATTTCAAATAGAAAAATTGAGCATGTCAACATTATAGCCAAGGAAAATGTCGAACATGATCATAACTATTGGAGCGACTTAGAAATAGTTCAAAAATCCATGCCCGAAGTTAATTATGATGATATTGATACCTCAACTGAGTTTTTCGGAAAAAAACTAAGACTTCCATTGATCATATCTTCCATGACTGGAGGGCATCCAGACACAAAGAAAATAAATGAAAATCTTGCTATTGGGGCAGCTGAGAAAGGAATAGGAATGGGGGTTGGTTCTGAAAGGGCCGCTCTGGAAAAACCTGAACTTGAAGATACATTTTCCATCATCGCTGATTATGGTGTTCCGTTGAGGATAGCAAATATAGGAGCACCCCAACTTATACCGCAAAAGAAAGGGGCATTAACCGATGATGACATTGCAAGGGCCATAAATATAGTAAAGGCAGATTTTCTAGCAATTCACTTTAATTTTGTTCAGGAACTTATACAACCAGAGGGTGACAGGAATGGAAAGGGAGTATATGACAGATTAAAAAAACTAACTCAAAAATATAGTATTATTGCGAAAGAGACTGGGGCAGGATTCTCAAAAGAAGATATAATTGAGCTTGTCCAGGCCGGAGTCAAGGCAATTGATGCTGGTGGCAGATCAGGTACTTCTTTTTCAGCGGTTGAGACTTATAGAAATAAGAATGAAGAAAAAATAGATACTTCCTTCCTTTTCTGGAATTGGGGCATACCTTCACCAGTTACGGTAAGATATTCTTCTGGATATATTCCCACAATAGCATCAGGTGGGATAAGATCAGGACTTGATGTTTTCAGGGGACTCATGCTTGGTGCCAGTCTTGCCGGGGCTGCATCTCCTTTCCTTAAGGCAGCCTTGAAATCATCCAATGAAGTTATAAAGCTAATAGATAGTTTTGAGGAACAATTGAAAATAACCATGATGCTAACAGGATGCAATAAACTGGAAGATATAAGAAATGTAAAATATGTGGTATCAGGTAGGCTGAAAGAATGGTGGATGCAATATTAGAATGCCCAGTTTGTAACGGTTTAACTCTTGAAGTAAAGCACGTGGAGATGGAGATACCACACTTCGGTAATGCCATAATATATACTGCTGTATGTTCAAACTGCGGATATAAAACGAACGATATAAAATTCAAAGGAAATTTTCCAATCAAGAACAGTTTACATATTGAGAAGCCTGAGGATATGAAGATCAAGATAGTTAGGGGGAACGAGGGAACAGTAGAAATACCCGAACTCGGACTGCTGCTGGAACCGGGTCCGCTTGCAGAATCATTTATAACAAATATAGAAGGGCTTCTTGAGAGATTCGAAGAAGTCCTTCCCCTCTTTGATAAGAAGGTCACTGAGGAACTTCAGAACAGACTGAATAAGGCAAAAGACGGAAAGTTAAGATTTACAATCATTATAGATGATCCAAGTGGAGTATCTCACTTTATCAGGGATGAAGTTTAACAACTTTCTATCTCATACCTTTTTATCGAAAGTATTTTTTGCATCCCACGGTTCAAAACCTCTTTTTCCTTAATCCGCAGGCACAAATTAGTCCAAGGAGAATAAGTAACCAGCGATTCATACTCTCCTCCTTCTCCTACAATAGATATTCCGTATCTCATATTTAAGTATATGAGTTCTTTCACCAAGCTTGGATCAATTTCCCTTCCAAGATATCTTTCATCCAACCCCTCTGCTGAGACGCTAACCAACATCCCCTTAGATCCAGATTCAATAAATTCGTTTAAAATTTCCTGCTGATTTCTCCGCCAAAGTGGAAAAAAAGGTATAAGGTCCTTTTCTAAGCATAGCTTTTCAAGTCTGGTTTTTTGATATTCACTTTCAATCGCGCCCGCAATCAATCTATATCCTCTATATTTCCCAATTTCATTCTCGAATTCATCTTCTCCAATGGTTTCATTTTCTAGATTAAGTAATTCAGAAACAGCTTTTCCAAGAAAAGTATTTGGAAAATGAAACATCATGGAGTCCTCTATGGCCTTCACGGTGATTGTTTTCTCAATTTCAATTCCCACCATCATTGCGATTATTGTACTTAGGTAAGAATCCTTACCACCAGATAACAGGGCTATTCCTTTCATCAGTTCAACTTTTTTCTTTTATATCTATCCCAAGTTCCTTTAGATTTTTAATTATATCGTGATAGAGGTTCAATTCTTTGGATAAAATTTCAGGTGCAATTATTCCTGTTTCTTTTATCTTCCCCTGAAGTACGAGGTCTGAAACTACAGCATTTGTAAATCCTGTAGTTCTTGCCATGGCCGAAAGTTCAGCAGTACCTTTATCAAATAGAGTGAATGTTTCCTCAATACCTGTGTTCCCCACGGTTTTGATCTCCATGAATAGAATGTCATTTATTTCAGGAAAGGCAAGATATTTTCTCATGAGCACCGCTAGCACTTCCTTAGGTATTATGGTTGTTTCGCCAGTATTGATTGGTTCTTCACTGAGGAGTCCCAGTTGCTTAAGAAATTTTATTTTCTCCATGTGCCCCCGGTACCTTATGGTCTTCTCGTTCATATTTCTTACATTAATATTTCTGATTAGTGATCTTAGGCCATTCGTGTAGAATGCCTCCATTGACCCTATATTATTAACAAAGAAATATTCCAACCCTTCACCGGGGTCAACTTCCTCAACACTCCAGTCCCTTACGATCTGAACTTTTCTGGTGTATTCGTCCAACGTATCAATTGGTGAGAATACTACCTTATACCCCAGAGGAGGGATATTCCTCTCTGGTAGGCCCCCCACTTTTATATAGGCTCCCTCTAGATATTCATATTTGGAGGCACTGTATCCCACTATTATATTGGATAAACCGGGTGCAATGCCACAATCAGGAATCGCTGTTACTCCGGCTTTTTTAATAAGGTGATCAACGATATAGAAATCCTCCGGCATAAAGCTATTATCCACTATGTTTACGCCAGCCTCAGCTGCAGCTTTCAATACCTTAATTCCGTATTTCCCAGGAAGCGCGCCAGATATCAGATCATAATTTTTAAAAACCTTGCTCAAGTCTTCATTTTCTGCATCAATTTTCAAAGTATCAATTGATATTAATCGTGAAATATTCTTTAAGTTCTGTTCTGATCTATCCGCAACTGTAACATCATATTTTTTACTGAGAGCCATTGCTATACCTTTTCCTACAATTCCGGCTCCAGCAACCAATACTTTCAATTTATCACCCAAAAAAGATTTATTGTCAGGATATCAATTTTTCTAATAGTTTTATAAATAAACGCCTAATAATAATTTCAATTCCAATTAATATAGAGGGGTTTTCTTATCTGCCCAATATTAATTTTTTTATAAAATCATTTTATCCTATATTTTTTCCATAAATATTAGGTATTATTAATTAAGAAGATTATATGATCATTTCCGGTAAAAAATGTTAATATAATTTATAATTTTTTTTACCTTATAAAATAATAAATTACAAATTATCAATTTTTATTATGACAGACTCTCCTTATTCTTTCCTCAGGGTTTTCATCTTTTATCGTTATGGTTAATAATTTTCCTAAGACAAAGAGAACTAATCCGAGTATCATTTTTCTTCTAGCCTCTAATCCATAAAATTCTAACATTCTCTTATAATTAAGACCATAAACAAAGATTGAGTCTCTAGTGAAAATTAATCGTGAATATATTTTTTTGATTAGATTCTTGTTGTATCTTCCTATTTTACCCGAGCCTAGACCTCTAATCTTTAAAGGAGAAATAAGGCTTTCATCTATGGTGAATCTATACAATAGGCCGCATGACTCAGCTATTCTATAGATATATCCATCCTCGGCGTAGTTAAGATCAGGATATCCTCCCAAGCCCTGGAATATTTCTTTTTTACCTATTACTAAGCTGATATTGTAATAGTCATCCTCGGAAATTTTCATTTTTTTATTTAAAACCCATAATTTATCTATTTTATCCGAACTTTCAAACGATTTAATAATATCATCTATTCCATTATATATTAGATCAGCGTCCAGCATGACAATAATTTCAAATTTAGAGTGTTCTATGGCAATCTGACGTCCTTTTCCCCTAGTGCATCTAATTGAGATTGGATTAATGCCAAAATTTTTTAAAGTTTCCAGAGTTCCGTCATTAGATAAATTGTCAACTATAACAATTTCATCCATGTATTTTGAATTTAATAGAGGTTTTATGAATTCCTTTATTGTTTCTCCGGTTTTATAAGTTGTTGTGCAAAAGGAATATGTGAATTTTTTGCCATTCCCCATTTGAATGTCACTCTGTCTTCTTTAAACTATAGCAATTTAAATAATTTGTCAGGTAATTTTAATTATGATTATGATTTATTCTAATTTCAAGATACAATCCCTAAAATTTTGGCGGTTTCAGGCTAAAGGCATAGATTGTTTTTAACAAGAAATTCATAGTGTAAATTTTAACACATATAAATTAATATTTATTTCTCATATAAGTTTGGTAAAGAATGAGATACGACCTAATATTGCTTCACCCTCCTTCCATTTATGATTTCAGAAAGAGAAATATTGTTGCAGGGCCAATTTCTGAACTTGTCCCCAGCACAGGTGTTTTCGAGATGTATCCCATTGGATTTATTTCAATGCTTTCCTATCTCACAGATAAAGGATTCAAGGTCAGGATTGACAATATCGCATTAAAGATGCTCTCCTCCCGAAAATACGATTTTGAGGAGGAGCTTCTTAAATTTGATACCGAATACATTGGAATAGATTTGCATTGGCTACCTCATGTCCATGGTGCTATAAATCTTGCGAAAATAATTAAGAAAATAAGGCCTGATATAAAGGTAATCTTTGGCGGTTATTCAAGTACCTATTATGCCATTGAGCTAATAAATTCGGTTAAGGAGGTTGACTTTGTTATAAGGGGGGATACTACAGAAATTCCTCTTTCCATGATTTTGGAAGGCAAAGGTCTACAGGACATTCCCAACATAATATATAGAGACGGATTTAAAATAAAGGATAATGGGTTCACATTTCTCCCAGAGAATCTTGATTATCAAAAATACGATTATTCATACATAATGAGAAGTGCCCTAAGGAATATGGATTTAAAAGGGCATCTTCCCTATTGCAATTGGACTAGTGAACCTGTTGCTATGGTAATAACTACTCATGGATGCTCATATAGTTGCGGAATATGTGGAGGCTCTAATTTTGCGTTTAGGAATTTCTATCATAGACCTTCTCCAATTTTTCGATCTTCAAGGAAAATTGTGGAAGATATACTATCCATTAATAATGAATTGAAGGTACCGGCCTTTGCGGTTGGAGATATACTTCTCAGACCTAGAAAAGATAGGGAGTATATATTCCAAGAATTAAAGAAAGAAGGCGTAGATATACCATTACTTTTTGAGGTCTTCGTCCCTCATTCAAAGGAAGATTTAGCCCCCCTTGTCAGTAGTTCTCATGATGTATCCATAGAAATTTCCCCAGATACTTCAAATGATGAGCTCAGATATAAGAATGGAAGGCCTTATAAAAATGAGGCCCTCGAGAGGTTTGTATCAAATTTCCTTGAACTTGGAGGGAAGAAAATAGATGTTTATTTCCTGATAGGCCTTTCTGGGCAGACAAGAGATGATGCCTTGAGGGATATTGACTATTCTAAACATTTGATGCTTCAAAATAATATGGATCACAGACTATTTCTTTTCACGAGCCCAGTTTCCCCTTTTCTTGATCCAGGATCCAGGGGATTTGAAATTCCTGCTATGGGATATAAACTCAGGGCTAGAACTCTTATGGAACATTATAATCTTTTAGATAAAGGTCATACCTGGGCAGATTTCCTCAATTATGAGACGCAATGGATGGATAGGATGCAAATTGTTAACACTACCTATGATGCAATAAGTAAACTCCTTGATGTGAGATTAGAACTTGGAATTGAAGAAAAGGAAAATGTCGACAATTCAAAGGCTGTTTTGGAAGCTAGCAGATTGGCAGTAAACCTTGCAGAAAGGGGCGATACGGGGCTTATTAAATCAGGTGGATCCTTAATAAGGGATTGTGGCTCCAAGTACACTATCCTGAAAAAGGAAATTCTCTGGGGCACTCCAAAGGGTGGTCCGAGAAAATTGATATTTATGTTCTATAGGTACCTAAGTAATTCTAGGAGCTAATGGAACCATAATCCAAACCTAAGAATATGAATGTTGTTAAGTAAGAACATTAACATCAACAGTACCCCGAAAATTATCGTGAATTTCGCAGTTAGTTGATCTAACCTTCCGAAATTTATATTCTGTTTATTGAATGATATTCTGATGATTCTGTATGCATACGGAATTGAAAGTATGAAAATAAGTAATGAAAGAATATCAGTTTTGATTGAATATATTATTATAATTAAATAGGCAATTACGATTAATCCCACATAATACCAAAGGGATCCCTTCTCTCCAAGGAGGTTTGCGACAGTTCTTACCCCCCTTGATAGATCGTATTTGATGTCTCGCCAGTTGTTAGCATGAAGTATATCAACAGTCAATAAACCCACTGGGAGCGATAATAACACTGTTTCTATATTCACTTTCCCGCCCATGAGTGCAAAGCCACCGAGAAATATGCCGAAGGACCACACTATTAGAACTGCAAGGTCCCCAAGGGCCAGTTTCTTGAATCCAAACCTGGGGACTCCATACATTAGACCACCGATTGTTCCAATTGTAATGTAAAGGAGAATACTATGGTTGCTCACATATAGAAATATACCTATTGCAAGAGAAATTAAAAATAGGGTCAAAAAATATTCAAAAGCCCTTGTCTTATTTATCAATTGATCAACTATTACCCTTGCACCAGAAAGTGATGTTTCAATATCAATCCTCTGGCCAAAATCAAAATATTCGGATATTGTATTAAATGCTCCATGTGCCATGACTAGTGCTAATGCACCAAGGAGAGCGGGAAATATGAGAATGTTTCCAGTGAGTGCTATCCCGGTGCCATATGCTGCAAGACTCTGATAGAAGCTCCATGGCCTAATTATACGAGAGTATGGGTTTATTCTTTCTCTTAACTCTTCTAATTGAAATTTCTCATCCAATCTAAGGAAGCTTTCCCTCATATCTGTGACCCTTATTTTTTCAGGAATCAATCTTGCAATGAGGACATGTTCATGGCTTATGAAGACCTGATCCTCCGGATTTTTATATACCAGAATGCCTCTTTCCTTGTTAAAGTCCCTTGGTTCACCCAGAATTTCAACTCTTCCTTTTCCCTGAACGAATATTCTGAGTGTGTTATCATCTATTTCATAGGACACCATATTATTGGCCATTATGTTAGCTAAAGTAAGTGAACCTTTTTCTACAAGGAAAAGGAAGCCTTTATCCAGCGCATAATATACCTTAGTAATCCATAGCTGTACCCCATCACTGGAGATAACCATGGTCCTGTTTTTCTGCAAGAATTTTATGTAATCCTTATTCATTGAACTTGAAACTAGGTCACTTATATTAATAAATATGCAACATGTTGCGTAGACGAATTAACAAATCTTTTAATTATTAGGGTATTTATCGGCAATGAAAATAGCCGATATTGTAAAGGGCGCCAAGATTCCACTGTATTTCACATCTGTCGCACCTGTTATAACTGCTGCGGTATTAATTAGGATTTATGAACCTATAATCTTCCTTGTTTTGCTCACTGTGGTCCTTATGCAGTCTGCCCTTAACACTAGTATGGATTTTTATGATGTTCTGAATGGTAGACATTTAATGAATTCCGATACGCTCTTCCCCCTTGGCTCATACTTCATAGAGAAACTCCATGTGGAGCCAAGGATTGTACTTTTGGCCTCCAGAGTATTGTTACTATTGGCAGCAATTTCAGGTCTCTCTGTTATCGCTATTACTAGAGACCTTGACCTTCTGTGGTTAGGGCTAATAGCTATATTTTTCGCTCTTATATATGTTATACCGCCAATCAGACTAGGCTCAAGAGGAATTGGTGAGTTATCAACATTTGTTGATTTTGGAATTTTCCCATTTATAGGGACCATTATTGCTTTGAATGGGAAATTATCCATAGATGACTTTCTCTTGGCCTCCTCATTTGGCCTCTTAGCCAGCATGATTAGGTATCTCCATCACCTTCCAGAAGATCAAGATTCGAGTATAAGGGTCAAAAATTTCAAAATAATTTATCTCGTCCTGATTATCTTAACTTTCGCGATTATTCTTCCATTAAGAAGTTTGATCTTTGCTGACATCCTAACTCTGATAATACTCCTCTATCATTGGTACTATTTGGGAATTGACAAAATATCAATTGCTAGAAAAACCAATGAGATTGTTGCTGTGGATATAATATTCACATTTCTAGTGATTTCAACATTACTTTTTAATTGATTTTCCGTTTAAAATTCTGGTACCTTTAAAATCCTCCCCTTCTAATGCTCTCCTTACGTTATCCTGATCCTTGAATGATACCACATCTATCTCTATGCCGCTTCTCCTTGCAATATTAATAGACAATATGTCCATAGGAAAATTTTGTCCCGCGTTCCGTGCCTCCTTATTAAGGAGATCCAGTATATCCTCGAAAGAGATTGATGAGTACCTCTTAGCCCCCCTCAACTTCGGATTCTTATCATAGATGTAATCTATGTCTGTTATGTTAACTACACGTTTTGCACCATAGGCTTCTGCTAGAAGTAGTGAAACAGCATCGGTAGTATGACCCGGTTCTGTCCCCCCCATGACCACTTTTCCGTACAACTCAAGGTATTCTAGTGCCTCATCAATGGATTTCGGTATATCCATGGAATTTCCTAAGGCAAGCGAAACGGTAAGTGCATTTAACCTTGTAGCCTGGATACCCATTTTATCAAGGTGGTATTCTGATGCTTCCATTTCCCTCAACAGCGAGATCCTTTCTCTAGCTATTTTACCTCCTCCTACAACAATAGCATAGCTCTTCCTTCCTTTCATAATTTCTATGAAATTCATGAGATATTTTTCCTCGGCTGAAAAAATTGATCCACCTAAACTAATGACTAACTTATTCACGATAGCTAAAATTAGATTAAGCTAAAAAACTTATACCATTAAGTGCCCGAGGTAGAGAAAGTAAAGGAGGTTTTCAAGCCAATATCTGGCATGTACGACTCAATGAACACCATGATGTCCATGGGAATGGACATTTTCTGGCGACTTAAACTCCTGAAATTAATGCCAAAGGATGGTTACATACTTGATGTCGGCAGTGGGACTGGAAGACTATTTGATCTTTACAGAGGAGGGGCTAGAATAATTAGCCTTGACATAACGCTAGAAATGCTAAAACTAAACAGGAACATGGGGAACAAACTGCTAGGGAGTGGGGTCGATATGCCATTCCAGGATGAAAGATTCGATGGCATAATGTCAGCATTTGTATTAAGGAATTTGCCTGATACCATGAAATATTTTAAAGAAGCCTACAGGGTGCTCAAGCCTGATGGGATAGTAGCAAATCTGGATGCTTTTCCTGAGGAAAGATGGTATATAAAGCCGTGGTTCTCTCTTTATTTTTATGAGCTGATGCCAAAACTGGGAAATTCCCTTTCGGCAGGAAATTCTTATACTTACCTTGCAAACAGCGTTAAGAATTTTAAGAAACCGGAAATTATAAAGAATGAAATGATTGAGGCAGGATTTTCTAATGTTAAAATAATAAGATTCCACTCCCCTTCCGCACATCTTATCTATGGAATTAAATTATAGTATTATGAAAAGGGACCTTCTCGATATAATCTGTTGCCCAGTTTGCAAAGGAGACCTTGAATTGAGAGAAGAAACCATTGAAAACGAGGAAATTGCCACAGGAAAGCTTGTATGTAAAAAATGTGGAAGAGAATATCCTATTGAGGATGGAATTCCGAATTTAATTCCAAGATGACTTTCCCAAGAAAAGTTGACGATGTTCCTTATCCTCCAGAACTTTGTGCAAGATGCAAAGCAGAGAAATTGCTATGTGGCAGGAGCAAGTGTCCAATTTTAGAGAAATTCTATATTTCACTTGAAATCCCTTTAAAGAACGAAATTCAAGGGAACAGTCCCCCTTCTGTTTTTGTCGGAAGCAAGGATTATCCAAAAGTCAGAATTGGCCCAGCGGCACCTCCAGACTTTGGGGATACTTCAATCTATGAGGATACCTCAAGGTTGATAAAATTAAATTTAGAGGAGATAATTAAACTGAGATATTCAATTTATAGAGGGTATAAAAGATTGGACACTAAAGTTGCGTCAAGTCCTACGGCTTATCTCAGTAACATACATGACTTAGTTATGATGTCTAGACCAACATTCCTTGAAATGAATTATTATAAGATTAATGAGAGCCTCAATATTGATCCCTACTCGCAACCTTTTGGTCCTGGTGGCTATATAAGCAGCTTTGATTATTCTCACGGATCTTCTAATATCAAAATAGAGAAAGTATACTATGACACGGATATGAAAAGCAGAGATGCAGTAATTTCTTTATTTAATTCTGGTTTGCCGCTAAATGAGATTCAAAGAATATTTTCTTTAGGCATGACAGGTCTGTCCAAATATAGGGTTATTGTTCCAACTAGGTGGTCTATAACTGCAGTGGACTCCATGATATCAGATCATCTTCTTTCAAACATCAAAAATTATGAGAGTATAGATCATATTGAATATTTTCATTACAAAAATTTAGGAAATATATATGACATTATTCTTTTCCCATGGACCTACTCATATGAGAATATAGAAATATGGGGTTTTGGATCGGTATGGGTTGGAAATAGAGGCATTAGTGTGGAAGAGGAATATGAAGATATGAAGAGGAGGGTTAGGAATCCAGTCATGGGTGGATCGTTCTTCGCCACTAAGCTTCCAATTTTACAGTATCTGGAAAAAATTAAGAGAAATGCTGGAATTATTGCAATAAGGTATGTGACAGGAGATTACTATGTTCCCATAGGGGTATGGCAGGTAAGAGAAAATGTTCGTAATGCCTTATCCACCCCCAATATAATCGATAATATGGATCAATTTTTTGGATATGTAAAGAATTCCACAGGCATAGATTTTAGGATTCATTCTAAATTATATAAAATATATAAGACACAAAAGGTATTGGGAGTGTGAGCACATATGGTACTTAATAGGATTTATTTGATTCCACATGGTGATGAAATTCTTGATTTACCAAATAAAGAGGCTAAGATAATGCATAATACAATTTTGAAAGAAACAAAAAATGATGATACAGAAATCGGGGTTATAATATCACCTCATTCAGTTAGATTATCTAAGGGCATAGCTGTTATAAATACTGAGTACTTCAGAGGCTATTATAAATTAAAGAATTCTATTTTAAGGAAATCATATGAGAATTATAGAGAATTAACTCTTAAAATTATTAAGAAATGTAACGAGGCCAATGAACTCAATTTCGTGACGAGTGGCGGTCCTTTATCATCTTTTCCATTAGATTTCGGTACATTGATTCCTCTAAAATTCTTTAAATTTAAAAAAATAGTGTTGATCGGACAACCTAGAAATTTTGAATTGGATAGACTAAAAGAATTTGGGATGTGTTTATACGATTCCATTAAAGAAGATAAAAATAGGATTGATATGATATTCAGCGCTGACCAAGCACATACTCATAGTTCGGAAGGCCCATATGGGTACAGTCCTAAGTCGAAAATTTATGACAATAAAGTTATTGAAGCCATTAAGAATGACGACTTCAGCAATTTATATAAAATTAAGGAAGATATCGTGAATGAAGCCAAACCAGATAGTTTCTGGAATATGATAATTCTTTCCGGTTTCCTAGAAAGAGGAAATATTAAGCTGGACTTTAAATATTATTATGTGGAGAAATATTTTGGTATGCTATTTGCGGTTTCCTAAAAATGGAAAATATTATTATCTGCAAGTAATAAGGGGTTTAGGGCTCGTGGTCTAGAGGTTATGACGTCTCCCTGACACGGAGGAGGTCGCCGGTTCAAATCCGGCCGGGCCCATTAATACAGGGGGGATATATATATGGGCCTGAAATTTTGACCTTTTAATCAAATACCATTACT
>CAYXTM010000015.1:0-24576 GCA_964468585.1 uncultured Thermoplasmatales archaeon | reverse complement strand
TCGAGTAAGAAAAGATTATATACTTGATATGACATAATGATGCTTAATAACAGACGTATGTCATACAGTGATGGAACATGTTCCTAAAAAATATTGAATTGGAAAATTTCAAATCTTTTGGAAAAAAAACAGTCATCTCCTTCAGGAAAGGATATACTGCAATCACAGGTCCAAACGGTTCTGGAAAAAGTAATATAGGTGATGCTTTACTTTTCGTTCTAGGAACCAAAAGTAATAAATCGCTCAGGGCACAGAAACTAACAGATTTGATATATAAGGGTCCCAATGGTAAGATGGCTTCATACCTTAAGGCTTCTGTGACCTTTGAAAATACTGACAGATCAATACCCCTTGAATCAAATGAAGTTACATTCACCAGGGTTGTGAAATTGACTGAAGACAATAATGATTACACATCCACATATTACATTAATGGTGAAAAGGCCCGCCTCCAGGACTTTGAATTCCTTTTAGAGAGAGCTAAAATTTTCGCAGATGGTTACAATTTTGTGAGGCAAGGGGACATAACAAGGATAATAGAGATGTCTCCCAATGAGAGGAGACAGATTTTGGAGGAAGTTGGCGGTATAACTGCGTATAACGAAGAGCTTGAAAAGGCTAGGGCAGAGAAAGATAAGGTTACAGAAAATCTGGTTACAGTTACTGCTGTACTTAACGAAATTTCAACTCGTGTACAGTTGCTGAGTTCTGAAAAGGAAGTAGCTGAAAGTTATCTAAGCAAGAAGAAGAGGATCACAGAATTGGAGGGGACCCTTCTATATAGAAGGAAATATACCCTTGAGTCAGAAATAGCAGCTCTGACTCAGCAGATTACAAAAATTAAGGAAGAAATACTGAACAATGAAAATGAGGTCTCAAAATTAGCAAAAGAAAGCGAGGAAATCGAAACACAGATTAAAGGTATGGAGGGAGACAGGAAGAGCATAGAAAATCTCAACAAATTAAAGAGCGACATAGATGCCATAAAAATTCAAATTGCAAAACTAGAGATGGAACGTGAAAATTCACTTTCTAGAATAAATCAGATTAAAACAGATTTAGCAAGAATGAAAAAGGAAGCGGATGAAGGGAGGAAAAAATACGATTCCTTATCCAAGGAAAAGGAAATCGTTAATGGAAGGATACATGAGTTGGAAGCAAAACTTTCAATGAAGGAGAATGATAAAAAGTCCATTGAAGATAAGAATGCAGTCGATTTTTCTCAGAGCAAACAGATTATAGAAAAAATTGACGAAATTCATGTTAAGAGGGATGAAGTTATCAGTGCCATATCTGATCTCAAAAATAAATTATCTGCTTTGGATGCTCAAAGATCTTCAGTTATGAAAAATATTTCGGAGATAGAGGAAGCAATCGGCAGTCTTGAATTCTCAGTTAAAGACATAGACTGGAGGTTAAAAAATAGTGCACAGTCCCCAAAGGAATCCGCCCAATTGAAGAAAAGATACATGGAACTTAAGGATCAGATATCAAATCTTAGAGCCAAAGAAATTTCAATGAATAAGGAGATTGAAGGTTTACAGAATGAACTGGGGAAAGCTCAGGGGTCTAGGTTGACAGGAATTTGGGAAAGCATAGACTTTATAATGAGGGAATCTGCCAATGGGAATTTAAAGGGTGTCATGGGAACAGTTGATTCCCTGATAAAATATGATCGCTCCATGGAAAAGGCCGTTCAAGCTGCTGGCGGAAATAGATTATATTCAATTATAATGGATAACGACGAGAATTCCCAGATAGCGATAGAACTTTTGAAGAAGAAGGGCAAAGGGAGACTCACATTCCTTCCTTTGAATAAACTCATTCCAATGAGACCTAAAGGAAAGAGCCTGTTATTAATGAATGACTCAAAAACCATGGGCCTGCTTATAAATCATATTGAATATCCCAAGGAAATAGAAGCGGCCGTGACATATGTCTTTTCAGACACCATTCTTTGCAAAGATTTAGCTACAGCAAGGGAGGTAATGGGTGGGGTCAGAATTGTTACCCTTGACGGAGACCTGATTGATCCCACAAATGCCATGACTGGTGGCACTCTTGCGCAGAGAGGCTTGGATAAGAACGTGGAGCAATTAAATTCAAGATTGAGTACTTTGCGCGCTGATAGAGATAATATTAGCAGGGAAATTGAAGAACTTGACCAGGAAATGAGGAAAATAGCTGAAGAATTAAACGAGCTAAATCTTAAAACAGGCCAACAGGAAGGAGCCATGCAACAGCTCAGGGACCGGAAAAATGAAATAGAGAAGGAGGTCGCATTAAAGAAAGATACATTAGAGAAAAAGAAATACGAATTATCTGGTCTAGAGAAAAATAAAGCGGAACTTGAATTTAAATTAGGAGAGCTTAATAGGGAGCTTGATTCACTAGATCAGGAGCTTGCTGTCCTTCAAAAAAAGAAGGAAAAGTTCCTTGATAGTGAGGCCAGGGAGAGATTGAGGGAGCTCGATGAGGAGATAGTGGGACTGAGGACCCAGCTCAATAGTGAAAACTCAAAACTTAGTTCAATAGAAACAGAACTGTCTGCACTTAATGAAAGGATGTCTTTGTTGGCTACACAGAAAAAAACCCTAGAGAATGAGATGGGAGAACTTAATTCCAAGATTTCTAAGGCTTCTGGAGAAATAGATGATGCCCGTAGAAAATATGAGAGCATGAGTCTTGTCTTTGAGAGATTACAAAATGAACTTAAACAAAAGGAAAATAAAATGCTAGAACTACTCAATAGAAGAAACGAGATAATAAATAAGATTGAAAGCCTGAAGACAGTTAACAAGACTAACTTTGATTTCAAACTTCAGCTGGATAGTAAGTTGGATGACTCCAAGAGGAAAATGGACGAAATAATGAGAGAGATTCAGGAAAAGAATGTTGAGGAAATAAAATTAAATATGTCAAACGAAGATATAAGGAAAGAGATAAGTTTACTGGAAACACAATTAAAACAGATGGAACCTGTTAACCTCAAAGCCATTGAGGATTATGCCAATGAAAGAGCCCGTCTTGATGATTATTCGTCGAAGAAAGAAAAACTTCAGGAGGAAATGAATAAATTAAATGAACTTGAAAAGAAACTTGAGGAGCAAAAAAAGGTAGTTTTCCTGGATGTCTTTAGAGAAGTTAACAAAAATTTCATAACCATATATTCTGAATTAACCAATGGCCAAGAAGGATACCTAGAGCTTGAGAATGTAACAAATCCTTTCATGGGAGGTCTCAATCTCAAGGCCTCTTCAAAGGGAAAGAAAGTGGATAACCTTGTCTCCCTTTCTGGTGGTGAAAAAAGTCTAGCTGCACTAGCATTCATTCTTGCAATACAGGAATATGATCCATCCCCTATCTATTTCATGGACGAGGTTGACATGTTCTTAGACGGTGTGAATGCTGAAAATGTCGGGAGACTTTTCAGGAGAAATTCAGAACGTGCGCAGATAATATCTGTAACATTGAGAAAATCAACAATGAAATATGCCCACCAGATGATCGGGGTAAGCTACCAGGATAGAAGCAGTGCAGTATTTACCAAGGATTTACTGCAGGAGGTGACGATGGCATGATGGATATAGTTGAATTCCTTGCAGTAGGAAGCGAGAGGGAATTAATCGAGAGAACTCTAGAAAATGAAATTCACGAAGTGGAGAACAGGAAATATGACATCATACTCAAGGCGATGGAAATAGTTGAAGAATACAATTTTGATCCTTGGAACATCGATATATCAAAATTTGCAGACATATTTATGAAAGAAGTCAACGAAAACTTCAAAGATTTCCCTGTGGCTGGAAAGATAATTTACTTGGCTTGGCTCAACTTGAAAAACAAATCGGAAATGCTTGTTCCCAGAGAAGAGGAACAACAGCAAGACTTTTCCATGATGGATAATGAGATTATGGAAATTGATACCCCAGATCAAATGCAGGAAGATATAACATTCTCATTCATTCCCACGGATAAGAGAAATATTTCGATTCATGATTTAATAGATGCAATAAAGAGTGTCAGGATTCTCCCCCGTAAAAAAGAGAAAAAGGAAGAAACTAATATTACTTTCAATGAAACATCACATCCCGAGGATCTTCACCTAATAATAAGGAATATATGGAACAGAATACTTGAAGTTGATAATGAGACATTCCCCATGGAGACAATTTTTGGTGATGAGATAGAAGATAAGCTAGATGTATTCGTTTCTTCCCTCTATCTATCATTCTATAATAGGATACTGTTAAGCCAGGACATACCCTATGGAACCATCTGGATAACTGTTATAGATAGGAACAACTCTGAATCTCCTCTCCCGGAAATGAAATTGGATGAACCGTTTGCAATCTGATATGAAATTCATATATGAAATTCATTGATGATAAAAATAGAACAGTGGAAGTGCCTGAAGACCCAGGAAGAATCATATCATTGAGCCCGTCAATAACTGAAACCCTCTTCCGATTGGGAAAGGGGGATAGCATTATAGGAGTAACTCCATTCTGCGTAAGACCAGCTGAAGCCAGAAAAATTAAAAAAATCGGTAGCTATGGATATGCCAGAATAGATCTAATAGAAAGCCTGAAGCCGGACATTATAATGATGGTATCTGGTTATCAGGATAAATTGGGTGAAGAACTTTACGGGAGGTTTCCAGTATTCACAATAACACTCCCTTTCAGCGTATTTTCTATAATAGATTTGATTCTGAAAACCGGTATAGTTGTAAACAGAGTTGTTGAATCTCGATTGTTGGCCAAGGACTTATCAGAAAGGTTGAATTCCATTGAGAAAGTTAAAAATAGCCCCAAACTTTATTATGAAATAGACCTGGGCGGGCCTGTTACATTCGGCTCCTTAAGCTACATTAATCAAGCGTTTGAATACCTTGGTTATAAAACATATGGTTCTGAAATCAGAAAAGAATGGTTTATTCCCGATTTTGAAGATGTTAAAAATTTCAATCCTGACTTAATAATCTTTGAACCTAAGATGTTTTCCAAGAACGGTATGGATTTTTATATGGAGGAACTAAACAGAAGGAATTGGGATAGTATGAAGGCCTCCATGGAAGAAAGAGTTTTTATTACACCTTCTCAATTTGACTTTTTCGCCCATCATGGCCCATCATTTATAGAAGAAGCATTACCGTGGGCCTCTAAGCTCATATGAACTTCTGCATTACGTAAGCGTCGCTACCATCATTGTAATAGACTGGAAGCATATTTGAGATTACATATCCCATCTTCTTGTACAGGGAAATAGCCGGTTTGTTCGATGTCTTAACCTCTAATCTAATTTTTTCAATTTTAATTTTCCTTGCCTCTTCTTCAAAAAGATTCATTAATCTTTCTCCTATGCCATTTTTCCTATATGGTTGGTCTACCACCAAAATAAGAACTCTGGCCTCCTTCTCGTTATTGACTGAACCGCAAATGAATCCAGCCACCATATCATTGTCCATTGCAACTATAAATCCAGATGGCCAAGCACGATATATATCAATAAATATAAAATCAGAATAAATTTCAGTCAGATTCCTTCTTGAAATTGAAACGATCTGATGCAGAAGATCTGGTTTGAACCTCCTGAACTCTATGGTACTGATCAGAAGGTTGACACCTCTCCCTTGACTAGCATGTTTGTTATCCTATCAAGATGCGCTAGCCAGTCATCGGCAATCCTGTTGAAATCTTTCTTAAATCTGGCTGCTGTCTGGGAGTCAGCTCCAACAATCTGTATATTTGCCACATGTGGATCGTCTATGGGTCTGCCTATCTGGGAAACAATCCTAACATGAATCTCCTTCACTTCTCCTCCTGCCTCTTTGTAGCAATCTTGGGCAATTTTCCATGCTGCTAGATTGTAAAGTTTTCCTACATGGGTAACTGGATTTTTACCGGCAGCTGCTTCCATGCTCATGGGCCTATACGGTGTAATCAATCCATTAACTCTGTTTCCCCTTCCTACTGAGCCATCGTCGCCATTCTCCATGGATAAGCCTGTTACTGTGAGATAATATATGTTGTCCTTGGGACTATCAGCAGTATTTACGAAAACGTTAACGTTTCTCTTCACTTTTGATTGCACTCTCTTCTGAATAAGCTCGCGGGCTTTTTCCTTTATATTAATGTATTCCTCTGGATTTGCAACATATCTGTCTACCATGGCTATTGCCGTTGTGAGGTTTATGGTATCCCCCTTCCTAAAGCCCATGACTTTTACATCATAACCCAGGGCCTTCATTGTATTTTTCAGTTCTCCGTTGATATAATGTTCTGCTTCCAGAACTGCCTGTTCCGTTTCAGAGAAGGGTGCAAATCCTACTCCAAATGATGTATCATTGGACAGAAGTTTGGAAGTATCGTAGAGTGATCTGAGATCGACTGAACCCTGCCCTATTCTGCAGTCAACAGTCACATCAGTTTCAATATCGATTGTATCAAAATGTGATTTCAGGTAATCTAATGTCGCCTTGGTGGCAATGCTTCGGTAAGGGATTCTTTCTCCATTGACTGATGTTGTCGCCCTACCAGAAAGGAGTATATAAACAGGCTCTAGGACCTTCCCACCTCCAAATTTTGGTGATGCCTGACCACCTACTACCTCTACCTGGTCAGTATTGTGGTGGAGAATTTTCCCGTAGTGATCAAGATAATATCTGGATAGGGCCCTGCTTACTGACTCCGCTATGCCATCTGATACCGAATCAGGATGTCCAATTCCTTTTCTCTCTACGATTTCTACTTCGCGCTCCTCCACTGGTGCCTGAGGCAATGATTCTACGACTATGTTTCTTTCCATTATGGATTCCTCCGATAATGACTTAATATTGTTCTCCAATTAAATTTTTTTTAATTTTTAAAAGATAAAGATTTAACATTTTGATATACTTAATCTATTATGTCTCTTCCAAAGAATGCCATAATCTCCGCTTCTAGTAAAGATGGTTTAGCAAATTTTGGAAAATTTCTCATTGAAAACGGATATGTGATATATGCTACATCTGGGACAAACAAGCTGTTAATAGAAAATGGAATAGAATCGCATGAGGTATCTGAATTGACCAGAATTCCAGAAATGTTCAATGGTAGATTGAAGACTCTTTCATCTTACCTTTTAGGTGGTGTCCTTGCGGAAGATAGGGATGATCCGGAATTGATTAAGAACGGCATGAAACCCATAGACCTTGTAATGGTTTCATTATATGATTTCATTGGTGAATTTATGAAGGGAAACAGGGAACTCGTAGAATATATTGATATAGGCGGTGTCACTCTTTTAAGATCTGCAGCTAAAAATTTCCAGAGGGTAATCGTTGTACCAGGAAATGAATACATGAATTATGTCATGGAAAACATGAAAAATGGGGAAATTTCAGCCGAGGGAAGAAGGTACCTTGCGTCTCTAACATTCCATATAACCTCCTATTACGATTATGTTATTTCAGAACATTTCGGAGAAATTGGGAACCTTTTCAATCTTGGAGGGAAAAAGATACTTGATCTGAGATACGGCGAGAATCCTCATCAAAAGGCAGCTGCCTATGGACTGTATACCCCATTTTTCAGCATGATCAAGGAAGGTAAAGAAATTTCGTATAATAACATACTAGACGCGTGGAACGCGTGGGAACTCGTCAACAGGTTGGAAAAAAATTCCTGCGTGGTGGTAAAACACAATACCCCCTGTGGAGCAGCAACTGGAGAAAATCCTTTATTAAGAGCGTATAATGGTGATGAGGTTTCCGCTTACGGTGGAGTTATCGCCTGCAATTATGAAATTACAGGAGAGGAGGCACAATTCTTGTCAAACAAATTCATAGAGGTAATCATAGCTGAAGGTTATAATGATGCTGCTCTTAAGATATTATCGAAAAAGAAGAATCTTAGGATATTGAAAGGTAACCATGATTATTATAGATTGAAAGATATAAAGGTTGCAGGGAATATTATACTGGTGCAGAACTGGAATGAAAAGAGTAATCTTAACTATGAAATTCTTTCTGGAAATAGTAAAAATGAAAAACTAATCAGCGATCTAAAATTTGGATGGGAAGTCTCTAAAAGTCTTAGAAGCAATTCGATTGTATTGGTTAAAGATCTTACTCTTCTATCATCTGGCTCTGGACAACCTAACAGAGTTGATGCAGTAGAAATTGCTCTTAAAAAGGCCCAGAAGTTAGGTCGCATAGATGCTGATGCCCTATTGATCTCTGATGGATTTTTTCCGTTCCCCGACAGTTTGCAATTAATAGATCAATATGGTATAAAAAATGTTGCGGCACCAATGGGAAGTATAAGGGATTCGGAAGTGTTAAGCTATGCAGTGAATCATGGGATTACCTTCATAAAAATTAATGAAAGGTCCTTCAAACATTAGGACACATACCTATAGATTTCTCTTCTGAACTCAGTGATTTCGCCTGAGGACATTAAGTCCAAAATGGCTTCCTCTATTTCTTCTTTTGATATCCTATCTCCCAGACTATTTATCAGTTCTGTCAGGGAGATTTCACCTCTGGACTTAATTAAATCAAGCACGGTATCTCTCGTGGTTTTTTCTTCTGTAGAACTGATACTTGTTACCAAAGATTCGAACTTGGCGATATCGAATCCTTTATTTTCCTTGATTCTATAGAATATACCGTCAGCTATAAATTTGGAACCGGATACAGCAATAATTTCATTGTAATCCGTTATGCCTGCACTAACAATCCTAGATACGAGTTTGACCCTATCACTCAGAAACTTTATGGCTTGGACCTGGTAATAACTGTATTCGACTTCACTTATTGACCTAAAATTCTCTGCGTATAATGTTCTCTCAAGGCTGTTGTTCTTTTCCTTAAAAGATAAGGACCCGGAAATTATAATTTTTGAATCAATAGACAGCTCCCACATTTTTTCAGAATCACCTTGGAAGAATTGCCCTATATTGAAATACAATTCATAAGTATCATTCCCAACCTTTAAGATTTTCCTGTCATTTTCTTCCATTTTATTCATCACTTTCCCTACGCATATGAATTTTTTAAATGCCAACCCTAGACTTGTGATATTCAGATTTTCTTCATTTATGATTACAGGTTCTGCATCATTCAGTTCATCCAAAGTCATAAGGTAATATGGTCTCATTCTATTTCCCCTCTGATTTTTTCCAAAATTTGTTTCATATCATCCTGGCTAATCTTATTCATTTCTACCATTTCCATTATTACTCTATTTGAATTTTTACTGTCTGTTGCCCTGGAGCTGTAAGATGTTAGCTTGAATTTGTAATCCGAGAGCACAAATTCGTTCAGTTTGCTCTTTAGATCCGAAGAATCGAGACTGTTAATGATTTTTTTAATAAAATCTTCACCGAGCAATTCTGCAAGATTTCTCTGATAAACATTAACATATTGGCTTGAGGTTCCGTCATCCAGAACCGCTGTAACTCTTATTATTTTTTCAGCCTTAGCCTCAGGGTGATTGCTGCATTTGCCATCTCTTAGAACTCTGCCACATTCAGAACATACATCAATGAATGGATTTCTAACGATAAAAGAAACTATTCTCCCAATACCTTCAAGGTCTCCATTTCCTACCTGCTCAAGTTCAAGAAGGTTTCTCGGTGAAGACTGCTTTTTGATGGTTTCTATTTTTGAATTTTTTCCTATATTTAAATAGAGCTTTCCGTTATAGACCCTTGGAGTTGCTCCTGTAATTTTTACTATACCTTCGTCTATGTCCACATCCCAAGCCCTAAATGGAATAGTTCCCGTTGAGTCTTTAATTACTCCGTAAGTCATTCTGGAACTATCACCCTTTACGGGTCTATCTCTTTCGATTATTCTTACCTCTCCTTCCACTTCTATGAATTTCATATCTGGATTGACCTGTGAAATATTAACCTTGGAGATTCCATGTGACGTTCCTCTTTTCAAAATTTCAAATTCTGAATTCCTGTTCCCTCTCAACCTGAGCTTACCATTAAATTCCTCACCCGAGATATTCCTCATTAGGACCAAATCACCATCTCCAAGCTGAGGAGGGTCGAAAATTGTCATGGGCAATGAACCGGTTTTATCTTTTACAAAACAGGTGAGCATCTTGTGCTTTTTTCCATTCCTCTCAAACATTTTTACGGTAACGTTATATATCCTTCCCAGAACTGAACCATTGAAGTCTTTAGTCACTGAGGAAATAGGATTTGCGTCAAAAATTTCCCATATATTACCATTATTTTTTTCTACTACGTCCAAGGCTATCATTATAGGGGGATCCTTCGAAACACTCATTGCCTTTTCAAATTCTAAGGCGCTTTCTTCCTTAGAAGTGGCTTTTTTAACCTTCTCCTTTAAATCCTCTATGAATTTATCTGACAACTCCTCTCCCCTGGAAATGATATAAACACATTAAATAAAGTTATTTCTTGCTCTCTATGTCCACTACTACATAGTCATAGATATGAGCTCTTGTAATCATCTCAAATTCAGATATATCATCAAAAAAGACCATGTACCTCTCCAAGGAAAAATTAATACCTTTTTCCGTTAGGAAATCTCTCGGATTCCATATTGCAGCCCGCATGATATCTTCAGGAGACAGTCTATTCCTTGATCTTTGGTATCTATATAAATAGTCCATTTCTGTGAAAATATCTGGTTCAGTTGTAAAAACATTATCAGTGCCTAAAAGAACCTTGACTCCATTTATCAAGAATCTTGCGTAATCTGGTTCTTTTCCATAAAATATGTTTGAGCGAGGGGTTATAACACAGTAAATACCAAGTTTTGAAATCATTTTCAGATCTTCATCAGTTGCCTCTATTCCATGGACTATAAAATCCGGATTAAGTTTAGCTAATTTCTCGATATCTTCCCTGATATTTTCGCTAAAATGCACTGAAAACAATTTCTTTTTTCGTATGGCAACTTCTCTGAGTTGTAATAAAAAATTGAAGTCGTTATCTGTGATGGAACTCATGGCAAAACCATGAGACATATCTGCCAATATATCGGCTTCCTGAATGTCTGAGGGCCTAGAGAGGAAAACACCATTTATACCCTTGAATTCAGGAATTAATTTGATTCCTCTCAGACCTTGTTCCCTGAAGTCTATAAATCCCAACGTACCGATATTCTTCATAAAATTTATGGTTCTCATAATACCTCTGGATATTTCCTCATCTGAGGCATGGTTTAGATGCTTCATTTTGAAGCCACCGGGACCGACTATTTCAGATAATGTACCTATCGGCTCTTCACTTATGAAACTGTCACCCATGTGGGTATGTGAATTCAATGGAGAAGGGATGAGAGTACCTTCAAAATCGTAACTTCCTGCTTCTATCTCTTTAAATCCGTATTTGTCTACTCTGAACGTACCCTTCTTAAATCCTTGGCGTGTGTATACTTTCCCCTTCAGGGTAAATGATTTCATCTCTCCGCTATATGAATGTTTATTAAATATCTTTCAATGTTTATGAAATGGAAATAGGAAATTTTGATGGACTCGCTAGAACCAAAGAGAGAGGGGTTCTCCTGAATCTTTTAATCAGGTCCCTTGAACGTTTTACTCCTGAAAATTCTACATACGATTTTTTAAAGGAAAATGAAAGAACTGTTCCATCAAAGAAAGAAAAGGTATTCATACTTTCAATAGGGAAGGCTGCAATAGGAATGTTCAGGGGAGCCTTGAGGTACTATGGGAACAGTATTGAATCGGCAATCATCTTGACCAACGAACCTCTACCTTCTGATCTAAAATTATCTAAATACATGTTCTTACCAGCAAATCATCCATTTCCTGGAAGGGATTCAATAAATTCCACTAATTTTATTCTTGATTTTTTAAATAATGTGACCTCACCAGTTCTTATGCTCCTTTCCGGTGGAGGCTCAGCAATGCTAGAAAGACCAAAAGTCGACCTAGAGGAATACAATGAAATTACAAAGTGCCTCATGGACAACGGTGCTGATATCTATACTTTAAACACAGTAAGATGCGCTTTATCCTCTGTTAAGTGCGGCAAATTACTGAACTATTATAAGGGAAGCAAATGGGTCACCTTAATAATTTCAGATGTACCGGGAGATGACCTCAGGGTTATTTCTTCTGGACCGTCCTTCCCCTGGAAGCCAGACCCGAAATCGGTAGAGGTTTTTGAAAATGAATGCAAAATGAAAATATCCCCGGAGAATGAATCGACCCGGTATGAAGGGTATCTTTCAAATTTTATAATTCTGAAGAACTCTGATTTTGTTTACTTTTATGATAAGGAGCTAAAAGGACTTGGGTATGAGGTCATTAACCTCGGCTCAGGAATAAATATGGAAAATTCAAAGCTTGCCGATTGGATAAAGGAAATCTATGAATTTGCAGTTGAGAGCAAAAGAGAAAAATTTGCCATTATTGGAGGTGGGGAAACAACTGTTCACGTAACTGGAAATGGCAGAGGTGGCAGGAATCAGGAATTGGCTCTCAGGATTATGGAAAAAATTCATGGAAAATTCACCTTTCTTTCATTTGGTACTGATGGCATTGATGGTAATTCTCCAGCAGGTGGGGCCATTGTGGACAACCACTCATTGGATAATATCTCCATAGATCAAATTAGCGAATATTTGAAAAATAATGACAGCTACAGCCTCCTGATGAAAATTGAAGATGCCATAATTACAGGAAAAACTGGCAATAATGTATCAGATATATTTATACTGTTGAAAGATTGAAATTTAAAAGATTCAATCATTGGAACAAATCGTTAAATTATGATTCCGACAAGAACTATGAATGGAACTGGCAAATAAAATCTCCGAAAAATTGTGTCAACGTCATTTCTTCTTAAATAGAAGGTTGAAATGATAAGAAATATTGATACAATTATGCCAGCCAAGAATGAATATAAGTTATATGCGGATAACAATATGAAAATTGAAGTTATTATGTTCAAGGAAAGAACGGGATAAAATATTTCACCATTTACCAGTACCGGTATTGATTTGATTCCTACTTCTTTATCAAATTCCCAATCCTGATTCTGGTAGATAACATCGAACGTTGCGATCCAGAGTCCAGTGAAAATCGAATAGCCGTACAGATTCCACGTGGTAGGAAATTTTCCCATTATTCCAATATATCCGGCCAATACTATTAAACCGATTGAAATTCCCATGAAAAAATGAGAAATTACTGGAAGCTTTTTTGCCTTTGGATATAAGAAAAATAGAATAAGGACTAGGGGCGACAGAAAACCGGCCAATAAGTTTAGATAAAAAGCGATTAAAATAAATAATGCAGATGATAAAAATACAGTGATCTTTGCAGTAGATAAACTTATTTTTCCCGTAACCAACTCCCTTTTCTGTGTTCTAGGGTTCATCCTATCCAAAGGCAGATCCAATATTCTGTTCAGGGTCATTCCAGCTATTCTGGCAAGTATTGCCTCAGCTATGATAAGTAAGATTTTAATGGACAACCAAGGATTTAAGCCTGTTATCCGTATTGCAAAAGTTAAGCCTATGAATACGAATGGAAGATCAAAAATAGTATGTTCTATTTTTATAAATCTTAAAAAGGTGGATATTCTAGATGCCATATTTTTTTAATATGTTTCCTAATATTTTCTCATCGTCCATATCTATCTTTTCTGGCCACTCCCTGGAAATCCCTTCCTCCATTGTTTTCACTGTGGCATCAATTATAAGTTTCCCTGATAAATTTGGGAGAAAAGACGAATGATCAAGAGAATCCGTTGGCGCTCTCTGTATAATCTGTATATCCCTTGACGGATCTGTCCTCGTGGCTATTGCCCAGAGCACTTCTCTTCTATCCTTAACATTTATATCCTTATCAACGACCACCACATATTTCGTGAACATGAGCTGACCCTGTGACAAAACTGCCATCCCCGCCTTCATTCCTTGCCCTGGATATTTTTTATCAATTGAAATGAACGCAATATCATTTAGTATTCCTTCTTCCGGAAGATATATATCGACCAACTCTGGAATGAGCAACCTAAGGGCCGGTTTGAAAAGATCACTTATTGCCTGCCCAATTACTACATCCTCATTCCAGAATTTTCCAACCACTGTTGTATGATATATGAAATCGTTCCTAGCAAATATCTTTTTTATGTGGAAAACAGGGTAAGGCTCTGGTGGTGAGTAATATCCCGTGTGGTCTCCAAATGGACCTTCCATTTTGGTCTCATTAGGGTCAACGTAACCTTCAATTACAATCTCCGCTTCCGCCGGATAAAATAGATCCACAGTTTCTCCCTTGACTAGCGAGACCTTTTCGCCCATGAGGTATCCTGCGAAGCTAAGCTCGTTGATTCCTTCTGGAAGGGGGGATACGGAAGAGAAGAAAATTGAGGGGTGCGCACCTATTATCACCGCCACATCCAGGACCTTACCCATCTTCTTGGCCTTCATCATGTGGTTATAACCTGTCTTCTGCCTCTGCCAGTGCATACCGGTTGTTTCTCCATCGAATACCTGCATCCTGTAAGTACCGGCATTGTATATGCCTGTTTCTGGATCCTTGGTAATAACTATGGGAGCAGTTATGTATTTTCCTCCATCTTTTGGCCATGTCTTCAATATTGGAATCTCGTCTAGACTGTCCAATTGCGTCTGTTTAACCGGACCATTGCTAACCTCTTCAGTTCCAAAATTCTTCAATTTAGACATGAGTCTTAGACCATCCACGAGACCCGGTTTTTTTGATGTTAACTCTAGAATCTCCTGGAAGTCCTCGGTTATTGACTCTATACTTCTTCCGAGAACTTTATTCAGCCGTGGATAAGTACCGAAGATATTAGCCAATACTGGATTTTTGTAACCTTTGGGATTCTTAAACAACAGAGCAGGCCCATTTTTTCTCTGCGTATAATCTATAAAAGCTGAAATTTCTAGCTCCGTTGACAGTGGATCATCTATGGTCAACAAATCGTCCTTCAGAATTCTAATTGTGTCCCTCAATGATGCCATGGTTCACCTCTGCCTTAGACATAATATTTTTTATTCTTATAAAGAGTAGCGAAGATATAACTGGGAATGCTGCATACAATGAAAACACTGGCACAAATCCAAAATTCAATGCTATGGGAATAAGAATCAGGGGAGCCAATATATGGCCACTGCTCCCAATTAGTGAAAATTCCCATGTGGAATTTGCAAAATTAGTTTCACCGAATATATCTTTAGGAATTGAATAAATAATGGCTACGTTCATGGCTTCGAATGAAATCAAAACTATATCAATTCCTATATTCTTTATCCCGAAGATTATCAATGATATAAAACCAATGAATGAGATTGCATAAGAGAATACCGCCAGATATATCATAGAAATATTTCTCTTGGTTTCAGTATAGAGCAGAAAAGCCAATATTCCGCCTATAAATGTGAATATGGCTCCTGCGTAACCAAATATTCCCAGGGAATAACCAATAAGAGATGGATTAATCATCTCAAGGTACAGAGGAAGAATTATGGCAAGGCTTAAGTTAAAACCCGCAATCGACATCCATATTATTCCCATGTACCATGTTAGTGGATTTTTGAATCCCGTCTTCCTTTTAATTCCACCCTTTTTCATTTCAGCACTGTTCCTGGCTAAATAAATCGAAAGCGAAAATATTGCTCCTAAGACCATGGAAAAGATAGTCCAAATTATGATTACATTGCTGCTCAGTTTGCTGACTATAAGTCCACCAAGTGCTACACCAGTCGGTATCCCCCCGATGGATATGGACGAAGGAATGATTCTCTCTCTCAAAGCAAGGAAAGAGGAAAATTCTATAGAATAAATTTCCATCAGAAAGGTGGAAGTTCCCTCAATAAATCTTGAGACAAGCACAAGGATTAGGTTATTACCATAGTAAATCAGAGGGATTGTGATGGCTATAATTACAATCATTAGAAATGTGAAAAATGAAGGCCTCTTATGGAATCCGAAAATCCTTCCAAGAACCTTGCCCGCTGGCATACCTGAAAAATATAAGATTGTGAAAAGATAGGAAAATGCATTATAACTTATACTGGAAGAAAGATGTGAATAAATGAAGGGTGACATTATTGTGAATACCGATAAAGCCATGAACAATACCGTAGAAAGAATAAATCCAATTATGGAGATCAAAAGCACTTTAGGTCTCATGAATAAAAATTGGTTTCCGCTTTATCTAGATTTATGCAACATGTTGCGGAATGGAACCTGGTCAAGGGAGGAGGCTAAATGACCAGGCCCCATAACTTATCAAATATTCTCATTTAATTATTTTCATTGTTCTTTATTATCTAATTTTTACAACTTATCTGGTAGTTTTTTTTATCAATCTAGCTTCCGTGTTTTCCCAATCTAAATTTGAATATATTTGGATATTTTACTACTAACATATTATATGCAGGTTCCAAATATGGGGAGCAATGAATTGGAACTCCGAGAGACGTATAGATCACTCCAACTTGATCTTACTTGTGGTAGTCATAGGAACGTTGATGGCCTCAATTGACTCCACAATCGTTCTCTTGGCTTTTCCGGCCATGGTATCTTCCCTACGTTCAAGCATATCTACCATGATCTGGGTAATTCTTATTTATATGATAGTTGTGGCTGTATCTTCCACACAACTTGGAAGGATTGGCGATATATATGGAAGAAGCAGAATCTTTAATCTCGGGTTTGCCATATTTACAGCTTCCTCCTTTCTTTGTGGTATCGCACCAACTGATGTTTCCTTGATTGCCTTCAGGGGCGTACAGGCTATTGGCGGAGCTATGATTTCCTCTAACAGTAATGCCATCATAGCCGATACATTCCCTAGGAACAAGATAGGGAGGGCTTATGGGTTCACAGCAATGAGCTGGAATATAGGCGCTCTTCTTGGCATATTATTGGGTGGGGTTATTACTACGTTCATCGGCTATAGGTACATTTTCTTCATCAATGTACCTATTGGAATAATAGCAGTTCTATTGGGGATTCTATATATAAAGGACAACCAGAAGATCAATGAACCCTTAGACCTAATAGGTATGATAACTCTCGGAACATCAGTTGGATTCTTGTCCTATGCAGGAATCAATTACGCTGCAAGTGGTCTTTCTCAATTGGATATAATAATGTTATTTGTAGGCATTATACTTCTTCCTGTATTTTTCTTCTATGAAAAAATGAATCCCAAGCCTCTACTCAATTTAGCCATGTTTAAAAATAAAATATTTAGGAATTCACTACTTGCTTCACTTTTCCAAGGTCTAGGATTCATGGGGGTAACCTTCATGATAATCATGTATCTGCAGGGCGTAAGAGGTCTAAGTCCATTGAACGCTTCCCTCCTTCTCTTTCCAGGTTATATTGTTAGTGCTGTATTAGCACCTTATATGGGTAGGGCATCGGATAGGATCGGTTCAAGAACTATAGCCACTCTTGGCATATTGTTTATGTTCGCCGGAACTATTTTCTACGTGCTATATTTGAACTTTTCTTCCCCTCTGTATTACATAATAATTGGAACTGTTATAACCGGCTTCGGTGGTGGAATGTTTTGGCCTGCAAATAACAGTGCGGTCATGGCAAATGTAAGTTCCGAATTCAGGGGAGTGGCATCCGGTACGTTGAGACTGCTTGGTAGTATTGGCATTGTAGGCAGTTTCGTTATAACTTTTGTGGCAGCTGCATCCTTTATACCCAGATACCTTGCCTTTGCAATATTTGCCGGTACATTTACCCGCTCTGGCTCTCTTAATGGGGCTTTCGTTAACGGTATGCACTATGCATTCCTTTTCCTTGCAGTGATGCTACTTTTGGCAGGGATTTTCTCATTTACTAGAGGTAAGGAGGAACGCCATAAGGTCCTGGTATCTCCACAGGGAAGCAAATAGGGCCCCTTAGAAAATTAGTTTAATCGTATAGAATTTAATTTATGAGTTATCATTAAGTCATTTAGCAGACTTTTGTGAGAATCCTATGGATGTAATGGTTCCAATGACTTAAATGAACTCATAGTGATGGTCTAATCCTATTATCAATATCTAACCACGATAACATTCTATCCAGATTCATTTCAACAGTATTTCAATGATTTTTTAATGTCTCTGGCCCCGCAATTTGAAACCTTTCCGTGGCATTATTACAGAAGCAATAAATAGTGATATTAATTAAATTCAATCGATCATGACAAAATTAAGTGTGATCATTTTAATTTTAATACTCCTTACGGTGACTCCTTTTTATATTCCTTCTGGGGAGAATCACATTCATAATGTTTTCACATCATCCAGTAATTCTAAAAATGATATCGGAAAGACCGGCACCATAATTAACACAGTTCTCCTTAACAATGGGACGGTTCTTCCTGGAAGGAATGTGCTGGTAACCGGGGTTAACGCGTTAACAATGTTTGTTAGTCCCATAAATGGATATGTGATAATACCAATGTCTGGACATAATGGAGCAATAGTATATGATCCGTTCAATCTCAAAATAATTAAACGGTTGAATTTGTCTAATATTGATTACATATTTTTCTCGAACAGGACTAACCTAATCTATATGTTCTCAACTAACGGAAATTCTAGCAACAGTACAGTTTATGCCATGAATGCAAGAAATTTTTCAATTACAACTAAATATGAGATACTGCCTCAGATATACGAAATCGCTTATAGTTGGAAATATGATTACTTCTATGTCGCTTTTTATAATGGCACTTTGGGCGTTTACAATTTGGATTTTAGGCTGATTGAAACCATTAATTTACAGGTTTTTTCCGAGGTTGAGGATACGTTAACTGGAAAAGTCATTGTATTTGGAGGTGCCCCGAATGTTGCATTTGGAACTGCCATGTATATTTTAAATAATCTTTCCGCAATATATGTTTCTGCATTTCAATTCATTTCCTTATACGGTACCATAGCCTTTGACAATAGGTCAAATGCTGTATACCTATCGGGGTATAATCACATCTGGATGATTAATGCGACCAATGGAAACGTTATTAGATACTTTTATCAACCATATGCATCATTCCAGGACGGAGTTTTCCTTCAAAATTACATATTTTATAATTGGCAGGATAATCTGATATATGATGTTCTACCGGACCTAAGTTCAGTCTATGTAATGAACACATCTGGTGTAGCGGTTGAAAGTATTACCACTGGCATTTTCGATACTGGATATGTTTCGGGTTCATCCATATCATATAACATCCCCGAAACATATGTGGCCATGGACCCTCTGAATTCAGAATTCTTTATATTGAACTCCGGATCTGGTACCCTAGATATTTTAAATTACACTGAATACAACATTAAATTCTTGGGGAAAGACATTACATCCGGCATTAGATGGGGTGTATTCCTTAACGGGATTTATGAGAGCACTACAGCGGAAGAGGTAAACTTTATAGTGGGACCTGGCAATTATACTTACAAGGTAACATCACCCAGTAATTTTATTCCGAATCCTTCCTCGGGAGATATCAATTTAACCAATAACAATATCGTGATATCAATTAATTTCACATCTCCCTATATTGAAGAAAATTTCAAAATCTACGATGTTGGCCTGTCATTGGGCCAGCAATTCTCCGTTAAATTTAATAACGTGACCTTCAATCATACCGTTCTTATAACAGGTGCAATGAACTTTGATTTTCTGACTCTTACTCTTCCAATGGGAACGTACAATTACACTATTTATTCTGCGGGTCACGTTGCTGTAACAGCAAAGAATTTTTCAGGTCCGCTGGATTGGAGCTATAATTTTATAGACGGAAACCCTGTTTTCAGACCTTATATTCCAGTTTTGCAGACTCTTACTGAACATGGAGTGGTTAGAATCGACGGACAAAGCTTCATCCTCTATTTCAATGTGAGAAAATATCAGGTAACTTTCGATGGGTTGGGAATTTTGCCTGGAACTTACTGGATGGTTAACCTTTCAGGTAATATACAGAGCTCAAGGGGGAATAGCATCAGCTACTTTTTATCAAATGGTACCTATGAATATTCCATCTATACGGATGGTTCTTCCAGCAGAGTAAGTTCACCGTTCAAAGAGGTTATAGGGTACAATGTTACACCTGATAGGGGTAACATTACAGTAAAAGGCAGTGACCTATCAATAATCATCCGATTCGTGAATCTTCCAAATTATTATTGGCTGAACATTACAGTCAGAAATTATCCTACTTTCTATCCTCTGTTTATAACAGTTAACAATATTTCCGAATATTCAATATTAAATCATACTATCTTTTTTAGAGTTAAAAAGGGTAATTATCAGGTTGGGGTCCATAAAGTGAATCTTACCTTGCCATACTATTTTCAAATTTTCAGTAACGGAAGCAATTCCATGATAAATGAAAATCTGACAATTTCCGGGAATACCATTATTTATGAAAATTTTACAGCACCTACTTTGTACAATGCCATACTTTTCAGCATGCACGGTGGTTATAGAAACTCCATTGAAATGATGGTTTATGGAAATTCGACCTTTGAAAATTTTCTTATTTCGACTAATGGTAGCGCTCTTGAATATCTACCTCCTGGGAGTTACTTCTATCAGATTGAACAATTCCATTCGAATTTCTCGGTGAATGCCAGTATGGTCATGTTCGGACCAGTCTTCCTGTTAACTACAGAGATAAATGCGTTCCCGATCCCACCAGGCTATATCAACAATGGTTACTTCAATTCAACGAAGATGAACAGTACGGTTAATATAACCCTGCTGGCATATTTTGCCATAAATTTTCAATTAAATGGTGCCCAGTATGGAACTCCATGGCAGATAAAACTAAACAATGATACATACAATGAAACCAAACCATTTGCAACAATATGGGTGGAAAATGGAGTATACGATTATTACGTAAGCACACCTGAGAATATGACGGAGATTTCAAATTCCCGTGGCGTACTTATAGTCAATAATTCAAGTCTGGATGTTAACATGACGCTGCTGCACCTATACTATCTGACCATAACCGAAAATGGGCTTGTGAATGATACCAGATGGGGAATTGTTATAGGGAATCAGTCAATTTTCACCAATAATGAAACGATTCTTCTGGAGGTTCCTGATGGCAATTATACCCTAAAAATTTTGACAGTAAACGGGTATTCTACAAGTAAAGAACCAATTAATGTCTCGGTTAATGGGACATCGTTGACTATCAATATAGATTTCATAAGAGTAAAACAGTCAAATATTAATTCACATATTTTATTTGCAGCTGCGATAATTTCTGCCGTGATGATTATACTTGGTACGACAGCTTTCATTAAAAAAAGACAAAGAGGAGATAAAACTTGATTTATAATTTATAAAACCGAATTTTTCGCATGTTTGTTTTTATTTTTTTATATTACCGGGCCTGGCATCCAAGCAATAAAAAGTTAGATATATTCCGAGATTACTGCACTACTAAAACTTTGCTCATATTCTATCTTTGATCCCACATTAATTGTTTACTTCAAATCTTGTTGGATGAATTTGTGGCAGAATAAACAGAACGAACTACAATGAAGCAACATTAGTTGCTTGTACCAATGCCTCTGACTCTTTTTTAAATGCACTATCTATGATCTCTTTTTTATGATAATAAGGGACAAAAATATCGGTAACATGTAGGTAATTTATTTAAATAGTTTGCATTGAACAATTACCTTTTCGTTATCATTTATGGATCCAAAAGTGTTGGGAACTCAGAAGGGCACTCGAGAGAGGTTATGTAGTATTCATTAAATTTAACCTTAAAAATCTACTACAGACATATCTCTCTAATTGGCACAGGGTTTAAGATTCGCTGGAACTCTTAAAGGAAACAATAGAACTGAAATTGAAAAGTCATAATAACAGCATTATCTCAATACTGAACTAACAGGTACAGATCAGGTAGGTTCTTCCATTATCAGGTCCATAAAAGAATCACGGTATATCTCAGAACTCTTAACCGCGATAAGAAAATTTAGCACATTCCTGACAAAGATAAGACAGATTAATAACGTCCTTGATGACCAGAGAGAATGGATTGCACAGATAATAGCCAAAACAGGAAAATGCCGGAATTGGTCATGGTTAAAAGTTTGGCCAATGGAGAAACCTACGAGAATATGAATTTATAATACCGAATATGGCTCAGTATTACGACACTAATTAGCCTGCGAAATTTGATTGCAACGTTCATGTGGAGGAGATATGGAAATGGATGGCGATACGCGCAACGGAAATAAATCCATTAAACGCAATAGCTGAATACCTTCATATTTCACAGAATAATGTAGAAAAACAGGCTAAAATGCTGGTTAAGAAATTCAAGAAAAAGGGTAAGCCAGACACAAGGGGCAAGAGTCCCAAATCCTTAAACAACCCCCAGTGAATCAAAGATAAATCAAATAGCGCTGATACAAATCGGACAACAGATTCCTCCGAAAATACCAAAAATGGCGATGGAATCTCCCAGGGAGAGAATTCAAACCCTAATAAATTACGATTTTTTACTTTTTAAATCTAAAATGAGTAGAATTTGTCCGTGGAAGATTCGATATGTTTCTGTATTTTTAAATCGAAGATAAATAATAATGATAAGAAGGATAATGGAGAAAGAGAACAAGAAACGGAAAGCCAGTGATTACCAAATCCACCTACTCAATGAGTTCGATAGTTTTCGTAACCGTTATAACTGTCCCTTGGTTACCAGCGAAGAAGATAGTGTAATTTCCAGCGGCAAGTGTAATGTTAAAGGTACCATTAGTCTTTGGAAATAAAAATGGCAATATAATCAACCTTGGTGGGAGTACAAATTCTCTCACTGGTTCACTTGAGGCCCATGCGCCTACCAGCGTCATATTATTATGGCTTACCGAAAAATATATAAAATATGGATCACTGCCGGGTCCCCATAAGGAATGTCTTATGACAAATTGAGTACCAGCTTTGATGGGAAGAGAATGCACAGGCTGGAGTAAATATAGGTTATATGCATATAATGAAACTATTAATATTAATATAACAGCTACTGCAATTATTATTTTCTTGTGATTGATTTTTCCGCCCTCTGCAGATAGCTCCATATTCATAGTGACCAACCTATTCTTACTATAATTATAGATTAATTTGGATATATATATTTCTACAATAGAAGGTCCTAAACTTCTATATGATATGCTTCTAAATGTATTCAAATCAAAGGTGAATAATGATGATAAGAGAGAATAAAGAAAAGAAAGAAGGCAAGAAGTCCAACGTCAGCAATTTCTATATCCATTCACCCGATAAGCTCGATAGTTTTCGTAACAGTTATAACTGTCCCCTGACTGCCAACAAAAGTGAGACTGTAATTGCCAGGAGTAAGTGTTTCGTCTAAAATACCATGAGTAACTGGATTTAAATCATTTGGAAAGTTATAGATCCCATTAGTTAGGATTACAAATTCTACAACTGGTTCGTTTGATACCCATGCACCTACCAGCGTCATATTATTATGGTTTACGATAAAATATACGCTGTATCTATCCATGGCGGTTCCCCCTGTAACGGAACTTCCCATAACGAGCTTCGTTCCTGCCCTGAGAGGAAGATAATGTGCAGGCTGGAGCAGATATAGGTCGATTGCATATAATGAAGCTATTAATATCAATACAACAGCTACTGCAACTATTATTTCCTTATGTTTGATTCTACTGTCCATTGCAGATATATCTCTGTTCATAGTAGTCAATTTGATTCTCTTGATAATTATGGATTTTCATAGATATAAATATTTGCGCAATAGAGATTTCAAGCTTTGAATTGATATATCTTCTATACGCAATATTAACAATGGTGTCAGCAATAGAAAATATAATGGTGATATAATCCTCTTTATATGCTTGACCCTCTATATTTCATAATTATCAATTATTAAGCGGTTATACCTATCAATTCATAATATATTATAATATGATGATTAAATAGATGCTATAATGATGTTAAATGAAAGGTGAATCAATATCTTTAATCCCTTTCATTATTTCTTCTGGCTTTTTTTATCATATTCATTATTCTTCTTGACTTCAACCCTCTAAAACCTTCAATTAACCACTAACTCTGTCGAGAAGAGCTGCTCTATATAAGGTCTGAGAAGAATGATAAGGACAGGTATGGACCTTTGCCAGAGGTTTTTAAGGAAGAGATTAATGGGCGTATACGATTATAAAGGATGCTCTCAGACCCGAAGGCCCTATCCAACACAAAAAAAAAGGCAGGATGCCCTACGGGTACGTGAGGTCAATGATAAGGAAAGTGGGAGCAAAGGTCGGACAGAAAAGGCTGCACCAGCATTCCTTCAGGCATTTCTATCTGTCGCAGTTGTACGCGCTCACGTACAACCTGAGGCTGGTGCAAATCCTGGCGGGACATGCCGGCATTGATACCACTACGATATATGAACATATGAGCACATTCGAGGCTGCAGAAAAAGGAAGGGACGCAGTAGAGAAGTTTTTTCGGGAGGGTGAGAATTTGAACACGCAGGTTCAAAAAAAGACGGGAGCAGACATGACCAAGTGGGAGCACTGGG
>CAYXTM010000014.1:0-30286 GCA_964468585.1 uncultured Thermoplasmatales archaeon | reverse complement strand
AGGTTCAAGCAGCCCAGGCTCCAGGATCCCTGGATTCCATCAGATGAAGAGGTACTGAGAATAAGAAAAGCCGCGAGGAACAATCCGGACAGGACGCAGGCCCTGAGGAACGGCATACTCATGAACATACTGTTCTTCGGAGGGCTGAGGATAGGGGAGATTGTAACGCTGAGTGTTTCTGACATCGAGGAAAAGGGAATAAGGGTAAGGTCAGAGAAGAATGAGGCACCTAGATTCGTGGGCCTTCCTGATGAGCTCATAAAGGACATAAGGGAGTATATTGAGAATTACCGCTACAGGACAGACCCGAATGCATTATTCACCACAAAGAAGGGTAGAATGAACTACCAGTTTGCCAGGAATATAGTTAAGAAAGTTGCTTTACTGGCTGGAGTGCCAAAATTCCATGCACACGCTGCCCGCCACTGGAATGCCACCACGCTCCTGAAGCAACCAGACATGGATATAAGAAAGGTGCAAATCCATCTCGGTCATGGTTCCATTTCTTCGACTCAGAGGTATACCCACCTTACAAACCAGGAAGTTGCGGATGTAGTGAGGGATAAGATGGAGAAATTTTTTCGTAAAGCTGAAATAAAAAAGGGAGGTGCGAATCTAAATGAAACCGACAGTGAACTTAGTGGGACCGCGGAGATTTGAACTCCGGTCACCAACACCCCAAGCTGGTAGGATGGTCCAGGCTACCCTACGGTCCCATTTAATCAAACGGTAATATTTCTTGTAGTAAATCAGCCTGAGAGATTATCATCCTTCTGCAGCAGTATCTGGTTACACCAAGCTCGTCTAAGGTTTCTGCAATCTCCTGAGGATATGGTTCTCTTTTTTGCTCCATTTTTATTTTATCCATTTTCTCCTTAAATTTGACGTAGTCGGATGCTATAACTCTGCCACAGCTGAAACACCTTACGGGTATTATCATCCTTTCACCTGTAGGACTTTTGCCTCTTCTTCCTGGCTCCCTTTCCTCCAGGTTTCTTGGGAAGTTTCCTTCTTACATCGTTTACAAGTAAGGTCCTATCATAAGATTTTATCATATTCGCAAGTTCATCATCTTTGAAATATTCAACGAGGGCTCTAGATATAGCTGTCCTTATTGCATCAGCCTGACCCATTACACCTCCACCGTGGGCATTTACCGAAATATCTACTTTTGATACCTTTTCCCCAGCTAATAATACTGGTTCCATTATTTTCATCCTGACAAGTTCAGATCCATAAATCTCAAGAGGAATACCATTTATTCTAATTCTACCAGCACCCTCTTTTATGGTAGCTCTAGCTACCGCTGTTTTTCTAGTGCCACTAGTTTCAATTATCATCAACTTTCACCTTCGACCCTAATTGCCTTGATATTTCCATTAGGCTAATTACATTATTTATATGTTTATTTTTAAATTGTTCCAATGTCTCAATATTTGAATTTTTAAATTCTTCAGGTACTCCTATATATACCCTGAGCCTCTTAAAAGCAGTTTTTCCTCGGCTTGTTTTCATAGGAAGCATCCCCCTAACAGTCCTTCTGAAAATCCTGTCTGGTTCTTTTGGGAACCTTGGTCCTTTCCGGACTGAACCAACACTCCTCTCAGTTTTGAATCTATCTAGAACCTGGCTCTTATTACCAGTTATCATGGACTTCTCCGCATTTACCACAACTATCTCATCATTGTTACTTAAAAGCTCCTTAGCAATATAGGAGCATACGCGGCCCATCACCAAATTTGAAACATCTATCACCCTCATTTCCCATTACCCCATTATCTTTAATTTGGTACCTGTTTTATTAATCTCTAGCAATTCTTCAATGTTATATACCTTCCCGCCCGCCTCTTCTATTTTTCTCTTTGCAGTTTCTGTAAAGTACAAGGCGGCGACATTAATAGCATCATCAATATTTCCTGCTCCTAAAACAACTCCAGGTACTACAACGGTTTCGCCTGCTTTGGCGTACCTTGATATTTTGCCAACATTCACTTCTGCAATTCTGTTTTTTGGTTTATCAAGCCTTTCGGCTATATCTTTCCAAAATTTAGAATCATTTTCAATAGCAGTTTTTTTCAACAGACTTATTAACCTTTCTCTTGATGATCGATCAAGGACTCCCATTTATTTACACCTAAGCCCAACTGTATGGAATAAGTATTAATAAACCTTATGCGCTTAAAACTGTAAGAGGAAAATTAAATTTTAGACATTAATTTCTATTTCAGGGTTTGCGAATTGCTTACGCTATGTTAGCGCTAGTGATACAAGGAATATCAAGTTCTTAACTTTAATCTCACCGCATTCATAAGAATTTCTGAGGAGGTCACACTGCCCACTCCTCCTGGCACAGGAGTATAATCCACAAGATCATTTTCCTTATCCACTAGGAAATCCCCCACTACTCTGTCACCAACAACATTTATACCAATATCCACTATGATTTTCTTTGTTGTAATTTCACTTGATTTAAGATAGCCAGGTTTTCCAACTGCTAAAAATACAAAGTCCGCCATTTCGATTTCTTTTTGAATGTCTCTGGTCTTCGAGTGAGCCACAGTCACAGTAGAATCTTCATTTAACAGCATCGAGGAAAGTGGCCTACCAACTGTTATTGATCTATTTATGACTAATGAATTTTGACCAGAGAGCTTAATTCCATTATATCTAAGGATATCAATGGAAGCTAGTGCAGTGGCAGGTGCCACATCATAATTTTTATAATTTAACTTTCCCAGGTTATACGGAGATATGCAATCAAGATCTTTGTCAGGGTCAATTACATCACTCACTTCCACAGAATCTATTCCTTGCGGGAATGGTCGAGCAACTATTATAGAATCGACTGATTCATCCCTATTGAGACTTTTAATGCCATCTATTAGGTTGGATGGTTCTAGTTCAATAATCCTAAAGTTGATGCCAATTTTTTCTGCATTTTTCTTGATGTTTTTAAAATAAACAGCTGATTCCTCATCTCCCTTGAAAGATATGGCTACAGTATTAATTTTCAAATTTTTTTCTTTAATAGTTTTTTCAGCATCAACAAGAATCTTTTTGGACACGTCTTTCCCTTGCAGAATCATGGGTAGTAATGTTTTTTCAATATCTATTATTTTCCAAATGACAAATATTTTTTATATTTCTTGTATCAAAATACTTATTTATGAATTTTCACTACGATAGCGAATGGATGAACTAGAATCATGGGTAAAATCAAAAGGAGTAAACTCTACAAAAGACGTGAAGGTACCGGAGAGACTTATTGATCAGGTAATAGGTCAAGATCACGGCGTTGAAATAATTAAGAGGGCGGCAAAGCAAAAAAGACATGTTATTCTAATTGGTGAGCCAGGTACGGGTAAATCAATGCTTGCCCAATCTATGGTCGACTTCATTCCCAAGGAGGAATTAGAAGATATCCTAGTATTCCATAATCCGGAAGACGTTAACAGACCAAAGATTGTTACCGTTCCTGCAGGAAGAGGAAAGGAGATAGTGAAGGAGTATCAGGCTAGGGCTGATCAGGAGAGAGTTGAGAGGCAACGGGGAACGCGTCTGATGGTCATATTTATATTAATACTGGGCTTGATATTTTCACTTGCAAACTATCCGCAAACACATACTATTGATGCAACACCCATTTTCCTTTCTATTATGGCAGCTGCCTTCTTATACATAGCATTCAACATGGGCCCGGGTATCAGGGAAGATAAAACCCAGGTCCCAAAATTACTGGTGGGCCACGAAAAGAATGATAAGCCACCATTTATAGATTCAACTGGTGCACATGCAGGTGCTCTTCTTGGGGATGTTAGGCACGATCCATTCCAGTCTGGAGGGTTAGAGACTCCCCCCCATCTTAGGGTAGAAGCTGGCAATATTCACAAGGCCCATAAGGGAGTATTGTTCATAGATGAAATAAATATGCTAAGGCTTGAGTCTCAGCAATCTTTACTTACCGCGATGCAGGAGAAGAAATTTTCAATTGCTGGCCAAAGTGAGAGATCGGCTGGTGCATTAGTGCAGACTGAACCAGTTCCATGTGATTTTATACTAGTCGCCGCTGGTAATATAGATGCATTACAGGGCATGCATCCAGCATTGAGGTCGAGAATAAGGGGTTACGGTTACGAAGTATATATGAACACCATGATGGAAGATAACGAGGAAAATAGGGAAAAACTTATAAGATTTGTAGCTCAGGAAGTTGCAAAGGATAAGAAAATACCTCCATTCGATTTTACTGCAATCGCCTCCATAATAAGGGAAGCCCAAAAGAGAGCCGGAAGAAAAGGAATGCTTACATTAAGACTAAGAGAACTGGGAGGCCTTATAAGAATTGCTGGAGATTTAGCGGTGTCAGAAGGAGCAGAACTTGTTACGGCTGAACACGTATTAAAAGCTAAATTGAGAGCCAGACCACTTGAACAGCAGATTGCGGACAAACACATAGAGGCAGGTAAGGCTTATAGCACGTTCCTTAATGAAGGGTTTGCAATAGGAATTGTCAATGGTCTCGCTGTTTATAGTGCTGGGTCAGGAATGGCCGAATATTCTGGAACTGTTATGCCAGTTGCAGCAGAAGTTACTCCGGCCCTTGAGAAAGAAAGAGGAAAAATAATAGCAACCGGGAAATTGGGGGATATAGCAAAAGAAGCTGTATTGAACGTATCCGCGGTAATTAAGAAATACACTGGGGAGGATATAGCCAACCACGATGTTCATATTCAATTTATAGGTACATATGAAGGAGTTGAAGGGGATTCAGCTAGCATCACCATTGCAACAGCAATAGTATCTGCACTTGAAGGAATTCCCGTGGATCAATCATATGCCATGACAGGTTCATTGAGTGTCAGGGGACAGGTTCTACCCGTTGGTGGGGTAACGGCAAAAGTAGAGGCTGCCATAGAGGCAGGATTTAAGAATGTTATAGTCCCTGCGTCTAATGAAAAAGATATTATAATCGAAGAAGAAAAAAAGAAAAAGATAAACATTCACCCCGTTACAACAATTAATGAGGTGCTTAAACTGGTTCTAGCCCAGACGAGGACTAAGGCAGCATTAATATCTAGATTAGAGAGCAATATTCCATCCACATCAGTGGTGGCCAATGGAAGCTAAATTTGTTACCTCCTTTATTATCTCTGATTCGCAACTCGATGTAAATTCATTTCCTAATTTTTTGTTCATAAGAGAGGATAGGGTGGTGGGGCTTTTCCATCTAGAAGCCGCCATGAAATATGCCATCTCTTCCTTTATGAGGAAAAGAAATATTTCAGACACTATTCAAAAGGAGATATTGATATATCTTTCGTTGCAGAGGCAGGTATTCAAGGCAATTGAGATCATGGGAATAAAGAACTATACTGGCAAAATCGTTGTAATTGGAGAAAAGGAATTTCCATGGGACAAGAGGTTCAAGAGTCTAGAGATAACACCTGAAAAGCTCCAATTCTGGGGCATTAAGGAACCACTTGAGATATTAACAAAGATGGCAGCCTTTCATGTAGAAAATGCGTGAAATTTTTATATAAAACCTTTATACCTTTCAGTTTAAAGAGGAGAAAGGATGCTCATAAGAAATAATGAGGAGTATGACCTTAAGCAGTTTCTAGATCCCATAGTTGCCGAATGGTTCTTCGGAAAGTATGAAAGGGCAACAAAGGCTCAGAAGATAGGCATACCCCTCATTCATAATCACAAGAACGTTCTCATTTCATCTCCAACTGGCACAGGAAAAACGCTGTCAGGATTCTTGGTAATATTAAATGAGCTCTTCCTCCTGGCCAAATCAAATAAACTGGAAGATAAGATATATTGCGTTTATATATCTCCACTGAAGGCCCTTGCCAATGATATCAAGAGAAATTTGTCAACGCCCCTGGAGGAGATATATGCCATTGCAGAAAAGGAAGGGGTAAAATTACCGAAAATAAGGGTTGGTGTAAGATCTGGAGACACTTCTCAATATGAGCGTCAGCAAATGAACAGAAAGCCACCGCACATCTATATAACCACCCCAGAAAGTCTATCACTTTCATTATTTTCGCCTAAATTTAAGGAGAAATTTAAGGATGTAGATTTCCTTATAATAGATGAAATTCATGATCTTGCTTCTAGTAAGAGAGGCGAATTATTAAGTCTTGCAGTTGAATTCTTGAACTTCCTCAATCCCAATCTGACAAGGATAGGTTTGTCAGCTACCACAGAGCCTATTGATGAAATTGCCAAATTCTTGATAGGGGATGAAAAAAAGAGAGATGTGAATATCATTGAAGTGGAATCAAATAAGAATCTGGATCTCAAAGTTATTTGCCCTGTATCTGATCTATTCAGTGCTAGCCAGGAACAGATAAGCGAAAGAACTTATGACATAATAGAGAAGCTAGTGAACCAGCACAAGACTACATTGGTATTTACAAATACCAGAAGCGGTGCGGAACGGGTATCTACCAAGCTAATAGAAAGAGGTATAATGGATTTGGAAGCGCATCATTCCTCTCTATCCAAGGAGTCCAGGTTCATGGTAGAGGAAAAGTTGAAAAATGGACTGTTGAAATGTGCAGTTTCATCAACATCGTTAGAATTAGGCATAGATATAGGTAGTATAGATCTGGTTATACAGGTTGGATCTCCAAAAGGAATTGCTAAGGGTTTGCAAAGAGTTGGAAGGTCGGGCCATTCAGTTTTTGCCACAGCCAAGGGCAGAATTATACCAATGGATGTAGATGACCTAGTTGAATCAGTGGTTCTTGTTAAGATGGCCAAGGAAAAGAGGCTCGATAAAATAAATATACCTAGGAATTCACTGGATGTACTGGCTCAATTCCTTGTTGGAATTTCATTGGATAGAAAATGGAAGCAGGAGGAAGTATTTGACATAATAAGAAAGTCTTATTGCTATTCCAATCTTCCTGAAAAAGACTTCATTAATGTACTCAACTATCTATCAGGAGGGTTTGAAGAAGGGAACATATATTCAAAGATATGGTGGGATAAAGAAGAGGGAACATTCGGAAAGAAAAAGAGCAGCAGATTAATATATTTTACAAACTCTGGGACAATTCCAGAAGAAGCTGATTATGATGTTTATTCCCTCGACGACCGCCATATGGGATCTTTGTCTGAAAAGTTCGTGGAAAAGTTGCATAGAGGAGATATATTTGTCCTCGGCGCAAGAACCTATGAATTCATAAGGCAACGTGGAAACAGAGTATATGTGAAAGATGCCAATGGAAAAAAGCCAACAGTTCCATCTTGGGTCGGAGAGATGCTTCCAAGAACATTCGATCTTTCCATGGAAGTTGCAAAGTTTAGGAGGTTATTGCAGGAGAAAATTCAGGAAGACCAGGCCGAAGACTTCCTGAGGAGTCAATATGAAGCAGATGAAAACACAATACGATCCCTTCTTTCATATTTTAACGCTCAAATGAACTTCGGTATATCTCACGACAAGGAACTATTGATTGAGGGCTACATTGATAAGGCCCAGAATTATTCGGCAATTTTCCATTTCCCATTTGGGAGGAGGGTCAACGATGCCCTCAGCATGATTATAGCATATAACATGGGAAGAGAGTTTAACGTCAATTCAAGAATAGCCCTTACCGATGACGGTTTCATGCTAACATTCAACAAATATATCCCCATAGAGAACATAAGGGAAATGGTTTTGAATATTGAAATTGGGGATTCGCTAAGAAAGGCAGTAAAGAATACAGAGCTTTTTAAACAAAGGTTTAGGCACTGTGCTACCAGGTCATTCATGGTCCTAAGGAATTACAAAGGAAAAGAGGTATCCATATCGAGGCAACAGTTGAGAAGTCAGAGGGTTCTGGATATTCTTTTTTCTATGGAAGATTTCCCAATAATAGAGGAGACTTTTAGGGAAATCGAAAACATCGTTATGGATTTACCAAATGCAAAATACGTTATCGATAATATTAAGAATGGAAAAATCAAATTATCCATTTTACCATATTCATCCTACCCAAGCCCGTTCTCATATGGCGTAATATACGCCGGAATATCTGATGTCGTTTTAATGGAGGATAAAAGTGCGGTAATAAGAGAATTACAAGAATCATTGTTACAGAAAATGGGACTAGAATACAGGAGCGAAATAGATGTTGGAATATTGGAAGAATTACAGAAGAATAAATGCAGGATCAAGGGAAAGGATGGTATCAAGTTGTTCCTAGAGCGTGCAGGTTTCTCAGACCTTAAATCTGAACATTCATTCTCGCCAATGAAATATTACGATAATAAGGAAGAATATCTAAACATGGTAGACGAACTTCTTAATTCAGGAGAGATTCAGCCGGTTTTTACGGGTAAAAACACATATGCCCTTACCAAGAACGTAAAATATATTGCATCTGTCTTCTCTCAAGATTGGGAAGGAGACCTAAATTTTGAAGATGGAGATACCGTCACAGAAATAGCCCGAGCAGCTGGGATGGATGTAGAAGAAGCTCTCATGATTTTGAGAAAGATGGAGCGCTCATTTAAAGCTTATTTCATTCAGGAAGGGAAACAGGTTGCTTGGTACCATAGAAATGTGGAAAGAGCAGATAAGGTTGAGTCACTTAAACAGGTTATAAAATTCATATTATGGCAAAACGGACCTCTTACAGTTGAAGAAATAAGGGATAGAATAGGAGAGAAGGAGGATATAGAACTTGTACTTAGAGAACTAGAAGAAGCTAGGGAAGTTAAATCTGGTTCTTTCCTTCCGAAGAAGGACATACAGTATATGCTATCAGAAGATCTGGAAGCAATAAAGGGTATCAGCGAATGGGATATTTTAAAAATGAGGTTTTCTAATTCCTCTGTAAAAATAACAGAAGATTATTTTGAGGACTACATATTTTTCACCGACGAATTTTCCGTAAGGTCAAGAGGATATGAAATACCAAAAGATTCTATATATGGTCACATAGGAGATAAAATAGTCGGATATTTTTCAAAAGAGATTTTGCCGGAAGTACTATACTTAAATTCTAGACTGCAGCAGGCAAGCAAGAGTACTCATAATGAATATGAATTGGAGTTGGATGACATAAAGACCTTTGGAAACGTATTTATGAGGAATGGAAGAATTTTCATTTATTCAGGCAAACCAAAGGAGCCAATAAAGCTTATTGAGAAATTTATTAGAAGATATGGTCCGTTGAGCGAGTGGGAACTGGTTAATATCTTCGGAAATGATGTGGTTAACATAATTAAAAAAATAGATGTCAAAACAATAAATTCAGGGAAGACTATCTATTATTATTTAGAAAAGTTAGACCAGAGGGAGCCAATAATAATAAGCAACCGTGATCCTGCTTATCTCATTAATAGAACAGTAATTGATGCAGAATTGGGTGAGGGTTTCAAATATTTCGTATTTGAAGGTGGAACGCTAAAATTAGCATTAGATATTGATAAGTCAAACGGAATGCTGGAAGTTTTTGATGTAGTTGGGGAACTTTCTTACAACGGTGAGAAAATTTTGGATGTTGTAAGTTCAATCTCCAATTTGGAAAATACTCCGAAAGTTATATTCAGGAAACCCACATTCCCTATTTCCCAGACCACTCTTGATACATTCAAATTTATAAAGATCAGAAACTATCTTGCAAACGTTGATATCGAATCATTGAAACTTACAGAAGAGGAAATAATGAGGCATATTCTGAGAAAAAATCATTTAACAAAGGATTCAAGATATCTTGATGCTGTGGAGGCTTCCAAGGATTTATACGGATTCAAAAACGACAGCGAGTTGATGATGAAAACTCCAAAATTGATTAACATCAAGAAAATTTTTTCATCAAAAATGTTAGTGGAATCATTCCTCATAAACGGCTCTCAGGGTTACATTTCCAAGGAAAATCTTTCAATCATTTCAAAAATAAAGGAGGAATCTCTTTCCAATAAGGGTAAAGAGCTACTTAAGAAAATAGAAAGTATGGAGCCATGTTCAAAAGAAGATATTGTTGAAAGGAGCCCATATACGTTAAACAAAACGATCAGCATAATTAATGAGCTGCTTAAAAAATCACAAATTTACAGAGATTATAAAGGGAAGTTTTATAGGTCAAAACCAGACTCATCTTTGGAAGAGGCATTGGACAAATTCACCAAATATCTCGGTATTTTCAATTTCAGGGTAATCACAGACATAGTAGGGGAGGAAATCAATCCCCAATCGGTGCAGAATTACCTCAGAGATAGCCTTGAAAAAGGGAAATTCAAAATACTCATGCCGTTAAAAGACAGGGATGACATATTCTTCTCATGGAAGTACGATTCCATAATTTCTGATCCTCTGGATGAAGACATAGTGATTCCACCAAGGCATCCGGCATATACTCAGATGGCTTCTACATTGGGCTGGAGGCCTGGGTCAAAATGGTTATTCATATTGAATGGCGAGGAAACAATCTTCCTCAAACTCAAGAAAAGTGGACAGGAGATACGCTTGAACACTAAACTGAGGGAGCAAACTCTAATTAGGCTAAAGAAAGCACTTTTCAAAATAGGATTACAGTTATCACAAGAAGGTCCTGATGAGGTTACTACTAGATGGTATGAAGATATGATCCCAAAGAAATATAGATAGAGCAACAAAAATATTGAATAAATAAAAGTCATGGTTATATCATGGTAAGCAAGGAAGAAGTCCTAGAGGTTCTTAAAACGGTCAGTGATCCAGAAATTGGGGTTGATATTGTTAACTTAGGATTGATTTACAATTTAGAAATAACACCAGAAGGGGTTGTTAACATAAGGATGACTATGACCGCTCCGACCTGTCCCGTTACAGATTGGATACTCGTTGAGGCCCAGAAAAGGGTTGAGTCAATACCGGGAGTTAAGGAATGCAATATCGAATTAGTATGGGATCCACCATGGAGTCTTGAGATGATTACAGATGAGGCAAGGAAACTCCTTAACCTTTAAAATTATTAGATACTAAAAAATAATTTCTTTAATTTTTTTAACTTCTACTAGTTGTGAAGTTGCAAACTATTGTATTCTAGAGATAAAAATCAATAATTATAAGGAAAATATTCAAATAATATTCATTTCGCGTAGTCCTTTGTGAAAATCTTCATGTCAGAAGGTCTCTTATTTATATGGCCCATTTTCACTCCGTATATTTCCTTTACACCATTCATATAAGATGAATCCAATAGTCTCTGGGACACTATTCCGCCTGTGACTATCTTTGAGTACTTCTTTTCGATAGACTCAAACTTATCAACCACATCGCTCAAAGGCAGTTTGCCTACGAGATTCCATTTGTCATCGTAAAATCTTACTTCCTTGTCCTGGGCAGCCTCCTCTATAAGCTTTATCACCGAGAATTCATTGTTTTTCTTTATCTCCTTTTTTTGTTCTGATGCCTCATTTCTGTGGTTATTGTCATTGTTAAAATGGTTAGATGGTACCAGCGGTTCAGTCCTGACGGAATGCTCCTGCCTTTGGGCCAATGGCGCGGAATGATTATCGGCATGATTTTCTTCAATTTTTATCTCTGCTTGCGCAGTCGATGCAATTCTGTTAGTCTCCTCTACTTTAGCTTGTTCTATATTTTTAGCATTTTTCTCATTGAGATTTTTAAGTTCAATCTGCATTCCATGTGTTATGAGATATTGGTCCACAGGCATCTTGTCTCTGAGTGCCTTTACCACCTGTTTGTATGTTAGTTCTTCCACTTCAAAACCCTGAGGAGCTCTCGCCACAAAATCAATATCTGCAACTTGAAGTAGTTCCTTTAGTATCAAATCCCCCCCTCTATCACCATCAAGGAATGCTGTAGTAGTTCTCTGTTTTGAAAGTTCGCTTATTGTTTTAGGTACATTCGTTCCTTCAACTGCAATGGCGTTCTTTATTCCATACTTCAATAAGTTTAAAACATCATTTCTTCCCTCAACTATTATTATGGATTCACTATTTGCAACATTTGGACCCGCAGGAAGTTTATCGTCTCCATAGGCAACTATTTCAGAATTTTCCACTAAGCTTTTAACCGTTTGAACCAAGTTCTCTCCGACAGATTTATTGTTTTCCAGCATCTTTTCAAGTATTTCTTTGGCTCTTTCTATTACCTTCTCCCTCTTTGATGCCCTTATATCTTCCACGTCCAAAACGTCAACCTTTGCTTTGCATGGACCTATTCTATCAATCGTTTCTAAACTTGCTGCTATTATGCTGGTCTCTACCTGGTCCATACCTGAAGGAATATATACTATACCCTCAGACTTACCATTCTTGCTGTCTATCTCAACTTCAATTCTTCCTATTTTTCCAGATTTTTGAAGGTCCCTCAGATCTAGTTCATCGCCTAATAGGCCCTCAGTCTGCCCAAATATAGCACCTACTACGTCAGGTTTTTCTACCACTCCATCTGCCGTTATTTTGACCTTTATAAGGTATTTCGTGATATTTGGATCTATATTCACTTATTATCACCTCGAAATTATCGTGAAGTGTATTTTTAATCTCCACGAAAGCCTATTGAATCATAGCATATAATTTTATTGTACTGAAAATTCAACAAGTCTGGGCTCAAGAACAAGCTATGAACAAATCCATGGCCTCTTATATTTTCTATGAAACCCCTAAACAATCAGGAATATCTGTATATTATTACAAATACCCCGATTTTGTTATATACCCATATGATCCAATTCAGTGAACTAAAGGTAGCTATATTATATGTATCAAAATCAATAAAAGAAATTTTTTTACAGGTCAAGGTATAATGTAAACGATTATGCATTTAATATAAATTGAAATCTACCAGCATTAGGAGATACAATCTCTAATGGTAGCAGCATGAATTTGACAATATTTAAATAAAGAATTCTCATAAGGATTCAAATTTTGTAAGGTGTTAAACATGGAAGAATTAAAAACTGGAACAACAACTCTGGCGATGGTTGTAAACGGTGGTGTGGTAGTCGCTGCAGATAGGAGAGTTACTGCCGGTTACATGGTCGCCCATAAAGTTGGAAAGAAAATATATCAAGTTGATGATAAGATAGCATTAACAACAGCTGGATTAGTTGGAGATCTACAAATGTTAGTGAGGTATGTGAAGGCGGAAGCAGAATTGTACAAATATAAGAAAGGAGTAAACATTACGGTTGAGGGACTAACGACTTTACTAGCTAACATATTAAATCAGACAAAATATATGCCATTCTTGGTTCAGATAATTATTGCTGGATATGATACCAAACCTCACGTTTTCTCAATCGATGAAGCTGGCGGGGCGGTTGAAGATAAATACGTATCTACAGGTTCCGGTTCTCCATTTGTTTATGGGGTACTTGAAGATCTCTATGAGGATTCAATGTCTATAGACCAGGGTATTGATATCGCCATAAGGGGCATTTCCACTTCGCTTCAGAGAGATGCCGCTACAGGAAATGGAATTGATCTAGTTGTAATAACTCCCGAGGAGGGTTATAAAGCCCTGACGGAGGAGGAGGTTCAAAAGAGAATCAAAAAACTAAAAATTTAATTTAGTTTATTATTAATTAAATTTTGTAAGGTAGGGTGTTTTTAAATTATGGATTATAATGATATTATACAGAATACTAGGGATGTATTGGAAGAAATATTTCCGGAACTGGATTATACAAGCTTAGATATGGAAGGGGCAAACATCATTGTTTACTCCAAAGAGAGTGATAGATATTTTGAGGATCCGGATAAGATAAAGAAGATGGCCCAGAAGCTAAAAAGAAGGGTTATCATTAGGCCAGATTCTTCAGTCCTCATATCAGAGGAAGAAGCAGAAGAGCTGATTAGAAAGATTATTCCAAGGGAAATCAAAATTTCTGACATATTCTTTGAAAATGATACTGGAGAAGTCTTGATTGAACTTGACGATCCCGAAACCGTAAGTGACCCTCAGAAGCCTTATATTTCGGAAATTAGGAAAGCAGTAAAATGGGCACCAAGAATAATGAGAACTCCACCAATCAAGAGCACGACAATAAAAATGGTCCGAGAATTCTTAAAATCAGAATATCAAGACAGGAGGAAGTTCCTCAAGAATTTGGCTAAAAGGATAGCGAGGGAACCTCATCCAGGAGAAAATTACGTGAGATTAACTGCACTTGGCGGCTGGAGAGAGGTTGGTAGATCCAGTACGCTTTTAATGACAAAGAATACAAAGATTATGATCGACTGCGGAATGGATCCATCTGCTGTTGATTCAGATGATCCTTCCCAGGGAGCACCCTATCTGAATGCGCCAGAGTTATGGCCTCTGAACTCTTTGGACGGGGTTGTCTTGACCCATGCTCATATGGATCATAGCGGATTTCTACCATATCTTTTTTCAATAGGTTATGACGGCCCTGTGTATTTAACAGCTCCCACCAGAGATATGGTACTTCTCCTCTTAATGGATTATCTGAAATTGGCAATTTCTGAAAATAGGAAAGCGCCATACAAATTGGAAGATGTAAGGAATATGATAAGGCACACAGTAACGCTAAATTACAATGAAACCACTGATGTCTCACCAGACGTGAGGGTAACTCTGAGAAATGCAGGTCACATTCTTGGGTCAAGCGTTGTTCATTTTCACGTTGGAGAAGGTTTCCATAATATCTTGATGTCGGGGGATATAAAATATTCAAATTCATGGCTTTTCAATGCAGCAGATTCAAGAGTACCTCGGGTGGAAACATATGTAACCGAAAGTACCTATGGTGGTAGGACAGATATGCAGCCTTCAAGGCAAGAAGCGGGAGAGAGACTCACGCAAATTGTTAAACTTGCCATGGAGAGGAAAGGTAAGGTACTGATACCAGTATTTGCAGTTGGTAGAAGCCAAGAGGTAATGTTAGTGCTGGAAGAAAAAATGAGGATGGGGGAACTGGAAAAACTCCCAGTTTACTTGGATGGCATGATATACGAAGCGACAGCAATTCACACCGCATATCCAGAGTTTTTGAATTCCAATCTTCGGGATTCTATTACCAGAAAGAAAGAGAATCCATTCCTCAGCGAAATTTTCAAGAGAGTAGATGCACAGGAAACTAGAGAGCACATTATAGATGATGTGGGTCCATTTGTTGTTCTGGCAACATCAGGTATGATGAATGGGGGGCCTGTTTTAGAATATTTCTCTAATTGGGCAGAAGATGAGAGAAATTTCCTTGTATTCGTTGGATATCAGGCCGACGGAACAATAGGAAATAAAATCCTTAGTGGTGTTAAGGAGATAGAAATTTCAAGGAGTGGCGGATCAAGAAAAATCCCCATAAAATTAACCGTTGACAGCGTTGATGGTTTTTCTGGGCATTCTGACAGGAGACAGCTACTGAAATACATTGAGGCTCTTGAGACAAAACCAAGAAGAGTGCTAATAAACCACGGCGATCCTGCCAAGGCAATTGAACTAGCTAGAACCATCGAATCAAAATTTGGCGTAGAATCCTATGCTCCATATAACCTAGAGACAATAAGGCTGAGATAATCATTTCTTTGCCACTTCTATTCTCATTATTCTAAATTCTCTATTGGGTTGGATTATAATTTTTAAAAATATGTAACTCAATGACAATATGGTACTTCAATATGAATCTAGTTTGCAATCTAGCAGATTATACATAAAAATTATTAAATATAAGAGATCAATTTTAATATAACCTTTAATCGAGAAGCGCCGATTAAGGTACCTGATAGAAGAAATTATAAATATGTCTGGCATACAGTGTGCCAGAAGGAGATCAAGATGGTAAGTTTCAAAGATATACCTGCGGAGATGCTCATAGAAAAGATAAAACTTGAACTTAAGAATAAAGTTCAGGAACCTTCATGGGCTTTATCCGTTAAGACAGGGCAGCATAAAGAGAGGGGACCGTACGAAAATGATTGGTATTATGATAGGCTGGCCTCTGTATTACGGAAAATAGCAATTTTAGGGCCAATTGGTTCAATGAGGCTTTCTGCAGAGTACGGCGGAAAAGTAGATCGTGGTTCTAAAAGGTATCATGCATCTACTGGATCAAGGAAGATTATTAGACAGTGCATGGCTGATCTGGAGAAGTTAGGCTACATATCGAAGAGTAAAAAAGGTAGAGAGATAACTTCAGAAGGGTTAAAATTCTTAAATTCAATCAGCAAAGAGATTGGAGAGAAATTAAAAGATGAGATGCCAGAAATATCAAAATACCTCTAAGGGGGTGCGCTTATGTCTAACGATAGGGAGTTAGAGGAGCTTAGGAAAAAAAGGCTTCTTGAGCTTCAAAAGCAGGCGCTGGAAAGGCAGAATATGGAAGAACAACAGGAAGCTGAGAGGAAGGCAGCAGAGAAAGAGAGACAAGAAATATTGAGAAAACTCTTAACTCCTGAGGCCCTGGAAAGACTCTCTAATGTTAGACTTGTCAGACCAGAATTGGCTGAAAATGTTGAAAACCAAATTATATATCTGGCGCAATCAGGTAGACTGAACAGACAGGTGACTGATCCAGAGATTAAGTCACTTCTGGCAAGATTAAGTGAAAAAAGGGAAATAAGAATCGAGAGGAGATGAAAAATGGCAAGAAATAAACCGGAAGCTATGAAGAAAAGACTCTTGGCGAAGGTAAAACAGAATTCAAGGGTCCCGGCGTGGGTGATGGTCAGAACCAACAGACGGGTTACTACTAATCCAAAGAGAAGGACTTGGAGAAGAAATAAATTAAAGGAGTGAAGCTCATGGCAGAGAAAGAAATGAATATGGTCATTTCTCTAAGAGAAATTGTTTACGTATCAAGGAAAAGGAGGAGTCCGGCTGCAGTTTCTTTATTGAGAAGAAAAGTGGCAAGGTACGCAAAAGTTCCGCTAGAGAACATCTGGATTGACGATCAGGTCAATAAATTGATCTGGAGTCGTGGGATTGAAAAGCCACCTAAGAAATTAAAGGTAAAGATACTAAAAATAGAGGAGAACAACTCTGCGGAGGTACTTCTACCAGACTGAATTTTCATGATACAGAAATCAAGGATTTTTAATTCACCTTTTTTGGGTATATACATTAAGACAGGGGAAAAATACACCTTTGTACCTAAGGGGATAGAGGAAGAACTGAAAGGTTTAATAGAAGAGACTCTAGGAACCAAAACGGTAGAGGTCTCCATCGGTGGTTCCACAGTAATAGGTTCTCTCATGGCCATAAATTCTCATGGGGCAGTGTTAAGCAATATTTCCGATCAGTTAGAAATCAAGGCATTCCCGAGCGATCTAAGAGTTACAGTTATTAATTCCAATTTGAATGCATTCGGCAATAACATTCTTGTAAATGATAAGCTTGCCATAGTGCATGAAGAATATTCTATTGATACAATTAAGGAAATAGAAGATGCACTTAATGTGGAAGTAATAAGATCATCGTTTCATGAGATAAAGACAGTCGGTTCCAGTGGCTTGATAACCGCCAAGGGGCTAATATTGCCACCGTTTCTAGAAGAAGAGGAAGTAAAAGAATTTGAATCACTTTTTGGTACAAAGGCTAGGGTAGGCACAGCCAATTTCGGAAGCGTATATGTAGGTGCGTCCGTGGTTGCAAATTCCAAGGGTGCTTTGGTTGGTGAAGATAGCACCCCAATAGAAGTTTTAAACATAGAGGAAGCTTTAGATTTATGAAGCTTCAAAAATGCCAGGATGTATATGAACCAGAGGATGACTCATACCTAATGCTTAGCATACCTGAAGTCCAAGGTAAAATTCTAGACATGGGCTCAGGCACAGGAATAGTCGGAATGCATTATTTGGAAAAAGGGAACCAGGTCTATTTTGTCGACCTGGATAAGAGAGCTGCAGAATGCACTAAAAGGAATCTCGCTGCCAATGGTCTATATGGTGAGGTAATTCTATCTGACCTATTTTCAGGCATAAGGGGAAAATTTGATTATTGTCTTTTTAACCCTCCCTATCTACCATCAGATGAGGGTGATCATTTATCATGGACAGGGGGTAGAGTAGGGAATGAAGTAATTCATAAATTTATTGAACAGGGTAAAAATTTCTGTGCTGTGATGTATATCATTGAATCATCACTTGCCGGTGTCAACTGGGAACAAATGAAAGATATTAAAGCGGAGATAAAGGGTAAGATAACTTATCATCTGGAAGAAATCAGACTGGTAAGGGTTACAAAATGCCAACAATAGAGGACGAAATTAGGAGCATAGAAGAAGAACTAAAGAAAACTCAGTACAATAAGGCGACAGAACATCATGTAGGGAAGCTAAAGGCAAAATTAGCAAAGCTCCAAAAAGCTAAAGAAGAGAGAAGACACGGTGGAGGAGGCACCGGCTTTTTCATTAAAAAGAGCGTTTATCCATCCGTCGCCCTAATAGGTCCGCCTTCTGTTGGAAAGAGCAGTATCCTCAATTCCATTACGAACGCAGAGAGCAGAGTCGGTGATTTTGATTTCACAACCTTGTCAATAGTACCGGGAATAATGGAATACAACAAAATGAAATTCAGAATACTTGACCTGCCCGGTATTATAGAAGGAGCAGGTTCGGGAAGAGGCAGAGGAAGGGAGGTAATTTCAGTACTTAGAAATGTGGATTTGGTGGCTATAGTACTTGATCCATTTAAATATGAGTACAAATACATACTGAATGAAATCAGAAACATGGGAATAAGGTTGAACGAAAATCCACCCCGTATGAGCATAATCAAAAAGGACAGGGGTGGACTTAACATTATGACCACCGGAAAGGTTAAAATCGATCAAGAGCTATTTTCCATAATAGCAAGGGAATTTGGACTTATAAATGCCGATATAATCATTAGGGAAAACATGGATTCCGAGAGATTCATAGACGGTCTGATGGGGAACAGGGTTTACCTGAAATCTATATTCATATTGAATAAGGCAGATACTCCCGAATTCAACAGCGCTTACCAATATTTGAAATCCCATGGGATCGATCCAATTCCTGTTTCAGCCGCTTCTCATAAAAATCTGGAGGAATTAAAGAAGGCGATTGTAGATAATATAAGGATGATTCGTGTCTTCTTGAAAAAAGAATACGAGGATAAGCCAGATGATGACCCTCTAGCCATAAGGGAAGGCGGAACTGTTGAAGACGTCTGCAGGGCACTTCATAATGATTTTCTTGAAAAATTTAAATTTGCCACTGTAAGGGGGCAATCGGTCAAATTTCAAAATCAGAGGGTAGGACTTGATCATGTACTCTCTGATGGTGATATCCTTACAATTTATCTGAAAAAGGGTTAAAATTATTCAATGGTTTTGTTCCACATTTCTACTGCCAACTTTCCATCATACTTGAATCTATCAATTTTATCCTCTGCCTCTTTCCTTCTTTTCCTGTGTTCAACCAGAAATGCGTTCAATTTCTCTGCTAGGTAATTCTTGATCTCGCCAGTAAGCATTTTCCCAGTCGAATATTCATCCCTGATTTTGGAGATGGTTTTATCATCTTCCTCGAAGAAGTATTCAAGCCACTGGTACGGTACATCAACAGACAGGTCAGCACCCAGTCTTCTCTGAAGTTCAGCCGTTGCCTGTCCTCCTGAAAATGCATACTTCATGATCTTGCGTTTTACTGTCTTTTCATCGTCTGTAAGGTAAATTGCTGACTCAGGTATGGAGGAGCTCATTTTCCCTTCTGGCCCTGTGAGAGGTGGAAGGAATTTGCTATGAATCTGTGCAGCTTTGAAATATCCAAGTGACTCAGCTATATCTCTCTGCAGTCTCCAATAAGGGTCTTGATCTATTCCAGCCGGTATCAGACACCTTCTGTGTTCAAACATGGTAGGTGCTATCTGCAGTGCTGGATAGAACATTATACCTATGTTTGAGGAGTTATCAAAGCCAAATGTTGCCTTCACCTCAGAGAAGTTAAGTTTCTTTGCAATTTTGATTGATATGGGATACATATTCCTTATGTACTCAGTATCCTGGAATATGAAAGTCATGTCTGGATCAAACCCGACAGCAATTATATCCAGTATATTTTCCCGGGACCACGCCCTTGTTTGGTCAAGAGTATATTCCTGGTTCCTCATGAATTTTTCATCATCAGTTATCTCAATGTACACATTCACATGGAAGACATCCTGAAGCCATTTAGTGAACATGAATGGAATCAGGTGGCCTATGTGCATGCCTAGTGATGGAGCTCTCCCTGTATATAAGAAAAAGCCTTTACCCGATTGAAAATCATTCAGGGTTAGGTCAAGGTCACGGTGAGAAAAAAAGACTCCCCTACGGAGCATTGTATGGAGGTTTCCCTTGGCAACCTCTGCGATTTTTTGCTTTAAACTCTCATTTAGCTTTTGAGTACCGAACTGTTCAATCAACTTATCGTAATCAACTTTTCCCGTAACTTCCCATGGAGTAACGTTTCCCGTCATTATAGGAGAATCTGATTACAAATAAAATTTTGTCTGAAACCTTCGGGAAGGAAGCATTGAATTCTAATTAATTTAATAAACATACGGTATCTTATTTAAAAAGAATCATATTCAACAGTATTTTTAGCCAGTTCCTTCATGATGATATCAGCAGCCGCCTGTGGATTTTCTCTGTGAATGGAATGCCCAGTCGATAACTCATAGACCGAACAGTTCGGGAAAATATTCAGCATCGAATCAATCATTCTCTTTCCAAAAAGATCATCGTATTTTCCATAGAGTATCACACAATTTTTAGTGGACCTTTCACCATTTATATTGAATTTGGTTATCTCTGGAATAATCGGCAAAAGCCTTTCAGGCTGCAAAGGATGGAGTTTATCATATTCCAGAATTTCCTCCTTGTGTGAGGCAAAATAGTCAGGCGAGAAAAGGGTGCTTGCACCACCGTCTTCCGAAGTGACCCATGAAGACACCATGTTAATTGCTATGTCGTCGATATGAGATGCCGGAGATATGAAGACCGATTTTATTATATTTGCAGGATATTTCAAGGTGATTATCTCTGAGATAATTGCACCGAGGCTAATACCAATTACATAGAATTTCTTATATCCTAGAGAATTCATGAGTTCATTCAAGCTTTTGGACAGGTCATCTAACGTTATCTTGAAGTCATCACTAAATCCATGGCAGGGGAGATCTACCAGGACCCTCTGATAGCCTTGAAGTCTGTCTGAAAGCATTCTCATGGAATCTGATGAGCCACCAAGTCCATGAATTATCAATATAGGCTTCCCATTTCCATGAACCTCATAATATATCCTTCCATGTTGGCTAAAAAATATCATTTAGCCCCCTCTGGTGTGCTTCCTTTTTTATAAATATCGTCAAGCTCCATATTGGTGGTATCTGCTAGTAATAATGAAATACCTGCAGAAATCAACATAATTATCCCGAATATTACGAATACCTTTAAGCTTGATGGTCCAATGGAGTAGCCCAGAATGAACACACCAATCAAAGCACCTAATTTCCCCATCATTGAAGCAAATCCGTAGGCGGTGGCTCTGAACTCTGTTTTAGAGAGTTCAGCTGGAAACATTCCAATGGTGGTACCCACTAGCCCATTAAATATTTCTATTATTACCAAGAAGATAACCAGGGTGATAAGCCTATAATATGCATAGGGAATGAGAACTAAAAATAATCCAATGCCGATAAACCCTAGTATCTGGATGATCTTTCTGCCAGTCTTATCTATTATTAGGAGGACGATCACACTGGAGACCAATAATACGAATAGGAATAATCCTGAAAATGTTGCATTTTCAAAATTTGGAACATTTGATCCATATATCATCTTTAGTATAGTGGGCATAAAGAGACTGATACCATAAATAACCATATCATAAAGGAACCAGAGTATTGAAGTTAGCATGGTGTATTTCCCGCCAAGTCCAGTGAACATCTGCTTTATTATCTTAGTTCCAACAATCTCCCCTTTTGCATTCTCCCATTTGTAAGATTCCGGCATGGACAACCTCATGTAAAGTACAAAGATGGCAGGTATGAGACCTATTCCTATCATTACTCTCCATCCTATGTCTTGTGAAATATTTAAACCGAATACTATCAAAGACACCAGTATGCTCATTACTGAGCCGGCTACAAAGGCAACATTGGAGAATGATAGGTATCTCCCCCTGATCTCCTTTGGGGCGATCTCAGCAATGTAAGAATTTGAAACTGGATAATCGGCACCTACTGCTACCCCCATTAGCAGCCTAGAGAGAACTATTATCCAGAAGTTAGACACAATAATAGAGATAAAACCAAATATTAGGAAAAAGGCGAGATTGTAGATGTAAATTCTTCGCCTGCCAAATAGGTCCGCAATATATCCTATGGCAATAGTTCCAATTATGGTTCCAAGAATTACGGAGCCTAAAACAAGAGACTCCTGGAAACTTGATAGTTTCAGATCTGGAACCATTAAAAGAACTGCCAAGGCTATAACGCTTAATTGATATCCATCAAGGAACACACCGACAGCCGCCATCAAAAGGAATTTAACAGGAGAAACCTTATGTGAATCAGAAGATTCTTCCATAAAAACACCTATCTCAAAATTAAATTAGGTCTTCCTATAAAAAATTATTCAAGATAATATAAGGTTGGGAACTTAATAATTAGTAAGTAATAACGAAAATAATTAAGTCTTATCCATCCATCCTTAATTATATATTAACAAAATAGCACACCAGTTTATATATTCACATAATTATAAAGGTTCAACTGTCCAAATTGAAGATGACGAGACAAATGTTAATATGGTAGGTCAAAAAATCTCATATCAAATATGAATACTTTCTGCCTCCGTTCTATAAAGTTTTTCTATCATTATTTTGAACGACAAATAGTTAGTTATACTCCTACGCATATCCAACGGAATGAATGTCTTTGATCCGATTTCAATACGAGGTAAGAAATCAAGAAACAGGATAATTATGTCACCAATGTGCATGTATTCTTCCACAAATGGGTCCCCTAATGAATTTCATCTCGTACACTATGCCTCTAGGGCAATGGGTGGGGCAGGGATCATAATGGTTGAAGCCACCGCTATTGAACCAATAGGGAGGATAAGCCCTAAGGACCTGTGTTTTAATGATCCTAGCCAGATTGATGAATTTCGAAATATCGCAAATTCCATTGAAAAATACGGCTCTCTTTCTGGCATACAACTGGCACATGCTGGAAGGAAGGCTGGAACCTATCCCCCAGGAGAAGGAAGAGGTAAAATGCCGATTGACTTAGGTGGATGGATTAATATTGCACCCTCTCCAATACCGTACAGGAGTAACTGGGAGAGACCAATTGAGATGAATTATGATCAAATAAGGAAAGTCGAGGAGGGATTTGGGAAATCAGCGAAACTTGCGGTCGAGGCCGGATTTGACATAGTGGAGATACATGCAGCACATGGCTATCTTATCCATGAATTTTTGTCTCCAATATCTAATAAGAGGACTGACAAATATGGCGGAAATATAGATAACAGAATGAGATTCCTCCTTGAAATTGTAAATGAAGTTAGGGGAAGTATCGAAGAAGATATGCCACTATTTGTGAGAATATCCGGATTGGACTTTGTGGAGGGTGGATGGGGAATCGATGACTCTGCAATTCTGTCAAGAGAATTGAAGAAGGTTGGCGTTGATCTTATTGATTGTTCTTCTGGAGGTATAATACCAGGCATAAAGTTACCAGAATATGACGCCTATAATCTGCCTATATCCACGGCCATAAAAAGTAAATCAGATATCTTAACATCGGTTGTAGGTAATATAAAGAGTCTGGAAACAATGAATTTTATAATAGAAAACAACCAAGCTGATATGATTTCATTAGGAAGGCTTCTGCTGAGAGACCCATACTGGCCATCAAGGAATGCTATTAATTATTCTAAAAAATTCTACCCTAAGCAATATGAGGATGGATTTGATGACATTTAAATAAAAATTGAAATGACGATATTGAATTGAAAATTACAGATTCCTTAATTTATCCCTTAGTACTTTCTTATCAATTTTTCCTGTGCTAGTGAGTGGCATTTCGTCTATGATCACAAACCTATCTGGAATCCACCATTCTTTCATTTTGCCTGAAGACACAGCGTTTTTCAATGCTTCTCTTGCCTCATCTTCATTAAAGATTTTCCCTTTCCTGACCTTAATGAAGCACCAAGGTCTTTCTCCCCATCTGACATCCTCTTTTCCAACAACTGCTGCCATTTCCACCGATTCAATCTCCGATACAGCATTTTCAATCAGAGCACTCGGTATGAATTCCGCCCCACTCTTGATAAGGTCCTTTATTCTATCTGAGATTCTTACATTTCCATACCCGTCAAGATACCCTGCATCACCTGGTCTGAACCAACCGCTATCATCATATGCCCTTAATGACTCTTCTTTATTATTGAAATAGCCCTGTGGAAGCCACGGTGCCCTGAATTTAATCTCCCCGCCGTTTTTCTCATCAAATTCATATTCGGAGAAAGGTGCCGGGGTTATTGAGTTAGTGGAAATTTCATATTCCTCCGTAGGAGGGCGACTCCCCTTATTTTTCAGTGTTCCTATTCCAGCAATTAAACCATCAGTAAACCCGTAGATTGATGTGAGTTCTATTCCCTTTTTTATGGCTGAATTTACCAGTCCAGAAGGTATTGCAGCTCCACCTATCAATATCTTCATTCCAGATAGCTTATCGGCATTGGGACTGGATAATAATGCGTAAAGCATTGTTGGTACCATACTCATCCATGTTACCTTCTCCCTTTCTATCAGATTTATGGTGCTCTCGGGATCGAACTTTCCGTCCATCACGTACCTCGCACCTATCAGCGTGGATATATATAGTGTTCCCCACGACCACAGATGGTAATAGGGTATCAATGAAAATATATGATCCCTGGATGAAAGACGGGAATTTCCCTCATAAGCCGAGAGAAGAGTTAATATTGTCCATATGGCTAACACAATATCCCTCTGTGTATACAATATACCCTTTGGTTCATCTGTGGTACCTGAAGTAAAAAGAATCGAGGCATTGTCAGTTTCTTTAGTTGCTGGAAAGGTATTAGAATTCTCCTTAGCGAATGAGTCTTGGAAGTTCTGATAATCATTGATCTCAGAATCTAGAGAATATACTCTATTTTTCGGTAAAAGTCCAAGGCTCACGATCTTGTCGACCAGTGGCTTAAAATCATGGGAAAAGAAAATTGCCTCATCACCGGCAGATTTAATTGTCCTGATCATTTGTTCTGCTGGTAACCTTATGTTAATTGGATGGACAATGCTTCTACCTAATGGTACAGCGTATAGAAGTTCTGAAAACATAATAGAATTCCAGTCTAGGATACCTATTGTCTTGCCTCTATATTCTGAATTTATTAGAGAGTTACTAATACCCGCACTTTTCCTATAAAGTTCCCTATATGTTATTTTTTCATTCTTGTAGACCAAATATTCATCAGGATTTCTCAATAGGGTTTGGTAGAATAATCTATCAAGAGTTAGTCCAATATGTTCGTTCTTGTTCAAAATTATCGCCTGAATTAAATTATAGATTCAGTATATATAATTAATCGTACTCATTATCTAAGGTCGGGATTCATAATATTAAACCTGAAGTCCTGATCCCATTTTTATTCGGGTCGAAAAGATTCTAGTTGATTATTTGAATAGATGTTTTAAATTTGTATTTTAATGTTTGTATGAATTTGTTGCTAAACATATAAAATTGTACATACGATATATCTGTTTTAATCGAAATAACTAAAGTCAATTGTCTTAAGAATTTCTTTATGCTTGTATCTCCTTCTGAGCCACATAACATATTTTCTGAAATAGACGGAAATAAGGTGAAAATATCATCATTGGATTTTTAAACCACATCACCTATCATTTCATCGGTTTATCTTGAAAGGTACCAAATTCAAGTTAAATGAGAATTGGCTTCTTTACCGTGCTTCCCCAATATTATAATGCATCTGCCATTTCAGATGTCTAAAGACTTTCAATTCTTCATGGAGCTATATCCCTCCCTACCGATCATATTATGATATGAATGCGCTGTTAAAGAAATCGTGAATTTATGGGATATGGGCATCACTCTGTCTAAATGAATTTTCGTTAGACATATGTAAGATTGACGTTACTTACGAAGGTTGGCACGGATAGTGAAGACCCTAAATATTCAACAAATCTTGTATATGGATCATTAAACGCATATGGATTAGGGGAATAACCCAGACCTAAGACAAAAAGACCGTAGGATTTGATCATATCTGTCCTATTTGTCAGATTTCCAATTTGGCTATTATTCAGAAATGAATAGTAACCACTTGTAAAATTCGTGAAATTGAAAAATGTTCCAAAATCTTCGTAAAGAACCCCTTGTATGTATTGATGAATATAGGGTATCAAATTAAATCCCCTGTTCACAATCAATATTTCATTTCTGTACTCTGATGAAATCTCTTTGATAATATTAATAAATCCATTAAATTCTTGTGGAAATTCCTGGATTACATCCAAATCATCAAAAAGGAAACCGTTGAAGCCGATCGATATGGAATAATTCATCTCTTCCCTGATATAATTTAACCATATCGGAGAAGAAATGTTGATGATGGGTTGAGACCAGTTATAATCATATCCTATCTCGATTGATTTTACGGTGGAATTATTCAACAAATTTGGGAAAGCCGCATCATATTCTCCCAAATCAATATAAGCTATTTTTATTGAATGGATCAAAGATAAATTTTTTGAACTGAATACATCAGGCTGCAATATGACTAGGCTCTTATTATTTAGGTTCCTTATTATGGTGTTATTTACTTGAGACCCATAATAAACCGCGAACGATTTTATACTCAAATCGTTAGCATTTAATTTTCCAACTTTTTCGGAAAATATCCGATAGTCACTATAACCAATTACAATTGATCCTAAGAAGACAATTAAAATCACGATCATTGTTCCATAAAACCTAGATCTATCCACCATGGTCTAATTTCATAGACAATATAAATATATTTCGTTAAATCGTAAGAAAGTTTCATGGCGTAAAATATCTGATAGATTGCAATTTTAATATCAAAATAGCCTCTTATACTGGGTTTTCAAAGCAATAAATTAAGTGGAAATTTATGCAATTAAAGGTCATAAACCCGGTTCTCCATTGAGCTCACAGTTAGAAAGTCGTTCACAAGAAATAAAAAGATATTAATTCTGCCCAGATTGATTAAGAGCATATACCATTGCGAAAGTTGTGTAAATATGAATTTACACTTCTTGATTAAATATTATTTATGCCCAAAATACCCGGGAAGGCTGAGCATAATTTTACGCTATATTGGCAAAATTATGTATGCCTATATCTCGGAGTGATTTTGCCACATTTTCCCATGCTTCTTCAAAAATGTATATATCATCAGATTTCAATAGTTAAATAAATTTATCTTTGTATTATTTATTTCCTGGGCAAAAATTATTCCTGATTTTAATAATTTGAAGACATTTTTTTCCAAGCATAATCCCTGATGTTCCTTTTTTCTGCATTTAAAAGGTCTATGAATTTATTTTTAATTTTTATCAAGTCGTCCTGAATAAAAACTCCGTGTTCTAATAACATCACAGACCAATTCCAGGCATTCTTTCTCGTATCTTCTTTTTTCAGACAGCATAATTTTTATAATTTTATTCTTATAGCTTTTTAAATCTTCAATTTTAATTTTCCCTTGATAAATAACAATTTTAAATGGCGACTAAGCAAAGTCTGTTGGCCATGTTTCATCACGAAGACTATAAAGAAACTTATTAAAAAGCTCTACTCTGTCCATATTTAATTCTAATAATTTCTGTTTATGATAATTAATATTGTGATACTAACAACGCAGGTAATATTATCTTGGATAATTAATATTTACATAACATTTATGACGGTACGAAAAGTAAGCACCCTATTTCAAAATTGGTGTAAAGAATAAAGTAGGATGAAAGAAAATTAAGAGCAAGGAAATTTATAGTACTTTTCAAATAGCATTTAGAAACGGGTGAATTTATTGGAAGTGTCTCCTTTCTTATTTTGCTTTCAACTTTGGCAAGACGCATCTGTTGGAGTTAACCATGTCTGAAAACTCTTTGTCTGCTTCTTCCTTCTTTCCCATTCTCCTTAAAATAATAAATTTGTTAAACCTTGCGCTATATTTATAAGGTGCGATTCCTATTGCAATGTCGTATTCTTTAAGAGCTTCATCATATCTGTTAAGCTCCACAAGTGCATTACCCTTCTGAAAGTGTGCGTAATAAGAGCCAGGTACTGAGGATATCGATGCGTCGAATTCTTTTATGGCCTCTTGGTACATTCTCAAACTATACAGAACATCCCCTTTAAGATAATGGGCATCCGCATTATCTGGATCCATTCCAAGTATCCTGTCGCACTGTTCCATGGCATCTTCATACCTCTCTAACCATCTCAGTGAGAAAGCCTTAAGGAAGAGTATCTGTGAGTTGTGTGGCTCAATATTGAGAGCATCATCACATACTCTTATTGCCTCTTCATACCTTTCCAGGTCCTGAAATATACCTATCTTTAGAATGAAGGCCTTTATGTTATTCTTATCCCTTCCAAGAATAAAGTCACAGTCTTCCATTGCACCGCTATACAGTTCATCTCTGTTGAAGTATCCTTTTAGCATACAGGAATAATCAGAACCAAGGTCATTTGCAAGATGTTCCTTCATTGAGGCTCTGTGCATCCTGTAATCAATATTTTCTGAATCAATCGTGATTGCAGTATCATATTCCTGAAGGGCATCCTTGAAGATGCTCATGAACTTTCTTATTACAAATTCCGCATCTGTTTCATATTTAGGGCCTGGAATTATATTTATGTTAAGTTCCTGGAATTTTTCAAAATCTATGTCGAATTCACTACCCAGCAGTTCCAGGGCTAATGCTTTTCCATCATGATATCTAGCTTCGGAAGGATTTTTTATTATCATTTCATTGTAAATTTTGATGGATGTGACAATATCAACCAGGGACTGCTCTTCCTTTTTTAGATATTTCAATACCTTAGACCTTAAGTAATAGTAAAATGGATTTTTATCATCATATTTTATGGCATAGTCGAATTTCCTCTTTGCCTTCTGATATTCTTTCATATCCAGTAGCTTTGCACCGTCTAGGTAGAATTTTTCGGCTTTATTTGTGTTGTCCATCATACTCACCACTTATTTTTGATTTAAGATTAAATATATTATTAGAAAAGCAGATAACTAGTTTTGCACATCAACATATTCATCCGGGTAATCATGTGAAGTACAATTTTTGTACTCAATTTTTGATTCATGTCCGTCTTAAAATTATTTTTGGTTCGAATTTTTTACGATTCTTTTATAAAATCTAAAACATTAATTCCGTGAAGGAAGGGTACCAATTGAGTTCATTCATTATCTGAGCCATACAAAGTACCATCCATAGCTACTAGCATTTAAAAATGATAAACACCCCTACTACTTTATATGAACCAGTGTTCTAATAGAAAAAGACTTTCAGTTCATCAAAATTTTGAAAAAGCAACGGAAAATGGAAAGGTAATGTTATTTCTCACGGAAACGACAGACTCATGAGTATAGGAGACTCTTGAATAAAAGAGGTCTGATGACATACACATAGCTCATGGTACTATCTAAGACCTAGCGGAAAAAAAGTAGCGGCTAGAAGATCTTGACACTCTAAAACATGTTTATTATTAAAGGATGGAGGATGCAAAGTAGTCACTAATATTTCCGAATAAGATAGTCCTCCGATTTTGTTCCCGAATCGAAGTATATTTTAACTCATCATCACATTCAGAGTGCTAGCAATCCTGGATTGAAGGAATAGTTTGTTCTATACGGAAAATAGCCTGACATAATAAATTAAAAATTAAGAAAGATTTTATTTTTTTCTCCCTTTCTTGATCGATGCCATAGCCACTCCTATTAATGCAATGATCATAACTATTCCTATGATTACGTAAATAAAGCTGCTAGATGGCTTTGAGTTTGTAGATGTTGTTTGCGTGAAATTCACTATTGCCGTTAGGCTAGTACCAGAGACAGATACAGAGCCTTTCTCAATTTTGCTTTGATATCCAGATGGCATATGCACCAAGTAAGAGTATGTTCCATTTGGTTCATTGAATGTTATTGTGTTGTTGGTTGAGGATAGGGTTACATTTATTATCTTACCATAAAAAGTGGTTCCAGTCAATGTGACTGACCACAGTGTACCATTGGGTATTCCATTTTCTTTTATTGTTA
>CAYXTM010000013.1:0-37790 GCA_964468585.1 uncultured Thermoplasmatales archaeon | reverse complement strand
AACACGCAGGTTCAAAAAAAGACGGGAGCAGACATGACCAAGTGGGAGCACTGGGATTTGAACCCAGATCTGCGGGTCTCTCTTAGGGTCATCGCTCCAGTTAATCATCACTGAATCAGACGACCCACATTTAATCAAACCCTAACTGGAGCCCGCTAGGATGCCTGACTACCCCATGCTCCCAATTAGGATCTAGAAGCCCTTCTAATTCTCTTAAGTCTCCTTATCCTTTTCTTTCTCCACTTCCATCGCATTTTATGTCTTTTCTTCCAGTCCCTTGAACTCCTCTTCATTGGAGCACCTTTCTTTCCCTTATTACGAAATGAATTTAATCTTTTGTATACAGACAAATATGGTAATAGCTAATGGTAATAGCTAAAATTTTTGGACTAATAAAAAATTAAAATTTGCGAAGGATCAATAAAAAATTAAATTTATTGAAAAGAAAATTATATTTGTATTACTACTACATCACTGACTGATTTCAGAGTCTTAAATGGGATTGCAAGTCTGCCTTGAGCATCCTTCTGATATTGCGTTGTGTCAAGGGAATCATCGGGTGTTATTAATATGTGGTTAACCTGACCTGTGTCTGTCTCAACCACAAAATTTGACACAACCCCAAGAACCATACCCTTATCTGTCATAACCGGTTTTCCTTTTAATTCACTTATAAACTTCCTCATCTTCATCACCTGTAATATTGCAGGTCTTCCTTTTTGCTAGGTTTTGTTTCCCTAGCTATATTTTTGGATACTTCTTCGTAGTATTTTATTGTTTCCTCGTCTAATGATGGCCTGACCTTTGCCAAGGCCTTTTCGAAGTGAGCCATTGTGACCTTATCCGCGTTAAGGTTCTCCCTTATGGCTTCCAGTCCGGCTTCCCTAACAAGGTTCTCGAGATCTGCGCCAGTATAGTAATTGGTTCTTTCAGCTATCTGTTCCAAGTTTACGTCTGGTGCTAATGGCATCTTTCTTGTATGCACCTTCAGAATTGATAACCTTGCCTCCTTGTTTGGTGGAGGTATGTATATTATTTTATCAAATCTTCCAGGTCTTAACAATGCGGGATCAATAATGTCCATCCTATTTGTGGCAGCAAGTATTACTACATTTTTCATTGATTCCATGCCGTCCATACTTGTCAGTAACTGATTGACTATCCTATCGGTAACTCCTGATGAAGCATATAATCCTCTCCTTGGCGCAATTGAATCAATCTCATCGAAAAATACCACTGTTGGAGCACTCTGCCTAGCTTTCTTGAATATTTCCCTTATTGCTTTCTCGGATTCTCCGACCCACTTGCTCATAACTTCTGGGCCCTTTACAGAAATGAAATTTGCTTGACTTTCATTGGCAACTGCCTTTGCCAAAAGTGTTTTACCAGTACCTGGTGGACCAAAGAAAAGTATTCCTTTGGGAGGCCTCAGACCCATTCTTTCGAAAGCTTCTGGATTTTTAATAGGTAGTTCAACCGCTTCTTTCAAATCCCTTTTTACCTCTTCCAGGTCCCCGATATCATTCCAGCTTACATTTGGGATTTCTATCATAACCTCTCTTAATGAGCTTGGCTCAATCTCTTTGAGTGCCTCGAAAAAGTCGTCTCTCTCAACATGCATCTTTTCCAGTACCTCGGTTGGAATAGGGTTATCAAGATCTATTTCAGGTAGGTACCTTCTCAAAGCTTTCATGGCGGCCTCTCTTGCCAAGGCTGCAAGATCCGCTCCCACAAATCCATGTGTCATTGATGCTAATTCTTCCAACAGCTTTTCTTTATCCTCAGGTTTTCCGTCTATGGGCATTCCTCTAGTGTGTATTTGCAGTATTTCTTTTCTACCTTTTTTGTCCGGAACACCGATCTCTATCTCACGATCAAATCTACCGGGTCTACGGAGCGCAGGATCAACCGCATCCAGCCTGTTTGTAGCTGCTATGACAATCACCTGTCCCCTGCTTTTCAGTCCGTCCATAAGAGTCAACAATTGAGCCACAACTCTCCTTTCCAGCTCCCCCTGTGTTTCTTCCCTCTTTGGGGCAATTGAGTCTATTTCATCTATGAATATAATGGAAGGTGCCTCCTTTGCGGCTTTCTCAAATGTTTCCCTCAATGCTTTCTCGCTTTCTCCATAAAATTTGTTAATTATCTCTGGACCGTTTATACTGAAGAATCTTGCACCTGACTCATTGGCAACAGCTTTCGCAATTAAAGTCTTACCTGTTCCTGGGGGACCGTAAAGTATGACCCCCTTCGGCGGATCTATTCCTAGTCTTTCGAATAGTTCGGGATGCTTCAACGGCAATTCAATCATTTCTCTGACTTTTTTTAGCTCCTCACCAAGGCCTCCAATATCCTCATATGTGATTTTTTCCCCAGTTTCTTCAGCTGAAATTGGCTCTTCTCTCATCTCTATTGCCGTATCTTCAGAGATATAGAAAATGCCTTTACCTGGACCTACTTTTGCTACTTTGAATGACACGTTTCCTTTTCCAGTTAGGGCTAAACCCTGAACTGAAATTACATCACCTTCAACAATAGGTCGTCTCAATAAGGATCTTCTAACATATTCCTCTATTCCTGATGCAAACCTAAGTCTCTGATTTTCACCTATGACAGGAGCAAGAACAACATAATCAGCCCGTTTTACCTCTGCTCTGGATACTCTGACCTTGTCACCGACTTTAACACCGGCATTCTGCCTAACTAAAGGATCAATTCTAATTATTCCCCTGTTTTCTTCTTCCTCGCTCAGTCTGAAAACTCTGGCAGCTGTGGTTCGTTTGCCCTCAATCTTTATTATGTCTCCTATGGATACACCAAGTGCTTCACGAGTAGCCATATCTATTCTTGCTCTTATAAGCCCAACATCCTCCTGAAGGGCTTCCCATACAATTAACGTGACGTAATCAACCATAATTTCACTACTGGTAAATTTCTTTTAATATTTAAACCTTTGCATCAGTGAGTCCATATGTAAGACAAATATATGACAAATAATCAAAAAATCCGATTGTTATACTTCATTTTCTGCAAAATTAGAGAGACATTGATTTTAGGACTTAGGAAATTAAATGCAAAAACTATATATATTGCGTCATACATACTGATGACATAGGGTGGTATAATGACAGTAAAATCATTGATCAAAAATGCACTAGGGGACGAATCATTGGCCCAGGGAAACGATGTCGCGCAGCCTTCGCCGGTAACTATACCAACGCCTAGGGAGCCAATTGCCTCTCAGGATGATATAGAACTTGCAAAAATAGTTGAACAGCTTAAAGTAAATATAAAGATAATAGGGTGCGGAGGCGGAGGAAGTAACACAGTTAACAGGTGCATGGACGAAGGTATATATGGAGCTGAAATGATAGCGGCTAATACCGATGCAAAACACCTATTGACAGTCAAAGCCAATAGGAAAGTACTCCTTGGTAAGAGACTCACTAGAGGACTAGGTGCGGGTGCCCTTCCACAGATAGGAGAGGAAGCTGCTAGAGAGGCTGAAGAGGATCTGATAAATGCAATGGGAAAAATAGATATTGCCTTCGTGACAGCAGGCATGGGAGGCGGAACAGGTACTGGTTCTGCTCCAGTTGTTGCTGAGCTAGCAAAAAGACAGAAAGCCCTTGTGATAAGTATAGTCACTTTACCATTTGCAGCCGAAGGCAGGGTCAGGATGGAAAATGCGCTTTATGGATTAGAAAAACTCAAAAGGAATTCTGATACAACAATAGTTATACCAAACGATAAGCTTCTACAGCTTGTACCAAGACTTCCATTAGATCAAGCATTTAAGGTTGCGGATGAAATATTAATGGAAGCATTAAGAGGCCTAACAGAAATAATAACTAAGCCTGGACTTGTTAACCTGGATTATGCTGATATTAAAACTATAATGTCTGGTGGCGGGGTAGCCATGATAGGAATTGGGGAATCTGATGCATCTGGTTCTAACAAAGTGGAACAGGCTGTGCAGGAGGCTATAACTTCACCACTCATTGAGGCAGACATAACGGAAGCTAAGGGAGCCCTGGTCAGAGTGGTCGGAGATGACCAGATGACTGTCTCAGAGGCAGAGGCTGCAGTAAGGCTAGTACAACAAAGAATAAGCCCTAATGCGAGAATAATATGGGGCGCATCCATCGATCCTTCCCTGAAAGGAACAATAAAAGTTCTTGTTGTACTGACTGGTGTCAAATCTCCCTACATTCTGGATCAGAAATCCGGTGCTAGCCAATTGTCCAAAGTGGCCGGTATAAAGGGCCTGGAAAGCATTGATGAAATAAGATAAAAGGGATAGATCTTGAAATCGGTCATAATGGCGGGAGGCCTAGGTACTAGGCTCCGCCCCCTAACATATGACTATCCCAAACCATTGATGCCGGTTGATGGTAGACCTTCTATTTTTTATTTATTAAATAGTCTTTCAGGATCAAGCGATGAATTTATTATAACTTCAAACTATCTGTACGAGAAATTGTTATATGAATTAACTCACAACGATATTTTCAACAATTTCAATTTTGTATTTTCCATTGAAAAAAGTCCATTGGGCACGTTTGGTGGTGTGAAAAAGATCGAATCATTTATAGATTCCACATTTATTATTGGAAATGCGGATACTATTTTCGATTTCCCAGTTAAGGAAATAATTGATTTTCATTTAAGAAGTAAAAACCTGATAACTATAGCATTGACGCAGGTTGAAGATCCATCAGAATATGGCGTTGTTAAACTTGATAACGGAAGGATTGTGGAATTCCAGGAAAAGCCAAAGATAAACCCTATTTCCAATATTGCCAACACGGGACTTTACATAATGGAACCAGAAGTATTTGATTATTTCCCAAAGGGTAAGGTTGTTGATATAGCCAAAGATCTCATCCCGAAGGTCAGAGAAGACAATAAAAAAATAGGTGGTTTTCTTACGCAGGGTGCTTGGATTGATATCGGAAAACCCAGAGACTTAATTCGAGCAAACGTATATATAGCTGAGAAATGGGGTGCGAAAGTTATCCCAGGTGGTGAACATTCATTTTATAATGGGAATATAAATTACGACGCTAGCTCAAAATTGGTGAGCTCGTACATTTATGATGGTGTTACCATAGGTAAAAATTGCAGAATAGAGAATTCCTTAATATTGAATAATAGTATCCTTGGGGATGAATGCACTATCATTAATTCTATCATCGGATTTAATTCTGAGATTTTGAAAGGTTCGAAAATAAATAATTCTGTATTGGGTAGTAAGGTCGTATTTGGCGGTACTTTGGAGAATTCTATAAATTCAAGAAAATTAGAAGATATATAAATACAAATACCGCAAAAAGTAGTATCATCAAGTAGACTATTTTCTTATCGATGTTTTTTCCAAAAACTATGGGCAATGGGCCAATAAATATAAATCCTGCAAAAGAAGAATCTTCACTTTTTTCCGTCTTCTCAATGGTATTATCCTGATAATACCAATTCTCCTTTTCAGCATCATTTGAACCTTTTGATAATACCATAAAGGGAATGAAGAACATCAAAAAGATAAAAATGAGAGGTATCAACGATATTGCATTTGAAGAATAAAATATTGGAAATATGATAAAATAGGCAACCTTTCCGTAACCAAGGAAGATTATTAGAAATTCCGATATTATGAATAATAGGAGGAGAATTATGAATATCTTAACATAACTATTTGATCTCATAATGGTCCACCACATTTGGGACAAAATATAAAGTTGCCATATACCTTTTCCCCGCAATTTTTACAAACCTTGAAGTTTCCTTGAAATTTTTTAAAGGCTAAATCAGTTCTATCCCTCTGCATATTTTTCAGCAAATTTTCAAAACAATCCTTAGAATCCAAATAGTTTCTGTTTTCATAAAGAATCTGACATCTTTTGTATTCCTCCCTGTAAGCAGCTGTATCGATCCCTTCTTTTTCCATGTGACTTAAAATACTGTTTGCGAGATTTAATTTATCAAAAGCAGCTTCATCAAAGTAATGTTTCTCTCTAGGTTTAAAGAACAGATAATAGAACAATATTACAATGAAGAATATGAAAATAAAATATAGATAATAATAATCTGGCATTTATAAGAATCCTGCTTTCTGCAGGATCAAGATGTCCTCGGTTGTGAGGACTTCTCCTTTCTTGAACTTTTCAAATATCTCTTCTGCTTTCTGCTTTGTTTCGCTTTCCCTTTCTCTTCTCTTATCCTTGGAATGCTTCTGTCTAATGGATATGATCCTCTTTTCAAGCTCCTTCAAGAATGTTTGAAGGTCATGATAATTTTTTGATACCTCAGAAAATTCCCTCTCAAGTTGGTTATATTTCTCACTTATCTGATCCAGTTTTTCTCTTGTCATTATTATTTTATCAAACAGTTCAGTCTGCTGGGAAATGACTGATTTCAATTCCTCGCCTATCTTCTTTATACCCTGTACAACATTTTCTCTTTCCCTCTCTAGATCTTTGAGCTCCTTATCCAGCTTCTGATAAGTTTCATCTGACTGGGCTACTTGTTGCATTTCACTTTCATATTTTATGATAAGATTATGCAATTTCTTTATCTCTTCCACTAATTTCTTTTCATCCTTCTTGTCCAATATGGTGGTCTGTTGCTTTCTCTCCTTATCTTCCAGTTCCCTTTTTAACTTTTTTATGTCTACTTTAGCATCATGGGAGGATTGAATGTTTCTTCTTACCTGCTTTAATTCTTCACGCTTCTCTTTTATTTTCTTGAAGAGATCTTCCTTCTTGGCTCGCATCTCTTCAAAATCCTTTTCCAGTTTTTCCCTTGCCTCTGCAAGAGAGGTCTTTTTTTCCTTAAATCCCCTAAGATCCTGAATGTATTTTTCCCTTTCATCCAAAAGCTTATCCATTTCCTCTTTCAATTGTTCCTTTTTTATCTTCAATTCATTATATGTTTTATTTAGGTCTTCCCTTTGTTTTTCAAGCTTTTCAAGATCAGCCATTCCCTCGCTCATTAGAATCACGGTTCTACACTGTATGACTTTTAAAATTTAATACTTTTCAAGATTTTAATGGAATACAAAAGAAAATGATTAAAATAATTTAATATATCCGTAAGCCTCGTGGTCCCCGTAACAGTATTTAACCTTGGTAAATTGCTTTTTTAGGTTTTTAACCTCTTCCTTGACATTTTTCCCCTTTATGGCTAGGTCGATAAGTTGAGCTATGTGTTTCATTTCGCTCCTTCCCATGCCAATCCTTGTGACTTCCTGAGTCCCTATCCTGATTCCTGATGGGTCCTGTGATTTCTTGTTAGAATCTCCAGGTATCATATTTTTATTCAAAATTATGTTATTATCTTCCAGCTTCTCGGCAACAGATTTTCCGCCCCCCTTATTTTTAACATCCACAAGAATTGTATGACTTCTGGTGAAACCATTTTTCTCTGCTAAAACATTAAATCCCAGGCCATAGAGCTCTTCAGCTAGAGTCTTCGCATTATCAATTATCTGGGAGGCGTATGATTCACCAAAATCTATCATCTCCGCTGCTGTAACTCCTAGGGCGGCTACGTTTCCAAGATGATGATTTGATAAAACTCCGGGGAACACTCCCCTTCTTACTGATTTCCATACATCATCTGAGGTATTGCCCAATATTACTCCATGCTGGGGACCTGGGAAAGTTTTGTGAGTAGATCCGCTTATTAGATCAGCTCCTTCTCTCAATGGGTCCTGAAATCTTTTTCCAGCTATCAAGCCTAGCACATGAGCCCCATCATACCATACTTTGCATCCTACTTCATCCATTGTATCTTTTAATTCCTTTAATGGAGCTGGAAAGAGAAATACTGAAAAGCCGAATAAGCAAACCTTAGGACGTTCTTCTAAAATCTTCTTTCTTGTGGCATCAACATCTATTTGCATCATCTCATTATCAAATATCATGTTAGAAGACCTCAATCCTCTGAATCCTACCGCTCCAAATTCTGCAGAGGATATATGAGCGCCAGAGTCAAGGGAAGGAGCCATTATTTTGTCACCCGGGTTCGTAAGAGCAAATATTATGGCTTGGTTTGCATTAGTACCAGAAATTGGCCTTACATCTGCCATTGGTGCATTGAATAGTTTCTTTACAAGTTCTTCTGTTTTTACCTCAATTTCATCATAAATTTTATTGCCCTGGTAATATCTATGAAAAGGTAGACCCTCAGCATACCTGTTATTTAGATCTGTTATTATCATTTCCTTTGCAAGTGGACTCATGACGTTCTCACTTGCAATCAGCGGTATTGAATCTAAAAACCAGTTCTGATGTTCCATGGCCTTTCCTCTAATCCATAATGCATCCTCTAGAACCATGATTGTAAGTAATAGGAGGAATTTAATAATTTTCTAAGATGATGCTTCGCCTGGTAGCGATTTATCTGAATGATATTTAGAATACCATGGAACCATGAAGATATATAGAATTGCAACAATAAGCATCGACGTGGAAATTATTATCCAGAAATCTGTTGGAACAGATATAAAGATTCCCAATAGCCATAAGCCAAATATTGACCCTGCAAAATTTCCAATACTTGTAACCATGTTGTAGAACCCGATGTATGAGCCCCTAGATTCCTCAGATGCTATAGAAGTAATTATCGTTTCCGTTGTTGGAGACACAAAGTCTTCACCTACAGTGAGAATTCCCATTATCAAGAGATAACCTACAAAACCTGTGAGTATTGCAATTAGGAGGAAAGAGAAGGAATATATTAAGGAACCAATTGCCCTCCAGTGAAGATAGGTCAATTTTGAAACGATCAATTTGTAAATTGGATACTGTAGTGCAACTACCAGCAAACCATTAAGAGAATATATTAAACCTAGCTCAATCAGTGAAATCCCTTTGAAACCGAATATAAAAATGGTTAAAGTTGTACCTCTCTGTCTGAGCAGAAAGCTGAAAAGCAAACCGACTATAGCAAATACCATTAGAAATCTATCACTAAATATCTTTTTATTTACCTTAGAGATTTTCAATGAGGAATTCCTTGAGTGGGTCTCCTTTACAAAAATTAGTATAAATAGCTCTATCAGAGTGGCGATTGACGTAATTATAAAGATATAACCAAGGTTTATTGTTCCTATAAAAGCCCCGATTATTGGGCCTATTGCCGCACCAACATTCACCATAAGTCTAACAATTGTATATGCTGTTAATCTCTGCGAGAGTCTCGTCAAATCTGCTACTGTAGCCTGTATAGCGGGAAATTGCAGCGCGTTAAAGAATATCGTTAGGTACCAAAGGGAGATAAGATAAACTAGGTCTCCTCTCTTAAAGACTACTTCTGCCATCAACCAGTAAAGTACGGAAACAGGAATTGGCACATAAATCAAAAATTTCCTTCTGCCAATTTTATCAGTGAGAACACCTGAATAATACTGCACCAAGGCCATAATAAGGGTGGCAAAACCTGCAAATATACCTATTTGCAGAAGACTTATTTTATATATTTCAAATAACACTATGGGTAAAAAAAGAAATGATGATGTCCTCCCCATGGCCCTGATCATTCTAGAAAGGCCAAGTAGGTATATTCTGCGATCCAATCTTCTTTCATTTCCTGCATTTATGTCGACCATGAAAAATATTCACTTTCCTACTTCATGAATAGTTTATCCAATTCCTCAATAGCTTCCTCAGGGGTGTTGACCCTAATTATCTTACCTTCATTTGGTTTCTTTGGTTCTGCACATATCTCTCCTATTGCGATAACTGTCTTTCCTTCCGCGAGAGCGAACGATGCCTCTGAAAGTGTACCCATCGACCCATCTATGGCAATAATTGCCTCGCCAGATCTAACTACCATAAAATTTCTTGCATATCCCATACCAGTTGGCACCTTCGCAGTAAGAAACATATTTCCCTCTGAATGTGAGTTTCCCGGAAGTATCCCTATGACAATCCCTCCCCCTTCCCTGACTCCTTGAGATACACATTCCATTACACCCTGAAGACCACCATTAAAAACTATGTACCCCTTTTGAGCCAGTAAAAATCCTAATTTCCTTGCTGCATTACAAATCTCTTGGGATACGCTACTTCCGCCTATTACTGCTACCTGGTGCATCTTCTGTGATTATTTTATTAATAAAAAAATTATCCGTAAATTGGTGGTTCCGATCCCTTTGTGGACTTTGGTATCTGCATCTTGTTATATTGGTCCATGACCTTTTTAATTTCTTCATTCAATCTCTTTACAGACTCCTCAAGAATTGATAAATCAATATTTGCCCCATAGATGTCGTTAATTATTTTGACTATTGATAGAACAGCCATAGGGTCTTCAAATGATACCGATGTGGGGGCTATTAGTGAGACTGGATTTAATTTCTTGCCCATGGAAACATTTATAACGGCTCCGCCGACTCCGCCTATAATCACTGACTCCGCGCTCTTGAGTCCCTTTTCTAAAAATTTGTTAATATTATTTTCTTCGGCGGCCACGAAAACAGTCCTATCTTCTGGTATCCCCTTCACAGGCACGCCATCAATAACTACAACCTCTTTGGCTCCTTTGGATTCAATCCAGTCTACCAAGACCGATGAAACTTCATGCAAACCTGAAGGATTTATTGGAACATCACAAGTAACCAAAAGTATGTTACCACTATCGTTAGAATAAATCCTAAATGGAGACCTCATCTTCTTGCCAATGAAGACAGTTACTGGAGGAATATATTTTGATCTTAGTTGTGCGACTTGGTGCATTTTTAAGGTTTCAATTATGTATGAGGATGTTAAAAGCCCCAAAGAAGTTTCCTCAACGAATCCAAGAATTACAAGGGGGCTATTATATTGTCGTTGAATTGTTTCAATAACTTCAGTTTTTCCGTCCATATAGATAAACCCAAAACTAGCATAATAAATTTCTCATAATTCATCCCGTATGATAACCTTTTATATCACTCATTACTTGGATCTACTTACAAAAAAAAAGTCAGCCTTAAATTTTAAAAAATATTTTGATTTCAATAAATTAATATCTTATAGATTCGCAATATGGTTAAGTTGATGATAGTTTTTTATAATCGTTGTCTAGTGTTTCCCAGACCTTTCCCATTCTTCTCAGCGTTCTTTTTAAAGCTGCTTGTGGCTTTCCTTGTTTAACTTCTATATAAATTCTAGGATTCGATAGATAGGGATGTTCCATATAATATCTGGCGGACTTTATCATTTCATCATTGAGTAATTCTTCCATAAGGGGCCTTAGTATTGTATTATCTGAGTTTACAACCTCATAAATAATAAAGTCCTTTCCCTTATCCACAACCTTGAATTCCATTTCCTTCATTCCTCAGTGCATTAAATATTACTTAATAACCTCATCGGTTTTAGCTAGATCTCTTATTCTATTCTCTCCGTCGATTTCTCTTATTACAACGTATGTACCATTCGGTACTAGGTCCTTCCAAGGTTCATTGGCGATGATTCTTCTTCTGATTTCCCTCCCTGAATACTGATCTCTTTCATGCATTTCTGGTTCTATGACTTTTTTACCTGCTTCCATAAACAATCTCTTCACAAGAGGATTTCCTGATATGGCTACATCAAACGGAGGGGCAAGTGAAGTTATGTGCGATACCCAGAGGCTATTTCTGTAAATATCTTCTATTGGTACAAGGTAATAATCGTGTATCCCTGCCTCTTCTAGCGATTTCTGGATCATGTAGTGCCTCTCACCTGCCGTAAATGGATTCACCAAGGTATGAGATTCTTGAGCACTCCCGATGCCAATTATTATCGAACCGTAATCCTTTACAATCCTATTGACAAGCCATAGATGACCATTATGGAAAGGTTGAAATCTTCCTATTAACAGTGGCCTCATATATTCTGATAGCCAATACTGAAATATAAGTTTCATTATTTAAAAATACTTAAAATTTGACTGAGGTTCTAGCATGAATTTAGATGTCTCAAAAATCACATGTATATACATAATTCTAAATCGATTCCCCTACTCTATGGTTTTATACATCGAATTAAATATATGAAATCTCAATAAATGACATTTAATATTGTACCAGAATATTATTATATACCATAATGTCTTAATTTTGATTTAAAATGTGTAAAAGTTTTGTTTTATCTGTGCTAATAATGATACTGCTAATGGTTCCAACTACAACTCTGTACGAGATTGGTGCCACTCCTTATTCAGGCCAGGAGCCCACACCAACTAACCTTCTCCTTTATTTACATAATTCATCATCTGGGTTAGCAGTTGGATCTGTTGAATACTTGAACGTTTTGACAACTCAGAATGATACAAGCCCCAGCTGGAAGAATACAGGAGAATTGATAGTTGGACTTCATTATCTCTTTGAATCATTTGTAATATATCCTCAGTTATCTGGTCCATTAATAATCAATGGGACTATAAAAGCTAGCATTTACATGAATCAAACTGGCAGCTCACTTACTGGTGGGTCAACCACGATTTATGTATTTTCTGTCACCCCAAGCGGAAATAAAACACTGCTAGGATATGCATCCAATCCAAATAGCCTTATTCCTGCAGGTTCACAGCCCACTGGGACTCCTGTCGAACTTGAAGGACCCACTGTTAATTATACCGTTCCCAGTGGCAATACTGTCATGATACAATTAAATATTACGGGAACTTCTTCAAGCCATTACGGAATATGGTGGGGGTACGTTGACCATAGCTATTATGAGAGCACAATCTCCCTTCCGGTTAGTTCTTACTTAAACATTCCTTCTATTGAAGTAAAGAATTACCTGAACCAGAATGTAACTGTACTCCCATTTGGAATTAAGAATACTACGGTAACTGTATACGCTGAAGTAGTAGATCCTTTGGGAACTTATGATTTCTCATCTTATCCCGTATATTTTTCTGTCAAAAATTACACTGGATCAATTATTTTCACAACAGTAATGAGTCCGATGAATCCGCTTTCCCCCGCATATGCCTTTTCGCAAATTTACTGGGCTAAATTCAATTATAGCAATTTACCAAGTGGTGAATATCAGTTCTTTGTTAACGCAACCGACAATACCTATCACAATCTGTATGGAGTGGATACTCTTCCGAATTATTACGGTAGATTGGCTCAACAGGACCTTACTGTGGTGATTGGTCAGCCTCCAGTTCCGGTGAACATTCAAATTTTAGATAGAATGAACAGGACGCTTAATGGGGCTGTTATCATGATCTATGAAGCAGGCAATCTGGTAAATTCCAACATCACCAATTCCTCTGGTTTTGCATCATTCCTGCTTTCAAATGATTCGAAATATATGGTGAGAGTCTATTGGGAGAATGTAAACGTCGGAGAATTTAACATTTCCATATATAACTCCACGAATTCTTTTGTATTCACAGTAAACGTGATTTACCCCAAGTTTCAATTAGTATCGACGGCTGGAATACCATTGGAATATTCTTTGGTATTAATTGTACAACCCAATGGTTCCAGTTTACCTCTGACAGTGAGCAATAGTAGTGGTATGTTCAACCTATCACAGGTGCCTTCTGGGACATTCATGCTGACAGTTATTTTTGATGATACTGTTGTGGCGTCTTCAGAGGCGGTCAATGCCCTAAATGACAGCACTGTTATTGTCACGATACAAGATGTCTATTCCTTTACCATTAAATCAGAAACTTCAACAGGTGCTCCTCTTAACGGTGTATTTGTTCAGGTCAGGAATTCTACTACAGGTGCCATAATAGAATCCGGGGTTACGAATAGCAGTGGCCAACTCATATTCTTGGTCCCTACAGGCACATATTCCATACAGGCAAGCTGGAAAACCACCTATGATTTCACGAACCTTCAGCAGAATCTTACCACTAATGTAACAATCAGCGGACCGAGTCAGAAGGTCCTGGTATTTTCAAAGGCCTACCCCCCTATATTTAGCACAGTGCTTTTCGACTTTATCCTGGTAATAGTGTTGCTTTTGGCCGTGATCATAGTCCTAACCCTTATGATGACAAGGAGAAGGAGTGGAAGATCAAAAGTAGAGAATTGATCTTACCATTTATTTGAATTTTCTGTTTTCTTTTATCTTTATTAATATCTAGAATCTAATTAAAACATCTGTTGCTTTAGAATTTCCATTAAATCTGTGTTATTTTCTTAACCCCCATATCTATTCCTGCTGAAGGGAGGAAACATCATCAGAAGATTATGCACATCATATGGATAACCCCAAGGAAAATCAAAAAGTGTTTATATCGTGATTAGATAAATTTAATTTAGCTTGGATTTTCTATAATTTTATTTAAATATTTACTAATGTTCAATTTAATTTAATAGTAGGATATAATGAAGGAATGTGCCCAGCGATATAAAATTTTTAAGTTCAATTACCCTTAAATGGAAAGGGGTAATTCTCACCGGAAAGTTTATCAGTGAAAATCAGGGTTTGATAACGATCAAATTGCAGAATGGCTACAACATAACCTTGAAAAAACAGAATATTGAAATTTTGGAGGTTGGTGAGCCAGAAAACAATCAAATTGAGAACGGAACATCGAGGAATTTTTCAAATCATAACAAAGCGGGAATTAGAATTGTGGGAACAGGTGGCACAATAGCATCTTATGTTGATTACAAAACCGGTGCCGTAAAACCATTGAAGAACTTTCAAAAGATTTTGTTCACGGATGAAGAACTTACTTCAATAGGAAATATTGAAGACGAGATACTTTTCAATATTTTTTCTGAAGATATGGAGCCAGAGTACTGGGTTAAGATGGCAAGGAGGGCATATGAACTGACAAATGAAAATAAAGGAGTTGTCTTTGCCCATGGTACTGACACCATGTCCTTCTCGGCATCTGCAGTATCATTTTTGGTTGAGAACAACAGGAGGCCAATTATTTTCACGGGTTCACAAAGATCATCAGACAGGCCCAGCAGTGATGCCTTTTTTAACCTCAAGGGTGCAATAAAACTTGCATCTTCTGACCTTGGCGAGGTTGCTATAGTTATGCATTCCGGAATGAGTGATGATCTACTTAGTGTGCACAGAGGGGTGAGAGTCAGAAAAATGCATACTTCAAGGAGAGATGCCTTCAAGACAATTAATGATGATGAGATAGGTTATATAGATAGCAAATTGAATATCAAATTTAATAATTACAGGAAAATTGATGAAAACAAAGAGACCGTGCTTTACGAAAAATTTGAGAAGAGGATTTCCCTCATTTACTATTATCCCGGAATTGACTTTGAAATCGTCATGAAGCAGGTGGAAAACAGTAGGGGAGTCGTCTTTGCCGGTACTGGACTTGGACATATAAACAACAGGCTTATTGAATTACTTTCAGATTATACGAAGGATAGATTGATAGGTATCACTTCACAATGCCTTTATGGATCAGTGAATTTGAATGTTTATGCTACTGGAAGAAATTTGCTGAAAAGTGGTGCAATACCTCTTGGAGATATGCTTGCAGAGGTCGCATACGTTAAGATGGGTTTCTTACTTGGTAATTTTCAATATGAAGATGCAAAGGAGTTGCTGGTAAAAAACATGAGAGGTGAGATATCTGACAGAAGAACGAAATGATGTCAAAATTGGACTGGAGATTCATTTTCAGCTGAATGGGACTAAATTGTTCTGTAGTTGCCCTACGGAGGGTGATGACGCCAGTCTCGGGACATTCTGGAGGAAATTGAGAGCCAGTTCTGGTGAAGAGCTCAAGAAGGACGTTGCGGCCTCCATGGAATCGTTGAAGGATAGAGAATTCCATTACACCATTACTAGAAATTCGTGTCTTGTGGAATTCGATGAGGAACCGCCACATATCCCTGGTCAGGATAATATTGATGCTGCCATTAAAGCGGCACTATTAATGAACTGTAAAATCCTGGATGGGGTCAATTTCATGAGAAAGATTGTGATTGACGGTTCCAATACCCCTGGATTTCAAAGGACAGCAATATTAGGGATTGAAGGTTTTTATGAATATAAAAACAGGAAAATCGGAATAGCCACAGTATGCTTAGAGGAAGAGGCTTCCAGGAAAATTGAGGAGAAGGAAGATAAGGTATTCTATTCGCTAGATAGGTTGGGAATTCCGCTGATTGAAATAAGCACTAAACCCGATATTAGGACGCCTGCTGAGGCAAGGGAGGTTGCCAGGGGTATAGGTATGTTGATCAGAAGGATTGGAATGATTCAAAAGGATGTAGATGCTATTAGACAGGACTTGAACATATCCATCAGAAATGGCAATAGGGTGGAGATTAAGGGAGTTCAATCTCTTTCAGCCATAGAAACTGTACTGGAGAATGAAATCAGGAGACAGGAATCTTTGATCCAGATTGCCAATATACTTAAGGAGAGAGGATTCAACCCTGGTGATTGCGAACTAAGGTTTAATGACCTAACAGATACATTGAAAAATTGGGACTCAAACCTGATAAAGAAAGGTGTGTCCGGGCACAAACGTATTTATGTATTTAAATTAACGAAATTGAAGGGTCTATTAAAGAATAATAATTTCAGGCTTGGAAAGGAACTCGCAGAGAGGTTGCGGGCTGTTGGGATAGGGGGATTGATCCACTCGGATGAGCTGCCAAATTACGGAATAACTGAAGAAAATGTGAATTTTATTGAAAACTTACTTAAACTGGGCAAAGATGATGCATTCGGTATCTTAATCCTGGAGGAAGACAGGATCCACCTTGCTAAAAGGATTGTTGAGGAAAGATTGATGGAATCAATTGAAGGAGTTCCGGCTGAAACAAGGGCTGCTCAGGGGGATGAGACGAGGTTCATGAGGCCATTACCTGGAGGGGCCAGAATGTACCCAGAGACTGATATTCCATATATTGAGATAACTCAAGAACGGATAAATTATAATTTAAAGAGTCTACCAAAGGATATAGAATCTAGGCTAAACGAGTTAATTGAATTGGGTATCCCAAAGCAGGAGGCCTCAGTTTCCATTGATCTGGGAACGGATGAAATCATTGAAAAGTTTATAAAGAAATATGGAAATCCATCGGTCGTAGCTTCAACAATCAATAGACTAAAGCCAAAAGGGAATGACATTATTAAATTGGAAAAAATCTTTGAGCTGCTGAATGAAAGGCAGATCTCCAAGGAGGCCATTGAAGAAGTATACCATAACCCAGAAAAGATTGAAAATATCAGAAATCTGTCAAAGCCGAGTGATGAATTGATAGATAGAATAAGGGAAATTGTCAGAGATCATGAGTCTATCGTCAGGGAATATGGAGAATCATCATTCAAGAAAATAATGGGAGATGTTATGAAAGAGATGAGGGGAAAACTAGATGGTGAACTTATTTCAAAGGTTGTTAAGGAAGAAATAGATAAGATTATACGGAATGAATAAATTTAAAAGCGGAAAAGGTTGAAATATTATGATAGATATTAATATTCTTAGGAAAAATCCAGAATTATTATTTGAAAGTCAGAAAAGGAGATTTCAGGATATAAAGATAGTAGAAGAGGCCATAAAACTTGATGAAAAATGGCGAGAGACCCTGAGAAAAGTTAATGATCTTAAGGCTGAAAAGAACAAAATCGTTAAACAGGTGGCAGAAAATACCAAACTGGGAAAGGAGAACAAAGATCTGATAATTAAGGCAAAAGATATGGACACAAAAATTTCTGAAATCGAAAGCGAACTTAATGCGATAGAGACAGAGAGAGATAGCATACTCAGGAAAATACCGAATATCGTCGATTTTGAGGCACCTGTAGCTCCTGATGATAGTGGAAATAAACCCGTAATTTTTCATGGAAAGGCAAGAGTTTTTAAGGGTGACCTTGAGAATTTCAAAAATGGATCGCTTAATTCCATGGATTATGAGATCATAGATTATAAACCCATGAGCCACGTTGATTTATTGCAGGATAAGAACTTTGTCGACCTGGAAAGGGCAGCAAAGGTATCTGGATCCAGATTCTACTATTTGAAAAGGGACCTCGTACTGTTGGAATTATCCCTAGAATTGTATGGTCTCAAGTTTTTAGTCCAGAGGGGATTTATTGTTATTGAGCCGCCGTTCATGCTCAACAGATTCTCCATGGAGGGGGCAACAGATTTTTCTGCTTTTGAGGATACAATATACAAAATTCAGGATGATGACCTTTTTCTAATTGCCACATCTGAACATCCTCTTGCTGCTCTCCATTCCAACGAAATTCTTGAAGAGGGGCAATTGCCGCTACTTTATGCTGGTGTTTCTCCTTGCTTCAGAAGGGAGGCAGGTGCACATGGGAAAGATACAAAGGGTATTTTCAGGGTACATCAATTCAATAAAATCGAACAGTTTGCTTATACACTTCCAGAGGAGTCAAAAAAGTATCATAATATTCTGCTGAACAATGCCATGGACTTTTTCAAATCCCTTGAAATTCCGTTCCGTGTTGTTGACATAGCAACCGGGGATCTAGGAAATGTAGCTAGCAGGAAATTCGACATTGAAGCCTGGTATCCTGCACAGGGACAATTCAGGGAGGTTGTAAGCGCCAGCAACGTACTTGACTATCAGGCAAGGAGATTGAAGGTGAGGTATAGGACTAAAGAAGGAAACAAATACGTTCATACCTTGAATTCTACCTTGGTGGCTACCACCAGAGCACTCGTAGCCATAGTGGAAAATTTCCAAACACCTGACGGGAAAATAATAGTACCGAAGGTATTGAGGGAATACCTTGGAAAGGACGAAATATAATGGACGTAGATGAGATTTTTTCTGAATATCTAAAAGCAACTGGTATAACTAAATTATATGAACATCAGAAGGAGGCTATAGGCTTATTGAAAGAAGGAAAATCAGTACTCCTAAGTACTCCAACCACTTCTGGAAAGTCTTTGGTGGCATATTATGGTATACTCCAGAACTGGGCCAGAAGAATGCGTTCTATGTATATTGTACCCCTGAAGGCGCTGGCAGAGGAAAAAGGAAGGGAACTGAAATATTTTGAGAAATACGGCCTTAAAGTCAAGGTCAGTACTGGTGACTATGAGGAAACAGGTGGCTTTGTTAAACGCAATGATGTCATAGTGACTACTTCTGAGAAAGCTGATTCATTACTTCGAAATTCTCCAGATGCATTCAATGACTTCGGATTTATTGTTATAGACGAAATCCACACCCTTGGTTCGGAGGGGAGAGGTGATACACTTGAGATTCTAATAACCAAATTTCTACATATTTTTCACGACTTACAGCTGATGGCAATGAGTGCCACAGTGGGGAATTATGAAGAGATAGGAAAATGGATTAGAGCCAGAGTAGTGAAAAGTGATTTTAGGCCCGTCCCTTTAAGGAGGTATATAATAGCTGGTGATGAAATATATAATGAAGATGGGGAACATGAAGGATCCATATCTAGCCTCGAGGCATTTATAGATGAAACTGTCCAGAACGGGGGACAGACAATAGTATTTGAAAGTACCAGGAGATCAGCTGAAATCGATGCGAAGAAATACATAAAGAAATACACATACCCCATTGAGGGCCTTAAATCTGATCTATCTAACCTAGGAGATTTGCCTGGTGCAAATGAGATTGTTGAAATGATTGAAAATGGAGTTGCCTACCATCATGCTGGCATAGTTAATGAGGCTAGAAGTCTTATAGAAAAACTGTTCTTGGATAGAAAAATAAAAGTTCTGTTTGCAACAACCACCCTAGCAGCCGGCATAAATCTACCAGCGAGAACTGTGATTATTAAAAGCATATTCAGATACGATGGTCTAATGAATGATTATATCCCCAACATGGAAGTTCAGCAGATGCTCGGTAGAGCTGGAAGATCAAGATTCGATAAAATGGGGTACGGATATATAATCGTGAGTAAATATAATCTCAGGACGGCCTACGACAGGTACATAATGGGGCCTGTTGAAAATGTTAACAGCATGATTACCAAAGATAATCTCAAAAAGCATATATTGGGGGTTATTGCGTCCGGTATAACCAGGGACAGGAAAGAGATCAGTGATTTCTTCAACAAAACTTTCTTTGCTTCGAATAACCAGGGAATAGATACTCTGGTCTCTCCAGGCATAGACTATTTGATTGAGTATGATTTTGTGAAGGAGAAGCAAGGATTGAGGACCACGCAGTTCGGAAAGAGAACCTCTGAACTGTACATAGAACCCGAGAGTGCTGTTATATTGAGAAATTCACTTGATATTGATGATATTCCAAGGCTTCTTCTCAGAATTTCCTCAACTCCTGATATAATGAAAGTCAATGTATCGTCTTCCGAAGAGGAGGATTATTATCACCCTGAGTATGATGAGTCCATAGTTAAGCTATCCAGGATCCTGTTTGACTGGATTGAGGAAGAACCTGAAGAAAAGATAATTGAGAAGTATCGTATTTATCCTGCTGATCTCAGAAACAGGGTAGAATCTGCGGAGTGGCTTGCTTACTCCCTTCATGAATTGGGAAAAGTGCTTCATAATTCTAAAAATCTTCACAGGGAGCTATACTATAGAATAAAATATGGGATCAGGAGCGAGTTAATACCACTTGTTGAACTGCCATATGTTGGACGCGTAAGAGCTAGGAGGCTCCATGCTGCAGGATTCGACAGAATGAGAATAGCAACTTCAACCCCCGCAGAACTTATGGCTATTTCAGGAATAGGTGAGACCATCGCAAACAAAATAATAGAATATGCCAAGAGAATAGAAAATGTCAGTTAGGGCGATATACCTAGAGATTTAATAAAATCAAGGTCTTTACCATATCCTTCCTCTCCCTCTGGTGTCTCAAGATAAAATGGTTTGTTGATCCACTTCTTATCACTCAAAATATTTTTGAAAAAATCGCGAGATAATTTTCCCTCCCCCAGCATTTCGTGTCTATCCAAATGCTTTCCAAACGGTGGCTTAGAATCGTTTAGATGAAAAGCAAGGATCCTTTCACTTCCCAGACTTGAAACGAAACTGTCCATAACTTCCTCATACTTTTCATTCAGGTCATAGCCAGCCTGGAAGGTGTGGCAGGTATCGATACAGAATCCTATCCTTTCCTTTTTATGGATGCCGTCAAGTATATAGGCGAGCTCTTCAACCTTACTACCCACTACTGTTCCCTGACCTGCAGTGTTTTCCACCACTAGTTTAACTTTCATTTCTTTAGTGTCTTCTATTGCCTGATTCATGGAGTTTATTATATTATCCAAAGCACTCTTAGTTCCTGAGCCCATATGAGCACCTGGATGGAAAATGAGGAGCTCTACTCCAAGCTTATTTGCTCTTTCAATTTCATCCCGGAAAGCATCGTAGCTCTGCTTTCTCTTAGCCTCCTCTGGACTGCCTAGATTTAAGAGATAAGATGCATGAATGGCAGGCTGAATAATATTAAACTTTGAAATATTCTCAATATGTTCCTTTGCTGATTTTTCATCAATTGGTTTGGACTTCCACTGCATCTGATTTTTGGAAAAAAATTGGTAAGTATTAAAGCCGAGACCTTTTGCGATCTCGGGCAGCTTACCAAACCCTTCTTTAGTAGATAAATGTCCCCCGATTATCATTTTCTAACGATCTTATCTTTGAATATAGTTTCCATGTCAACTACTATGCTACCATTCTCATCAGCGATCTTTGATGTAGCCGGTGATTCCTCGAAATAATTGGGGAATGAGGTTTTAATTCTTTCTTCATAAGTTGGTACGAATTCATTTTGATAGAATATTCCTACTGGTATCTTATCTCCCCATTCTAGAGATTTATTGATCGCCTGAAGATACTTCTTCTCTACTTCGTCCTCTTCTGCCTTTCTCACTACAGGGTCCCATGTCTGATCCTGATCTAGATAATATATACGCTGATCGAACCACTCCTTTGTGTTTATATCGTTATAGGTTGGACAAGGTTGTAGCAGATCAATAACAGCCGTTCCCTTGTGCTTTATTGCCTTGAGTATAATATCTTTTGTATGTTTAATGTTGAAGGCATACGCCCTCGCCACAAATGTGTAACCAACAGATAGTGCGAGCGCTATCGGATTGATTGAATCATAAATGTTTGGTCTCTGTAGACCCTTTGTCTTGGTACCCCTTGGAAGTGTAGGAGAAGCCTGCCCTTTTGTGAGCCCATATACCCCATTGTCATGGAGTATTATGGTAAAATCTACATTTCTCCTTCCAGCTGCCACGAAGTGACCTGCACCAATACTTAAAAGATCACCATCTCCTCCATCCAACAACACAGTTAGATTCGGATTTGCTAGTTTAATTCCTGTTGCAAATGGGATTGCTCTTCCATGTAATGTATGAATTCCAGAAACATTAACGTAATGAGGGGTCTTTGCTGAGCAACCTATACCTGATACTATTACATAGTTTTCCGGCTTTGCATTGTATTCAGCCAATGCCTGCTGAATTGCAGCCAGAATACCGAAGTCACCGCAACCGGGACACCAGTCTACCCATAGATCAGTTTTAAAATTATGCGCCACTAGTCATCACCACCTTATCTTTTCCATTTAAAATTTCCTTGATAGAATTATACACCTCATCCTCTGTTACATGCCTCCCGTTGTATTTGAGGATAAATTTATTCGCTTTTATGCCCGTAAACTCCCTAAGTATTAAGGCTGCCTGTGCCTGATAATTATTTTCCAGATCAATAATAATTTCTGCACCGCTTAATTCTTTAGAAATTATATCGGAGGGGAACGGGCTAAACAGCTTTATATATATAAATTTAAATTTAATCCCTTCTTTTTCCAGTTTATCCATGGCATCTAGGATTGGACCTTTATTTGATCCCCATGAAATTATGACTTTTTTAGAGTTCTTGTCTCCAAAAACGCTGATTTTATCTTCTGGAGGAATTTCCTTTTCTGCCACTTCTAATTTTTTCATTCTCTTTTCCATCATTGCATCCCTTGTCTCAGGATCTTCTGTAATATGCCCGAGTTCATTGTGTTCGTCTCCCGTTAGCCAGAATATCTGTTTACCAAAGAATCCCATTGGCGAAATCCCTGTTTCTGTAAACTTGAACCTCATATATTCATCATTATTTTTGGAATCAGTGATCCACCTGTCAATTTTAATCTTGGATCTGTCTACATTATCCATTACATAGAACGAATTAGCCAGAACCTTATCCATTATATGAATAACAGGCATCTGGTACCTTTCTGCGTAATTGAAGGCTTTTATTGCATCCATAAGTGCTTCCTCTGCATCGCCTGATGATAAAACTATCCTTGGAAAATCACCGTGACCTGCGTTCATGGCAAACAATAAGTCAGCCTGTGAATTCCTCGTCGGTAAACCTGTACTTGGGCCTCCTCTTTGATATAGCGTAAGAACCACTGGAATTTCATTTATACCTGCATATCCCAGCGCTTCAGCCATCAGTGAAAAACCAGGACCTGAAGTAGCTGTAGCAGTCCTTGCGCCAGTCATTGCTCCAGAAATTGCCATTGCAATTGCTGAAATTTCGTCCTCGGCCTGGACTATAACAACACCAGTTTTTCTAAGTTGCTCATTTTGATCTGTAACAGCTTCCTCAAAATAATCGTGACCTTCTAAGAAGAAACTTTCATCCGCTGCGGGTGTTATTGGATAATAGGTCTGGAGTTTAAGACCACCTAATACTTTCCCGACGCCAACGGCTTCATTTCCGGTGAGCATAAACTTTTCCTTATATTCCCTGACTTTTAGGTCATCGATTTTCAAACCTACTGATTTCGCATAAGCATAAGCTGCATCAACGATTTTCTCGTTGTCTTCTACTACCTCTTTTTTCCTACCAAATACGCTGGCAATTCCTGTTTTTGCAATGTCAGCAGGTAATCCAAGTAAGGCTAGAGACAAAGAGGCGCCCAAAGTATTTGAGTATCTTGCTGGCGGCTTGCTTTGACCAAGGGTATCCGTAATCAATTTTCTGAACGATATTGATATAATCTGAACACCTTTTTTCCTAAGGTATTCCATCAAATTTTTAACTGTTGGTTCAATTCCAAGTTGCTGAAATTTCTCCTTGAGATGGTGGTTGGTTTCAGGCTCCATGGTTACAACTTGATCTAGTTTTGTATTTTCAAAATCTGAGTCATAAATTACTATCGAGCCTTTTGAAACATCATTCATGTGAACAAATGGTGTTTCACCATCAAGGCATACCAACATATCAACTGGATACCTCAAACTTCTTACAGGTACTTCCTTCACTCTCACATGGAAATAACTGTGCCTTCCTTTAATATTGGAATGGTATTCCCTCAAACCATATGCCTCATAACCTGCTATTGTAAAAGACCTAATGACAACTTGAGCGGCACTGTCTATTCCGCCCCCTTGGGGTCCTCCTATGATTAGATCTATATCAGTCTCAGACATATAGACGAGAATTATTATAAGTTAAAATATTTTGTTTAACGTTTTCTACGTATTTACAAATTTTGCATAACTCATGGTTGGAGTTGCATCAAAGCGCATTCTAGGGAAAATTAATTAATATGGGATTGTTATTTATAAAAGGTGATTCAATGGCAGTAGGATTTGTTCTAATCAGCACGGTTCCTGGAAAGGAACATCAAGTATATAACGAGTTGCTTAAAATTAAGGAAATCGTGGAATTACACCCGCTATTCGGTGAATTTGATCTTATCGCAAAACTTGAAACTAAGGATTTTACAGAATTGGGGCAAATTGTTATAGATAAAATAAGGACTATCGACGGAATAATAGATACTAAGACACTAACTGGAATTAAACTCTGAGGTGAGCTGACATGGCAACATGGGGCATATTCGTAGCCATGATGCTATTAATCATGGGTCTAGCTCTCTTAATACTTGGAGTTTTTGCCGCGTATTTTGGATCTGGGAAAGTTAGGGCTTTTGGAGCAATACTGGCTGTGATTGGAATTATAATTGGTGTTATCACATATGCCATAAAGAGAGATCTTGGTATATCTGATTTTGCTACACTCATATATAATGGAGCCCTATATCTCATATCTGCCATAGTTGGCGCAGTTATAGCTCTCCTAATATTCCTTGCAGCTCTGCTTAAAACTTAATTGATTTTTATGAATGTTGAACTTTTTATTAAAGAAAAACAAGAGGAAATAAGGAGGATCATTAAAGGCAGGGCTATTGCTGCAGTCTCTGGTGGTGTTGATAGTACAGTAGCTGCAAAATTGGTGGGCGATATTTTAGGTAATGATCTTCTGATAATATATATCGATACGGGACTCATGAGACTAGGCGAAACTGAAAGGGTAAGCAAAATTTTGAAAGACTTAAAATTAAATTTTCATATAATCAACGCAGAGGAAGAATTTCTGGATGCTCTGAAGGGTGTTGTTGAACCAGAAATGAAAAGGAAGAAAATTGGAAATAAGTTTATAGATGTTCTGGAAAGAAAGGCAAAAGAATTCGGAGCTGATTATCTAATCCAAGGTACCATTGCTCCTGACTGGATTGAATCTGGCGGTGGCCTAAGAGATAAAATAAAAACCCATCATAATGTAGGTGGACTCCCCGAGAACATGACCTTGAGGATTTATGAGCCATTGAGAGACTTATATAAAGACGAAGTTAGAGAGATAGCTAGATATTATGACATACCGTCATCAAGACAGCCGTTTCCAGGGCCTGGCCTGGCCGTAAGAATCATCGGCGAAGTGACAAAGGCCAAGTTGGAAGTCCTAAAAAAATCCACTGATATCGTGGAAAGAGAGATTGAGGCAAATAAAATAAATGCATGGCAATATTTTGCTGTCTTGCTCAACGATAAATCAACAGGGGTTCACGGTGATCAACGAGTATACGGATACACAGTTGCAATCAGGATAATAGAATCTGTAGATGGTATGACCGCTAATTTTATGAAGATAAACTGGGATATTCTTGAAAATATATCAAGATTAATTACAAACAAGATTCCAGAAGTTAACAGAGTTGTCTATGATATAACTGATAAACCCCCTGCGACAATTGAATGGGAATAAATACTAAATCAGCATAGAGTTTTAATTATGGATGAAGTGTTCGTACCAGATACATCAGTTATTGTTGACGGAAGGTTCATAAATTTTTTAAACGACCATATTCCATGCCATGTAATAATTTCTGAGGCCCTCCTATCGGAAATTGAGCATCAGGCGAACGAAGGACGATCCATTGGATTTGCAGGCTTGGAGGAACTGTCGAAATTGAAAAAAATGGCAGAAGAAGCGAAAATTGAAATTACTTTCTATGGAAAGAGACCTTCGGAATGGCAAATAAAGAGGGCCAAGAGCGGTGAAATCGATGACATGATAAGGCAAGTGGCCTTGGAAAATAATGCAACATTGGTAACAGGAGATTTTATACAAAAATCTGTCGCAGAAATTAAGGGAATCAAGGTACTATATTTGGAGTCAATCAAATTTGTTAAGAAGAAGATAGAGGAGTTTTTCACCGAGGATACAATGTCGGTACATCTCAAGGAGGGCGTTTTCCCTAGGTTTAAAGTGGGGCGTCCTGGTGACTGGAAAATTGTATACGGTGAAAACAAGATTTCAAGGGAGGAAATCCTGAGTATTATAAACGATATTGTAGAGAGAGCTAGAAATGATGATAGAAGCTTGATTGAGATGGATATTAGAGGGGCAACAGTTGTGCAATTGGGTTCCATAAGAATAGTGATTACAAGGCCGCCAGTAAGCGAAGCTATAGAGATAACAGCTGTGAGGCCAACCAGAAAACTTTCCCTAGAAGAATATTCTCTTAACAAAGAATTGCTTGAAAGATTAAAAGATAAGGCTGAGGGCATTATAGTCTCTGGAAGGCCTGGAGCCGGTAAAAGCACATTTGTACAAGCTCTTGCTGAATTCTACAACTCCCTAGGAAAAATTGTTAAAACACTTGAAAAACCAAGGGACTTACAGGTATCTGAAGAGATTACACAACTTACCCAGATAGATGGATCCATGGAAATGACTGGTGACCTATTATTACTCATAAGGCCGGATTATACGGTATATGATGAAATTAGAACCCAGAAAGATTTCCTCGTCTTCACCGACTTGCGTCTTGCGGGGGTAGGTATGATTGGTGTGATACATGCATCAAGAGCAGTCGATGCCATTCAGAGGTTCATTGGAAAAGTCGATCTCGGAGTTATACCACAGATACTCGATACTGTTATATTTATGGAGAATGGTGAAATTAAGCAGGTTCTGGATATAAATTACGTGGTAAAAATACCCAGCGGAATGCAGGAGGAAGACCTCGCTCGGCCGGTCATTGAAATAAGTGACTTCCTTGAAAAGAAGTTACTTTATGAAATGTATACATTTGGGGAGCAGATCGTTGTCGTGCCTGTAAAGGAAAAGAGGGAAATGGAACTTAAGGACCTTGAAACCACAATAAAGAAGATAGATAGAGAGCTTGACGGAATTCCTCATACTGTTCATTTAGGTCAGAATCAGCATATCATAATAAAGATTCCAGCTGACCAAATTGGTATGGTAATAGGAAGGAATGGAAAAAATATAAAGAAGCTTGAAGATAAGATTGGAATGCCAGTTGACGTGGAAGAGCTCCAGGAAGATGAATCCATGGATGTACAAGTTGAGATCAAGGGTGGAAAAATAATATTATTCCTAGGGCCGGAATATAAAGACAGAATTGTCGAGATTTATGTGGGTGGTGTTCCTGGTTTACAGGCCAGGGTTTCAAAAAATGGCACAATTCAGATAAAGAACGAATCTACTCAGGGGAAGATGATTAAGAAAGCCCTTCATGACGGTCTGCCGATAAAATTTAAGATACTGAATTCCTAAATTTTATGATTGTACCAAATAGTATTTTAATTTCTTTTCACTAGACATTTATAATGCGATTAGCGCCAATTGCCTTAATCTTGGTTGCAGTTATGATTACATATGGATTAGGGCTTAGTATTGGGAACAATGTCATTTCACCTCATGTTACCTTTGGGGGAGTAATGCTTACAAATGGCGCTGGCAAAGGCGGAATGTTTATTGCGCCACTTGAATTCCCTAATAGAAATCTTGAAAAAACAAATAATGGTCTAGTTTATTCATCTCATACCAATATTACTGGTTTGAATCATTTCAAAGTCAACATCGATCAATCAATTCTAATGCCAAATTCGATCTCCTCACTCCAGGTTAGTCCTTATATTTCACCACCATTTATTAAAAACCCTGAAAAGCATGCTTTGGTTTATAAGGTCCAATATTATGGGAATTCCAGCTTTAAATATTTAGAAATAATTGAAAATATGGAAGGATCTCAGTATCTATGGGTGAATCAACAAGATAACTTCACCTATGGAAATTTTATAGGGGCTTTATCATATAATATTAGTGGCAATTCGGGTGGACAATACTGCAATATTTACTTGCCTGGAACAGTTGGGGTTAATCAATTTGTTCAGGTCTATTTATTTAGGCACCTAGATTATTGGAAAATTTTCATACTTATTCCCATCTCAAATACAAGGGAATTAACTTTTTCTCAATTGGAAATTACCAGCTACAACATGAGTTTAGTTGAGACTGCTGTCCCAGCTAATGGTGGAAATATATATTATTATTCATTTCTTGGATTATTGATAGGGGTAGTTATTGTAACGGGATTGATCTATTATTACCGCAAAAAGGAATGATAGCCCTCATTTTACTTTTCCCAAATTGATATAAGGTCCCTAAGCAACTTGTCCACAAACGAATACTTGTACTGTATAAGTACCTTTTTAACATAATCTGGATTTTCAATACTATATTTGATATCGCCATTATCTTCTATTTTTGAAACAACATTGTCCTTAACTAATATTCCCATGTGATAGAAAATGGTGGATAAAGATAACTTTAAGCTTTCTTTTATCTCATTCAAATTTCTTGCTTTCCCATCAAGTAGAAGGACCAGTATTTTTTTTCTGGTCTTATTCCTAAGATGCCCAAACAAAATTAGTAGATCTTTATTAAACATGTTCTGAGGGAAATAGCAATTGAATCCATTTATGGGAACCTCAATAATTTGGCCTTGCTTCTTCAGGACAGATATATGATATTGCAAAACCCCGAGGGATAATTTGAGGTCCCTTTGTATTGCCCTGAAATGGTTACCAGGATATGACCTTATGTATTCTAGTATTCTGTCCCTGGGGGATTGAGAATCCACTACGTCACCTGCTTATCATGAATGTTATCAATATTACCAGGATTAAAAGGTCTGGTACATATTGTATGAATTGAGGTATTGGAATACTTAGGTACAAATAATAGGTTATAAAAAGATACTTCAATGTAAAAACAAGGAAAAATAATGATAGTATAATTGTTCTAGGGCTATACTTCTCTATAGTACCAAACAGCGATATCGCAAGGAATAGAATAGAGATTACGTCTATTATAACTGCTATTGTTAAATATAAAGCCATGAAGGAATATCATATTTTTAAGATAAATAATATTCTGATTTAAGATGGAAAACAAAAATGATTATATTAACAGTTTTTTTGACATGTAAGGCCCATACCTCTCATAGCCAAATTTCCTGAAGTATTCCCTAACCCCGATTCCTGAAATTATATTTATTCTGTCATAACCTGATTCCCTGGAGATTTCTTCGGCTTCCATGAGTAATTTTTTGCCTAAGCCAGTATGCTGTACATCCCCTTTTTCGCCTATTTTTGCCTCTGAACCAAATGTCTTGATTTCTCTTATTACCGTTGCATTTAACATTTCATGACGATGTGCATCGTCCCCGTTGATCCTTAACCTTAGAAATGAGAGTATCCTGTAATCCTCATCTACTGCCTCAATGAAAAATTCTCTGCCATCTGAAGCATCATATTGTGTCAATTTAATACTTATTTTACCCTTTATTTCCTTGGCTCTTCCAATTTCCCTAAATCTTATTTCTTTAATTTCTATTCCCTTTTCAAGTGCTCTTTTTACCGCAAGGTCGTGTATATCCGATCTTTTTACTCCTTGGACTATCTTAAATACCGGAATATCCCTTTGGATACGGTGGATCCTCACATAATTAGGTATGTACCTAAAATACTCAGAAATCAGTTCGATTGCTTCTTCACTCTCATAGCTTCTGTAGTTTCCGGCTATATATTCATTATAATATTTTGTTCCTTCCACGACAAGTGTAGGATAGATCTTCAGCATATCAGGTCTGAAATTTTTATCAGAAAAAATTCTCCTAAATACTGAGATATCCTCATCAAAATTTGGTCCTGTTAAACCAGGCATGACGTGATACAAAATTTTAAACCCCGCATTCCTAGCAAGTTTTGTACTCCTGATTACATCGCTAACTCTATGGCCTCTCATGGTATCATGATATACATCATCATAAGTTGATTGTACTCCTAGCTCTACTTTTGTGGCCCCATAGGATAATGCAAGGTCTATCTCCTTCTCATAGAACCAGTCTGGTCTTGTTTCTACCGTGAGTCCTATACATCTTGACTGTGATGTCTCATTTTCCAATATGGACATGTTTAAATCCTTTGAAATTTTCCCATTTAAAGCATCAAGAGCCCCCTTGACAAAATTTTTCTGGTACGTAGGATCTCTAGCTGTAAATGTTCCGCCCATTACAATTAAATCAACCTTATCGGTAGGATGACCTATCCTTTTAAGCTGATCAATTCTATTCTTGGTCTGCAAAAAAGGATCGTAATTATTCTGCCGACCCCTTAGTGCTGCCGGCTCTAGACCAGTATAGCTTTGAGGAGATGGAACATCAACTCCACCCGGACAATAAGTGCACCTTCCGTGTGGACATGAATACGGAGATGTCATTATGGCAACAACTGTTACGCCGGATAAAGTTCTAGTAGGCTTTTTCGTAAGAAGGTCTTTTAATTTCTCCTTGGTATTTTCATCAAGCAAATTTGTAATGTCAACATTACTGGGTACTCTGGCTAGATTAAATTTTTTTGCGATGTTCATCCTTAACTTTTCAAGGTCATCCTTATCCTTTACCTTTACAATATTCTCTTTTATGTAATCCCTTAACCCGACCACCATTTTCCATAAAATATCCTAAATTATTTAAATTAACCTTTCGAATAAACACTAAATTTATTAGTAATAAAAAATTGAGGTATTATGACCAGGCCAGTTGATTATAACCCGAAACCTATTGATGATGCTTTTTTTGAGAAACCAAATGAGTATCCAGTCACTGGTACTCATAACGGTCATGAAGTAAGGGCAGAGGGAATTCAGAGATATGATAAAGATGGGAAGCCATATCCAACCAAAAATGGTATCCATGGTACTAATGTTGCTGTAGATTGGGAAACCTGCACTGCAGATGGTGCATGCATGGATGTTTGCCCTGTAAACGTATACGAATGGGCTTTAAATCCAGGGCAGAAAGGGTCTGGAAATGATAAGGTCCTTGAGAAGGGTTCTGATTTATGGAACAAATTCAGGACTGATAAGGCAGACCCGGTAAGGGAATCGGATTGTATTTTCTGTAATGCGTGCGTTACTGCTTGCCCAGTTGGTGCAATATCAGTAGCCATGAGAAAGTAATAACTTCAATATCTTTTTATAAATACTTTTTATATACCTTGGAATGACAGACGAAGAGAGAGACATTAATGAGGAGTTATCTAGAGTAATTTTACCTAATCCAAATAAAGGAGAATTATTTGGCATTGTGGAAAAGATGCTAGGAAGTTCACGTTTAACTGTTATGTGTGCTGATGGTAAGTCTCGAGTCGGCAGAATCCCAGGGAAAATAAGGAAAAAGATGTGGATAAAAGAAGGAGATTTGGTTATTGTTAAACCATGGAGTTTTCAAGATGACAGGGCAGATGTAACTTTCAGGTATACTAAAACCCAGGCAACCTACCTATCTAGAAATAAGATATTGCCGGAGATATTAGATGTTTTCAAATGAAAATAAACTAAGAAAAGAAGAAGAAAGGTTAAAAGAAGTTGAAAAAGTATTTGGTTATGTTTTTGACAAGTATACACTTCTGAATATCTATAAATTTTTCCACAACGGGTATCTTGATAGATTTGAATTCCCAATATCAAGCGGGAAAGAGAGTGTAGTATTCGCTGCCTCAAAGGGCAAAAAATTTTATGCCATAAAAGTCTATAAAATAACAGCTTCTAATTTCAAAAACATAAGAGAATACGCTGCATCTAGATGGGGAATTGGAAAAATTTCAAGTAAAAAGAAGCTCATGAATGAGTGGGCTTTCCGCGAATATGAGAATCTGAATAAAGCCAAGGAAGCAGGGTTATATGTACCAAAGCCTATAAAAGTGTATGGCAATGTATTGCAAATGCAATATATTGGCACAAAATCATCTCCTGCAATTCAACTTAAGGATGCCATATTTGATGAAAAAGTGGTGGGACAAATCTTGACAGATATGAGGAAACTATACACTGGAGCCAAACTTGTGCATGGGGATATTAGTGAATACAACTACCTTTATTTTAGGAGAAGAGCTTACTTGATAGACCTGGCACAGGCAATAGACATTGAGGACCCTTATCACTTAACCCTTCTTAAAAGAGATATAAATAACATAATAAGATTTTTAAGTAAATTTGGATATTCCTTTGATAATAACAAAGTATTGAGATATATCGTGGGTGAAACAGATGCTTTCAGTTAGAATCCCACAGGATAGAATTGGTGTGTTGATAGGCACCCATGGAAAGACAAAGGCGGACATAGAAAAAATATCTGGAACAAAATTGGAAATAGACTCTGAAACTGGTGAAGTTTTCATAGAGGATTCCGAGCCAGTTGATCCTGAAATGCCTTTGAAAGTAAGGGAGGTTATTAGGGCCATAGGTAGAGGATTCTCCCCCGCAAAGGCATATAGGCTCTTTGATTCTGGAGTATACTTAGAGGTTATAGACCTCAAGGACTTCGTTGGAAAAAACTCCAAGAGAATCAAAACTGTTAGGGCGAGACTAATTGGTACAAACGGAAAAACTAGAAAGATTATAGAGGAACTTTCCGAGGCAGAAGTCTCAATATACGGCAATACGGTTGCACTCATTGGAGATTTCCTACAGCTTGACATTTCCAGAAATAGTATCATGATGATACTGAACGGAAATCAACATGGAACCGTCTACAAATATCTTGAAAGAAGGCGTAAGGATGTCCATTTGTCAAAACTTGATTCAGTTTAGCATGGCAATATAGATGCTACAAGATGAGCAATTCTTAAAGGTTCAGGATACTTACCGGTTCTTATAAATCTTTGAATGAATCGGATTCCAATTTGATTTGGGATACCTGCAAACTGATAATAATTCCTTCCATCCCAGTACATTTCCCTGTTTAGTTTCTGAAATCTGTACTCCCAGTCACTAAAGTGTTTCATAAGAGCCCTCCGAATATTATCCATATTCGGCTTTCTGTCTATAATTACTGCCACTGGAGTTTTTGTTTCATTAAATATCAAATCGATATCAGCTAGATTGAATCCCCCAAATGAAATACCCTGAAGCATAATCATCCTTACTCCTTCGCCCATTATTCTAATTATTGAAATTATTGCATTACTGGAATCGTCCCCATCAATTGTTATTCTTCTCTTTTCAACCCTTTCTATTGTTCCGTCAACCCTCATGAGCACCGCAACAAGATAGGAAAATTCGTCCCCTCTTTTAAAAGGGGAATCATCAATCCCGATTATCCTTGTGTTCTTGTTAAAGAAATAATTTTGATCAACTTTATTGTACATTCACTGTTGATAAAATAAAAATTTATTTAAGGAATTCTAACAAATAGATAATGAACAAAGAGATAGAAGAATATTTTTTGAGAAGGAACTGCTTGGCAGAGGACCGGGTTCTTGAAGAAATAGAGAGGAGAGGAGGTATCAAATACTTAATGGAAAATGAAAAGAAAATTAACTTTCAAAAGGGGATTATCACCTTTGAAGACCTACCTATTGAAAAGGATTTTTCAATCATAAAAGAATTTAACGTGAAGGGATATCCAGGAATTTCTGGATCATTTAACCAAATCTTTCTTTCTAGACTTAATTTTTTCCGGAGAGTTCTTCGTGAGTCAGGACTTCAGGGATTTCAAGTTAGTATTGAAATGGCCAGAAAAATAGGGGGAGAAACCGGTATTATAGGTTTGGTGAATAAAGTTAACAAAAAAGAAGGAAAACTGCTCAGCTTTGAAATTGAAGATGAAAAAACCCAAGTTGAGGTTTATCCACCGAGAAACTTTGCAGAAATAATACTGGAGGATGAAGTTATTGGAGCAATAGGCAAATTCAACCAAAAAGGAGATTTATTTTACGCTAATCTTATAAGAAGACCTGACTCCAGGAAGGAGAGAACAATTCTTGAAAGAAATTCCAAGGTCCTAATACTCTCTGATATACACGTAGGCTCCAAAAAATTCCTTTGGGATTCGTTCAATGATATGATAGACTATGCAAATTCAATGGGTATTTCGAATGTCATTATGAATGGAGACCTTGTGGATGGAATAGGAATTTACCCAGACCAAGAAAAAGATCTAGAGATAAACGATATTTTAGAACAATATAAAAAACTAGGAGAGCTCCTTGGTAAGTTGAACAGAAACATAAGGGTCATATTGATTCCAGGGAATCACGATATTGTTTATTCCACAGAACCTCAAAATCCCTTGCCCCACTATATTAATGAGCTTTTCCCTCCAAATGTACAGTCTCTTTCTAATCCTGTATGGATTGAAGTATCTGGAAGGGTTTTTCTCCTTTATCACGGTACAAGTATTATGGATTTCGTTGAAATGCTACCAGGCCTTACCTTAAATGACTCAGATAAGGTAATGAGAGAGATGTTGAAAAGAAGGCATCTTGCACCATCTTATGGAAGGAACTTATCATTTCTTCCCTTAAGAGAAGATTTTTACATCATAGATCCCATACCAGATGTTTTCGTTACTGGACATATACACGATCATTCCACTGATAACTATAATGGTATATTGACAATAAATGCCTCAACTTTCCAAGATCAGACAGATTATCAAAAAATGATGAATTTTAACCCGAGGCCTGGATTCGGAACCGTTGTGAACACATCAGATTTATCCATAGAAGTAGTGAAATTTCAATGAAATTTGGAGATCGCCTAAAAAGAGATGGTTTCTTGAAGAAAGAAGAATATGTGGCTGCATTCAATAGCATAAACAGGGAAGATTTTCTCCCTGAGAGCATGAAAAGGTATTCAACCAGCGATGAGCCCTTGCCCATAAATTCTCAACAGACTCAAACTGCACCTCACATGAATGCCATATTCGTTGAAGAGCTACAAGTTAACAAAAGTGATGTGGTTCTGGAGGTTGGAACCGGTTCAGGCTACCTGACAGCCATACTTGCAACCTTGGCAAAATTCGTCATAACAATCGAATTTTTTCCCGATCTGGTGGTCTTTGCTGGGAATAACTTGAAAAAATATGATTTCAAAAATATATATAATTTGAGAGCTGATTTTTACAATATATGCTGGAAAATCAAGTTTGACAAAATAGTGATCACGGCAGCTCTACCGAAAATACCTGAGTTTATCTATAATATTCTCAATGATAGGGGAATAGCAGTCTTCCCATTAGGTAAAACCTTACCTCAAGAACTAGTAAAAATTAAAGAAGGAAAAATAAATTATTTAGGCAAGGTCTATTTTGTAAATATAATATATTAGGCGTCAGTGATTCCATTTTCTGTTACGTTTATAATTACCTCTCCTTCGGGTAGATGCGGCGAATCGATAAGTCTTGCTATCCTTTTACCTCCCTTGGATTTTCTCAGATATACCCGATAAGTACTGGCATGCCCAACTATATTGCCGCCTACTGAAGTTGTTGGATCGCCAAAGAATACATCGGGTCTTGCAGCTACCTGATTTGTTACGGCTATTGCGGCATTATAGATGTCTCCAAATCTTAGTAAGTCGTGCATATGCTTATTGAGCAACTGCTGCCTTTCTGCAAGTGTCCCCCTGCCAGTATATTCTGCTCTAAAATGCGCAGTTAATGAATCTACTATTAAGAGTTTAACTGGATATTTTTCCGTCAATTCATAAGCTTTTTCAACGAGGAGTATTTGATGGGAGGAATTATATGCTCTGGCAACGTGTATCTTTTTAAGTGTTTCAATAGGATCGAGGCCGATTGCCTTTGACATCTGAACTATCCTTTCTGGTCTAAACGTATTCTCTGTATCGATGAAAAGGGTGTGTCCATCCAGTCCAAACTTTTCCATTGGAAGGGTACAGTTAACTGCAAGCTGATGCATTATCTGGGTCTTACCTGACGCGAATTCTCCAAAAAACTCTGTTATAGCACCAGTTTCGACTCCTCCACCCAATAACTCGTCCAGAGCCTTTGATCCTGTGGTCAATCTCTTAATTTCTTTTCTTTTTTCAAGAATTTCATCTCCAGATTCGAAATTTCCTATATCAGCAGCTTTTCTTGCATTAATTATAATCTTGGCAGCCACATTTTCTCCAATTTCTGCAGCATCTGCCACATCTCTTGGGGAGGCTACCGCCAGGCTCATAATATCTGCATAACCGGCTTCCCTTAGTTTCTCTGCTATCGCATCACCTACTCCTGGTAAATCTTCGATTTCCTTGGGCTTCTTATTTTTATCTGGCATAAGCTAATTCACCTATCCTTAATCTCTTATCAGTAAAATCTATGCTAGATTCCTTATCCTTCAATTGGAAGATACTCCTTAATGCATCTACATTTTCTGGTACAACATCACTTTCCTGATGAACGGCCTGATAATAGAACAGTTCATCAGATTTAGTTGATACTGCATCCTTCCAGAGCACTATTTCATATAAGTCGGCTCTGCTTCTTCCAGTTTCTCTTGCTATTTCCATTATTTGACCGGTACTCTTTATTTCGTCCTTTCCACTTACAAACATTATCCTTCTATATCTTTTCCAATTTTCAATTACATCTTCCTTTTTAATTTCCCGTTCAAATTTTACATTGATTGAATGAACATGCATCAGTGTTGTTGGTGCCTTTATGGCCATCGTCAAAATATCTAAGCCATGCAAGACTGTAGCCACATCAGGCCCGTGATGTGACGGTATCTTCAAATCAGGCTCCAATGAATTAATTGGGCCTTTCTTATGATCATTTGGATCGGTTGCTCTCCTTACCAGAGTAGCCCTCACTTTTATTTTTCCGAATTTTGTTAAAGGATAAAGCGTCCTTATTAAACCAGTTGTATTACAGGATACAACCCTTACATAGTCCTTTCCCCATGCTTCTTCATAATTGGCATAGGCATTAAATGATAGATTGGTCAGTTCTTGATCCTCTCCGCCTTGAAAAATTGCCTTCTTCTTAAATTTTTCATAAATAGGCTTATTGGCTTTCCCCACATCATCGGGGGTAGCATCAACAATTACTTCTACTTCATCCAGTAGATTCTCGAGCGTACCTTCTATCTTTATATCGCTGTTCTCAAAATTCTTTAAAGCTTTTTGATCTGGAACAAAAATCTTGTATTTTGAAGATGCAATTTTAGCCATATAATCTGGGTGGGCTTTAACGACACCAACAACATTCATATCACCTTGAACCTGAATAGCATCTGCAACTCGCTTCCCTATTGTTCCATAGCCGTTAACGCCAACTTTCAACATGATTATCAAATCTATATGGATTTTACCTTATTAATATTACTTCGAATCTTTATCAGTATTAATCATAAAAAAAGGAGAGAACTGATGGGGAGAGAGACCATCCAATAGCGTAGGAGGTGATC
>CAYXTM010000012.1:0-38915 GCA_964468585.1 uncultured Thermoplasmatales archaeon | reverse complement strand
TAGAGCATCTGGCTTTTAACCAGGTGGTCGGGGGTTCGAATCCCCCCGGGCCCGTTCCCGATAAGGCATAAATACGCTTATTATATGTAATAGCAATTAGAATAAACAAGGGTAAAAAGTCGTTTGAAAATAAGGATGTTGAGAGATGGTACAGGAACCTTTCCAGAGGTAGTACAATAACTGCAGATGTATATTTAAGAAGGCTCCATAGATTCTGTGAAGAAACCAAGCATTCTCCTGAGCAACTAGCTAAGATGGATGAATTGGAGCTTACGAAACTCATAGAGGATTATGTGTCAGACCATGAGGATAAATATACGGGGAGCTACATCGCTGGAATTGTAAAGATAGTGAGGTCTTGGCTCAACTATAATGGGAAAGATTTGAAAAGGAAGATAAAGATTAAGGGAGCTCTACGAAAGCCATGATTACGCTCTGTTTTATGCCAAAGGAAAAACATTCGAGGGCAAAATCATAGCAATTGACACACAAAACGGAGAGAAATACATAACCATACAGGATGTCAAATACACCACCACAAGGGACTTTTTTGTGCGAACTAAGTACATTCAAAAGATTCTGAAAGTAACGAACATAGAGTTCATTAAACCCTACAACAAGCTGATAAAAGAGGAAAAAGCAGAAGTCACGGTTCATCAGCAGAAGCGTAAGAACCCGTTTTTGGAGTGGTCATAAATGCAAAATGAAACGCAAATCATGGAAAAACAAGAAAAAAATGGGAATCGCTTTCAAACGGTATATGGTACTGCAATCGACAACCTCGGAAGGCACTTGATTGGGAGAATATTGAGCCTTGAGCTTGTTAACAACAAAACAATAACGGGGAAATTAGTTTCGTATGGTCAGTACGACCTGATGGTTGTTGATTCTAGAACAGGACAATCTATGATAATTATGAAATCAGCCATCATATCTGTCATAGGTGATTTGTCCCCGAAGCCTACAAATTCAGGAGGTCAAAAATGATTGAGCTAAACGGACAAAAGAGGAGCTACATTAACGGGCTTACCCCCACACAATATCTCATCTTGAAAATGGCCAAGAAATACAATATTCCTATACATGAAGTTCAAAGATTCCTTGACGAAAATAGGAAAATTAAAGGTGACTACGTGTATCTAACGGGATTCTTAGTTCAGACATTTATATCTTGATCTGGGATTGCCATACGTTCTATAATTTTTTTGATATAGACGGTTTGCTAACAAACTAGATTATTTATCTTTCAAGAATAAAGAATATTTAACCAGAAAGTGTAGGTCGGGTATAAAGTAAAGGTGTAAATTTATATCCCAAAAGGGCCCAAAAATGAAAGATCTGACGTTTGTCGAAGGGGTCTGTGTAGATGGATTGCACCTTCCATCAGGATATTCAAGCAGCAATACCAAAGGTTCATTATCAGTATCAGGAACAATTATTGAAACAAATATAACTGCAGAACAGAACACAAAGTCAGATCAGGTCTCCTCTAACAATCCTGATTATTTGTTATATGCAATAGTTGCAGTTGTTGTCGTATTAATAGCCATAGCTACAGTAATTGCACTAAGTAGAATAAAGAATAAGTGAGTAATTTACGTAGCGTCATGAATTATGTGATTGAATGTTTAAGGAATAGCTAATAAGAAAATCCCATAAACATATTATCAGAAATGTTGTGGGATAATCGGGATCTTGGAAAAAACAAAAATGCTAAAAAATCATAGGCAAGGGCGAATTGAACAAATTTTGCTCTAATGTTGTTAGAATTAAATAATAATAATTGTAGTATTGCCAAAGGCACCCTGATAAATCATTGTTAAGTTAAATGTTGTTGAGATGGCTGATGAAACGATGTTTAACTGCAAAATCGCTCCAGAATCAATGAATGAGTCTGTATTTTGTACTTCTTCTACTGTTCTTCCATCCGGATTCATGATGTTCCCCCATGCTCCCGGCCACATAAATATTCCAGACGTGGCAGTTAATTCAGGAACCGTACCACAATGATATTTAATCATCAACTTATTAGTAGGAGATCCATTAAATGTGAACATTACTGGTTTCAAGGTCGATACAAGAAATTCAACCCGATTTGGATCTAGCTTATACGGAAGGTAAAATTGTATAGATATGTTGCAATGAGTTATATAGGTGGGTTCATTTTTTGCCGTATATGATGATGAATTCCAAATGTTCAAAATCTTCATATTTCCTCTAAATATTATTGCTGAAGAAGGATTTAAAACAGAGTAATATGCTGTTAAAACAATAATTACAACCACTATTATCACTATGAATAATTTTGCTTTTTGCTTCAACATCTTTTTTACAGACATTTGTTGGCCTTTAATTCCCGGATTCATAATTTTATTTACATGTTTTTAATATTTAAAATCAATGTATGATGATACTATGGATCAGGAATTTACTCCTATATAATATGACTCAGAAAGAATATGTATACATTTTCTACCGTGGTAGTTGGACTCAACTGGGTTGAAGACTTCCGTGACAGAAGAGTTAAAATACAGTTGATGTACAAATATGTATACCTCAAGAGAAGAATTGGAATATAATAAGAGGATTATGAAGAGGGATATCATACTCGCAATCATATTTTTCGGGATTGCAATAGGTATTTTTATCTGAGTCTCTTATTCCATCCTAAGAAAGATTAATAAATACATACGTTTCATTTTTCATCAACTTTTAAAATTTTTGAAAATTTTTATGTAAATTTTTTTAATAAATTTAAGAGAAAAGCCCATTCGACTACTTCGTAGCGTTACAAATCTTGTGTAAGAGTTATCCCGGTACACATAATTCGTGACGGTATCTTATAGTTCCTACTATATTGGTCATGATATTTAATTGACCTAAATTTGAAATAAATATTTTTTTGCCTTTCCTGCTATATTCCTAAGTTCTCGTATCACATATCTTCATTTAATATATTTAATTCCTGTAGAGAAACGCAAATGAAAAAGGAATTTGAGACCTAACGAAGGATTCATTCAGAATTGATTTAATCATAATCCCTAATTAGTGTTAAATCCCACCAAGAGCACTAAGAATTTTATTAAAATTGAAATTTCTTATTTCACTTCTTATATTAGATTTCTTACTAAGTTTTTAATTAATTACTATACAATGCAACCATTATATTTTTCATAACTGAAAAGTTCAGTTCATTTTATCTCGATACAGCAATTGTGAGGCAGTTCCTATATATAATTGATGGACAAAATTCCAATTGGATTTTTTGCCCCTTAATCCTTAATGGAGATACTGATGAAGTAGATATATTCTAGAATGGAGGCTTGGTTAATATTAAAATGAAATTTATGCCGTGAGATTTAATTGACCTGATTTAACCAGATAGGATTTAATTTAGTTCCTTCAGAATAAGAATATTTTGGGTTAATTTTGTAAGGTAATTTAGGCAGACCTTTGTATTCTTTGTTCATATCGACAAACTATTGCCATAATTTCATTAGATACGTAGAGCAAAAAATTCCTATGCTTATTATACGCACCACCGTTACGTGACCTTAAAATGAAGTAGCTCCACTGCTCCCCATTCATCTGCTACCACTATTGTATATTCCCCGGTAGGGAAGTTCACGAATATGTAGGTTCCGTTGGATGGATTAGGCTCTACCCAATAACCAGAAATATTTACAAAATCTTCAAGAGTCATATTTGCAGGCATTCCACCGTTGTTCGTAAGGGCAATATCACTATGGCCGAAAATCTCATAGGAACTGGGTTTCACATAAAATGGACACATGTAAATACCTGGCCTCCAGACTGCCAGAGGTTTTCCGGAAAAATGTGAATTGGCAGTAATGTAACCTTGCAGCAATGCAAACCCAAAAGGAAGATATGATGGACATACACCTATACCTAAAGGTTGAGTGACCCCTCCCAATTCAGGCCAGATGTTGCCAGCTTTTACTCTTATGGTTTGTCCCGTATTGTATAATTCAATTTGTAAACTAATGTTACTCCCTGACACTATGGAACTATTATTTATATTTGCAATTATCTCAAGACTTTTAACTGTATTATTAGGAATTGAAAAATTCCCAAAATTAGGAGAGAAAAAGATAGCTATTACCACAACTAGCACAATCACGACTGCGACGATGGCAATAATTTTTTTCACATTTTTGGGGTTCTTTGGCATTGCCATACCTATTTATATATTTCAATATCGATATTTATAATTTTCTCTATAACATTACCTTGGTTGATAGCGACGTAGTATCACAAATTCTTCAATAGAATGTTTATGGGAGCCCTTATCGGAGATTATTTAAATAATCTATCATATTAAGTTAATAAAGCGAGACATATAAACAAATGAACGCTAAGATATCAAAAGAAAGATGCTCTCATTTGGAAAACAGAATAGCGTCACGAAGTATGTTTAGGAAGTATCCTTAGATTTACACAGACTTTGGGACGCTATCTGCTTGAGTATTTGAAATATTTTTTCTCGTTGAAATTATTTTTGCTGGGATTTTACGATTGCCCTGCTGTAAATGGCTTTAGTAAGTAGCCTGATTCCATCAAATTGATCCATAGAAAATGCCTCTGAAAACCTTGGTATTTTTGCCAGTTTTATATACTGTGCAATTACCAAATCCAATTCAGCACCGGTTTTTAATATATATGGTATAGCCTCACCCTTTCCGTTTATCAGTAAATCTTTTGGATCATAACTTTCTATATCAGAAAGTACCAGGGATTTTAAGAATTCTGAATCTGGAGGTTTCCTTTTTGAAATTATTGAAGAAGATAAGTCCGAAAGATAACTAAGCAATTGAATGTAATTTTCTTTCCATTCAGTATCAATGAACATCAAACACCCTATATCCGCCTCGATTATCTCTAGCCATCTAAAAAATTCCCACACACCAGAGTCAAAATCCTCCATGGCTTCAGTAATTATGCAATAAAATTTTGGTAAATTTTCATTTTCCGTCATTATTTATCATGTAATCATTTCTATTGTCTATTTAAATTTCGACAGTATCAGGAATTCTATGTAATCCTAAGGATAACTCTCACTGAACATTTCCTTCAATTCGTCCTTGCATTTAAAGTACCCGTTTATTACTCTATGGGACCATTTCTCATTTAGTTCTGATACTCTCATATATACTATTTTTAAAGCTTATGCTTCCGTTGGTATTGATTTTATTATCTTCATTTTCCCCCATATCGCTTAATCCTTTTTTTCTGTGATACTGTGGATGTGAAGGGATTGCATTATGGGTTGTGGATAATTGAAACATGTCTAGAAATATTTCATCTTCCTCACTACTTTTTCTCTCTCATTTCATAAGAAAAAAAATTAACCAGTATCTCAATTGTTTTGCCGTTTTTTTCAAATTGCCATGAACATTTCACCTCCCGTGAAATATAATTTTGTAAGATATTGATATCTGAAAAGAGTAATATATCCTTTAACTGAACTTATCTCCGATATACGAGAGAAAATGGGGGGTTGATTTTCAACTATAAACGATAAAACAAATCAGGAAGTTGCTTGGTAATTTTTCCTTGGATATTTTATAACCTGCACATAATCATCGGTTTGAACCAACCTGTTCAATTTTGCTGAATAATCAAGACCTTCATACTTGTCATATTTCAGACTCTTCAATGCATCATTAATTTGGTCTTCTGAATACCATTTCAAATCCCTTAAGGCAACAAACACCTTAATTTCTGTAGATGAAGCACCATTAGATACCATTCTGTAAACTTCCTCATCTTTGCCTGACATTCTCCTTAAGATTTCTAAAATTTCATATTCTGCCTTTACAGTCTCTTTGAATTCCTTTAGATTTTTGGGGCTCTTCAATTCAGATGTCAAAACATTCATAAAATTCGAGTCAATTTTCCCTATGGGCTTTAGGACATCAAGATAATTGAGTTTACGATTCCTATCCTTCTCTTCAATCCTTTTTGGAGACAGTATTAACATCGTGCCTCCACTCTCAGAATCCACATATTTGGTGAAAAAACACGAAGGACAGAATTTCCCTTTTATTGTCATCTTTTGTTTTCCATCAGCCATCTTTTGGTAGTAGAAATTCTTGAGGATTCCATCGCAGTCTGGACACCTTTCTCGATGTTCTGTCATCTCTTAATTATCAATATTATATATTAAAGGATTTAGCATATTATTCAATATTTTTTCAATTCATTAAAAATTACAATAATTTAATGATGGAATCATGGAATGAAATTTCATATTTTCATTAAAATCTCCTTATTTTATCGGAGAGTTTTGCGATTTTGAATTCCATGCTCATATCCGTCAAAATGATGATTTTCATACCTATCTTTGCAAAATTTTTGCATAAGATAAAGGTTTTAATATTGAAATTGAAATTGTTGAAACATGTACGATTATCAAAAAGAATTCTTGCCTTATTATGGGAAAAATGTTGTTATTATAAGGAAAAAAGGGAAAAAGATGAGTGGCACTCTCCTGTATCCTGAGAATAGCAATAAGGGAAAGCACAGCATATCTAGGGGTCACTCTGTTTTCATTCTTACTAAAAGAGAAAGAATATTGAGGCTTTCCATTGATAACATAGATAAGATTGTCGTGATAGAGGCAAAGTGATTATGTGTCATCAATCAAAATCATTCCCCCTAAATCTTTAGGTTTATAGAGAATAGCAGGGCTAAAGGTGATAATATCCGTTTTATCATCAATACCTTTTGAAATATCAGAGTTTGAATGGGGATGATTTCGAATCTAACCATGAAGACGATTTGTATGGGACTTTTACGTCATATCTCTTACTTGATAGAGAATCCTTAACTTCATACCTGAGACCCCTAAAAATCCATTTTTAAATGCAATGTGAATAAAAATATTGTATATGTCTGAATATGGGATTTTCAAACGATAGAACTTGATTTCAAAGGAGCTATGAGATGAACATGCATAATCAAATACGAACATAATCGAAATTAACCCCCATAAATCTCTGTGTTTTCGGAGATGATATATGGAGACAATACATTTATGTCTATCTGGATGCAGTCTCATTTGAATCGTGGAAAATCCCCATTCAAAATCAAAATTCTATTCCGTTGTGATGGAAGCTTTATCATGATTGAATTTGACGATTATCAAAAGGTACTGAAATATCGATATAACGAAAATTGACCCCCTGTTTCTTTACGTTTTCAGAAGCATAGGGAGTTAAAAGGTATGAAAATACAATCTGGTTTTATTATATCCTTAAACACAAGAGAAAATAATGGGTTAATTTTACCTTCATAGTTTCCTCATGATTAGGTAGCCTTGCTATTGAATTTCCTGTCACATATACGAGTTAGATAGAAATGTAATGATAAGGTCTGAAATGCAATAGAATCCATCATGCTTGAGCTTAGTTTAGAGTATTATATTGGATAGGAAGACCAATCAATACAGCACGTATAATAAGAAATCATCCCCACGAAATCATTGAGTTTAGGGATATAGCAGAGAATCACCGATAATTTAATATCGAGAAAAACGAAGGAATTATATGTCGCTATCTAATCTTATAATAGGAAAAGGATAACCTGAAAGATGACCCGTGACATGAGGCCTGAGATGGAAGGATTTTTATTTTTCATATTCAAGTATTTTTATATAATTAACAAGCATATTTTCTTTATATACTTGGATAATGTCTAAAAATGATTTATACCCTAATTGGTTTGAACACCACCTGGCCCGCTTTGGTTCAAGAGCAGAATCCCTAGATTCTCAAGCAGTGGATTTTTATGATACCTTTTGCTTCGCGGGATCGTTTAACTCGTGAATGATTAATATACCGTACTCTTTAGCATTTTAGTGTAGTTTCAAAAAATTACTTATAGAATTACCCAACGTGAAGACTGTATCGCCTTTATTAGTAATTTCCCTATCAGAATTTTAGGCTAATGGCTTAACCCTTTAGCCTCTGTTATACCTGGAGAGCTCCACCACTTTAATACAGAATGGCTGAGAATTAAATAATTAATCGGTCGTTGCATTTATCATAAATACCAATAATAGTGTTTAAACTAGTTAATATAATGAAGTATAGGCAATCAGATTAAGTTTCTATATATATGTTAATTATCTGATCTTTTTTTATTTTATAAAACTTAATTAATTTAACCCTTTTACCAGAAAGTCCCGTTAAGTATTTTATCAATTCTGGTTTCTTAGAAATAAAGAGGTCAGTATCAGATATATTAGCATTCATTTTAGTGTAAGGATCCATCATTAGAAGATACATTTCCTCAGTCGGATATGGTATCCTAATAGTGAAGTTATGTTTGGGCTCGAATTCGGATATCTTCAAAATAATTGTAGTCGAATCCCCTGGCTTCAACTCTATATTAAGTTTAATAGATAATAACGAAATGTCATTGAGATTATAGAGAGTATTGATTGAAGTAGGTTCAATTTCCCCATAAACATCACTGCCTGTAATCTTGGTATCTGGGGTAATTTTAAAAGGAGCATAAAATATAACTTCTTGGAGCATGTAATTCCCCTCGTTAAAAACTTCCAGCAAAATTTGTAATGAATTTTTGGAAAAAGTCATGAAAGATTTGAGAATCTGTAAGCTGTAATTAGAATTTATACCTTTTTTAAAGTAATAGGGAATATTATTGATATATTTCTTTTCGACTAAATTTCTTTTTATTAAAAAATAAAGTGACCTGGTAATTGTTCTATTGTCTATAGACAGAGTAGTTTCCTTTTTTAAGAGATTTGAAATTTCACTAAATCTCATTGGAGACTGTAACTTTAGAAGCAAGTACTCCCTAACCAAAGAACTTTTAGACTCGCTAGTGACTACGCTATTAATATTTTGTCTGTGTTTTGTTCCATTCTCATGTATAAAAACAGTATAAGTGTATTTTTTACCATTACTCATAGTCCAGTGCATATATTTCTTCCCAATTTTACCACATATGGGGCATATACCTAATTTTCGCATTCTCTCCACCTGCTCAGATAAATTTCCACCTGAGATCGAATGTATAATCAGTATGGTTGTTTTCAAATTGAATTTTGTAGTGATAATTATATAGTTCGTTATAGTTTTTGGCTTTAATTAGGATTGGACTTAAAGATGATTTTTCTGAAGTAGCCGGATTTATAATAAACGCCTCAACTTTTAATTCATCAATTGTATTTATATTAACGGTTATGTTTTTTGTAGTGCTTGGGAAGTCAATTATAAAAGGCGGATCAATAATAGGCCAGATGTAAAAAATCGATAAATTAGCGTTTGAATGAGGTTCAATAGGTTTTTTCAACTTGAGAACTATTCTTTTGTAGGTATCCCTGTCCTCTATTACAAATACTTGTGGTTCATATTCACTATTTATGGATACTTTAAAATTGATGTCTTTAAATTTCCTGGGGACATCGCCGAATATTATTAACGATATATAGTAAAGTTTATAATTAGTTGGATTGTATAAAAGTTGATTAAATTGAATTTCACTTAGCTCTTTTGAGTTAGGAACCTGCCCTAAAGTAATGTCTATCTCCTCATATACGATTCTGTTCCTAATTTCAGAAACTTTATTTATGAAGTATAAATTAGAAAAAACCTTATCTACACCAAGGATCCCTTCCTTCGATAAGGCCAAAAGTGAGTAACGCAGAGTTTCATAGCTCGTTCTTATGTTTTGCTGCTCTAACAAATTTTTCATACCATTTATGGATATAAGTTTCTCAGGAACTTGTCCAGTTAATAATAAATTCAATACTTTATTTTTAATTAAATTTTTACTGTTGCGATTTCTAGTAATGTCCTTCCTGACATAATGATTTTCGTTGGGGTGCAAAAAAATTGAATAATAATATTTCCTTCCATACTTATTCTTTACCCATTTGTCTAAACGTCGGGATTCAACCTTACAAATTGGACAAATACTCCTTTCCATCTCGATTAAAATAGAAAATTAAAATTAGAATAAATTTCTTTTTATCTGCCAAAAATAACTCCGCCACCACTTGATGCCATTGAATAAATTGCCAATCCAATGGCAACAATACCTAGCAATATTCCAAATATTTCACTAAACATTGTTATCATTATGTGATCATCAAATGATATTCTATCTATTTTTAAAAATTAGATATTTCTAACTTTTAAGACCTATTAATATTGTCGATATAGTTATTAAATCAATGAATATTGCAAGAATAAGGAGCAGCAAAAGAATCAAAGAAAAGGAAATAAGCCGCATTATAGGATGGGTTAGATCTGTTTTAATAAGTTATAAAATGAAGAGAAGAGTATCCATAAAGAGTGATTTTCATATTTTAATTAAAAGATTATCTACTTTAATCAGCCATAGGAATAAATTCAAATGGTTACTCGAAGTATTCTATCATTTTTATTGGATATGTAATTCGGATTTCAATAGACTTGAGATATCAGGGGTTTAAATGATGAGTGACTATTTTGAAAAAAATTTGAGGGAAATTATCAAATATGGCCATTGCCCAGATGCTAACAGTGGAGAAAGGCTAAACAAAGAAGCCACTGATGAAAATTCAGCATTGTTAATAGACCTCGAAGGGTTGAGCTTTATAAAATTAAATGATGTAGATTTTACCAAATATACAAATTATCGCGCCCATATATATTTATCAAATCTACTCTATTTATTTTTCACCTACAAGCAGCAAATACTAAATGAATTTGATGGGAAAGAGACTTTAATAACTTTAATAATAAGTATTATTGATAAATTTAAGAAGAATATACTGGAATATATAAATAGTTCATCTTGCGTAGATCCGACTCTCCTTACCATGCTAAATGAATTATATAAGTCTCTATAGGATTAGAAAGTTTTATTGAATAGGAAGGCAATTAATAATAACCGATTAATACAGAGAATATATCTCGATTAAATGGAGTCAAATTGTATCTTCTGTCGTATTGTTAACCGTGAATCGGAAGCTAGCTTTATCTATGAAAACCATAATATTCTGTCGTTTATGGACATTAACCCGCTTACTCCTGGACACGCTTTAATAATAACTAAACAACATTATAACTCCTTATTGGAGGCCCCAGATGACTTGGGAAAGGATTTCATGGAGGCGATTAAAAACGTATCAAAACTGATGATGGATAATCTTGGGGCTGATGGAATTAATATTATTAATTCAATAGGAAGATCTGCCGGTCAAACAATATTTCATTTCCATGTCCATATAATTCCCAGATTCATAGGAAAGAGCATCGGTTTCCAGGAATGGTGGTTCTCGCGAGCAGGACATTGGGAGAGAAAGGATCTTGACAAAATGGCAGAGAGGATACTTGGAAAATCCAAATTATAAATATTTAGAAATACTTCAGTAAATATGGTCAGGATTGAGAAGGATTCGCTCGGAGAAGTTCAGGTACCCGATGATGTGTATTATGGACCTGAAACATCAAGGGCTCTAGCAAATTTCCCATATGACAGATACATGGATAGGAGAATTATAAGAAATCTAATAATTATAAAGAGGTCATATGTTAAAGCATTTATGGAAGCAGGGAAGTTAGATAAGAGTATAGGAGACCCGATAATCAAAGCGGCTGATTTCCTTATTAAAGAGAGGAGAGATGAGGATTTTCCACTAAAATATATACAGGCAGGCGCGGGGACATCAACCAATATGAATGTAAATGAAGTTTTGGCAAATAAAGCACTGGAACTAATAGGTAAGCCCAAAGGGTCATATGATATAATATCTCCACATACACATGTGAATGTAGGTCAATCCAGTAATGACGTTTTCCCTGCTGCCATGAGGCTGACTTTCTATTTTCAGCTAAAAGAATTTACTAAGGAGCTAGATAAAACGATTGATGAATTCCTTAAGCTTTACGAGGAGCACAAGGATCATGTTAAAACTGGAAGAACCCACCTCATGGATGCTTCAGCTGTTACATTTGGGGATGAATTCAAAGCTCATGCGGACGAATTGAATTCATTGAAGAGTGATATTCAGTTCATACTTTCTAGATTAAGAAGATTGAATCTTGGTGGTACGGCAGTAGGCACTGGCGCCAATCTTCCTATGAATATCAGGTCGCTAGTTTATAGAAATATAAATGAATTTTACGGGGAAGAATTTGTTCCCGCTGAAAATCTTATGACTGTTGAACAATTTACTTCCGACTTCAATAGGTTGGCTCAATGGATTTCTAATCTAAGCGCTTCGTTAATTAAAATAGGAAGAGATATAAGATTGATGAATTCAGGACCAGTTGCCGGTTTCAATGAAATTGTCCTACCCCCCGTTCAACCAGGTTCATCAATTATGCCAGGAAAAGTGAATCCTAGCATAATAGAGGCAGTAACAATGGCATCGTTCCTAGCGAGAGGGTATGCATCCACCGTAAATGAAGCATCAATGAATGGAGAAATGGAAATCAACGTTTTCACGCCAGTTATTTATACTTCTATAATGGGCGCTTTTGATATACTTGAAGTCTCATTGAGGATCCTTAGAGAGAAAGCTCTGAGAGGGCTCAAAGTGAATTTCGATTATGCCAAAGATGTTCTTGTGAATTCGCCAGGAACGGCGCTTCTTCTGAACCCCATATTGGGTTATGAGAAAACCGCTGAATTGGTCAAAGAATCAAAGGAGAAGAAGATTCCTTTCATACAATTGCTAAGGGAAAAGAAAATACTGAGCGAGGAAGAAATCCAAAAGATATTCAGTAAAGAAAATATGCTAAATAGATAAACATCTTGGAAAAAATAATTAATATGGTATAAATACGGATAGGTTAGTGGTGAATAATGTATCTTATCGTCGAATCAGAAGAAGTAATCAGAATTCCTCCAAATAAAATAGGTGATAAGTATGAGGAGACTGCCAAGGAGGAAGCCATTAAGAAGTTAGAGTCTAAAATCGGTATCCTTGACAGGTCACTGGTAAGAGATGTGAATGACAGAAAATATGTTGTTATCATGGTTCTAGAGGCTTCATTGGATGGAGAAGGATACTTGGTTCATGGCGATGGTGGCGTCTACCAGCCAGTTAAGGTCAAATCACTTGCATATCAACCAACTTTACAGGAAGTAATTGAAGGCGAAGTTACCGACATTACAAAAATAGGAGCATTCGTAAGGATTGGGCCCTTTGAAGCTTTATTACATGTTAGTCAAATAATGGATGACAGGCTGGAGATAGACCTGGAAAATAGAAAGCTCATAGGTAAAGAAACAAAAAAGGACCTAAAGGTTGGAGATATTATAAGGACAAGGATAGTTAGCATATCTCTATCTGATATGTTATCGAAGGGAGCAAAGATAGGATTGACCATGAGGCAGAATTTCCTCGGTAAGCTTGCCTGGCTTAAGGGTGAGGCTAAATGATTAAGTTAAGAGCCTGCAGGGTTTGCAAAAGGATAACAGAGGAAACAAAATGCCATGGTGATACTGTGTTGGAATGGAAAGGTTATCTTTACATATTGAATCCTCAGAAATCGGAGATCGCCAAAAAGGCTGGCATATCCGAAGTAGGTGAATATGCCATTAAAGTTAGGTAATGATATAGTAGTATCTGAAGAGTATCGAAAAATTTTTTCGAAGAAGCCAGATGTAATAATTACCAAAGAAACCCAGCTTCTTTTACTTTCATCTAAAACAATTATTACAGTGGGGGATGTGGTAACAAATACTGTTCTAAGGATGGGAATGATACCAAAAGTATCGGTAGTGGATCTTAAAACAAAGAGAGAAAACGCCATAACTATACCGCAAGAAAAATATGATAAGGTTCTAAAAGTGAGAAATCCACCTGGAGTGATATCCAGGGATATGTGGAATCTAGTTGAAGAAGCTATGAGAATTTCAGGAAATGTTCTGATAGTGGTTGAAGGAGAAGAAGATCTGGCATCTTTACCTGCAATTTATTTTTCTCCTAAGGGTTCCATAATCTTATATGGGATTCCTGACGTTGGTATAGCTTTGATAGAATCAGGAGAACAGATAAAATCCGAAATAGAGAAATATATTAAAGATATGGGGGGAGGAGTCGCATGAATATTCAAGTCATAGATAAAAGGGAAAATCCCCTTCTGGGAAGGATAGAGGTTAAATTTGTTGTAACTCACATTAAAGAGCCCACACCCACAAGGGAAAAAATGAAGAACTTGTTAGCAAACAATTTTCAGGTACCAGAGAGTAATGTGATTATAAACTATGCCAAGACCCAGTTTGGGTTGAATCAGACAATTGGCTATGGTAAGGTTTACAATTCAAAGGAAATTGCGGAAAAGATTGAATTAACACACATCCTTAAGAGAAACGGTCTCTTGCAAACCGATGAAAAGAAGGAGTGAGATTCAATGCAGAAAAGAGAGTTATATGCAGTGGAAAATGGAAAGCTGGTCAGGAAAAGAAAATTTTGCCCTAAATGTGGACCTGGTGTCTTCTTAGCAGAACATGAAGATAGAGTATCCTGTGGTAGATGCGGGTACACAGAAATGAAGGTAAAATAAATATGCTCAAACAATTTTAAGTTTTGATAAAAATGGTTGAGTTTAAGATAGATGCGAGATCATTGAGAGAATTTGCTAATATTGTCGTCAGTTTGAATCAGGAAACCAAAATAGATTTTACATCAAAGGGACTATCAACAAAGGTTATAGATCCGGCACATATTGCAATGGTACTACTTGAGGTTGGAAAGGACACTTTTCAAGAATATAATCTGGAGGAAGAGGAATCTATTGGAATTGATATTGACAGACTTAGGAACGCAATGAAGCTGGCATCATCCACTGACATAATAAATTTCAAGGGTGATGGGAAAAAGATTAACATAAGATATGGTAACTTGAGTTATAACATTCCAATAATAGACCCTGCCTCAATATCAACGCCAAAAATGTTAAATCTTGATATCCCAAACAAGGTCATAACCGATTTCAACCTAATCCTCACTGGTATAAAGGCAGCGGAGAACTTTGCAGATGTAGTCACTTTTCATCTGAAGTCAGACGAATTAAAAATCTTGGCAAAAGGGGACAGCGATTTAGAAAATGCGGAACTGTCAATTCCAAAAAATATCACAAAGGAATATGTCTTCAGCGAAGAGGCTAAGAGTTCTTACTCTTTGGATTATCTCTCTAATTTCATGAGATCACTAGAATCTGTATCTGACATTGCCCTTATGATAAAAACAGACTTCCCGCTGAAAATTGAAGCTCCAGTATATAATGGAAAGGGCAAAGTAACATTCATACTTGCCCCGAGAATTGAAAGCATTTAATTACATTTTTTATTGACCAATCTTATTTTCCCCTTTATCCTCAATTTCAGAAGATATATGAGATTCCTTATACCGTCTCTCCAAGGTCTCAACTTTTTCTCACCCATCCTTCTCCTATAATTGATGGGAACCTCTATGAAACAGTATCTTGATGCTGCCCTGATCTTTATTTCCTCTGAAAATTCCATTCCTCCTGCCTCAGGTAGGATCTGATCTAGAATATCTCTTTTGAATACCCACATTCCGCTCTGGCTGTCTTTGATATTTACCATAAAAAGTACCTTAGTGAATAAGGATAGAATGACATTACCTATCCGATGCATGAGAGACATTGCTTCTTCAGTGGATAGGGTGAGTCTGTCTCCGCTTACAAAATCATATCTTCCAATATATTGTAAAAGTTTCTTTGCATCATCTACAGGATAAGTTCCATCCGCGTCAAGTGTTATTATTACTTCTCCTGATACGCTTTTGAACCCTTTAATATATGCATTACCATATCCTCTGAGGCTTTGATTCACCACTTTTGCTCCCTTAGATTTGGCAATTTCCGGTGTTCCATCTGTAGAATCGGAGTCAACTACGATTATTTCAGCATCAGGGAAAACTCTTTTTACTTCATCTAGGACATCTCCAATGCTCTGTGCCTCATTCAGTGCAGGTATAACTATACTAATCATGGAAGTCACCAAATAAGTATCCTATCATGCCAAAACCAAGTCTTAATGACTCAATAAAAAAATGATTTTTGAGATTTTTAAAATTGAATTGAGATCTCAACCCATATTTCCTATGTATGTATTTTCTCCCTATCCCATCCTCATAAGACTGTCTAATCAGTCCTCTGATATTTTCCCTTGGGTAATGATAGACAAACATATCTTCAGCGTAATAAATAGAATACCCCCTCTGGACGGCTCTGATATTCAAATCTATGTCCTCTGCAGTGTTCATCTTATCATCAAATAAACCAATTTCATCAATTACTTTTCTAGAGTACTTGAGATTATTGGATGGGTATGTTACATCCACTCCATTTAACATCATCGGTACTCTGCCCAAATCACTCCACCTTGCATCGCTCCGCTGGATTACTTTTCCTGCAACAATTGGTTTAGAATAATACTCTCGTAGCTTATCAGACCATCCATCAGGAACTTCTGTATCTGAGTCAAGGAAAATCAATTGTTCTCCACGGGACAGTTGGATACATCTATTCCTCCCTTTACCTCTGCTCCCAGGTATCTGATCGTAAACTATGTTATTAAACCTCTTTGAGAAGTTTTTGATCAAATCAAATGTACCATCACTGGAATAGGCATCCACAATAACTATTTCCATTTCGTTTAAATTCTGCTTCTCCAGAGATAGTAATAACCTATTAAGGTTGTCCCTGTCATTTTTCACGGTTATTAGTATGGATGCCTCCATTAACCCAAAATATAACTTATCATTAAAATTTAATCCATATTTTTCATATTGCCTTATGACTTATGAACTGGATGAAGAATTTGTTATGCAGATGGAAGATTCAATACTGTTTAAGTGGCTATCAACCTATGGAGAGAGATTTATATCATGCATGGAAAAATCAGAATTTTCCATTGGGGAAATTGTTGCAGAAGGTAATGGATTTACATATTCTAGAATTTTTTTAGAAAACATTTCAAAGGGTAAAACAAATGAGGAAGGTCATAGGCCCATAACAGTATTTATAACAATTTCAGGTGAAAACTCGAACATTCTGGAACAAATGAGAAATTACAACGACGCTGCCATAATAATATCTCAGGGAGGAAACGCAAAGAAAATAGCCAGAGAGAAAAACTGGTTTTTCTTTTCACTCCCAAAAGGGATTCCGGCGAGGTTCATGTTCCCAGAAGTATTGGGATGCCTCTCATCAATAGATGGGATTAAGATTGATACCAATAAAGTTCAATCCATAGTTAACGATTTCGTGCCTTCAAATCCTACAGAATCGAATTTTGCAAAAAAGCTAGGATATGCAATGGCAAGGGATTTTATAATATCAGTAGATAAAGATCTCCGTGGTATAAGACGGAGAATTGAGGATATGACTCTGCAGAATGTCAATTATATTCCAAGAATTGTCTGGAAGGATCAATTGAATCTATACATGAAGGGGAAAGATGAAAAGGGTATTATTGAAGTAAACAGCAATTATATGTCAATCAAGGATCCCATGGATAAGATAAACCACACTTTGGAGAATCTTGACCTTCCTAGCCTAATTAATGTCCTTGACTACGCTACTGTCTATCTGGCCATATTAAAGAAGCATGATATTCTCCTTTTGGATAATTATAGGGAATAAATTCAATTAAAGGTTAATTTAGGAATATATTGTTTTTAATTAAATTTTTCCAAATGGATTTTTAATAAAACTACCAAAGAAACAACAAAAAAATATTTAAATAATACATAAATTAAGTAAACATAGTGATGAAAGAAGATTTAGTCTCAAGTGCAATTAACGATTTCAAAAAGAACGACTACGTGGAATCAATGATGGTCATCTCAAAGACGGGTGTCCCGATATTAGGGAGTCCCCCTACCTATTCCCAATCTGATCTTTTTTCTATTCTAACTGGAGTTATATTTGGAGGGGCTGAGGAAATACTGGGTAGGAGTCAAAGGAACATTAAATTTTTGGAAATAGAATACACAGACAACAGAATACTTAGAATGGACCCGGCGGGTGATAAGTACATTCTAGTTACCGTATTCAATAGAAAAGACTCCAATATTGAAAAGGATTTTGCCGATTTTCTCAGAAGACTTGAACCGGCCTTCAAATAGTTTTATATTCTTTTGAATCCTCTTTTTACATACTCAGAACCTAATTTCCAGTATAAGGAAATTCTATTCTTAAAATTCAAATCTTTTCCATTAGCTATAATGTTTTTTGTTAATATTGCTTTTCTAATATCTTCTAGATCCCCATCAGGCATTTCCATCCAAACCCTCCCCACCTCGAAGAGAAAATGCGCATCGCTACCAACTGAATAACCATCATGCCATCTATCTGATAGATCTTTTGCCTTATTATTACAGCCCCTACCACACCTCGAATTCTTTATTTCTATGGCATCATATACATTAAGAGCATTCTTCCCTACGCCATTAACCAACCTGTAGGGGTGCGCAAGAACCGCTAGTCCGCCAGCTTCATGTATTCTCTCCACTGTTTCCTCCTGTGATAGGCCCTTGGGTATTTCCTCCTGTATGAAAAGAGCAAGTATATGTCCATCTTTTGAACTGACTTCCTCGCCAGGAACCATGATTATTTTGTCCGAGTCATATTTTCTAAATGAATTGTGATCGGTAATGGAAATAAACCTTAAACCAATCTGTATTGCATATCTTATAATCTCATCGGGTTCAGTTTTTGAATCCACGCTATATTTGGAATGTATATGAAGGTCTCCTCTCATTTTATTTTCAGGCCCTCTGGTACATCGCCGTCTACAGTAACGACCTTACCTTTTACAGTGAATGGCAAATTCTTGTTTTTAATGTTTAGTGTGGCTATTATTTCTTCACCTTGCTTCTTTGTTTCTAGGGTATACTTCCTGAAATCTTCAATACTAATCTGCTCATCCGTGATTTCAAAGTCAGGAATATCTACCTTATCTCCATCAACTGCATCATCTGGGGGCTTTAATAGATAAGTTCTATTGTTATATTCTGTGGCAAGGAGCATACCGTTACTAACGACTCCTCTGATTTTTGCCGGTTTAAGATTCCTGATTATTATTATTTTTCTGCCAATCAGTTCATCTTCTCTATATGAATCCCTTATTCCAGATACTATGGTTCTCTCTTCACCTCCAATCTGCAGTTTAAGAATGTATAATTTGTCTGCATCAGGATGTGGCATTACTTCTTTAACTTTCGCAACAACAAAATTCAGCGGAAGTTTTTCTTTAGATGATATCTTTTCAAATAACTTTTCAGGTTTAATTATAACCTTCATAACTGGGAGCTGAGGATCTTTATTCAGGTAAACAGGGGAGTTAAATCCCATCCATTGGAGCACTTTTTCTGAGGATTTAGGAAGGAAAATTTGACCATTTGATGCAAGGATGTATGATATGAATCCAAGCGTGTATAGAGCCCCATTGCAATCAGCATTCTTAGATTTGCAAGGCTCCCAGGGTTTCCTATTTGTGATGTAGACGTTAGCGTACCTTGCAAGTTCCATCCACTCCCTGAAGGCATCCCTTATCCTCACTTTTTCCATGTTTTCAATTATAGCCAAATTTTTTGAACGGGCGAACTTAATGGCTTCTAAGTCCAAATCATTGAATGAACACTCATCAAATGAAACAGGTCCATTTTTAAATAGCATTATCAATGCCCTATTAATGAAATTACCATATTTGTCTATCAATTCAGTATTTACCTTATTCTCAAACTCTTCCAATGAGAAATCAGAATCGTGTCCTTCGGGTAGATTATAATATATACCAAACCTTATGTATTCTGGATCATACCTGTCAAGTAATTCCGGCATAAAGAACCCTACATTTGAACTCTTGGAGAACTTAGATCCCTGTAGATTTAAGTACTCATTTGCAGCTATGAAATATGGTAGCTGATATTCACCATGCGCTAGAAGCATTGCTGGCCATATAATGGAGTGGAATGGTATGTTGTCTTTCCCCATGAAATAGTACTGTTTTATCTGAGGATCTGACCACCATTTTTTCGCTTCTTCCAAAGAATTTAAAGTTTCCCTGGTTCCGGTAAGATAACCGATCAATGCCTCAAACCACACGTAGACCTTTTTATTGTTATATTCAGGAAATGGGACCTCCACCCCCCAGTCTAGGTCTCTTGTGATAGGTCTGTCCTTTAGTCCAGATTCTATGAAATTCCTCGAAAAGTAAAGCACATTCTCCCTCCAGTGAATATTTCCGTTGATATATGCCTCCATCTTTTCTTGTAGAGCAGAAAGCTTGAAAAACAGGTGTTTAGTTTCTTTAAAAACAGGAGGATTTCCGCAAAGTACGCAGAGAGGATTTATAAGTTCACTTGGTTCGAGTGTTGATCCGCAATTCTCACATTGATCCCCTCTGGCCTTTTCATATCCACAGTGTGGGCATTTTCCAACAACATATCTGTCTGGAAGGAACATATTATCATGTTCGCAAAATGGTTGCACCATCTGCCCTTCATAGATATACCCATTATCCATTAACTTCCTAAGGAATTTCTCAACAGTATCTTTGTGGATATTTGAACTTGTTTCGATATAAGTACTAAATTCAATATACATTCTCCTGAAAATTTCCTTGTTTATCTCATGATATTGTTTTGCTATCTCCTGTGGAGTCTTATTTTCTTTCATGGCCCTGACTGTGATAGGGGTCCCATGCTCATCGCTCCCAGATACTGAGATCACTTCTTTTCCCATCAATATGTTAAACCTTCTAAATGCATCATATGGAACATATGCCCCAGCCATGTGACCCAAGTGTAAAGGTCCATTGGCATAGGGAAGAGCTGAAAATATGAGAACTCTTTCCTTCATCACGGTATAATTGGAAATATTAATTAAATATTGCTAAAAAAGAAAAAAATTAATGGGCCCTGATTCCAGTCTTCCTCGGGTTTGTGAATCCAAAGCCGTAGGAAGAGGCCACATACATCAAGGCAGCTATGAATGCAGTGAATATGGCCAGATATAGGAAGGTATTTTTACCGCCGGACAACATTACTTCACTGTATATCATTGCAAGACCGCCAACTAGGTAGGCAACCTGCAAATACTTTACTGCCACGTTCTTAGATATGAATCCTACTATGAATGTTGCCAAAGCAAATCCAAGGAGAGTTACTCCCACGTACAGAATGGCATTCAGTAAGCCATGGGACATCTGGTACACGTACACAAGTAAGAACACGCTTGCGAAGAACGCTATTATTCCGCTTGCAATTTTCATATTGTTATTTTTCTCCATCTTTTGTCACCTCCTTTTACATTATTTGATCTATTTCAGAGTCCAATCCTTTCAATCCAATTTTGGATGCAGATTTATTTGAATCGAGGAAATAAGGGGAGTTAACTCCTGTCAGTACCACTAGCACCTTGAATTCACCCTTCAATGCAGGATCAATGGATGCACCCCAGACAATTCTAGCCATGGGGCTGACCTTTTCCTGGACTAGCCTAACAGCCATTTCGGCCTGTGAAATTGTCATATCCTCTCCTCCAACAACTCTAACCAGGGCCCCTTTCGCGGTGGAGATATCTGCTTCAATCAATGGTGAAGTAATGGCCTCAGTTACAGCCTCTTCAATTGTCGCCTTACCTCCACTACTCTCTCCTATTCCTATCATGGCTACGCCTCCTTCCTTCATGACCGTCATTATGTCAGCGTAATCTAGATTGACTAATCCTGGCTTTGTAATGATTTCTGTTAGACCTTTAAGAGCTTCCATCAATAGCTCATCTGCTACCTTGAAAGCTTGGTCAAGTGGCAGCCTTGGAACGAGCTCAAGTAGCTTATCATTTGGAATTACAATTGTAGTATCAGAATATTTCCTTAATTTGTCGATTCCATAAAGGGCATTCTCTAACCTAAGTTTTCCTTCGGCGGCAAAGGGAAGTGTTACCATAGATATTACTAATGCCTTCTGTTTCTTAGCTATTTCAGCAACTACGGGTGCAACTCCTGTTCCTGTGCCTCCACCCATACCGGCTGTAACAAATACTATGTGAGAATTTCCTATTGCAGAAACGATATCGTCCCAGCTTTCCCTGGCTGCTTCCTCACCAACTTGTGGGAGTGCACCAGCTCCAAGTCCGCCCGTTGTCCTCCTCCCAACTAATATTTTCCTGTTGGCCTGAACCATTAGAAGATGGTGAGCATCTGTATTCAAGGCGACTAGCTCTGCACCATAGATTTTTTCTCTAGCGCATCTTGTTATAGTGTTTGTTCCTCCCCCACCGCAACCCACTATCTTAATGTTGACTTTGAGTTGCTCTACAATTTTTGCAAGTTCTTCATCATCCGGACTGGTATAGTTATTTACCATGATCATATGTATGTCAGACGAAGTATATAAATATTTCTTATCAATGTCAGACATTAGTATTATCTTTCTTCAAGGTCTTCTCCACCGTAAAAAATCCATGTTAGGAATTCATACATATCTTCAAGACCTTCATCACTCTGGCTCGAAACAAATTTGCTTTTACCTAATATTTGGAACGAATCTATGCCTTCCATCATTTTTTCTGCCAGAAGAGTGTCCATTCCTCCTTTTTCTCTTTTCAAGGCTTCTAGGAGTTCTCCCGGATTCTGTTCCCAGGTCTCTATCATGGACCTTTCTTCGGGTGAAAGGATATCTGACTTGGATATCAGCGGCAGAAATGGAATGTAGAACCTGGTAAGTACACTCATGGCCAGGAATTTTGCAGAGACCAGTGCACTAGGCGATTTGGCGAGTGTTGCATCTATTAGATAAATAATTGCGCTGCTCTTCTCGCCAAGTAGTCTTATTATTTCTCTCGAGGATTGCCTGAAGGCAAAAAGTTCAAGCTGTCCAGGAACATCAATAAGAATAAAATCAGAGTCATAGGATTCTATCTCTTCAGTGAAATCATCAAGATATTGTACCAATAGATCAGAAGCTGCGATCTGTGCCCCATTTGGGCCAAGATCGTATTCCTGCATTATTTCACTTAATGACAACCTCTCCCTAATATCAAAATCTGGGGAATAAGGTATGTATTCTGCGCCAGGATCAAGGTTGAAAGTGGCCGCATCTAATTTATTAGTTTCCAACCACTTCTGAAATTCTGAAACCAGGGTTGATTTCCCCGCGCCAGCAGTACCGACAAAATATATCTTAGGTATCATCCAAAATCTTCAAGTGTCTTGACGTTATTATTCTTTTCCATATTCTCCTCTTGAAATAATTCCCGTATGGATTCCTGAAGAATTTCTATCCTCTGTTTTATATACGGTGATACGTTATAATTAGTTATAATCCATTTTGCGTCATTCAAGTATTTTGTAATATTGCCAAAATGGACTGTTTCCTTAATATTACCTCCACATTTTGTACATCTATTATCAACAGGCGGCCTTCTATATTTGGTGTTGCAAGTCATGCATCTGAACCCCTGAGAACCATATTTCCTGAGATTTCCCATTATGTCTGGAATGAAGTGGTATCTAAGTATCCTCTCTGCAAAATCATCATGGTCCACAGCCCTTATCTTTGTAGCCAGCTCCAATTGCTTCCTCAATTTTGCTCCCATAGTCGAAATATTCTTGTATGAGGAGTCAAGATTTCCATTATCTATATTTGGAGTGTCATCAGTAAAATTGCAATGTGGATACGTGTTATTATTCTTCACTTCGTCTCCCACAGTTTTTACTAATCCAGCTAGTTTTGATGGAGGTACAAAATCCTTGGTGAGTTCTAGAAGTTCTAGCGGATAATCCCCGGTTATATCAAGATTTAGGGCTTCTTTATCTATTTCAAGGGGATTTATCCTCACCGAAAGAACAAGTGGAGCATCCATCATGGATCCGCGTGTGGAGGGGAGATATTCAACGGAAAAATTCAGCAATCCATCAAGCAGCAACATTATGGAATCTTCATCACCATCGCAATTTCTCCTTTTAGCTGCATGAAAGAATGGATGGGCATAACCAGCATTGGCCTTAGTATAACCTATAATCCTCCCTAGTATACCGCCAGATGTATGAGGGGCAAGGCCTATTACCAATTTACCTATAAGATCCTCTCTAGTGTTACAATTATAATACCTTTGCAGTCCATAGAATTTTTCCAGAAGATCATCCAGATATTTTGAAACTCTCACTAGATAATCTCCTGCCCTTTCATTAATGATGATGTCTTGTGGGTAAATTTCAACAATCTGATACTCAGATATGAGATCATTGCCCAGGTAGTCCTTATGATAGCCAAGTTCATGGGCTTTTTTTACACTTAGGCCAATCTCGTAGGGCTTGAAATGAGTCAAGGGAAGATCAGACATATCATATCTGCATGTTCCATCCTTGAAGGGAAAAACACTATGCACACATCTCAGGATACCCTTTTCCAATGGCTCCGGTACTTGGTTGGCAGACATCAAAGATTTAACACCTCTGAATTCAGGAAGTTCAGATATTCCTAAATTCTCTAACTTGGATGAAAGAACACTTCTAATATTAATGTTGAAATTACCAGTTTCCCCTGTTGCTTCCGTCCTGGAGCCGCAGTTGGGACATTTATACTCATATGTTTCCTCACCACATTCCTCGCATTTTCTGATTTGCATTTTTGCGCCCTTCAAATTCACGTATTCTGAAAAATTTCTCTTATTCTTCAAAGTCTCTCCCAAGGGGAAAAGTGCGTGCACGGGCGGTTCCATTTGTCTGTGTTGAGCTTTCTCGGGTCTACCCATCCTAGCCCCAATCTTTGAAGGACCTTTAGCATAAATTGGAAAACCAGCAGCTTTTGAAACTGAAGATATTATATTATCCATTGTCTCAAATTTTCTAACTTCCTTAATTTTTCCGTCAATTATATCCAACCCAAGAGGATATATCAGCTGATAATAATCATCAATTACAATCCAGTTTCCATTAATTTCATGTTCCATTAATATATCTTCCAGAATCTTCTTGATTATATTATCCCGTTTTAGCATTAACTTATTTTCAGATAGGATGGAATCATTCAAAATATGGCTCCTTAATTTAATGGCATCTTCAATACTTATGTCATGCCACAGAAGTGTAAACCTAGGATGCAGTGGCACATTGAATTTGGAAGAGAAATCAACTGCCTCCTGAGAGTTATGAAAAGACCTATATTCCAACCCCTTAGAATGCAGAATTTTTTTCCACCAGTTTTCTGTGAATGCTCCAGGGAAAAGGGTTTTATTGTTCTCCAAAAATTCCCCATAAGAAATCAGAATTTCTCCAAGATCCAATATCTCCTTAATCTTGCTCTCATAATTCTTATAATCTTCAAGGGTTTCCAATCTCCTGACACTTCCATCTATCAATAGAACGTAGGGAGGATCTATGTTTTCATTCACAGTTATGGCTGCGGCCTTCCCCGGCCGTTCCGTCTTAATTTGGGTACCTATGGCAATGAATCCATCAAGTACTTTCATAGCTACTGGGTGTATGGCAACTGCAGCCAGACCAGTGTTTCTTCCCCTTCCATATCTGAGTCTGAAACCACCCTTTCTTGAAGGGTAGGATAGAGCAGGTCTACCAGCAACTATTTCCTTAAGGTAATTGAAATTAGGTTTTGTGGCATCTTCTTCCTTCTTCTCCTGTCCAAACTTCCACTCCTCAAGGTTGAAGGTTTTTGCATATTTTTTAAGTTTTGAAGCCTTGAGTATCAAACCTTCGGCTATAACTAGGGCCATACCTCCTCTGACCCTGTTAGTTTCAATCAATGGCAGGTCTCTATGTCCAGAAACCTCCATGTCCTCAGTTCCTTCACCTGTTATGCAAACTGGAGACCCCCTGACAGCGGTCTCTATCTCGTCAGCTGTTGGTACATATTGTAGATGCTGTATTCTTGCATAAAGGGGTATCTCTTCTTTGTATCTTTCGACCTCTTCTGAGGTTGGATCGTACTTACCTATTCCCATCTCCCTTCTGATCAGATCACCTATGATAACGCTTAAAGCTTGGGCGGTTCCACCAGCACTCCTTATGGGTCCAGAATAATAAATTGCAAGGAAATTTGAATTTCCCCTATTCTTTACCTTAACTTGAGTTATTCCTTCAAGGGGAGCAACAAGTATTCCTTCTGTGAGTACCGCCAGCGCGGTTCTTATTCCCATTTCGATTTTCTTTTCCATGGGACCTTTGTATTCTCTGGATACCTGAAGTGCTATTTCTATGGCTACCCTTTCCCTGTCAAATTTTTTTTCTAGCTCCCTTATCTTATCTGCCACATCTATCTTCATCAGGGCTGCAACCCTTCCAGCCAGGTCCTCGGCCTGAGGAATCTCAACTTCAGTTTTAGGATCAAGGCCTTTACCTCTAGCTTCCTTAGCAATGTCATATTCTTTATTTGCAGCGGATTTCAATGAATTGAAATAATCATGCACCCAGCTCATTTTATTCTTATCCACTTTTGAGATAAATAGTTTCGATATTGAGTATTACAATGAATTTAAAATGAATCTATTTTTATTATTCTGTCAAGCGTCTTCCAAGTTTTCCTAACATGAGGAGGTAGTTTGTGATGCGTTATATAATACGATCTAACAAATTCTATTGTTTTTGGATCAGACGGGTATCCGGAACCAAAATCCCCAATCTCTTTCCTTATCCTTTCTATTTCCTCCTCTCTTATGACCTTTGCAACTATACTTGCTGCTCCTACCTCTGGATAAATCAAGTCAGCTTTATGTTTAGCAACTATATTCTTATTTCCCGTTATGTTAATGAGATAATCTCTAAATCTTTCTTCATCAGTATCTGGACAATCAATTATATATTGATTTTCCAAATCTATCATAAGTGCCATGTATTTTGCCTCCATCTCATTCAACCTGTTTTCTCTGACGAAATTATCTATTGTGTCTTCTGGAATTATGATAAAATCAATTGAATATGCATTTTCTCTAAGAAGATCAAATACTTTTTTTCTTCTTGATTGAGAGAGAAGTTTACTGTCCTTAGCACCCAGCTGTCTTAATTGATCAGGTTCTCCACATACCTTTCCTATAACCATGGGACCTATAAGTGGCCCCCTACCTGCCTCATCAATGCCGCAAGCCATTATATCATCATACTCCTTCAATTGAAATTCCTTCCTCTTCGTTGAATTTGCTGTCGAATACAGCGTATATTTGCCCAAATTGGGTTTCTAAAAGGTAGTGATAGGCAATTCCTATTTCCTCCCTAATAATCTTAACCTTTATGTTCCCCCCTCTCTTAACTCTCTGTGGGTGAACAAATATTTTCCTTTCACCCAGATTTATTATATTATAACCAAGCAATCTGGCGGTGCCCTCCTTTTTTGGAGATGAAAGTATCTCTTTTTTTTCTCCTTCTTCTATAATTCTCCCTCCATCGAGTATTGATACTCTATCTGCAAGGATTTGGCAATCGTCAATATCATGACTTACGTAAATTACAGTAAGGTTCAATTCCTCTGAAAGATTTCTGAGGTACCACCTCATGTTATTTCTAAGAAAGGTATCAAGAGAACTTAAAGGTTCGTCCATAAGCAAAAGAGATGGCTCAATTATCAGAGTTCTAGCAAGAGCTACAAGCTGCTTCTGTCCCCCACTAATTTCATTGGGAAACTTATCAAGCAGCTCCAAAATACCCAATTTTTCAGCATATTCCTCGACTTTCTCTTTTATCTCAGCCTCAGGGAATTTTCTTACTCTTAGTCCGTATGCAATGTTTTCTTGAACGTTAAGGGAAGAGAAAAGACCGAGATCTTGAAAGATGTATCCAACATTCCTCTTCTCTGGTGGTAGTTTTGTAATCTCTTCGTCATGAACAAAAATTCTTCCACCATCAGGTTTTTCCAATCCACTTATGATATTCAAAAGGGTTGTCTTTCCTGTTCCACTGGGTCCCAATATTACTCTGAACTCTCCTTCTGATACATTGAGATCAATATCGTTTAGGACATATTTGTCATTGAACTTTTTAGTAATCTTCTCTACCCTTAACGCGAAGGACGGAATATCCACTCATCCCCAGCAAGTATATGAGGAATGTAGAGATAAATATTACAATTGTAAATAGTTCAGCAAGCACATATGCTGACGATATTCTCCTTAACAAAAATTCATTATATATTTCCACGGTAAGAGTTTCTGTATTGCCTGAATATACTGTGGCAATAGCTGAAAACTCCCCCATTATAGTGACAAACTCTAAGGCTATGACGCTTATGATATTGCCTTTTATTCTCCTGAAGTAATAGAAAAGTGTTGCCATTACAGGGGTATCACCTAGAATCAATGGCGAGAACCTCTCAGATTTAGGAACCATTTTCAACGAATCAACGAAATTCCTGCTAAGCAGGGGCAATGATATTGCCACAAAGATTAAGATAATAATTACAGGGAGAGGGAGAAACGCATTATATATGAGGAAGTATGAAAGTGCAAGGGCTACAGGAGTAAGTGCCATAGAAAGCGCAAAAATAATGTTTGATCTCAGCTGATTTCCCATTGATAATACCATAATCACTAAGAATAGTGAAACAAGTATAGTGATTATACTAAAGAGAATGGTGTTTGTAATAGCCCTGAAAGTGACTGGTGAAATGACATTATTTAAATGTCCAGATGAATACAATGGGTACTTGAAGAACAGGTTGAGAAGTGGGTAATATATCACGATGATAATTATTGTCAGAGCCACAAGTGCCCCAGTGGATTTCTTTCTTGAAAAAGGGTTGAACCTGTATGGCATCGTTGTTGATGTGCTCTTAAACATTAGAAAATATGTTATTATGGGAAAGAGAAGTATGATAAATTGAATAATTGAAACAAATGCAGCTCCTGAAAACGGATATAATCCGGTGGTAAGGTATACCCTTTTCAGCAAATATATAAGAACTTCAACAGTGGAATATTTTGGTCCACCTAGAATTAGGGGGAGGCTGAATCCTTGGAAACAGAGAACAAATGATATCAATGAACCTAACATTAGTCCTTTGATACTGTTTCTAAGGTAAAGTTTTAGGATTCCTCCATCATTGGCTCCAAGGATACGAGCCATCTGAATCTCCCTAGGATTTGTGTTGAATGAGTAAGAATATCCAATAACCCCAATCATGGGTGCATTGAAGATGACATTCCCCCATATTATCTCATAAAGTGGATAACGCAGGCCCAGAATTGATATAATGGCTAGGGCAACAATTATCCCAGGCATTACGAACGTGATATACAGAACCGATACCATTATATTCACTAACTTTCCGGAATAAAAGAGGAGGAGAATATTAATTACTAGTCCTAATATGAAAGCAATCCCAGTAGACAAAGAAGCCTGGAGCAAAGATTGATAAACTGCTCTATATAATAATAACAGCATAGTTGGGTTGCTTCTAAATTCCAAAGACTGGAATACAAGAAAAGAAATAGGTATGATAAAGAATAATAGAATTATTAGATAAAATAATAGTTCACTGCGTCTCAATGGCATCCCATTCTAGCTCCAATTGTCCAAGATTATAATAGAGGAATGTATTGTTAACGTATTGGTTCAAGGGAATAATGTTAGATGGGTTAGGAATGTACTCATAGCACTGTGGTAAAATAACATCTGAATTGGCAGGGAACATCCATTCGTTGGTAGGTAACAGGTTCTCAACACGCTGTCCCAAAAACCAGTTTATGAACTTTTCATCTAGCGATTTATGGATTGACGAATTCAATATTCCCATGCCCAGTACTTCCATCCACGCATAATATTTACCTTGGAAATAGAATGGGGTTGTACCTATGGGTGTCTGATTGAAATATTCGTTGTAAGCAGGGTCTGTTATATAAGAATATAACATCTGTTTGTAACCAGATTCAAACAGGCTAAATCCAGAAGACCAATCTGATGTGATGTTAAGATCTCTGGCATTCTTCCAGAACAGAGTCCAATTCTGGTGCAGTACATTTTCATAAAATGAATATTGCCCAAGGAGGAATTCCTCACCAGTGATACTCGTTGTTGGATTCTCTACTATGTACTGGCTTCCTATGCTAGAATTATAAAGGTCCATGTACGTTAGATTTTTAATTATCGAAATAGGTATGGGTCCTGAAAGATTGTAATCCGTAGTTAAGAATGAGTATTCATATGGAATCACATAGCCATTTGAATACATATATGAAAATAATGTTTTATTCAAGTATGATTCATTCGATACATTAAACTTGTAGAAAAGCCCTGATTTGTATGCAGCATAAGAGTCAAGATTATTCAATCCAATTACTATGTCATATCCTTTTCCCTGTGTCTGTTCCAAAGCAGTGAGGAGATCTCCACTGGCATTCTTGATGACTATGTTTACGTTATACCATTTTTCAAAATTACCAAAAACGTAATTGTAAGCCTGCGTTGCGTTAGGACCATATTGAAGCAGGCTCGAATAAGTCAAGATTGTTATGGTAGGTTTTTGGTTGGAATATGTCTGGGGTTCTACAAGATATACAATGCCTGATACTATTACCAATATAGCAACAACAACTATAGCAATCACACATATTCTTCTCATCTCATTCCCTCCGCCAGTATTACCTGGATCAGGTTCTGAGGGTCGACCCTTTCAGGATCCTCTCAGCCCGTCACAACGAGCTCCCCCAAAGGACCTATCATTCCATAATTAAAAAGTAATATTTAAGTTATTATTTAATTTGAAAGCTTTGATTTTCTTAAAAAATTTATATGACTTTTTATTAGGTATATATGTATTCGGATAAATTGTCTTCAGCAAAATATGCTTACACTTTTGATGATGTTTTGGTTCTTCCAGCTGCATCATCGGTGGAACCCAATCAGGTTACGACAGCAACTAGATTATCAAGGAATATAAAACTGAACATACCCATAGTGTCAAGTCCAATGGATACTGTTACTGAAACTGAAATGGCTATCTCAATGGCAAGGCTTGGTGGAATAGGTATAATTCACAGAAACATGAAGAAGGATCTTCAGGTTGATATGGTAAAGAAGGTCAAGAGGGAAGAATCCCTCATAATAAGGGATCTTTACACAGTTACTCCAGATACGCAGATATCCGAGGCTATCAGGATAATGAAGGAAAGGGGGATTGCCGGTTTACCCGTAGTATCTGGAAAAAAACTTGTAGGTATTCTGACTTCTAGGGACATCAGATTTTTCAAGAGTGATAAAAAGCTTGTTAAGGAAGTTATGACTTCTAATGTTATAACAGCCCGTGATAATATAAGTATAGAAGATGCACTGGAAATAATGTCAAGTAAGAAAATTGAGAAGCTTCCATTGGTGGACAATGAGGGCAATCTAGTTGGCCTTATCACAGCTAAAGATATCATAAAAAGGCAGCAATTCCCTGATGCAGTGAGAGATGATCAGGGTAAACTTCTGGTTGGAGCAGCTGTGGGACCTTTTGATATTGAGAGAGCAAAGTTATTGGAGGCGGCGGGCGTAGATGTTATTGTTGTGGACAGTGCCCATGGCCACAATCTGAATCTTATCGAATCGGTAAAGAAGATGAGGAGGGAAATCAGTATTGATATAATTGCAGGAAATATAGCGACATCCAGTGCAGCAGAAGATTTAATAGCCGCGGATGTGGACGGCTTGAGGGTGGGGATAGGTCCAGGGTCCATATGTACCACTAGAATTGTGGCGGGAATAGGAGTTCCTCAGATAACAGCAGTGGCGGATGTTGCAGAAGTGGCTGAAAGGTACGATATTCCGGTAATTGCTGACGGAGGGATAAGGTATTCCGGCGACATAGTAAAGGCCATTGTAGCGGGTGCAAATACAGTTATGTTGGGCTCCCTCTTGGCTGGTACCGATGAAGCTCCTGGACAGGAGATCACCATAGGTGGTAGGAGGTATAAGAGCTACAGAGGAATGGGTTCTTTGGGTGCAATTTCAGCAGGTGAGCATGACAGATACGGGAAAATAGGCTCTTCAAAATTTGTGCCTGAAGGTGTTGAAGGGGCTGTGCCATACAAGGGTAAGGTTTCAGACACTATTTATCAACTTGTGGGTGGTCTAAAAGCGGGAATGGGATATACAGGGGCTGAGGACATCGAACAATTAAGGAAGAGAGGGAAATTCGTAGTTATAACGCAGGCTGGAATTACAGAAAGTCATCCTCACGACATAATGATTCTTGCCGAACCACCCAATTATAAGGTGAAATAATCACTGAAATAATAGAGGGTATGATAAAATTTAATAATAATGCATACGTTAAGCTTCATATATGATAGGTCCCCTTGAGTTAGTTCAGAACTATGAAAAGGCAGCAAGGGAATTTATGGCGGGCGGAAGGAATGAACAGGCAAAGAAAGAGTTAAAAAAAGCAATTTCCGCAATCATTGATCAACAGGACAACTTTGATCCGGACGAATTCAAGGGTCTTGTAAAAACCATTGAAAATATTTTTGATGATTATATTAAGATTGACGATTATATGGATGCCTATGATGCCATAATTCTCCTAAATGCTTTCGATTCCGACAAACAGGAAGTTGCACAATCATTTAAAAAATGGGTTGAGAAATCTCCTGGGGATGTAATTGAACAGCTTCGGCCAAGGATTTTGAAATTTACAGAGAAGAACAAGCTGTATAAACAGATATGGGATTCTTATTCAGGGGGAAAGGTTCAGACCCAGATCAATCAAACTCCTGTACAGCAGCCTTCCAGGCAAGAGGGGGCAAAGCCGCAGATATCGGATTCCACAAAATCCAAAATTGAGAAACCAACTGAACCTGAAGTCAAGCAAATGGCACAGGAGACCGCATCGGCAGTACCTAAATCTCAGTTAGAAAATGTAAATAAGTTGAAACTAACTTTGGCTACCACCGAAATAACTAGGGGTAATTTAGATAATGCATACACCCTTCTAAACGATATTTTAAAGACGGATCCCAACAACAAGGAAGCAAAAGATTTGTTATCGCAGGTAGAGGAAAGAAAGAAGAAAATGGAAGAGGAGAAGGTTGTTAACAATCTAATAAAGGAATGTGAACCAAGCTCACCAGATGAGGAGGAAATACTCAAAAAATTCTTTTCCAGGAATTGGAAGGAAGCCAATGACTCTGTCACAAGGGCAATCGCTAAGGATAGGAATAACGCAAGGTTATGGGCAATGAAATCAATAATATTGAAAAAATTAGGGGACGATAAGGCATCCTTAAATTTCGAATCCTATTCCAAGAAACTTGATCCAAATATTCAGAACTCTAAAATGTTCAAGACCATGAATTCATTCAATTGAACTCCCGCATTTTTTATTTTAGATTACTTTGGGCTTATTACTTTAGGAAAATTATAACACGGTTTCATATGCATTATCAGAAAAAATTAATTTTTGAAATGGAAAAATAGAATCCCGGATGCCGAAATTACAGAATTGGTCTAATCTCTGTATTCTAGAAAGAGCTTGAAATATGTAAGTAAGAAAGTGATCCTTATAATATAAAAATGAATGAATATGATAAATAAAAATTATGAGAAATTTATTCCAGATATGTTATTTAAATTAATAAATATATTCAAATATAACCTGTATGCGCCAATACCCAATCCAGATACGTACCTCATGAAATCGTTGAATTTATGTAGTTCTTACGAGGTTTATATACCCCACCTTCTAACGGTAATAAGTAAGGCAATTCCTTTAATTTCTTATCGTGTTTCAGAAGGTAATTAAAAACCCATTTCGAATTTATGATATAATTATCAACAGTATAGAAGTATGAAGTCATGATGTCAGAACAAAACAGGAAAAGTATGAGCTTATCTGAGGTTTGTATCCTGTTATTTAATTGATTTATTTCTTGAAAATGATTTATCCATTCCACCCGACACTATTAAAATCAATTATTCTTAGATGCTTCTGAGCTACCAAATCCCTAATTCTATCAATCTTGTCTATCAATGAATTCATTGTTATGTCACTGTCGTATTCATGGGTTAGAACCCTATTTAACACCTCACCCAGGGCATATTTTTTTATGCTGAGCTGGTCATCTTCCCAGTTTCTTCTAAAAAAAAGAACTCTCACAGCTTCATATAGTTCATCGTTATTTGGGATCAGGTAATTTAGAATAATTCTTGTGTTTATGAGGAAATCGGCCATAGTTGTTAACTAATTGAAGAATCTCATCGCCTTCATTTTTTCTTTTACCGCCTCTACATGAGATGTATCCTTTCCTTCAGATCAGAGGGCATCTTTTTTAAATCCATAATTCTCTCTATTGCTTGGTGGAGAGAATTTAAAGATCTCCTGAACATCTCTAACGTGGACGCTATTTCTGACCATAGATTGTCTTTATATTTTAGTTTGATCACAAGGTCCTTTCACTTTTCGCTGAGTTCCTCTTCCGACGTTTTTATACTTTTATTTAATCCTTAATATTCCCTTGCTAGTTCTCTAAAATAGGATCCTCGTAAATATAATGAATAGTGATAGTTAAACTCATTTGTTTTGGATTCCGAGCCTATTGTCGAAATTTTTCCAGAATATAAAGTCATTTTAATCATTCCCGATGGCATTATCTGTGATCTCTTCCGGCTTTATTTCCAGGATTTTTAAAAGGTCGTGGAGCTGCCATTCATATTATCCCATAATGTATTTTGTATGAAATTTATTTATTATAAATGTATATAGACACCTTATGTGAGATTTGAAAATTTAAAGTATGAAGAACTCTAGACATCTTTGGCACCATTATCTTATCTATGTCCAACCCGTCCAAGATTTTTTTTTGGAAAATTATCATTATCAAGTATTGTCTCAACAATAACTAATACATAAATGGTCAATAAAGCCACAATTTGGAACTTTTAAAAATAACTAAACTTATTTTATATCTATATTAATTGGATTTTTCTTTATCTTTTCCCTATCTTTCTTTTTTTCGAAGTATCTCATCTATATGTTCTTGATAGTATCTTTTCTCATATTCTATTCTCTTTTCCTGGTGCCTCGGGTAATATCTTTTGTACTTTGTGCCAGGTTTCTTATTCCATCTCGAACCCTTTGGAGGAGTTTGAGGTGACCTTTTACGTCCAAAGGGCGAAGCACGGTCACATTCTCAGAAAATAAAAATAATTGAATCTCTAATTTTCTTTTTTACATCTTTTATAACCCTTTTGTAACTTTGAAGAGGCTTTACATTAGATGATGTCTTTTTTTGACTCTTGTAAATTGAAGAGATACTTGAGTCCTGCTAAAGCAGCTCTTTTCTTTCTCCTGTATTCCCTAAAATAATCATTCTTGTCCCTTCTGGGAACAGTTCCTGTAAGATACAAAAGAGGATTTTTTAGGGACCATAGTTTTCAGTGGTTTCTTCTTCCCTTTATGAAGAAGTTTCTTAGTTTTGATATCTGGTTGCATGGTTAAATACTTAAGTGCTGTTATGGCTATTCTGCGCCGAAACCATTTAATTCGAGCCTCGCTCATATTTCCTGTTTTCTCTTTTACATCATGGCTATCTGCACTGTTAATCTATCCAAAAAATAATCCGAGCAACCTTGCTGATTTAAGTTTGTAATATCCCCCCTCATTTTTCTCTTACTAACCTCTTCAAGTCTTTTTACCTTCTTTCTATGAAGGTCATCGAGAAGTGCGAGCTATTCATCTCTCTCTTCCATCGAGTATCTTGATGATTGTTACTCTTGTCTGGTAGTATTGAGGTTGTATCTGCCGCTTCAGAATAGAGGATCACTTTTGTGATTACTGTGAAACGCACATAAATAACAGATTCGGTTTCAATGTTTTAAATTCTGTGTTATACGTCAAAAAGACTGATAAAATTTAAGTACCTCTATCACTTATAATTTATTAGGCGCAAGCCTGGTGAGCAAAATGAAGGAAATTTATGTAAAAAAGGAAGATGCTGTATCACCAGTGATAGCAACCATACTCATGGTAGCAATCACAGTGGTTCTTGCAGCAACAGTATACATACTGGTGAGCCACTACACTAGTACAGGAGCGACAACGCCATTCGCAGGAAGCTTGGCTGAACAATCTTCTAGTGCTTCGGCTGTTTCATTGGTTTTGACCTTTACAACCCCTGGATCTCCTATTCCTGTGAGTGATGTAAATATACAAATAACTGTAAATGGAGCCGTAACACAATTAGTGTCAAAGGGAGTATTTACGGCAGGTGCGGGTATAACGGGTATAACGATATCAAACCCAGACGGGTCACCTGCTGCCTTTGGTACAACCCCCCAGGGAAATATTGAAAGTGGAGCAATACTATCCTTTGCCCTTGGTAGTGGTACTTCACTTTCCGGGGATACAATAACCCTGACGGTTTCAGGATATTCCGGGTCTGCCTCAACAGTAATATCATAATCCTTTAATTTTCATTTGATTTTTATTTTTTAAGTTTTTTTGCATTCATAATAGAAGTTGGTTTGATAAGCATAACGAAAAAGGTTTTGGCGATTGGATCTTTCAACGTTAAAATGAAGGAGACTCCTCTTCTCAGGCAGTTGTTTTAATGTTAGCAATGGCTATTATAGCAGTCATCACAGTAATAGTCCAATATTATACATACCATAAAGGGATTTATACAACACCAATTTACAGATTGCTTTTTGAATTGAATGCAACCAGACAATTTAAAATTAAATGTGTTGCTTTAAAGTCAACTTGCTTTTATTTTGTTGGGCTATGCAACTCAATACCTCTACTATTAACTTTTTTCCCTATTATACGGGCTGTTTTTATATATCTAAGACCTTGTATAAAAAAATATATATTACGTCATATAATATTATATAATTTTAAATAAACGAAAAATACTACAATATATGTTGATGAAAACCTTAAAAACAAGGCTTTGGAGCTAGGTATTGAGTTGATCCAATGGTTTAGCACTAATTTAAAAGCAATTTTAGACAAATAGATGGTAAAAATCAGTTGACAAGAACAATAAGATCATATTCTTTTAGTGATAACAAAACCTATGAATATGAAAAATGAATATCAATCTCAATCTTTCATTCATTTTGTCGCCTTATCAACATATCAAATCAAACAGCTAATTTTTGATTAAATGGCATTTATATATTCCCTATTACTTTCAGATTATTGTTTAATGGGTTTCCTGATTCTATCGATTTGTTATTAAAGCACCTGCAAGGATTCAATCTCTCCTACTTTACCCTTAGAAGGATTGTTTACCTTTTTGAATGCATCCAATCGGAGTTTTATTCTATCACCCTTTTTTATTTTATTTTCATAATACAAGCTGTCTGAATTTCTGATGGTTTTTAATAACTCCTTGGTAAGAACAAGAAGATTTTTCCTCTGCCAGATAAAAGATTCATAGTTTCTACATCGAAGCTAACGGCAACTATTGGAGAATACCTTAGATTCCTGTAAAGTCTATCAGGGTTCCCTATTAAATATCTATAGAGATCTACCTGGCTTTCAAAAAGTCTGTGATCCATTAAGTTATTTAATGCCCTCGATACGATCAACTCAAAGCATAATTTAATCGTATCCTTACTTGCCAATTTACCTTTCTCCCTGATGACTGCCATATCTGTGAACATGAATGTCAATACATCAAGAGAAAGTGTTTCGAGGGAGGGAATAATGTTTTTCCTAATACCATTTGTTATTTTTCATTTTCCTTATATTTCGCTCAATGTTGGAAGGGTGGAGTACCATAGCTGTAGTCATGGGGTTATCAATTTTTGACTTATATTCTTCCCACAATCTGTCAAATTCTTTATTATATTCGTCATGTGTGACCTAAAAATCAAGAGGGCTTAAATGGAATACCTTTTACCATTGTCCTGTCGTAGTAAGCCGCTATATATGACAACTTATCTGTTATGGTTTGAATTCCTTTGAGTTTAAGAGCATTTCCAATGTACCATTAATAAATTCCTCATCGAAATAGCAATCCAAATTAGTCCTATCTTCTTTGCTTAGAATAGCTGATTCCCATTCAAATTGGTTCTCTAAGCTATGCCTTTTAGCAATAAGTCTTTATTCACTTGGGTTATTCAGATTTACCCGGTTTCCGTATATGGGGGTATAATATAAGGAGAAAACAAAATCTATATTCCTTGTGATGACTGAGCCATATCTTTTAGATTTAATAAGTATTGAAACAATTGAATCCGAACCATTAAAAGAGGTTAAATTGAGAATATATTTATTCTTATATTTGGTCGAAGAAACCTACACCCTGACCTCAAGTATGGATTTCCCCCTCATTCAGTATTTCAAGTCGTTCAAAAGATCATAAATTGTTCTTTTGTGTATGTCACTGATTCTATCTATCAATTACCTGGCTGTCAGACCTTGTCCATCCGACATTATTATTTCCTCCCGGATTCTCAATTTTGTTTCAAAGTAGCTACGCCTACCTATAAATGAAATTGATATATAGGCAGTATTAAGTCTTCCCTCAATCTGAATATTTAATTTCATTATCGATTTTGGCTATTTGGTTTCTACTATTAATAATGAAAACTACTATATTCTTAAATCATGGGCATATTTTTTGATGTAATCCTGGACAATCGTTTTAATGCGATACGATATTTATTTTTATGGAGCTAATAAAATTGTCGAGTTTGAATTCATGGTCAAAAAGCAAGGTAATATTCTATCAATAAGCTTGCCTATCTCATATATGAAAGTGATTGAGAAAATCGATTATTGTCTTTCTCGACCTGCTGCTGGGATCTGAGCTCTTGTGCCTCTTCAACTCTGATTCGTAGTATTTTCAGGCACCTTCTATATATTCAGCCCCTATAAATAGCTATACCATAGATAGACTTAAACTATTTGGTCAATCCCGGCTGCCGGATTCGAACCAGCGACCTGTGGATAGCGGCGG
>CAYXTM010000011.1:0-39636 GCA_964468585.1 uncultured Thermoplasmatales archaeon | reverse complement strand
CAGGATCAACCGGAGTTTGGTTGATACTACCAGTTTAAATTTTAGGATTGCGGAATGGACTTTCTCTCCCCATCTCAGATTCGAGCCTTACACTTCTCGAATCCTCATCACTTTTGCCGTTTAGGAATCTGGTCTTCATATAAGCCCAAATGGACTATCAGGCCAGTCGTATTTGACGGCAAAGGTAAGAAGTAATATCGAATATATTAAGATATTGGTAAACTAAGACTAGGGCTGAATTTATCTATAATTTTTATGATTTTTAAAATTATATAATTTGATACAAAGTGCATGATCATCTTGATACACTTAACTTCTATAGGGCTCATCTTTGTAATAAAAACGTTAAAAAGAATTATCTGTTTTGCCCATGCACAATGTTAATTACTTATCTAGATTCAGGTTGATGTTTAAGATTAACATGAATTTATGTTCATACATGGTTCCTTACTATTCATAGTTCTTTTTATCTATCTATTTAATTAAAACAAATGTATCATGAAATTTTATGAAAAGTGCGTAAGCAATGACAAAATAAGACTACTTTAATCTCATTTAAGTCCTATGACCATACTCCAGCAAATTATTTCTTGAAAGAAAATCATTAATTATAATTCATTCCTTTCCTAATGTAGATGTAACAATATGACTAAATTTTTTATTACTCAATTAATTCGTAATTAGTTTCATTGGCCATATTTTAAGTGTTTTTCGCAAATCGATCGATTTATGAAAAAACTTTTAAGGAAAGATTAACTTATTATAACGAACGTAAATGATAGGAAGCCCAACTGATTGGATCATATTCATATTGGTAGTGCTATTGGTCTTAGGAGGGTCAAGAAAGATCCCTGAATTTGCTCACTCTCTTGGAAGAGCACTCGGTGAATTTAAGAAAGGACAGATGGAAATAGAAAAAGAAATCAAAGAATCTATAAACGATAAAAAATCTCAATAAAGCATAAGATGAGTGTATTTCCATGGAAAATTTCTCAAATAAAGCGCCCAGGGTAGAAGGTTTTGACAAGGTTACATTTTGGCGGGAAGGCAACGTAGGGATCATAGCATTACTATACCCGGGATTATTAGACCTAAGTGCCATAGATGAATTAACTAAAGCTCTTTCAACTGCTGCGTTTGATGACAAGGTAGAATCGATTATTCTTACTGGCACAAACAACAATTTTTCTGAGGGGATAAAACCACCTGATAGGTTATCTTACGCTGATTTCAGGGATTTTTATGATCATATAAGAAATATAATCTTAATTGCCCTTTCCCTGGAAAAACCAATTTTCAGTTTCGTTGGTGGCAGGCTAAAAAATAATGGTCTTTCTCTGGCTTTATTGACTGATAAGGTTATATCGACTGAGGAGACAAAGATCATATGGGACAACAGGGAACCCAACTTATTTTTATCAACAATAACATTCCCCATGAAATTATATTATGAGAAATCAAAAATCTTCGTAGATTCAATAATGGTGAGCGAGGATAAAGCTTTGGAAGAGACTTTGGAAATTACAAAGTCCCTAGCTCCTTTCATTAATCCTTCATCACGGAGATATTTATTTAATAATTTTGAAAAAGTAATTCTGGAAGAGGAAATCAAATTTTTAGATTTTTATTTATGGTGCGAAAATAATAATAAGAAATAGACTATATAACGATTTATTTTTTTAAAGGAACCTAAAAATAGGTTAGCCTTATTAACCTGGCTACATTTAAGTTTCATGTTGTCTGAGAAGACTTTCTATGCGATAATAACTGTAGTGATCATTCTAGGCGGAGTAGGTCTTGGCGTTGCATATGAAAAATCGGTGAATACACCTTCCACAACAATTAATTCTGTAAATGCTACCACCGGGCCATATTCTCTTACATTGGTAATATCACCCAATAACTGGTTTGACAATGCCACAATACATCATAGACAGCCTGCATACTTTATACTTGGGCCCAATGGGCAGTTGGAATCCTCTGCCAAGATATCTTTGCCTTCACATAGGCTTATTCAGTTAACAATTGTGGATTATGACTCTGGAGTAACTTCAAACATTGGACCAAACGGCACATCTAATAATTCTACCTATGCTCATGTAATAGGAACAGTGGGAGGAGTAGAATACGTCTATAATGGGACATCACAATACATAAATGCGACACTTTCAGGTAATGTATCAGATAATATTAGTATAATAAAAGGAGCTGGCTGGGCAGTTTCATCTATGCCTTGGAATAACACCTTCGGAGGCTGGGAAGTTACCCATACCTTCACAATATTGAGCAATGGTCAGATTGTTGTAAATATCCCTACATTTGCTGGCACAAATCCTAGCGGCGGTGCAATAACATTTGCTGATTTCTATCTGAATAATACTGGAAATTACGTTTGGCAGTGTTATGTCCCCTGTGGCGATGAACTTAACGGCTGGGGCGGAGCAATGGCAACTGCTGGTTGGATGACTGGCGTTGTTGTTGTTTACTAAGGTGTTTAGATGCCAGAAGATAGTAAAGTGCCAGATACAGGAAAGAGAAACTTCCTAAAGGCCATGGGCGTATTAGCAGTAGGGGTAGGTGTCCTAGGTGTACTTAGAGGGGTTGTACTGGATATCATACCCCCCAATCAAAACGTAGTATCTGGTTTTCCTACTCTCACTTTAAGTCTTCCCAATGGAAATCCAGTACACACTTCAGACTTGGTCGTAAATAATCCACAGATTGTACTTTTCGATTATCCCCTACAAAATGAACCAAACTTCATTCTAAGGCTCGGAGATAGCAATAATAATGATGTTGCAGTCGAACCGGTCGATGTTGCAATTCCCGCTACGGGCAAGAAATTTACCTCTCCAGGCGGAGTAGGACCATATAAATCCGTGGTTGCTGCATCAGCAATATGCCAACACCTTGGGTGCGTTCCTCCTGAAATCAAATTCCATCCACCGAATTCATCATCATTCCCGGGTAAAATTCATTGCGATTGCCATGGTAGCACTTATGACCCATACAACGGGTTTAGCGTCGTCACAGGACCTACGCAATCCCCCTTACCCAATGTGAAACTTCTTTACGATTCTTCTACTGATACTTATAGCGCTACGCTTATGGTAGGACCAACTATATATGGTAGGACATCAGATCTATCAGGCGGAAATGCAATAAGCGGTAACACAACTGAAATTACCACTATTTCATGATGGTGATATTAATGAGTGAAGACAAAGGATTATTAGAAAAAATAATGAATGAACCGCAGCCGATTCCAAGGAAAGTGCCGGATTACATGCGAAAGAAAGGGGGCATATGGTACTGGACTGGGGCAATGGTAATGATAACATTTTTCTATGAGGCAATAACTGGACTAATTCTACTATTTTATTATCAACCCTCAAACGCTTATGAAAGTACAGTATCATTCCTCACCCAACCGTTTGGAACAATAATTCTTACAACGCACCTCTATGGAGCATATTTGATGATAGCTTTCGTATACCTGCATCTTCTGAGAAATCTATTTGTGGGTTCTTACAAAAAACCAAGGGAAATGCAATGGATATCTGGCGTTATACTTCTTGTACTGACAGTTGCGGCAGGTTACTTTGGATATTCCCTGTCTGGAGATGTTCTTTCGGCAGACGCAACTGATGTGGGTAGAGGAATAGCTGCCGCAGTTCCATTTATTGGAAAATACATTGAACTTATCATGTTTGGATCGGGAACTTCATTGGAATTGTTCCAGAGATTAGAGGCTTGGCACATTGTGATAGCAGCACTGATTTTCATTTTATTTGCCATGCACTTCTATATGGCAGAATACAATACAATAATGCCTGATCCAAAAGAAGTAAAATATAAGGCACCGGCAATTGATAAAGATGATGGAACTTATAAACCATGGTACCCATACAATCTGCTTTATATGACTGAAATAGCTCTTGCAACACTTTCCCTGATATTTATTCTTCCTTCTGTATTCGCTCTAATACCAGGAGTACCTGCTCTACTCTCACCTTTCCCACAAGTATCTCCAACTAGCCCGCTTGCAACAAAAGTTCCGCCCTATCCTCCCTGGTTTTTACTTTTTGTCTATAAAGAGTTAGATTTCCAATTCGCTTCATCCATTGGACCGTTCTGGTCTGTAACCATATTTGCCGGCCTTCCACTGATCTACCTCCTGTTATTACCTTTGATAGACAGAAACAATGAATTGAAAGCATCAAAGAGACCCCTCATCATAAGTACTGGCATTGTTGGTATCTTCTATTATATTGGATTGTCCATATGGGGTGCTTTTAGACCGGGAGTTCCGGTTTCAGATGTCTATGCCCTTCTATTTTTCGCGATTCCTCTAATAATCATGGTTCCCCTTATATATTATTTGGCATCGTTATTTGAGAAAAATAGGTTCAAGAATAGCAATGCTTGGAAAGTTTTTGCTCTTGCTCCAATCGCTGGTTTCTTTGCATTTCTAACTGGTCTGTCTGCTTCAATATATCTTGGTACAGGCACTGGCATATCTCTAGGGGAGACAATTGGTTCCCTGATATTCTTGATGCTTACAATTTTGGCAATTTATGCTGTGAGCGGTGGAGTTAGATTCACTCCTACCAAAAATAAGCTAGGGTCTAGAGGTTATACGGCCTTTGGAGCCATATATGGTTTAATGGCAGTCTGGATATTCACTATGATCTCCTTTATACCATTGACTAGTGAGAATAAACAGGCTCTGGTTGGAATTGGTCTTGGCATAATCTTTTTCATCTCTGCAGTGCTTATAAAGCTATACAGATCATATGTTTACAATGAGTGATAACCTAAGATCTAAATTAATTCAGGTTTTATTATTTTTAATATTTAACGGATTCATTCTTTATGGAATTCTAACCGGATACTTCCTTATTACGACAGATGCTCTATCATCATTTTATATGGCCATCATAATTATCAACATACTTCTTGTCATATCGATCCTATGGAATAAATATGTGATTTCATTATACATAAGGTCTTTTCAAATTTTTATATGGTTAACCCTAATAATCATTACAAGAGACTTTGTATCCATTATATTTGGATTACCATCCATTCTGCTTACTCTATTTTCCATAGGATTAGATAAAATTGAGGGGTCCTGGACCAGATTGATATCACAGATTGCCGTGACAATATTCATGGCAACTATTGGAAAAATGTACACATTTTTATATCAACCTGTCCCAGCTCCTTTGACAATAGAATATCTCCCAGATAAAATGGTAGCAATAGGCCTTCCAACACCAATTACTGAGGCATTAGGTCTGTTTATAACAACTGCATATGCTGATATACTTATAGGACCATTAGTATTTTTCATAATTTTGATAGCATCTTCACTTCTCGCGGAAAACTATCACCTAATAATACCCCTCTATCTTAAAAGTTTCAAAGGGAATAAGAAATTAAAAAGTGGTTTGGTCGCAAGTGGTTACGGTATAGTGGCTGCCATGAGTTGCCAATGTGAAAGTGCTATCGCCTTGTTGCCCGCTGTTGCCATCTTACTCCTTAATACTCTTTTAATACCATTTTTTACATTGAGTGTGATACTACTTATATTTACATATATATTTATAAAAAAATATTATTCAAAAGGGAAGGGGAATAGATTAGTCGATCTATCATTTGACAGGTATGATATTCCCCTGGCTTTTGCAATTCTTTTTGTACTTCAGGCCATATTGCCATTTGCTATTCTCACTAAAATTTTCGAAAACATTGTGATATTCTTCCTTTATGGAATGGCTATGATATTATCAGGGTACGCATTTGGAGAACCATTAAAAAGGATTATAAAATTCAAATTGCCTAATTCTTATTCATATTTATTATTGGCAATTTCTATCATTTTAATTTTGGTATGGTACATTCCACAAGTCACAAATTTAGCGTATCTTAACCCATTAATTTACAGTGCCATGTCATATATAATGTTTTTATCAGGACTTTTAGTTGGAATTTTATATGCAAATAGTGAAAATCACATTGGTATATTTTTATTGGAAATTTTTTCCGTTGCCATCGGATTGATACCTATCGTGATTTATTATGAAACATTCACTCTGAGTATCAAGATCTGGAAATTCTGGAATATAACGGATCAAATGTTGATAAGTTTGGTAATGTGGATCATTATGTTACCCATAATGTGGTATATCACGCAAAAAAGTCTTTCATTAGCTGGAAAGCAAACTTTTGAAAATTTCATTCCTTATAAACTCTAAGGGCTACCAGAGCTCCCACGAAATACATAATAATTATTATTGTGGCAATTGTAACCTCCATTATTCCTCCAGTAGCTCCTGGTGATATCAGGAGAGCAATGAAAAAAGCCCCGATGATTGCATACCTCCAGTTCTTAAACCAAACCTGTGGTTTGACAATTTTAAGATAGGAAAGTAGGATAATAATTATTGGGGTTTCAAAGACAACACCCATTCCCAAAGAAATCATAAGTATGATTGTGATGAAATTTTTTATTCCCATTGTAGGTAATACATTCAAATTATGTGACAGTATGAAAATTACCCTGAATAAAAGGGGCAGAATAATAAAAATTGCAAAAAGTACACCCATTATAAAGAGAAGGATTATTGGAATTATGGCAAAATAGATAGCCCTTCTTTCATTTGGATATAGAGCAGGGGCCGAAAATTTTAGAATCTGGAAAATAGCGACTGGAATCGCTATGGCCAATCCAATTGCTATGGATGTGTAAGCTATGGTTACTACCGTGTCAAAAGGTGAGATATTAATCAAAATGAATCCGTTTGGAACTAATTTTTTCTCTATGGAGTCGATTACGAGTATAGAGATTGATTTGTAAAAATCTGGATAGGGATAGTAAAATAAAATTCCAAAAATTTTTACCTTATTAATGCTGAATAAGAATGTGACTATGAAAATGATTATGAATAATATTATGCTGACTCTTAATCGTCCAATCAATTCATCCAAGTACTCTAGGAATTTTCTTGGAGATGCCTCAGTATCACTATCCATGCCTTTCCCTTACTCCGGTTTAATTCCTCTTTATTCAAATATATTTATCATGAATTCCTCGTTCATTAAATTTGACACTTAGGACATAATCATATACCAAAGTCAGTCTATGCTACCAATGCTTTCTCAAATAAGTTTATTTACCTTTGAAATATTTGTATCCCGTGAGTGGCCTAATACTGGCTCTTGATCTGGAGGATAAGAGCAGAGCGTTAGAAATAGTTAGAGATTCAAGGGATATGATAGATTATGCAAAATTAGGATATCCTATTATTCTGAGAAATGGATTGAGCGTCATAGGCGAAATATCTAGATATGTGCCCGTTATAAGCGACCTAAAAATAGCCGATATTCCGGATGTTTCATATGATATCGCCAGAAAGCTAGTTGAAAGTGGCTCTACTGGATTCATTGCACATGGCTTCGTGGGGAGAGATGTTCTGCTAAAACTTAGGAGTATAAAAGCCAAATTTTATGTGGTTGCTGAAATGAGTCACCCAGGAAGCCTCGAATTCATATCCCCTGTTTCAGATAAGATTGCCTTATTAGCTAAAGAGATTGGTTCTGATGGTATTGTAGCCCCTGCCACAAGACCTGATAGGATACACCATCTCAAAAAATTAACCAATTTAGAAGTGATATCACCCGGAATTAATACCCAGGGAGGTTCCATAAAAGCTACATTGGAGGCGGGAGCCGACTATATTATAGTAGGTAGAAGCATAACCAATAGTAGCGATCCAAGAGAAGCTATATTAAAAATTAAGGAAGAAATGAGGCTATAATGTATCTCTCAAAAGAAGAGGAAGAAGTTTACGACGGAAAATATGGAGACGCAAAAGCCATAGCCATGAGGTTGTTGGTCTCCATAGGGGATGTTAATGAGGCGGATAGACTCATTCCTATCAAATCTGCACATGTTTCAGGTGTTTCCTACAAGAATATTGGGGAGGGTGGTATAAAATTTCTAAGGAAGATCAGATCTGAAGTAGCAGTTCCTACAACTTTGAATCCATTAGGATTTGATTTAAATGGTAACGGACCTGTGGACGTAAGTGAACAATTTAGAGAAAAACAATTGGAAATTATTAAAATTTTTATGTCAATGGGAATAAAAGAGAGCTTCACTTGCACTCCGTATTATTTCTATTATGAACCAAAATATGGGGATCATTTGGCTTGGGCGGAAAGTTCGGCAATAATATATGCAAATTCAGTTTTAGGAGCTAGAACTAATAGAGAGGGGGGTCCTTCTGCACTTGCAGCTGCAATAATAGGGAAAACACCTAATTTTGGCCTGCACCTGGATCAGGCGAGAGTTGCTGACTATGAAGTCGTTATGGACAGGAAATTGAATTATTCTGAAGTGGCTGCTCTGGGTCTTTATTTGGGCGAAAATTTTCCCGGTAAAATACCTAGGCTGTTGAATATGAATTATTTAAAGAATTTTGAATTAAAAGCCTTTGGGGCTGCGCTAGCTGCCTCATCATCCACTAGCATTTTCCATGTTGAAGGTAGGACTCCCGATGATGGATTAAATATTAATGAGAAACTGGAAAGAGTTAATTTGGATTATTCCGTAATAAGGGACACGATGGATAAAAAGACAAGCCGTGAGAAACCACAACTCATTGCAATTGGATGTCCTCACCTCAGCAAGGAGGAACTTGAATTCATAGCACATATGGTCAATGGTAAGAAAAAAGATAAAGATGTAGATGTTTTCTTATTTGCATCTAGAGAAACCATTAAAAACTCTCAAGAATATATTAAGGTAATTGAGGAGTTTGGGGCTAAGGTGTTCGCTGACACCTGCATGGTAGTATCTCCTTTGAGTGATAAATATAAAAAGACTGGAGTAAATTCTGGGAAAGCCTCATTTTATCTGCCTATGAAGGAATATGGAGGACAAACCATAAATTTTCAGAATATAAATGAACTTTTGAGGTGGGCAATAATTGAAAATTAAAGGTAGGGGGATTTCTCCAGGTACAGCAGAAGGAGAAGTTGCATTATGTAATAAATTCGTTTCACCACTTGGTGAAATGGGAAAGGATGGTCGAATTAAATCGGGTACTTGTGAAGGCTTAGAATTCAAGAACAAGATATTTGTTTTCAAAGGAGGGAGAGGTTCCACTGTTGGTTCCTATGTACTGCTTGAGCTCAAAGAAAATGGAGTATCCCCCTCAGGCATTATTAATGAAAAATCTGAGATTGTCATCCTAACTGGAGCAATTATATCGCAGATTCCTATGGTAGATTCAATACCAATAGACATTTTCGAACAGGGCGACAGGATTAGAATTGATGGGAAAACGGGAGAAGTGGAAATACCAGAAGTGGTGCAGAAAGATACTGTAACTGTATATCTTTTCAATGGTGAAAAATTACTGTTACTGAAAAGATCTGACAAAGTTAACTCATATCAGGGGAAATATAGTGCTGTATCAGGACATATTGAAAAAGGAGAATCACCTTCAGAAGCTGGGATAAGAGAAATTAGAGAGGAAACTGGCATTACAGACGTAAAGATTAAGACGGAAGGAAAACCATTCCCAGTAAGATGGAAAAATATCGTATTCAATGTCCATCCAATCATTGCTATAACCTCTTCATCAGATGTTAAATTGAATTGGGAAAATTCTGAATTCAGGTGGATAAATCCAGAAGAAATAGGAAATTTCCAAACAGTTCCGAAATTAGGGGAAGCCCTTATTCAAATCATGAAGGAACATCAATAAATGTTGTCTTTAAATTTTTAATGTCAAGACCACAAAAATTGCATTTTAAATCTTCCAACTTGGACCCGCATAATGGGCAATCTGATGATTGGAAATCCTTCAAAATTTTCTTGATGGTTAAGATTGAATTATTTTTCATTGCCTCGTTGCCCATTTCACCATTTATTATTGACATAACTGATCTGCAACCATCAATTATTAGGGCATCGGCTTCCCTGTGGTCATTACTTCCAACTAGTGTGGATATTGCTCTTCTCAATTGATTAAGAGGAACCCTTTTTATTGAAATATCAGAGCCTTCCACCCAAGATATTTTCAATGCCCTAATCTTTTTTCTTATCTTATCTTCTAACGCAGAGTTGATGGAAGGGCAGTTTTCCCTTCCAACGAACACATCAATATAATCCCTATAATCGAGATTCTCTAGTTTCCTTAAATAATTCGCCTTCCTTATAATCCTATTTGTTTCCTTCTCACATTGTTCTAAATTTAAATTTAGATAATATTCACCACCATCAAATACACCCTTTACGTAACCCTGCGGTATTTCAACCATTATATCAACCATGTCCCTGGTTATCTTAATTTCTTGACCTTCAATTCCCAATACGTATCCACCTGAATTCAGTTTTCTGATTACGTCTAATCCATCCCTTTTGCTTAACATTGAATTTATGGAGGAATAGTAACTCTTATAATACTTACCGAGCTTTTCGATATTTGCTTTGACCTTAAATTTGAGTCCGTGCCAGAATCCTTTGATGATCAATATCTCATTGACGTTTAATATGTCCCTCATAATATTTAAAGGAGGAAGATCTAGATCCGTACTAATAATTAGGTTCTGATATCTTACCCCTCTCCCCTTTGTTCTAGCCTTAGTTTTCTCTAATGAAACAAATAGATTTATGAAGTTTTTAAACGAAGGGGGGTAGTCTGCCTCATATTTCGGTATAATAAGGTTAGACTCGTCAATGAATAGTTGATAGAATAATTTTTTAAAATCCAGAGCTGTGCTCAGATGGTAGTTATTGGCCCTCTTTGATGCGTTTAAAAATAATTTGCTATAGAACTTGTAATCTCTATAGAATATTTCATAGGACTTCAAAATATTTCCATTTTCGACATTTTTGAGAATTTCTGTTACAGAATTCATAAAGAATGCTTTGGACTCGTTGAAAAACAGGTTATCCTCCAAATCTTTCCTATTCAATTCTAAAAATGACATTGATCTGTAAACTTTTGTAATATTCACTAGTTGCAATCTTGTTGGTGGCCTTATAGGTATTACATCTAGACCGACTTTCTTTAACTTCTTTATATTCATGTTTCTTGAAAGAACGTATACAATTTCTGAATTAGTCATTTCCTTGGCTAGAATAAGTTTACCGTACTCATTTAGCAAAATTAATGTGTCCTTTATTTTACCTATAACTAGATCTCCGAGTTTTATTTGCTCAGCTGTTATCTTTGTAACCGATCTTCCACAATTTGGACATCTGAATTCTGGGGTATGAAAGATAACGTTTTCCTCGCTGAATTCTGAGAAATACATTATTTCGGCGAGACTTTTCCCCAAAACAATTTCTAATACCTTCGGATCTACTTTCTTTCCCTTTCTGATAAAGCCTTTTAATATGGTATAAGTTTCATTATCAATATAAATTGACCTAGTCGGGAGATCTAATTTAAGCCACAGTTCTGGGATTTTAATGGATGATTTTAATGGCAAAATAACGTGAATATTTTCAAATCTTACTATCTTCAAGGTAATCTTGGATTCGCTGTTTATCTTCAAAAGTCCATTTTTGTCATAGTATTTTCCGCAATTTTCACACCTATACATGTACCCTGGAGCCACGGTTAATTTTGTTCCCATTACTTTATTTATTTCTTCTAGTATCATGTCCTCATTTATACTATAATTTTCTATTATCAACGGCGATCTATAATCAGTGTTGGACACAGCTACTTTGACATCCTTAAGATACGATCTTATGGGATTTTCAACATAGTTCCTTGCATTAATGTGATCATTGTTGATGAAAAGTAAATATTTCACTGATTACAAAACAGTCTTCATAATTTATGTTTTTCCTTTGGAAAATAAAATATAGAATTAGTAATTAAACCATTATGTCCACCATTCCAGTTTCAAGAATTCTAAGTGATGAATACATAGACAAAGAAGTTGAGGTTAGAGGTTGGGTGTATAGGTGGAGGGAGTCGGGCCCAATAATATTCGTTGTGTTGAGGGACTCCACTAATATTATTCAAATAATATTTGAGAAATCAAGCATGGACGAAAAGGGATTTGAACTTGCAAAAAAATTGACCATAGAAAGCTCAATACAGGTAAAAGGAAAACTTGTAAAGCAGCAGAAAGCACCAACTGGTTATGAGATTCAAGCTAAAGAATTGATAATTTATAACCTTGCGGAACCATTTCCCATAACCAAAGACAAGTCAGACGAATTTTTGCTGGACATTAGACACCTGTGGTTGAGAAGTAGGGAGATGACTGCGGTCCTCAAGATAAGGGAAACTGCCCTGGATGCTGCTAGGAATTACTTTAAGGAAAAATTATACCATGAAGTTACCCCTCCGATGTTTGTTGGTGCGGCAGTAGAAGGTGGATCGACTTTATTTGAAGTTCCATATTTCGGTGAAAAGGCCTACCTCACTCAGAGCTCTCAGTTCTATCTTGAGGCCTTCATATTCTCTTTGGAAAGTGTATATACGATACAACCTTCGTTCAGAGCGGAAAAATCAAGGACTAGAAGACACTTAACCGAATTTACCCATCTAGAGGCAGAAGCAGCATGGATTGGGAATCAGGGTATGATGGATTTCGAGGAGGAACTCATAATTTCCATAGCTCAGGAATTGATCGAGAAAAGGAAAGATGAATTGAAATTATTGCACAGAGATCTAGATGTTTTGAGAAACATTGATAAACCATTCTATAGGTATAGATATGAGAAAATTATAGAGATTGGAAGAAGCAAAGGAATGGAACTGGAAGACATTGTTGACTTAGGTGAAAAAGAAGAAAGGGAAATCACTTCGGATTTTGATAAACCCATATTTGTATACAACTACCCCAAAGTACTGAAACCATTCTATCATAGACCAGATCCTGAGGACCCTGACCATGTTCTTTGTCACGATTTATTGGCTCCTGAGGGGTATGGAGAAGTTATTGGCGGAGGAGAAAGGATCTGGAGCAAAGACGAACTCATAAGCAGAATAATGGAGGAGGGATTGAATCCGGAGGACTATTCTTGGTACATAGATCTGAGGAAATATGGAAGCGTACCCCACTCCGGCTTCGGTTTAGGGGTTGACAGAGCGGTAACATGGTTAGCAGGACTAGACCATATTAAAAACGCTGTTCCTTTCCCAAGGACAATTAGAAGGTTAAAACCTTAGCGGTGAGCAAATGCCGGGGCTCAGATGTGCATTTTCCAATTTCAATAACCTATGTCATTATAAATACAAAGGATACAGATGCATTTTCGAAGACTGTGATGTATATGGTAAATTCATGGTAAGGGAAAAAGAGTGCATTTACTTACAGGGTGAAAGGTGTTCTAAGTTAAACATTCTTGGATGCCTGGGCAAAGACAAGTGTATCTATTTTAAAGAATTTATAACAGACCCAAAACAGTGGCCTTATTTAAATTCAGAAAAAGATAAGGCTTAAAATTTTATTCCCGTTTTTAATAACCATGTTACGAAATGTATTATATGCGGTAAAGAAACAACTGGCAACAAGGTCATATGCGATTCCTGTCTTGAGAAGAATGTAGAAAAGGATAGCCCATTTTTAAAGGATGTAAAAATAAAGAAATGCAAGTACTGTGGTAGGGTTTACCTCAGTGAATGGTCTCACTCAGAGATGGATGAAAATGGATTCCTTGATTACTATTTCAGGAACGTCCTTGGAAAAGAAAAATTTAAATATGAAGCAACGGGGGATTATTTCAATAGAAAAATCACTTATACAATACAAAACGAAAACGGTACTGATATCAATGGTTATTTTTTTGTCAAAACATCTTACCATAGTTGCCCTACGTGTTCTAAGAAAAGGGGGAACTATTTTGAAGCGATAATTCAATTGAGAGGTGGCAGATCAAAATTTGACGAGGTCCTTAAATTCGTAATGGAGATAGTAGAGGATCAAGATAATTCAGATATTTTTATAACAAAGATAGAAAAGAAGAGAGAAGGATATGATCTATATATCTCTGATCGAGAATTTTCAAAGATTGTTAGCAGGAGAATAATTGAAAGATTCGGAGGTTCAATTACTGAGAGCAATTCTCTTGTTGGAAGGAAAGAAGGGCATGACCTATACAGGTTCACATACGCCGTAAGACTTCCGAAGTTCGCTGATCTTGACTTGATAAAACTGTGGGGAAAGAAATGGCTCGTTTCAAAAATGCATGGTCATGATTTAATATTATTAAACGTAGAAAATTGGGATGAAAAAAGAGTAAAATTAGATGAGGCAGAGAACGGCATTATACTTCTGCGTAGGGAAGATTACAAGTTAGCTGATGTTCTCTATAGCCAGGACAATTCGACATATATAATCAGCCCGTTTAATTACAAAGAGATAGCAATAAAAAGGATAGATAATGTGAAGACAATTCTAGTGGGTGACAGTGATGGAGAACTTGTAGTTATCCCTCCTTGGATATTATGACTGAAAGTTTCAATCCATCAATATCCCAATCTTTCTTATAGCCATCCGATAAATCCCTAACTTTTGATAAGGTTGTTTCACATATCAGATCCTTCTTTGAATTGAATGCCTCCAGTATATCGTCATCGCCAGTTATTTTGAGATATATTCTATCAGTGTAATCCAAGTTAATATCCTTTCTCATGCTTTGAATACGTCTTATTATTTCTCTGGCGAGACCTTCAAGGTAGAGATCCTTGTCCAGTTTCGAAGATATGAATACAGGAATTTTAACCGTTAGATCTGATAGATATCCATCGTCAACTTTCTCCTCGATCAATAGATCTTTGGCAGAAATAGTCTTCCCAAGCAATTCTATGGATTCATTTTCTTCTAGACGATGGTTTATTCCTTTTTCATATAGTTCCTGTTCCGCTTTTTGTAGATCTTTTCCGAATATTTTTCCCAATTTTTTCTTATCTAATTTGTAGGAAATTTTCTTGTACTTTTCAGCAGGTTCAACCCTTAATTCTTTGGTATTTAGTTCTTTAAGTAAAAGTGCTTCATATTTTTTCACAAGAGTGGAAAGAGCAGGATCCCCTATGATTACCTCTTTCACTGGCCTTCTCAATGATAATCCATTCAGCTGTCTTATTCTTCTAGCAGTTTCCACTAATGATCTTACCGTCTCCATTTCTGATATTAGTTGCGTATCGTAATATCCTAGCTCCGGAAAATTCTCCATGTGAACACTTAGACTATCGGTCAATTTTGAATAGAGATAATCTGAAAAATAGGGAGCAAATGGAGCTAACATTTGGAGTGTAAGTTTTAGCGAGTAGTATATTGCATAGTAAGCGGATCTTTTATCTTCGTCAATAGTCTCTTTCCAGAACCTATCTCTACTTAACCGCAGGAACCATTGAGATATTTCATCCACTAACTTCTCCACTTCCTCAATTGCCTTATGCGGCTCATAATCATCCATGGCATCCGAGTATATTTTGAAAGCTTGATTGGTTCTTGATATGAGCCATGTGTCAAGCTCATTAACAATTTTTTCTTCACGTGGTTCCCATTTATCTAGGTTCGCATTTGTGACAAAAAGGAAATATGAATTATAGAGTGTACCCAGTATTCTTCTTGAATATTCCAGGGCGATATCATTTGAAAATCTTTTAGGTCTCCAGGGTGGACCTTGGAAAAAGAATAATCTCAAAGAGTCCGCTCCTATCTGATTCATTATTAGCCTAGGATCGACTACGTCACCTCTAGATTTACTCATTTTTTCGCCCTTTGAGTTAAGTATAAATTCCATTACCACTACATTTTTGAACGAAATGTTTTCGAAAAGTAGTGATGATATTACATGAAGGCTATAAAACCAGCCTCTTGTCTGATCTATTGCTTCACTTATAAAGTCTATTGGATAATTTTCCTTGAAAATTTCCTGACCCTCAAATGGATAATGGTACTGAGCATAGAATGCTGAACCTGAATCAAACCATGTGTCGATTGGATACGGCTCCCTTTTCATTGGCTCGTTGCACTCCGTACAGTTAATCTTTATTTCATCCACATAGGGCTTGTGAAGTTCGAAATTTGATGGTACCTCTTTGGCTCTCTCCAGTAACTCTGATTTGCTACCCGCGACAAAGACATGACCATTCGGACAGATCCAGACCGGTAGAGGTGTACCCCAAAATCTATTTCTAGACAATGCCCAATCTTTTCCCTCTTCAAGGAAATTGCCAAATCTTCCATCCCTTATGTAATCTGGCTTCCAGTTTATCTCCTTATTTAATTTAACAATAAGGTCCTTTTTCTTTGAAACACCTATATACCATGACTCTACGGGATAATATATCAACTTAGTATTACATCTCCAGCAATGCGGATATGAGTGAGTGATTTTCTCTCTCTTGAATAATAGACCGTTAAATTTCAGATGTTCTATTATCTTATCATTGGCTTCATTTACATTCATTCCTTGCCATGGAGATTCCAATGTTATTTTCCCATCTTCTCCAACAGTTATGTAAAGTTCTCCTCCTTCCCTCTTTAAAATTGAATAGTCATCCGCACCGAATGCCGGTGCTATATGGACTATTCCAGAACCATCGTCCTTAGAGACGAAGTCTGCACTAACTACATAAAGGCCTTTCCTTACTTTGAGGAATGGGAGTAGCTGGTCATATTTGATTCCCACTAATTCAGAACCCCTCTTTGAATCTAAGATTTCGAAGGACTTCCCTTTAAGGATATCTTTTGCCCTCTGCTCAGATAACCATATTTTCTTTCCATCCACCAATATTTTTATGTAATTCAAGTCTGTATTTACTGCCAAGTAGGTATTTGCGGGAAGAGTCCATGGTGTTGTAGTCCACACCAAGAAAAATTCATCGGTTCCTGATATTCTAAATAAAACATATATGGAATAATCCTCAATGTCTTTATATCCTTGTGATACCTCATGGGCACTTAAAGTAGTTCCACACCTAGGGCAATATGGCGAGATTCTAAAATCTTTGAACAATAGTCCTTTCTCATATAATCTCTTTAGTGCCCACCATTCTGATTCAATATAATCATCAAGCATAGTTATGTAGGCGTGTTCATAATCCACCCAGAAACCCAGTCTTTTCGATACTTCCTCCCATTCCCTTACATATTTAAAAACACTTTCCTTACAAAGCTTATTAAATTTTTCAATCCCGAGTTCCTCTACTTCCTTCTTGCTTTTTATTCCCAGGGATTTTTCTACTTCTATTTCAACAGGGAGGCCATGGCAGTCCCATCCTGCCCTTCTTGGATAGATATAATATCCTTTCATGCTCTTATACCTTAAAAATAGGTCCTTTATTGCCCGTGTTTCAGCATGCCCTATATGAGGGGGTCCATTTGCAGTAGGTGGACCCTCTAAGAAAGAATATTTCTTATTTCCCTTGTTCTTTTCAAGAACCTTGTGGATTAAATCTTCCCTTTTCCATTTCTCCCAGACTTCATTTTCTATGGAAAGCTGATCATATTTCTGCGGCACTGACTTAAGCATCAAGTGTTATATGGTGCTTATTAAAATTTTTTATGATTGAAAGAACAATAGAGGCTAAAATAACTAATGTGGAAATTTAAAATGATTCATTATGGTCTCTGATTTGGTATTATATCACTATATACTTGGTGTATTATTCAAAGTCTTAATATGAAATTATTTCTTAATTATTTTATATAAAGATTATTCTGCATTAATATGAATATTTTAACGAACCAAGAATTGAACAAAGCAACATTATTTTGTAAAATGCCCAAAAATATATGTTATCATGTATTTTTACTAAAATCAGCCTTTCCCATATAAATTTGTCATTGTGTGAGAGAGATAAATTTGCTTAATCTGATCCTAATTTTAAATAAAGTATGATGTAATCTCTAAATGCTTAAATATGAATTTTCATTCTCTTGTGACTCCAGGTGATTTAAATTGAAAATGCCAAGATTGGTTAAACGATACTGCTCTCATTGTAAAAGGCACACCATGCAAGAAGTTGAAAGAGTTAAGAAAAGAAAGGCAAGCGAACTTAGAAAGGGGCAGAGAAGATTCAGGAGAGTTACCTCTGGTTATGGAGGTTTCCCAAGACCTGTTTATGAAGGTAGGGAGAAACCTACTAAGAGGATTAACATAAGATACAGATGCACTGAATGTAAGAAAGCGTATCATACTCCAACATGGAGAGCAAAGAAATTCGAACTAGTGGAGGTAGAACAATAATGCCTGAATTTGTCAAGTTAAAAAAGGCTGATAAGAAATTTGTTAAGATTAAGTGCCCGGAATGTGGTGGCGAGACGCTTACTTATTCCCGTGCTTCTACTGAAGTAAAATGTATTATCTGCAATGCCATAATTGCAAAACCCACTGGTGGGTTAATTGAATTTCGTGGGGAGATAACAGGAGAAAACCAATGAAGAAAGAATATCCTGAAGTTGGAGACCTTGTAGTATGCACGGTCAAAACAATAAAAGATTTTGGGGTAATAGTAACCCTAGATGAGTATGAAGGAAAGGAAGGTTTCATCCATATCTCAGAAATATCATCTGGCTGGATAAAATATATAAGGGATTATGTCAGAGAGGGACAGAGGATTGTATGTAAGGTAATAGATGCAAACCCCTCCAGAAATAAATTTGATCTATCCATCAGAAAGGTAAATGAACATCAGAAGAGAGAGAAATTAAAGGAATGGAAAGAAGAACAGAGAGCTGTAAAGATAATTGAAAACTTTGCAGAACAGGTTAAGAATTTAAAAGAAAAAAGTATCGTGGACATGTTTAATGAGAAGTTTAATAGCCTAAATTATGCCGTAGAGCTAGCACTCCTTGATCCAGACCAATTTCTCAAAGAATTGAAAGATTGGAATTATGCGAAGGATTTTGTCAACTATATAAATTCCACATTAAAACCACCGGAGGTTAAAGTAAGTGGTATTGTAAGCCTCCAAACGGAAGCAGAAAATGGAATTGAGTTAATTAAAGAAGCACTGGCAGATGGGGAGGGTGATGGAATAGAAATTACCTACGTCGGTGCACCTAGGTATAGAATAGTAAGCAAATCAATCGATATGAAAGATGCTGAAGAAAAGATGAAAGAAGCTGCTGCTAAAATTATAAACAAAATGAAGAAACTTGGTGGAATTGCCGAAGGGCCAGTGAAAGAGTAAATGAAGTCACTAATTAGAAAATGCCAGAATTGCGGAAACTATACTTTAGAGGAGATTTGCCCTAAATGCCAAGGAAAAACCTTACAGGCACTACCACCTAGATTTTCACCAGAAGATAAATATGGAAGGTATAGATTAATGACTCTATATGGAGAGGAGAGAAATGGATCAAGTAATAATAAAGACAGTGAATAAAGTAAGGATCAATTCACCCATATTCATAGCAGGTTTACCAGGAATAGGAAATGTTGGCAAAATCGCCATAGACTATATAATAGAGAAATTATCTGCTAAAAAAATAGCGGATCTATTTTCTTCCCATCTGCCCCCTCAAGTACTAATAACTGAGGATTCCAGAGCTAGGCTAGTAAGAAATGAACTTTTCCATAAAAAGAAAGGCAAGAGGGACTTTCTATTCTTCACAGGTGATTTTCAGGGTCTGACTTCACAGGGGCAGTATGATATTTCCTATGAGATTCTGGAATACATTTCACAATATAATCCTTCCATGATCATAACCCTGGGTGGATATCAGATTGGAAAACTGGTGGAGATACCAAGAGTACTTGGCTCTTATACTAGCCAATCTGGCAAGAAAAAGCTTGAAGAATTGGGCGTTGTATTTTCAAAGAATGAACCTGGAGGAGGAATAATAGGAGGAGCAGGATTGCTTCTCGGATTGGGTTATGAACTCTTCAACGTTGAAGGTGTATGCCTCATGGGAGAAACATCTGGGTATTTTTCCGATCCTAAATCCGCTAAGCAGGTAGTCTCCATTTTATCAAAATTCCTTGATTTGGAACTTGATACGAAGGACCTCGAAAACAGGGCAAAAGAGATGGATGAATTGACAAATAAGATGATGGAGTTGCCCTCTGAGGAAAAGAAAGAGGACCTCGGCTATTTTGGATGAAGAACAATTATTGAGATTAAGTATTATTTTACTTATTTTTCTATTTTTTCAGATTTGTTTTCCCTTCGCTATTCTTTTTTGCATCCTTTTTCTTTTTCAACACTTTTATTTCCTTAATGATTGTGGACGGATACTGTCCATTCCTGTCCTTTTCCAGATATTTTACCATGTCCCATAAGGTAAGAAGTGCTCGAGAAACGCAATTTAGAGCGTCCATTTCTACCCCAGTCTTATAGCTAGCTTTAACTGTACAACTAACCTTTATGTACTCCTGACCCACATCAAAAATTACCTCTGTTGACTCAATTGGCACAATATGACAGTAAGGTATGTCAAGATATGCGGTCTTAGATGCCTGTATGCCCGCGATTTTTGCAGTTTCCAATACATCGCCCTTCTTTACCCTTTTTTCCTTAATTGCATTGATTGTTTCTTTTTTAAGGAGTATAGTTCCTTCGGCTGTGGCTGATCTATGAACCACGGGTTTCTCGGATATATCTATCATATCAACCGGTATAGTATTTCAAAACAGACCTTATAAATTCTTTATCCATGGAAGTAAAGAGGTAGCCAAGCCGTGGCCCTGATTCCTTGCCTAAAAATATTTTATAAACCAATTTAAAGCAATGCTCCTGGTTTCCGATGGTAGCGTTGCATGAGTCGTGAATAACCTTATTTATTTGATCCGGAGTTAAATCCCCCATTATATTATTCTCAAGAAGGCTCAAGAATCTTTTCTCGTCATCTTTCAATTCCATGGGAAAAGGTTCATTTATTAATTTGATTTTAAACTCATCAGGGGCGAAATTAGCTAACCAGAATTTTGCAGCCTCTATTCTCCTGTAAAGATGCGAAAGGTCGCCACTCAAGTTATAACCTGACCTTTTCAGTGATTGGATTATTTCTTCATTGTTCTTTTTCAGCTGTATCAGGTTAATTATATGAGAAAATGAAACCTGTACTGGCATCGTTGTAGGAATTGAACCAACCTGTGATAACTCATAAATGCGTTTCATATCCTCAGCCCTTTCCGGATCCGGACCTTTTTCGAGACCAAAATAAACCCTCTCATGCGCATCATATTCGTTTACCAATGAAATTAGGCCTCTGCCAGTATCCATCTCTATATGCCTTTCGGGGTTATTTTTCGCAATTAAGAACCTGAGTACTTCAGGTGGCACCATTCTTACCATATCAATTGCCCTTATTAGAATTCCCTTTGAGGAATGCATAGCCCCCATTCCCCTCAAATGTATCCATTCATAAACCAGTGGGAACGGAGGCTCTATATTAAATACCTCCCTTGCAATCCTTTTACCAGTGTCGTATGATCCGCCTGCTGATGCATGGTCTTTCCCAAATGGCTCTACAGTTACACCTAAGACTAGCCATTTGGCTGGCCATTCTACCCTCCAAGGCAATTTTCCATTTCCATTCCTAATGTCCCGTTTCCCGGTATGGCCGCATGATTCGCATTTGTACCCTACATATGGCCATTCATAATTTTCTATGACCGTCTTGTCAATCCTACCACATGATTCGCATTCAACATTAAAAGGGTAATATTCTCCAGTTATTTGTTTACCTGAAACCTCAGCTAGAATTGTTGCTATTTGCTTCCTTTTATCCATGGCTGTTTTAATAGCATCGTTAAATAGACCCTGTTCGTACAATTCATGTGTTTTAAGGAATCTTGGATTAGCTCCAACAAGTTTCATAGTTTCAACAAAAGGTTCTATGAACTGGTCACTCCATGATGAGTGCTTATTATCAGGGGCAGGTGTTTTAAAGAGAGGCCTTCCTATGTATTTTGAAAATGAACCATCGATGCCATTTGGTACCTTTCTCAATGGGTCCATGTCATCTGCCTCATAATAAAATGTTGCCTTTTTATTGGAATGACTTAATGCCCTGTAAATAAGTTCACCTGTTAATACTTCCCTCATATTGCCGACATGGATTTCCCCGGATGGACTTATGGCTGTGGATATTATGGCTGGCTCATTTATTTTAGAAGCTGCTACGTCTGCCCAGTGCATTACCCAATCATCCTAGCCCTTATCATTCCTCTAACTGGAACACCGAGTATTTCGTCCTTATCAGTCTTATTAACGATGACAACTGCAAGAACAGGCTCTCCACCTTCCTTCTTTATTGCTTCTATAGCTTTAGAAAGGGTTTCACCTGTACTAACCACATCGTCTATAATCACAACTTTCTTTCCAGTTACCTTAGCGTAATTACTAGAGAAGGAACCTTCTCCTTTATGCGGCGAAGGTCTGAATATTGCGACCTCTTTACCCAATATCTCTGATATGAATGTGGCATAAGGAATCCCATTTATTGTAATACCCAAAATAGTATCTGGCTCAATTCCCCTGCTATACAATTCTTCATTGATTATGTCTGCCATTATTTCTGATAAATTATAAATTCTTGATCCATAAACGCCTATGCTTCTCCAACCTATTTTAACATCCTTTGGGGCCTCTTTCCCCTTGTATTCACCGCTCAATAACCATAATACAGTGTTTAGTGATAGGTGCATTTCAGTTGATATTTCCTTATCACTCAATCCCTTCTCTTTTAATTCTCTTGCCTTTTTAGCAAGCTCATCAATGCTTCTCATTTCGATCACCTTTTCAGTACTCATAGGGGTCATCACAGCCTTAGCTCAGCTGACCCTCTTTTCATCATTCGATTTGTAATATATGTTATCTATTTAATTTTATAGTATTGGATAATTAGTCGTAAATTCAGTTTAGGCGTATATAAAAAGTAGCCTACTAGGTAGTAAATAGGAGAATGTAAAATAAGAGAAAGGAATATTAATACATGTATGATCTAATAGATTCCAAAATTCTTGATAAAAACGCAGAATACTATAATGTTAATTTGGAAGTTTTAATGGAGAATGCAGGAAAATCAGTTGCCCAATTTTGTGGAGACCTTGGTAAAAAGTTTCTAGTGTTGTGTGGTCCTGGGAATAACGGAGGCGATGGCTATGTGGCCGCCAAATACCTGAAACACATGGGTAAGGATGTCTATATTAAGGTCATATCACCACCTGAAACTTCTTTGGCTATTAAAAAGAAAAGCGAATGCGATTCTGCAGGTATTAAATATTACAATGGAGATGATTATGATTCTTTTGATGTCCTAGTTGATGCAATATTGGGAGTAGGAATTAAGGGGGTTCCAAGAGAGCCTTTTTATTCTGAAATAGTAAAGATAAATAATAGCAAAAGTAGAAAAGTTTCAGTGGATGTTCCGTCAGGCTTTCCATCTTCACATCATGTTAAGCCAGAATTTACTGTCACAATGCAATTTTTGAAGAAGGGGATGGTGGAGTCTGAATGTGGAAGGATAATAGTAGCAGATATTGGTTTTCCTCCTGATGCGATCAAATATATCGGACCTGGAGAGATATTGGCTTTTCCAAAAAATCAGCCTTCTTCACACAAAGGCGATAATGGTATCTTATTAGTGATCTCAGGATCTCAAGAATATTACGGATCTGCTGTTTATGCAATTAAATCTGCTCTTAGAATGGGGATAGATCTCCTTTATCTTTTTACACCCAGAATAACTGCGGATAGGATATCTAGCAATGTCTATGACATAATTTTGAGGGAGGCCGGAGAGAAATATTTCGAAATTGTCCCCCAACTATTGGAAATGATAAGAAATAAGAATATTGCTCTGGCAATAGGTCCGGGGATTTCTAAGGAAAGAACCGCTCTGAACAATATAAGAAAAGTGATTACTGCGTCCATTCAATCAAGGAGGCCCATGGTAATAGATGCTGACCCACTGACAATAACTTCCGAATTCAATTTTGAAAATCTGACGGTATTGACTCCTCACGGTGGAGAATTTAGAAATGCCTTTGGGCTCGAACCCAATGAAGAAAACGCTAAAAAAGTGGCAAGAGACTTAAATGCTGTAATCCTTCTCAAAGGTAGAACGGATATAATAACTGATGGTACCAGAATCAAATACAACAAGGAATTCCATCATGAAAGCATGACAAGGGGAGGGACGGGGGATCTTTTAACTGGTGCAGTTGGGGGACTACTGGCTAAGGGGGTTGATCCATATCATTCGGCATGCCTGGCTTCATATGTTATAGGCAAATCTGGTCTCTTGGCTTTCAAGAATCTGGGTTATTCTTATTATACCTCTGAGATACTTAACTTCATTCCTCAGGTTATTAACGAGAGATAGATTTAATATGATGAATTAATCTTTATTTGTATGCTTAATGCTGCCGATATAATGCAAAAAAAAGTTGTTGTCATAAAACCAGATGAAATTATAGCGAACGCAATTTCCACCATGATTGAAAACAAAATTCATCATTTGCCTGTAGTAAATTCGAATAAACTTGAAGGAATCATTGGATTTGACACATTGCTCAGGAGACCCGTTATTCCCGTCACTACAAAAGTTTCCTCCATAATGGAACATGGACCAAGAGCATTGGAGAACACATCCGTGGTGGAAATCTCAAGATTGATGATCGACTCTGGAAGGAAGGTAGTCGCAATTGTTGATACAGAAGATAGGCTAAAGGGAATAATCACATCAACAGATTTAGTAAAGAGGATAAAAGAAATACTTGATTTGAACAGCATTTCTCTTTCAGAAATTATGTCAAGAGATCCTATTACTGTTAACGAGGACGACGATATTGATAAAGCCGTAAAGAATATGCAGGAACTTGATGAATTCAGCATACCAGTCACAGACTCAAATGGAAAACTAACTGGAATGCTGAACATCGAGGATTTCAGCAGGGCTTACTGGAGAGAAAAGGAAAGAATGTCTCAAGGTGAATACTACAGGAATATTGGAAGGTTGAGGGTGAAAGACGTTATGAGTCCTCCAGTGTTTTCTTATGAGGAAGACAAGATCGATCACTGCATTTCCCAGATGATAAAAATGGGGTCAAGACTTTGCGTAGTAGTGGATAAAAACATGATGCCTATCGGAATACTATCGCATTCTGATCTGCTTGATGAGATTATCAAACTTTCACCAGAGGAAGGCGTGCTTGTTAATATTTCTGGCGTAAAATTCCCAGATCTTGAAACTTACGACAGGATTTATGAAGTCATTCAGAGAAGACTAAAAGGATTTTCAAAAATTAACAGGTTAACCCCAAAGATATTGAATATTCACGTGGAAGAACACAAGCAACAATCTGGCGAAATAAAATATTCTGTGAGAGGAAGATTAACAACAGAATCAAGAACCTTCTTTGCCAGGGCATGGGACTGGGATATTTTCAAGGCAGTCAGGGACCTCATGGATGAGTTCAAAAAGATGGTAGAAAAGGAGAAGGAAAAAAGGACGGGGTCTTAATTGGAGCATAGTGAAAGGATAGTAGATTATCTTAATAGATATTCGATTTTTTCAGAATCATATTACGGCCATAGTAAATCTAGCTCAATTGTTATGAAGAATGGTTCCATAAGTCAGGTAGGTAATAGTTCCAATTCCGGTTATTCATTTAGAGTCCTTAATAATTCATTTGCATTTGGTGCCACAAATTCAAATGACTGGAATTCTATTAAGAATACTCTTAATAGCACAATTGACAGATCCATGATACCTGGCCGTAACAGATTTTCCAGGGAAGAAATAAATAAGGATGAATGGAAAGTTAAACAGAAGAAAAAGGTAGAGGACACAGACCCATCTGAAAAAATATCAATTTTGAAGGAAATAGATAGAATTCTTTCAGATAATCAGATACCTATGAGGATAATAGCCATTGGCGATTCCTCCTTAGAACAATATCTCATTAATTCAGAAGGAACGCAGATCTCTTCTAAACAGCACAAGGTCAGTTTTTTTGCAATGATAGGATATCAAGAAAATGGGCAATTTGAACAAAGATTCATTCAGCTCGGTTATTCTGGCGGATACGAAGCTATAGAATTCTGGGATTTATATAGAACCGTTGAAGAAGAGGCCAGTGCCTTGAAAAAAGCTGTTTTAGCAAAGGGTACCAACCCGGGCAAATATGACCTGGTTGTAGGCCCTGAGATATCCGGAATAGTAGCCCATGAGAGCGGTGGCCATCCTATGGAATTGGATAGAATTCTTGGAAGAGAAATGGCGCAGGCAGGAGAATCATTTATAAAATTAGAAGATGTTGGAAGAACCATAGGGAGCGAAAATGTAAATGTTGTTGATGACCCCACAATTCCTGGGAGTTATGGCTATTACCTATATGACAGAGATGGCGTCAAGGCAAGAAAGAGGTACCTTTATAAAAAAGGTCTGGTGAACGATTTTCTCAGCAATAGAGAGAGTGCTGGGAGAATTGACTCCAAAAGTACGGGAGCCTCTCGAGCATCTGATTGGGACATGGACCCGTTACCTCGAATGAGCACAACCTACATAGAACCTGGAGACTACCAGTTTGAAGAACTGATTGAAGATATCAAAGAGGGAATTTATCTGAAAAGCTACACCGAATGGAACATTGATGATATAAGATTTAACGAAAAATATGTAGGCTTAGAAGCTTATATAATTAGAGACGGTAAATTAGGGGAACAGATAAGAAGACCTACCCTAGAAACAACCACAGTTAAGTTCTATAGTTCAATAGACGCAGTCGGAAAGGATCTGAGATTCTATGCTGGTACATGTGGTAAAGGTGACCCAATGCAAGGAGTTGATGTCTGGATGGGTGGGCCGCATTTGAGGTTAAGAAATTTGGTTATAAGGTGATTGTATGGAGATTCATGATGTTTTTGATGCTGTAAAGAAATACAAATTCGATGAAATTGTTGTTAAAAAGGTTAACTCAATTATAACTCAGGTGAAATTTTCAAACAATCAAATAGACATATCAAATAGCTGGAACGAAGAAAATTATGAAATATATGTAAGTCGAGCGAAAAGAATATATGCTTTTGATCTGAAAGGCCAACAAGAATTGAAGAAGAGTTTGGAAACTGCAGATAAATATGTGGATATGCTGGAAGAAAATCCAGATTTCGACTCTATAAACAGCAAAAAACATATTTACAGAAAGAGGAAAAATAGGACAGAAAAGATAAGTGATGTTAACCCATCTGAGTACGTAAAAAATTTCATTAATGATTATTCCAAACATGTAAAGAGGATCGGAGGAATATTTTACAAGAAAAGCACATCTCTGGAAGTTTTGACAAATTATAACTATTTTTTTGATTCAAATGTGGGGATTGAATTCAACGTAAGGGCTTTCAATCATAATGATATACCCACACAACAGTCTTTTGCAACATCGAGTGATGACGATTTACAGCAGTTATACGAGGTAGGAAATGAGCTTATGGATCATATTAGGATGATCAAGTTATCTAAGGAAGGAGAGGATGGAAAATATCCTGTAGTATTGCATCCACTATTCTTTGCATCCATAGTATCTTATACAATTCCCATGGCTTCAGCATATCAAGTTGATTCAGGAATTTCCCTCTTCTCTGGGAGAATAAATCAGAAGATAGGTTCGTCTCTTTTCACAATGTACGATGATGCGACCGATGATGGAATGTTTGGTTCCAGAATTGCGGATGATGAAGGTGTACCGACTAAGAAGACTCCTATTATAGAAAAGGGGACGGTAAAGAATTACCTTCATAATTCAAGCACCGCCAAGAAATATAATGTTGAGACAACTGGTAACGCTGGCATAGTTTCACCCGTGGCCTGGCAGGTCAGTGTGGAACCAGGAAATGAGGATCCCATTGAAATGATACAATCCATAAGGAATGGATTATATATAGTAAATACCTGGTATACTAGATTCCAGGATTATAGGGAGGGTATATTTTCGACTATACCTAGGGATGGAATATATAGAATAAAAAATGGAGAGGTTATCGAGAACTGGCAGGGAATCAGGGTATCTGATTCGCTTATAAACATATTTAAAAACATAGAAGCTCTTTCCAAGGCAACAAAGAAGATAAAGTGGTGGGATGAAACTATGTACTCAAGAGTTCCGTATGTCTATGTTTCAGGCATAAATATTACAAAAAGTAAATAAAATTAATTTATTTTATTCTACCCAAATTTTATGCATTTTCTTTGCTTTTTCTAGCCTCTTTTCAACTACTTTCCAGTCTATAAGGTTAAGATATGCGTTAATGTAATCCTTCCTGTTCGTCCCATAATCGATGAAATATGCATGCTCGAAAACATCCAATACCAAAAGAGGCACTAATGTTACCAAGCCACCGATATTGTGGGCATCAAAGAGAAGGTTGTAAAGCTTCCCGTCCTCAAGATTTAATCCGAGTACTGCCCAACCTCTCCCAGCCATCCCCGTGGCAATGAATTCGTCTTTCCACTTATCAAATGTCCCAAAGCTCTTCTCTATTTCCTCCTTTACTGCTGCTGGTATCGTGGGTTGTGAATCTGTCAAATTTTCGAAATAAAACTGATGGAGATACATTCCGTTACCATTGAATGTCTGCTCAAGCTTCAGTGCTCTGAACTCACTGTATGTGGCGGCACTTTTCGAAAGATCTACGGTACCGGAAGCCAATTTATCAGCAATCTCGTTACTCTTGTTAACATACCCATTATAAAGCTTAAGGTGTTCAGCCAACATCCTCTCGCTTATTCCTTTCAGACTTTTATAAGTCGGCAATTTCGCTGTAAAACCTGCCATATTAATCACCTGCTCTATTATCAATTAATCGTACTTAAATTATTTGAATTTGGCTTTTTGAACTGCGTGCCCTATTATAATTTTCCTCATTTCATTCGTACCTGCTCCAATCTCATAAAGCAATGCATCTCTGTGATACCTCTCTAATGGATATTCGCTCATATATCCATAGCCTCCAAATATCATTATGGCGTGTTTTGTTATTTCCGAAGCCACTTCTGATGCAAACATGATTGATGAGGCAGCGTGTGCTGGGTTCAGTATTTCTTCCTTTGTCATAATTGCTGCCTTATATGCTAATAACCTCGCAGCCTCCAATTTTGTATACATGTACGCTATTCTTTCCTGTATCAATTCAAAATCACCGATCTTTCGTCCAAACTGTTCCCTGGACGTAACATATTCGAGCGAGTCATCAAGAGCTCTCCTGGCAATTCCTAGTGGCCCGAATGCAAGAACGGCCCTTTCACTGTTCAATCCTGACATTATTATTCTTTTTCCATCCCCTTCCTTCCCCATCAATTGAGATTTATTTACGAATACATTGTCGAATACAACCTCACCTGTAGGTGATCCTCTCATACCCATTTTTTTCAATTTTTTTGGGGTCTCAGCACCATTTTCCCTCTCAACTATGAATGCTGAATAGGTGTTTTGATTACGGGCATAAGTAAGAAATACTTTTGATACTGGTGCATTCGTTATAAATGTTTTAGTCCCGTTTAATACATACCCATTATCCTGAATCTGATATCTTGTCTTCATTGATCCAATTGCATCAGACCCCGCTCCTGGTTCTGTCAGACACAATGAGCCTATCCATTCCCCCTTTGACATCTTAATAAGGAATTTTTCCCTTTGCTCGGCATTCCCATTTCTAAAAAGATTGTCCATAACAAGGTTCGAATGAGCCCCATAAGAGAGGCCTATGGAAGCAGAGTAGTAACTTATCTCCTCGAGTATCATGCCTTGGGTCAGATAGTCAAGTCCTGCCCCTTCAAATTCTTCCGGTATTGTGATGCCGAGGATCCCCAATTTTCCCATTTCCTTGAAAATATCAGTTGGGTCGAAATCATCATTGTCTATTTTTGATCCAATTGGAGAAATTTTTTTCTGACAGAACTCTGATACCATTCTTATAATGGCATCTGTTTCATCAGGAATCTTGAAATCCATAACTATCGTTTAATAAACCCAACTCTCGATTTAAAATTTTTTAAGTTTTTGGACCACAGGTAAAATATATTTAAATAATGAACTATTTTAGAAAGCATGGAGCTTCATTATTACCCCGATATAGAGGTGGAAGCTCTGGTTTATGGGTTGTGCAGTGGAAATATCTCACATGAGGTCAGGTGTGTTCCAAATTACAATATAGACGGGGAAATATATGTTGGTCCCATAAGTACACTGAAAGAAAAGAACAGGATTATACTTGATTCCGGAAATGTTTTTTCAAATTTCATAGGGCCAGCTTTTTATTTTAATGAGGAGGCAAATTTTGTCAATATTAAGGAAAATGATGTGCTTTCTGACTTTTATGCAAGAATGTTTTTGAAAAAAGAAGTAAGGCACGGGAATTCTATTCCCCTAATGATAAACCATCATGCTGAATTCCTTAATTTATCACTTAAGGAGATTTCATCAAACAATAAGGTGGAAATATTTGGCATGTGGAGTCAATTAAGTCAAGGTCTTCCACTACCTTTATATGTGGCCACAATTAACGACGAATTTGAAAATAGGAAAGAATATTTTGAAAATCTTATTAAAAAATCCATAAAATTTCTCCATGAAAATACAGATATGATTGTTAAGGAAGTGGCAGGGACGATGGATATACGGAGGTTGAATCTGGAAAAAATGGCGGTTCTAAATTTTGTCAATAAATCATCCTACATCATGGGAAATGAAGAATATGAAGCAATCCAGACAATTCTGAAATACCTGTAACAATAAAAACAGCTTTATTTCTGATTTGAATGATTGAGTATCATGCAAGAATATTTAAATGAAATAACAGGCAAGACTAAACAGATGGATTTTTTTGAGAGGATTGATTTTAGTCAGAAACATTCAAATGTAGTAATTGCAGGGATGGGTGGGTCTGGTATTTCGGGTAAAATTTTCCAGGATCTATATACAAAGGAACCAGTAATTACTATTGATTCTTATGAACTTCCTGATTTCATAAACCATTCTACTTTATTTATCGCAATTAGTTATTCTGGGAATACTGAAGAAACCATTTTGGCCACAAAATTTGCGCTAAACCGCGGTGCCAAGGTATTTGCTATAACATCTGGTGGCCTACTCTCTGAAATTGTAAGAGATACAATTATCATTCCCAAGGGACTGCAACCGAGGTCGTCCATAGGGTATTTACTCAATCCATTACTCATTGGTTCTGGCATTGCGGATGAAGTTTCACTTCAGGAAGCAAAGAGAGAACTAGAGAAGATCAATAATGATCATAATGAAATTGTTAAAATGGCAGATGAAATTTATATCAATAACAAAATTCCCGTAATATTTGGCTTTCCACCACTTAGATATTTGGCCTATAGACTTAAGACTCAATTTAACGAAAATGCAAAAATATTGGCCTACTGGAGTTATTTTCCTGAATTAAATCATAATGATACTATGCCATTGAGAGATACCTATAGACGTGAAGAATTCTACCATATGGCATTAACATTTTCCAACATGGATAAAAGATATGTAAAAAGACTCAAAATTACCTCGCAGATCTGCAATTTCTCCTTTAGGGAATTGAGAGCAAGAGGGAATTCAATTGTTGCCCAGCTGTATTCTCTTATTCATCTTGGAGATTTGTTGTCTTATTATGTAGCCTTGCGCAGAAATGTAGATCCGAAAGATGTTTCAGTAATAGAAGAACTGAAGAGAAAATTAAATGAGTGATAGATAAATGATAAAAATCAATAAATAATAGGAAAATTTAGCCCTATGAAATGCCAATATTAAATAGGGAGGAGCTCATCGAAGCTTTGGAAATTGTATTTGAGCCCTCAGGCATGACGCGTAAAGAAATCGAGGAATTGGCAGATTATGTATTGAGCTTCTTTGGATATGAAAGTACTTTAATAGATAATATTTTGAGTCAACAGGATCGTGATATCTTCTATACCTTACAAGATACTGGTATTCTAAGCACAAGCAGCGAAAATATAACGCTCCAAAAGGGGAAACCATGGAGGATACATTACTGGCACATAAACATAGAAAAAATTAAGACCATAATAAGTGAACACAAAAAGGAAGAAAAAGACATATATGAAAAAATTTTCAAAGACCTTGATGATTCAAATATAAATTAATTTTCATAATATTAATTTTTACTTAATTCATCGAAATCTCATTTTTTAATTTTTAACAGCTCCTTTTTTTGTTATTTTATGCTTGAATAAGACCCGGAAAATATCAATTATTGCAATTGATTTATTTCTTGACTTTTTAATATTTTAAAATTCTATACGCAATTTTAAATATAAAAACCGATTACTTATTTGATGAAGTACTGCCCAAGATGCGGTGCGCCGAATTCCGATGATGCTGCTTTTTGCGTGTCATGTGGTAACAAGTTTGAGACCATTCCTCCGTCGGGCGCGAACCAGCAACAATTTGTTGGAAATAACCCACCATCTGGCTATTATGGGGGAGGACCAACATATGGAAATCAGCCAACTGGAAACCCAAATCCACAATATAATCAAAGCACCCAAGGATTCAATATTGACAATATGTTTGCAAACGATTATCAAACCTCTAAAACTCTAATCTTGATTGCACTTATTTTTTCCATTATTGCTATGGTTGCCTTTGCTATCTCTGGAATTTCGGATATCCTATCAGCCTTTGCCTTATCCGCTTCATACGCTTCATATGGAGTACCTGTGCCTGTATCAGTCTCCTTCCTCTATGTATATAGCGGTGTATACATAATAATGTTTTTGGCTAGTATAATAGTCTTCATGAGGGTAAAGAAAATATATGATTTGCTGAAAATAGGTAATTTACAACAGGCGCTAATGCTAAATACCATAGTTTGGGGCATAATTGCACTTATATTTTCTGGCATAATCACCGGAATATTAATGCTCATATCTCGTGGATATATGGAGACAGCAGCACGGATGCAGCACTAATTTATTTAAGATTAATTCTGGTTTTATTTACCGCGATTATTAGGTCTATGATATATTTGATTTATTATTAATTTTGTTTATTAGTTCATGATCTTCCTTTATATTGCCAAAAAACATTATGAATGTTCCTATATCTAGAAAAAGGAAGTATACAGCCCATGAAATATTAATTAGAATTGAGAACTCAAGGTATGAATTATTTACTGTAAGTAACCATTCAAATGCCCGGTATATGGAAATAATTAGTATTATGAGTAAAAACGCATACACTAATAAATAAGGGTTGAATTTATTATTTTTTCCTTTGGGCGTAACCTTGAACGGCCTCTTTCTGCCTGTGATCCATGCAAAAAACGACAAAGTGACAGGCACCATCATAATAAGTTCTAAGAACTGGTGATAAAAGAATCCCTTTAATTTATATTGCATTTCCTTCATAGTATATATGAAAATTCCAATGGAAGTTAATAAAAATGGATAATAAATTATTCCGAACACAACAGGATTTACTTTTAGAATGTAAATATGAATTAACAAAAATAATATAGGTGCTGCAATCTCAAAGGCAGTCAATGGACCTTCTTTGAGCCAATACAGGAAACCTGCGAGGTAGTCTATAAATTTCATTGGCTCAATATCAGACTTGAGAATTTTCCTTGTGGATTGGAAAGTACCCAGAGCCCATCTCCCTTGCTGTATCATATAGGCCATTGTATTCAGTGGGGCTTCTCCATACCATATTTCCGGATAATCAACGTAAATAGATCTATATCCACGATCATGGAAGTTTATGCTTGTAGCTAGATCTTCTGTAACAATGTCTTCCTGAAATAACCCAACTTTCTCAATCGCTTCCCTTCTTATTAGAACTCCTGTCCCTAAAATAAAAGCAGAACCTTTAGCATTTCTTCCTTCCATAACCACGCTCATAAATGGGATCTGTTGATAATAGGCTCCAAGTGATACTGGACTGACTAATTCTGTATATGCTTGTGGTACCTGAACAAAGGCTACCTCAGGATCTGAAAAGAATGGGAGAAGATCATGGAAGAAGGATCTTACTGGCCTTTGATCTGAATCAAAGATAGCTATGATATCAAACCTATTTCCATATTTGAGCAAGAAATCATTAATTGCACCTGCCTTGTACCCTCTTCTGCTATCTCTATGAACATAATTTACTCTTAATTCCTTACAATTTTGCTCATTTCTAACTTTTATATCTTGGTCTGTAGAATCATCCAGTAAGAAAGTTTCGCCAAGTTCGCCAACAGCGGTCTTAACGTGCAATAAAGTAGTCTTTACAGTGTCTGGGTCCTCATTATACGATACTACCAGACCAGCCACCTTATATTTATTAAATTCACTTATTAGGTTTTCTGAAATATTCTTGGCTCTCCTATAGTTATCAACAAAAAGAAAAAATGTAATCAAACCTATTTCCATGGTAAGCCAGAGAGCATATGTTATAGGTGCTGTTAGATAGTCATAAGATGTGAATAATGTCAAAAATACTGGTATTGTAAAGATTATGACAAATATGGAGATGTTAACAATCCTCATAACCTGGTACTGGTGAAATAGACGTTTGTTTTCCCATCATTCAACTTTACCGTCATGAGATAGTCTGAAAAACTCAAGAGATTTGTACATTCATCATTTACATCATCACAGTTCAAGATTAACAGTAAACGTTTTTCTTCCATGGAAATGCCGTCTATGAATGAAGACCAGAAGTGTTCTTTTAACATACTTGATATTTCGTCGATTTTATCCAAAGAAATATCGTTACTCCTATGTACGAATACAATCGGATCTCTTTTCGAAATCAATATCTTCTTTATCTCTGAGGAGATTTTATTAGCAATTTTTGTGACTTGGTCTAGATTTCTGGTCTCCAGTTTTTTCTCGGTATATAATGGATTGATGAAATAGAGTTGATAATTGAATTTATAATTTTGTAGTAGACGTTCCATTTTCTCCTTATCCCTCAGTATTATTATCACCTTATCCCTGGAAGTGCAAGATTCCATGATTTTCAGCACGTACTGGGTCTTCCCTGTTCCAGGTGACCCAGAAACGGTCATGATTCCTTCCAAATTGCAAATATTAATGGATGGATCTATCGGCAGGTTTCTGGTTTCTAGCGTCTTCCTAATTTCATTTGCTATGTTATTCTTCTCTGATTCCAGATAAAATTTCTGACTTTCTATATTTGAGAGTTCTTGAAGATACTTGTTTATTTCTTCTTCGCTGAATCCCTTTCCACTCTTAGATAATTTCACTATTTCATCTGAAATCTCCTTTTTTCTCAGGTTTATATTGGCCAGAGCATCATTAATGAATTTAATCCTATTTAGGTCTACGAGCATTTTTTTACTCTGGTCTTCTTCGCCCATTATGATCACTCCAAATTACAAAATACATTAATAATTTTTAATGGGATTCCCTTTTAATTGTGAAATGAAATTTGACTATCTTTATATTTCCTTATCCTTTTTTGGGTTTCCACTTAAAATTATATAACTTACTTTTACTGGGCGAAATATATAAAGAGAACTTTGGATAATCGGTCATCTACTTTACAGCCAACTTCTTGTTTCCCAAATATAATTTGGTGAAAGAGTAACTAATTAAGGACAACTTTTATTTCTAAGGTTACCTAAATTAATTTAAAATAATTTAGTGAGAATCAATCTATCTTAAATTTTTTCCAATTGTAAGCCAAAATTTTCGTAACAATTAAGTACTCCTGCCAAATAGAACCCAGGTGATCATTTGTCGAATGAACCACAAAAATTGAGAGAAAATTCCATAGGGTTTTGGGGTGTCGTTTTCTATGCAGTTTCGGTGATATTTCCGGCAGGAGCGTTTGCTGTGACTGGAGTTACTGCCATGACCTACGGAGGTGAGACCGCACCACTAGCATTCTTACTTGGTGGCATCACACTTTTCCTAGCCATTATAGCGGTTTATGTATTCAGTCAGTACGTCACAAGTGCAGGAGGGTATTATAAATACGTAGAAGCGGGAATGCCGAACAAGTACGTATCTAAAAGTGCTGGATTATGGCATTTGTTCTGGGTAGTAGGCGATATGCTGGCAGCAAGTATAGTAGTTGGTTGGTTCACATGGGTCGGATTGTCTTCCCTGCTTAACATAACGATTCCTCTCTATGGTGTTGTTCTCCTTTCCTTGATTGTACCCATATTGTACCTTATAGTAGGCTATTTTGGGATTAAGGTAGCATCAGGTACCGCTATTGTGGTAGGGCTCCTCCAGCTCATCATATTCACAGTGCTGGCAATTGCTATGACAGTTAAGGCCCAATATAATAGCCTTGCCTATTTCAACATTTCAAACTCACTTGGAGGCCTCCACGGGTTTTTCCTAGCAATGGTAGTAGGCGCGTTCCTAGCATATGGAGGATACGGTTCAGTTGTCTCCCTTGGAGAAGAGGCTAAATTAGCGAAGAAGACATTAAAAAAAGCCATAGTAACTGCCCTTCTAATCATGGTTGCATTTGATACATTCGTTGTTTACAGTATAGTTGCGGCCGCAGGACCTAACCTTGCAACCGTTGATAGCTCTTTTGCACCCGGACTTTATATTACACAACAGTTCTTCGGGGTTGACATCGCATTGTTTGCGTTCATATTTGTTGTTCTTGCTCAGATATTCTCTCCTGTGATCTTCGGAAACAGCGGAGCGAGAACGGCATACTCTCTGGCAAGGGATGGATTACTTCCGACCAGTTTTTCAAAAATTCATCCTAAGTATAAAAGCCCCCATGTGGCCACAATATGGGTGTTCGTGTTTGTCGTAATTGGAATAATACTAACACTTGTCCCTATGGTAACATTATATGGAGAATCAAATGGTCTTTTCTTCAGTTTTGCAATGTGGGGCACTGCAATTACAGTTTTCACTTTGCTATACCACATACTTACAAACACTGCACTGCCATTATTCATTAAAAGAGCAGGCATGAGGGTTAAGATACTTGCATATGCGGTCGGCCCTGCCATAGCGTCTATTATAATGATAATTGCAATATACTATTCCTTGTTGGGTTTGACGATGCCACTCGCGTTAGTTTATGTCCTAATACCTGTCTGGATAATCTTAGGATTGATCATCATTTATTTGCGCAGAAGCAAGACAAGAGTTGAATCTGTAAATGAACTCATGGGAGTGCATGGTGAAAAGTAATGGTAAAGCCGGAATTTAGGCCTTTTAATTTTAATATTTTTAATACAAATTTTTTCACTGTTATTTCCGAAAATAGAGAACTGATAGATTTCTCTGGTTCTGCCATGACAACTGGTTATGACTTTATAAAAAAGGACTGGTTGATTTCACCTGTAAGTAAATTGGTCTTTAGAAATCCGTATACAGAAGAGTTGTCGAAAATATTGAAAGAGAAATCAGGATTTGAAAAAGTAGCTTATAGCACGAGTGGAACAGAAGCTTGTGATGTTATATTATCTAGATATGGCCGACCAATTTATGCCTTAGAAGGTGCTTATCATGGTTTAACCTATCTTACGAGACTTGTTTCAAATGGTAGGGGAATTGATTCTGAGAACCAAATAATTCACCTTAAGCCCCCTGATTCCATTGTATCTACAAATGAAGCTCTTGAGTATAATGAAAAGTTGCTAGAATCAAAAGGTATTACAAATAAGGGAGGAGTTTTGATTTTTGAATTGATACAGTCAGACGGTGGAGTAAATGTTCTTCCCAATGATTTTATAAAATATTTGATGGATTTATCTCATGATCGTGGATTAAAAGTTGTTATCGATGAGGTATATACTGGATATGGACGTTCTGGCGAACTTTTCCTCTTCAAGAAATTTGGTATAGAACCTGATGCGATTTGTCTGGGTAAGGGAATGGCCGCAGGACTGCCCCTGGGAGCGATATTGTACAACGGTGATTGGGATCTTCCATATAACGAAGTAGTAAGTATGCAAGCTGCTAATATGTTTACCTCACGTGTTGCTCTTGAAGTAGTAAAAGCATTAAAGGAGGATGTTCTACAAAATGTAAGAATTCAAGGCGAAAATATTCTAAAACAATTGAAATCTATAAACAATGATAGGATATTTTCAGTTCGAGGAAGGGGCTATATGATCGGCGTAGAATTCAGGGATCGTGATTTTAAACCAAGATCAGAATATGCACTTAACGTGAGAGATACCCTTGCAGAAAATGGTGTTGTATGTACCCTGACTGGAGAATTTAATAATGTTCTCAAGATAACTCCACCAGTTCTTATTGATAATGATAAGTTATCAGAGGGTATCACCATAATCAAAGAAGTACTAGAAGCAAGATGATTTTGTTTCATTTCTTTATTCTGCTAAAAAATATAAAATAAATTAAAAATTAATTCTCAACCATTGTATTCCATTGTGTAAAATATGAGCGATGTGGCACCAATTACAGGGTTTTCAGTGAGCGCCAAAGAATTGGGATTTATTTCCGTGCTATATACGATATATCCCAACGGTTGATACGTTCCTATGTAAAGGTAAAGGCTCATTGCTATCTTCTGTGCCAGATAATCATAATATGTTGTCATTGTAAGATTGGTTGTCTGCTCTGCAAGATTGAGATAATTCCACATCTGCATTATTTCACTCCACTGGTTGGGGTTGGTGGACGGATTGAAGTAAGGATTGCTCTGTATTATTCCATCTGGGTATGTATATATACCATAAGGCTGGTAGAACGGTGCCACGAAGTCTGAAGCATCCGGATAGTCATCAACCCAACCCAAGAATGCTAGTGGCATGGGATTCTGTCCTGGACCAACGGACTGATATCCCAATTCTTGATTAAATGTTATATCATAGGTTGTTGCCACGATCTGTCCATTGGACATTTGAGATAGTGCGGCCTCCCAAACTGAGTACATTTCATCAGTGGCTGGATCTCCTTGCGCATTGAATAATGGTATGTATAGCTTCGTATTGTTCTTGGCATATGGGGTTAAGGACCAGTAGTATTTGGCAAGGGTCATGTTGTATTCTTCAGGATACTGTGTCTGCAGGCTGGAATTATACTCTGGCATTCCTCTGGGTATTATTCCAGAGAGATTTTCAGCGAAGCTTATTCCAGAGTTTGAATTTGCAACATCAATCCAGTAAGTCTGATTGAATGCATAGAAGAAGGCCTTTCTAACGTTCAGGTTTCCGAAGAATCCTGGCGGTATATTTGTCTGTGAATCATAGACTTGTGCACCAGTTATATTAATATCGAAATTTATGAATATGGTCATTGTTGAAAGCTGTTGTACTGGTGCCATCTCTGCTACCCCTGACTTTACTAAGCTGAGGAGAAGAGGTGTTGCATCCGAAGGATATGCTCCTTCTGCAAACTGGGCCTGTCCAGACGCAAATTGCTGCTGTGCTGTGGTTTCCTGTGATAGATATTCTATTACCACTTCTGGTACAAGTTTGGAGGGTGATAATAAACCAGGGGTTTGATGATAATAAGGATTCTCCGTTAGGATAACTTCTTGTGATGCTTCATACAACTTGAGTTCATATGGACCGGTACCCATAGCATTATATTGAATGTATTCGTTGAAGTAACCACTTACACCCGGACCATCCGTGGTATTGGCGAATGCCGCATACGATGCGGAATTATTTGCTGGTGCTCCACCGTGCTGTA
>CAYXTM010000010.1:0-51359 GCA_964468585.1 uncultured Thermoplasmatales archaeon | reverse complement strand
GATCTTGAGTCTGCCGCCTTTGGCCAGGCTCGGCAACCTCCGCTCTCACCCTTAATGATTCAATTGTTTTAATTTTTGCTATTTCCTTTCATTAGGATGCGATAGGTGGGCCTTGGATTTCTGGATGCATCCACATCATCTATCCTGCTTACCACTGTGTTTGTAGGTTCTTTTTCAAGCACTTCTTTTGGTGTATTTATTGCATTCGTCAAAATATCGACAAATTTATCCATTTCTTCCTTGGTAGCGCTTTCGGTCGGCTCAATCATTAGAGCTTCAGGAACAATCAGTGGGAAGTAGATTGTAGGCGCGTGAACACCATTATTGATTAAGTGCTTTGCTATGTCTGAAGCTTTAGGTAGCTTACCTTCACTATCATGAGAAGATGCTACAAATTCATGCTTTTTAATCTTAAAACCAGGAACTGGCATGATCTTTGATATTCTTGCTGCCATATAGTTAGAATTCAGAACTGCCATCTCACAAGCATTTCTCAATCCTTCTTCTCCAAGTAATTTAATGTAAGACCATGCACGTAGAAGTATCAAGAAATTACCATAGAAATTTGCTACTTTTCCTATGCTCCTCGGAACATCATAGTTCAGGTGATATTTACCTTTCTCGTATGTAACTATCGGTACCGGTAAATAATCCTTAAGTTTCGCTTTTACAGCAACCGGTCCTGCTCCAGGACCGCCACCTCCATGTGGCGTTGAGAATGTTTTATGAAGATTTAAATGTACAATATCAAATCCCATCTTGCCAGGAGTGGTTTTAGTCATGATGCCATTAAGATTAGCCCCATCGTAATAAACCAGAGCACCATTCTCATGTGCGTAGTCTGCCATCTGTTTGATATTATCTTCAAATATTCCCAGAGTGTTTGGATTGGTTATCATGAAGGCTGCGGTATTCTCATCGATGTACTTCTTGAACTCATCAAAGTCAACTTTTCCATCGGCATTTGACTTTATCTCTACGGCATGAAAACCTGCCATGTTGGCAGATGCGGGATTTGAACCATGTGCAGAGTCAGGTACCACAACCTTCGTCCTCTTATCCAATTCCCCCTTATCTTCAAAATAGGCCCTAACAATTGACAATCCAGTGAACTCTCCCTGTGAACCGGCCAAAGGCTGCAGAGTTATAGCATCCATTCCAGTTATCTTTTTCAGGTCTTCACCTAGCTCATACATTACCCTTAGGGCTCCCTGCACATCATCCTCATCCTGCAAAGGATGTATCATCCTGAACCCCACGTAGGAGGAAATTTCTTCATTGATTCTAGGATTGTACTTCATGGTACATGAACCCAGAGGGTAAAATCCCAAATCAACTCCGAAATTCATCTGTGATAGTCTGGTAAAATGCCTTACGACCTCATACTCCTCTCTATCTCCAATATTGAGCGATTTTCTCAACATATTTTTGGGAACCACAACTTTAAAATTTTCTGATTCATAAGGCAATTTAATAGTCCTCTTTCCTTTTATTTCAAAGATTAATGGTTCATCATATACTGCCTGATGATACATTCATATCACCCTCTTCAAAAACTCAGTATAAGTATCAAAATCTTCCTGGGTATTCCTTTCAGTTACGTTTGTAACTATGTTGACCTCCTTTCTGGTATCAAATCCGTATTCCGCACCGAGAATATAGCCAGGTATAAGTTTGAGTCTTCTTGCGATCAAAGAAGCATAGGTCTTAGACACCTTCAGGTTAAGAAGGAATTCATTGAAGACAGGCGATCCCTGATAAACAAGTTCAGCTCCCATTTCCTTTGCCCTATCAATCAAAGCGGATGTAAGACCCATGTTTATATCAGCCAATTTTCTCATTCCACTCTCTCCAAGGAGAGAAACATATATGGCGCTGGCAACCGCCATAAGACCCATGTTGCTTGTCATATTTGTTACTGCCTTCTCCCTCCTGATGTGCTGTTCCCTAGTTTGGAGTATCATGGCGAATGCTCTTTTACCATTAGCATCCTTGGTAACTCCCATGAGCTTACCGGGCATCTTTCTAACAAATTCACTTCTAGTTCCAAATATGCCTAGCATGGGTCCACCGAAGTTCAGACCGATACCTAGGACCTGACCATCGGCTATGGCAATATCTGCACCAATATCGCCGGGTGGTACTAACAGCCCTAATGCAATGGGGTTGACACCGGCTATCAGCATCCTTTCCTCACCTATTATTTCTTTAACGCTTGTGACCCCATCATCTATAATCCCATACATGTTTGGATATTCCACATAGACTGCGGCGGTGTTCTCATTAATATTTCCTTTTATGAATTCTAGATCAATTTTTCCGCTACTGTCAAAAGGATATTCTATTATTTTTATCCCTGCCCCCTTTGAATACAATTTTGCTACGCTCTTCTTGAAATTATGGGTGTGTTGTGGTATCAACACCTCATTTTTATTCGTTATATTTGCAGCCATCCTAATGGCCTCACCTAATGAGGTGGAAATATCGTAGTTTGATGAGTTCACCACATCCATGCCCAACAATTCAGCCATTAGGCTCTGGTACTCCCATAATGCCTGCATAATTCCCTGTGATATTTCAGCTTGATATGGGGTATAAGCTGTCAGAAATTCACCCCTTGAAATTATATAGGGTATTATGGCTGGGACGTAATGATTATAAGAGCCAAATCCCAGGAATGAATGGTAGGAATCCAGGGGGACGTTCATGGAGGCGTATTCCATAGCTTTTCTCCTGACTTCGTCTTCACTTAGCCCTTTTTCAATCCCCAGTTCAGATACACGCAATTCTTCAGGTATATCTGAAAATAAATCATCAATACTTGAAATTCCAATTTCCTTTAAAAGGTCATTAATATTGTTCATTTTTACCGTGACGGAATTATTTTTATTGATAAATCATTTATGCGAAATTAAGCATGCAAAAAATGTTTTTATTTACAATAAAAATGCTCAGGGGATTTATATATGGAATTTTTTCAGTATCACTTATCCTTTTCCTAATAGATAGGGGAAATACACCAATTGAAGCCGGAATCGCAATTTCATTTTCCATTATTTTCAGTTCCATAATTACATTTCTTGTGACATTCAAATATCACGTATCACGAGGTAAAATATTCTTAGAATTTATGTCAATGCTTCTCCTTTTGGGAATTTTATTGTTACTACCTCATAGTCTAATATTGAATGATCTGGGTGCAATTTTAGGTGGTCTGGGAGTTAATCCAAGTGATAACACAATTTTCTCAAGTTTCGAACAACCACTGCTCTCAGTTCTCACAACGGATCAGAATAAAAGGAACAGGATATTTTCGCAATACACATTAATCGGTTATATCGCTGCATCCATGGGTTCATATTTGCTTTTCGTGGGAATAATCAAATTGATCTATGTTTCAGTAATTTTTGCGCTCTTGATGATATTATTATATCCATTTATTAAATTTGCACAAGGAACAAAAAAGGTGGAACTTAAGGTTTCTGAAAATGCTAGGAAAATATCTAGAGACGTATCGATACTATTCTCCCTTGATGCTCTGGGTGGAGGGTTTGTATTGCAAAGTCTTATAGCATACTGGTTCAAAATCAGATATGGATTAAACCTTCAATCTTTGGGGATAATATTTTCAATAATAGACATAATAATAGGGATAAGCATTCTAGTTACACCCTACATATCGAAGAAAATAGGGCTGCTCAGGACAATGGTATATTCACATCTGCCATCAAATGTCTTCCTTTTGCTGATTCCGCTGGTTCCATCACTATATTTGAGTCTTTTATTCTTGTTCCTCAGGTATTCCTTAAGTCAGATGGACGTCCCCACGAGGCAATCTTACCTCAACAGTATAGTCTCCCCCGATGAAAGAAGCTACGTAGTCGGTATGTCAAATGCATCAAGGAGCGTAGCCCAATCACTAACACCATACATTTCTTCTTATCTAATTCCAACAGTAATATCATCTCTACCCTTCGTCTTAGGCGGAGGCATAAAGATAATCTATGATATATCACTATATTCAAGGTTCAAAAATCTCAGGGAAAAATATTAGAGTTGATATTTTCTCTAATAACATGATCACCTCTGAGTGTTACATATGCCTTAAACCCGCAAAATATACGTGCAAACTTTGTGGCATGCCAGTATGCGAATCTCATTTTGACCATATTAAGGGTCTTTGCACTAGGTGTGCAGGTGGACAGGGCTTATTTTATAAATGACCAAGCTTTTCCATAAATGCAGGCAACGATTCAACATTGCTTGCATCAGATGATATGGAATTCAACAGCTTCCACAATTTTATATTAACCCTTATTCCTATAGATTCAAGATTCTTTGAAAGTAAGGATGTAAGCCTCTTTCCCTTTCTATCCCAGTCCATAAGGAGTATGATTTCATGATGATTCGACAGTGTATGAGAAAATGAAACTATGGTCATGTTTTTCGGCAGATGAATTATCTCCCCCTTGAATCCCAGTTTTCTGAGAGCGATAACGTCCATTCTACCCTCCACAACTATGGGTACTTTATCATTTATCTCCATTGTTTCAGATATTTGTTTCAGTAATAGCTCAATATTATCTTGTGAGACCAACTATCTATTTATGTAAAATTAGTTAATAATATTTATTTAACCAATACGGCTATGATTCTATCGCTCTTTTCATCGAATTCTTGGAAGTCATATCCTCCGTACACATTTTCAATTACCAAATGAGCTTTCCCAACCTCATTCAGGAATTCGTCGAATGTTAAGGGATATATCTTCAATTTCATAATCTTGTTTTCTCCCTTAAATTCATATCTATATTTAAAAAAATACTCGCCACCCTCTTCAATTACAGTAAGGTAGGCGTTCACTACATCATTTCCTATTAAGCCACTGGAAATTTCGAATTCATTATTTAAGGCAAAAGGGAGACCGTTGATCACCTCAACGTATATCTTTCCTCCATTTAGGAGAATTCTTCTGGCCTCATTCAATACCAGTATTCTATCTTCATGGCCCAACAAATTTAAAGAATTCAGTGGAATAATAACGGATTTGAAGGCCGTCCTCAGAGGTGCATACCTTACATCACCCATAATTGCATCATATTTTCTGAAACCTTTTCTGATCATATTCTTGCTAATTTCAACTCCACAACTTTGTTTAAGGAGTGATGATATTCTTCCAGTGCCGGAAAAGAATTCGCAATATGGAGGCTCAAATCCGTATTTTTTGATAAACAACAGATCATCAATAAATGAAGAATAAAGAGCATCGTAAAACTCAGATTCGAAATTGTAAAATTCCAGGACGTTCATCTCTTATACCCAATGTCCCTGAGGAATTTTTTCCTCTCATTCTTGTCATATTCGTTTTCAACACCAAGGGGCGAATAGCCGTCAAGAACCCCGATGATTCCCCTCTGTTCACCTTCTTCTAGTACGACAACCGAAATATCGTTCCCGGTAGCGGCAAACAAAGTTACCAATTCTTCCTTCATCTTAAGATGAGGAAGAACATTGATGGGATATGCATTCTTCAAATGAATTATAAAGGAATGCCCTGCACCAATATTTTTAGCGTTTCTTATTGCTCTTTCCTCCAGTTCCACATCTGTACCATCATGCCTGATAAGTCTTTTCCCTGAGGCCTCACAGAAGGCAATACCGAACTTAATTTCCGGGGAGGAGGTAATAAGTGCTTCATAGAAGTCTTCCACAGTCTTTATAAAATGGCTCTGTCCTATTATAACGTTTTCTTCACCCTTTTCTATCTTGACTATATGAATGTTCATGATATATAATATAAAAAACAATAATAATACTTATTCCATAGCCTTAAGATGAAATGTTACCTTGTGAGAAAGGAGAAATTCAGATTCATAAGAGACAAACTTGTTAAGGAAAATATTGAATTCATAGAGGAGCATTCAAATTTCCATGTGCTAATTATCCCTCTGAGTGGTTCATTGGATAATTACTATAAAGATGGCAGAGAATTTGAGCTGATGGATGAAGAACAAATAAAATCAATAATCCCGAATGGTAGTACTTTTAAAATTGACGCAACTAGAGGTTTAATTGATAAGTTCGCGCAATATTTCATTGAAAAAGGCATGAAGGTAAATCTTGAAAATCCTGATTTGGTGATAGAAATCAAAAAATGGAAAAACAAATATCTGGTTAATGTCTCCTAAGTCTTCCATTTGCTCTTATGGAAGGCCTCGACTTTTCGGAGCCTTTGCCTTTCTTTCTCAGGCCTCTAGCCTTCCTTCCAGCTGATGTAAGACCTCTATATACTCTTCCTTTGTGTGCATTTTCTCCAGCCCAAGAGTAACGCGGATCGTTCTTAATGTTAGGATGATTTGGATCCACAAGTATTACCTCAAAAAACTTGTATTTGCCATCTTCCGCCAGATAGTACGAATTCAAAACATTAAGATTTGGATATTTGTCTTGGACCCTCTCCTCTGCTATCCATTTCTCACTCTTTCCATGGGTGAGCTTATTATAGCCTCTTCTTCTGGGTCTCCTGCCTCCCATAATGTTTCTCTTATGCAGGTCACCCCTTCTGACCCTTATTCTGACAACAACAAACCCAGGTTTATCTTTATAACCTAAGGACCTTGCCCTACCTATTTTAGTTGGCTTCTCTAATCTTACGGCAGCTGGGCCCCTCCTCCAGCTTACCATCCTATTCCTTATATATTCTGGAATATCTTCCTTAGCGGTGAGGATATTTTGAGATTCAAATGAATAGCTACTTTTAGCGTCCAATTTTGACACCCTTTGTTTTGGGTTATTTTTATTAATTATAAAAGGATTAGCTTATTATATATACCCATAATGAATTCAAGATTATGAGTGATATTTCCCTACCACCTATGCCTGATAGGTCTTTAATTATTCTTAAAAAAATGCAAAACAAGTTGATGGAGTATAAGCCATACAAGGAAGGAAATGACGCTAAACCAAACTCTTTAACAATTTACAATGAGATCCTTAAAAGGGAAAAAATTATTGAATCAAACATGAAAGCCTCCATCGCTAATCTTACAGAATACGGTCTAAAGCAAGAAGTCGATGAATCAAATATTGTATTAAATGAAATTCAATCATTGACAAATATTAGCAATGATTTCCTAAAGAAGGAAGGCGCGGTACTGGCAAAACAGGACGAAATTAAGAAACTTTACGAAATGGATGAGTACGTTATGGACAACCTTCTTTCTCTGCAGGATAATGTGAATACATTCAGGAGCGCATCAATATCTGGAGAATTCGAGAAGAATATAATAGAAAAAATTAAAAAGAACATCTCGGAGATCAAGAGTTCATGGGAAGAAAGAAGGAATTTTTTCTCCTCTAAAGCTTGATAAAGGCTCTACCAAATATTTCCCTGTTTTCCATAGCAGTATATGCATCCTTTACATTTTCCAATTCAAATTTCTTTCCTACAATAGCCTTAATCTTTCCTTCTTTTGATAGTCTTAGAGCCTCCTCAACATCCTTCTTTGTGGAACTTATGCTACCAATTATTCTGTTACCTTTTAAAATGAGATTGCCTAAGGGAAGATTTACGGGGGTAACATCCACGTTTCCAACCACGACCATGGTCCCTCCAAATTTCAAGCTTCTGAACGCCTCAGTAAAAGTTGGCCTACCCACACTTTCCAAGGCCAGATCAACCCCCCCTCCCGTTATATCCTTTACAGATTTCTCCATGTTTTCCTTTGAGACGACATAATCAACTCCAAGTTTCTCTAGTAGTTCCTTCTTCCATGGCGAAGAAGTTTCCGCTATTACCTTAGCTCCATAAGCCTTGGCGATTTGAACAGCATGTGCTCCAACTCCCCCACCCGCTCCTGTTACGAGTACCCACTGCCCCTCCTTAAGACCACCATTTACTTTCATTGCCTGTATGAGCATACCGGTAACGCAGGCAGCTATTATGGCCTCTTCTTCGCCTACTCCTTCAGGGACCTTTACAAGGCTAATTTCCGGGACCTTTATCCTTTTGCGGTAGGAACCATTGAGTATTTCACCGAAGGTTTTTTTGTTTTTACACAGATTCTCCCTTCCGGAGGTGCAGTATTCGCATTTTCCGCATGGAACATATATCAAAGAAGAGACTCTATCTCCAACCTTGAACTTTGTTACGTTTTTACCCACTGCTATAACTCTTCCAGATATTTCGTGACCAGGGACAATTGGAATTGTAACTCTGGGAAAGAATCCTTTCATTGTTAGAATATCCCTATAACAGATTCCAGTTTCATTTTGTTCTATCAGCACCTCATCATCAGCAAGATTCTCATCCTCGTTTAAATAATCTATTTCAGGGAACTTATTCAATTCTTTTAAAATTGCTGCTTTTTGCATACAATCCAAAATGGATGAGAGTTAATTAAAATTATGATGGAAAAAATTCTAAAGTTCCTTTAGGACAATGTCCCTAGCTTCTCTCATGTTCTTTAGTTTTTCATATCCCACTTCTCTTGATCTTGTTCTCAATCCGCAGTCTGGATTAAGCCTGACACGCTCCGGTTCAACGTACTTCAAAGAATATTCTATTCTTCTGACTATTAGCTCAACAGGTTCAATTTCATTTATGTGAACGTCAGTTACCCCTAGGCCAAGTCCTATCTTCCTAGAAGTAGTAGCAGCTGCTTCAGAGAACCGTTTCACATCCCTGTAACCTGACCTCTCATCTGATGGGCTAAAAGTATCCCGATTGGCAAATTCCAAATTGTAGAAGTCCACATTAAGCTGTGGGATCTCTTTGAAAAGAAGGCCATAGTCTGTGCTGTAACAAACATGCAAGTGAGTTTCAATCCCATTAATCCCCTTTACCGACTCATTTATTGCATCTCTTACCAACTCCATCTCTTCTGGATGAGTTGTTGCAGCAGGCTCGTCAATTTGTATCTCTAAAGTCTTCTCTCCCCAAATCCTTTTTATCTCTTTAATTTCTTCATTCACTATTCTACCAAATTCCAACGCAAGTTCATATCTGTCATGATAATATTCATTAAAGGACCAATCCATAAGTGTATATGGTCCGGTGATGGGTATCTTCACATTCTCCTTATTTAATTTTTTGAGGAATTGAACTTCATCAGAATGGAAACTCTTGATCCTGCTTAATTTTTCTACAACACTCCCCTTATTGTAATATTTATTATCAAATGATCTTACCGGCCCATGAATTATTACACCTCCCATTCTGCTTATTGGATGCTCATACATTTCCCATCTAAACATCTCCCCCCCAACCCCTATATTTTCTAAGCCAGCCTTTTCGAATAATTCAATGGTCTCAATGGTAGCTTTAGATGCAAGTTGATTTAATTCATTTTCTTCTAAGGACCTAAACTTCTTAGCTAAATATTCTGGTTTCCTGAATGATCCAATCTCTTGTGTCTCCATTATCTTGCTGTTCATTAAGTTACACCCCCAAGGATATTGACTTTCAAATCAGCTATTTTTCTCGGAAGGAAATCTAAATAATCATCGTGGGTTATTATGACCTCAGGAAAATCGTTGGCATAAGGTTTCAGTAATTCTATGAGATCATTTTCAAGTCTTGTAGTCTTTGCTTTCACAATGGGTAATCCAGGAACTTCACAATGTTTTGCGTTCGTATAGACATTTCCTCCCACGATAGAAAATATATTCACATCCTTCAGTCTTGAGTTATCAACATTCCGAGGAAGGCCAACTATCACCTTTTCCTTAAATGAATTATAAATTTCTAATTCCACTGGTGCAGGCTCATAGAAGAAAACGATCTTCCCGTTCAATTTTGAGATAATCTCACTGTATCGGTCAGTCATATTTTCCCAGAATTCATTCCAATCCACTTTCGATTCCGATAGATTATAAAATGTACCTATACCTGGGAAGAAAATAGTATAATTCGATGCCTCTGGCACAAAATAGGCCGGATATGGAAGTTCATACTCCCCAAAGTCCTGTGCGTTGAATATGTCCCGCAATTTACCTATGTAGTTAACAATTGGCTTTCTATAAAATGTGTTACTATCAAAGTATCGGGTCAGTGGACCGATACTCATTCCTTCAATGTTAGCCGCAAGCGGCCTGAATATATCGTGCCAGTTGAACAGGGGGTCAGTAAAGAAGTCTATATTTTCCACTTTCATCATTTTATAGAAACTGTTCTTCTCTTCATCGATTATTTTGCTCAATTCCCCCTTGTCCAGGCCACCTCTCTCATATCTTCCAATTGCCAATCTTAGCCTTTCACTTCTTGGATAGATCCCATAAACCAGTTTTCTAACAATCATTTATAAAACCTCCATAATTTTCTTGACAAAATTGTATCTCCCAATGGGCATTAGATGCACTCCATCAATATAGCCTTTCAATTCATCAACGCTATTGGTTATAAGTTTGAAGAAAAAATCCTCCATATTTGAGGAATTCTCCATTTTTTCCAGAATATCTTTTGGTATTGTCAAGTCAAGATCTTTATAAAATTCCAAGGAACCTTTATTGAAAATGGGAATGAAGCCGGCAAGAATTTTAAAATTTCTCTTCTTGATCCAGTCCTTCTTCAAAATTTCTGGGTCATAAATTGAGTGAGTTATAAAGAAACTACATCCTTCATTCAGCTTGAGTGCCACTATGTCTTTTTCATTTTCCCTGAAAGGATTCAAGATTCCACCTATCTGGATTGGTGTGCCAAACTTTTTCACAAGATTGCCAATGTATTCATCGGTTTTCAGAAGTCTCATTAATCCTAAAGTATCAATTTCGTCCACAGGCCTAGAACCGAATCTGGGGTTGATACTGTCCCCTCGTAGTACCAAGAATGAACTCATTCCCAACTTCATGGATGTGATAATCCTTGAAATAAGCATAAGCTTATTACCGTCTCTTGGAGATAAATGTGGAACTCCAATTATGTTTGTGCCTCTCAGAAATTCATTTAATATAATGAGAGGATCAATTGATGGTAGCCCTCTTGGGTTATAGGGGCTGGTGGCCATATCAATGTAATCAGAAAGAAGATTTTTTGCTTCTTCAATATCATTTAAATTTGGAACCTTCTTGGAGGTTATTTCTACAGATCGTATTATCTTATTGCTACCTAATCCCTTGATCATTTAGTAATTCTAACTATTAGCTTATGGAATTTAAATATTTTCTATTAACTTCACCTATTTTTGTTAGACCTTACTTGAGTAGAAGATAGAATATAATTAAATTTATCAAGGTTACAAATTGGGAAACTATAAATTCAGATGCATCATACCGTATTAGCGGGGTGGGGTAGCCAGGAAATCCCGACGGGCTCATAACCCGTAGACCGGTGGTTCAAATCCACCCCCCGCTATTCTTATTGGTAAATGAGTCTAATGATTCCAAGAAATTGATAAAATATTGAAGCCCAAGATGCAGTAGATCAATAAAGAAAGTTTTAGAAGAAATTAATAAAATTAAATAAGTTCGTTCATGAGCGGGGTTATGTCATTGACAGGCTTACCATTTTCTTCGATTGGGGTAATAACAAAATTCTTCCTTCCATAATCGGATAATATTTTAGAAAGTCTCTGATCATAGGTCTCTTTATCATATTCAAGGAATACACCCATGGGTATCCTGTCTCCCCACTCAAGTGATTTAACAACAGCTTGGGAAATTTTCGTCTTATATTCTTCTTCATTAGTTGCCTTTGGATTCCACCCTTCCTTTTCAAGGTCATAAAGTCTAGAATCATAAAATTCCTTCGTATTTATGTTGTTGTAGGTGACGCAAGGTTGCATGATATCTATCAGGGCTATACCTTTATGTTTTATTGCCCTTATTATCATATCCTTTAAGTGCTTAATATTGTATGAATAAGATCTTGCAACAAAGGTGTACCCACTGGCTAAGGCAAGAAACACTGGATTCACAGGATCTTTTATATTCTCAACCTCAAGAGATTTCGGTTGTTCGCCATGAGGCAACGTAGGAGACGCCTGTCCCTTTGTTAGACCATAGACTCCATTGTCAAATATTAGATAAGTCAGGTCAACATTTCTCCTTCCTGCTGCCACAAAGTGCTGTGTACCTATTCCAAGGGCATCGCCATCTCCTGCTGCAGCTATAACCTCGAGTTCAGGATTCGCAATCTTAATGGCCTGTGCTTGTGCCAGTGATCTTCCATGAAGGGTATGGTATGCATAAACATTCACATAGTGGGGTATCTTAGAGCTGCATCCTATACCTCCGGTCAGGGCTACCTTCTCATTTGGTATCTTCAATTCTTGCAAGGCCAGAGTTAGAGCATTTAGTATGCCGAAATCACCGCATCCAGGACACCAGTCAATTTCGACGTTTGTTCTATAAGTATTAGGCATAAGTCAACACCACCCTCCTTTCTTTTTTTGAAGATTCAAGCCCTTCAACCAACTCCTCAAATGCAATAGGTCTTCCATTGAATTTGACTATTCTCGAATCCACATCAAGGTCAACATTCTGCTTGAGTAGATCGGCTAATTGGCCAGAATAATTCTGCTCCACTGTTACATAACGTTTGTAGTTCAGTAGTTTCTTTATTTCTTCAGAGGGGAAAGGATTTAATAGTCTAATCTGCAGATAGCTGTACTTAGGGTTTAACTGCAAAGCGTCAAGAATGGCTCCTTTGGGGGAACCCCATGATATAATCAATTCTTCCCCCTTTCCATATAGCTTATACTTCATATCCTTCGGTAGATCTTCCAGTATTTTGCTGAGCTTTCCCATCCTTTTATTCATCATCTTTATCCTGTTATCAGGATCTTCGCTGAAAATGTGTCCATCTTCCTCATGTTCATCTCCTGCTATTGTAAACATTCCTCCCTTTACACCCGGAACCGTTTTGGGGGATATTCCGTCATCAGTGAAAGCATATCTCTTATAATTAGAAACCTCACCCTGCAGGATAAGTTTTCCCCTATCGATATGAAGCCTTGAAGTATCGAATGGCTTAACTGTAAGATTACTCATTGCCATTGATTTATCTAATAAAACTATAACAGGTAGCTGGTATCTTTCAGCTAGATTAAAGGACTCAAAACTATCATAGAACGCTTCCTCCATGTCACCAGGAGCTAAAACTACCCTTGGGAATTCTCCATGTCCGGCAGTAATTGCAAATTTTAGGTCTCCCTGTTCATGCCTTGTAGGCATACCTGTAGAAGGTCCTGCCCTTTGGTAATAAAAGATGACAACAGGAGTTTCAGTCATTCCGGCATATGAGAGTGCTTCGACCATCAAGTCAAATCCTGGTCCTGAAGTACTGGTTGCGGCCCTCAAACCAGTATTTCCGGCAGCAATCGCCATATTAATTGCAGCAATCTCATCTTCAGTCTGTTCCACAATTATATTATATTTTGACATTACACCTTCCAGATATTGAGATTCATCGCTCGCAGGTGTGATAGGATAGTAGGACTGGAACCTGAGTCCACTGGCAATCTTACCCATTGCCACTGCTTCAGCCGCATTGATTAACATATTTCCCTTTGTTTTACCAGGTGGCAGGGTAATCCCATGTTCTACCTTTATTGTAGAGTATGTTTCATCGACAACTGCATTATTTAATTGAGCTATGGCAGGCCTTTTTGCAAAATTTTCGCTTATGACACTTTTAATAGCATCAGCTGGGATGGATGCAATTTTTCCGACAACCGCTAGGGCGACAGTATTCTTCATAACTGAAAGTTCAGACAGATTCCTATTGAATTTGGTTGCTACACTTTGCAGTATTTGGTTATAGTTTATCTGGACAAATCTTGAATCAAGTGGCTTCTCCTCTGTCAAAATAAAGCCAGAGTTTGATACTTCATCCTTGTGCAGTATTATGCTCTTAGCATCCAAAGCGATGAGAATGTCGACCCTTGTGGAATAACTCCTTATGGGTTCATCGCTCACTCTTACTCTAAAATAGGAATGCTCTCCCTTTATTGTCGAAAACAATTCAGCGTTGCTAACAACATAGTATCCCTGGCGGGCCATTACCTTGGAAAATGTATCAGATGTAAAATTTATACCACTTCCCTGTGGCCCTGCTACCATTAGGTTTAGATCTTTCATATTAACTCCCTTTCTTAGCTGTATTCCATTTTATATTAAATAAATATTGCAATTTATTTCAATACTTTTTGTCATGTTAGAGACCCAAGCGTTTCATTTAAAGTTAAAAGATAATGAATCCTTTTTTTACTATTTGTAAAATTAGAAATTCATATGAGTTCTAACTGTTGTTCGATATTAGGGGCAATTGATAAGAATTAAAATTAATTTGGTGGCGGTAACGATATTTTTACTATTATGCCAAATCAAAAAAATAATTATAAATTATCCAATTTTCAGTATCCTGAAGAGAGAAATTAAAAACAAAGTTCACCATTAAATCTAGAACACCTGGCTATGGAAAATAAAACCGCTCTCCTCAAAAAGATTTAAATGTATAGTTTTAATGCGCCCATAGTGGCAGAGAAAAAAGGATCAGGTTTCCAGTCAGCAGCTGGATTAATTAGATATTTCGAGGAAGAGGAAGATTTAGGTCCCATATTGGACCCAAAATTAGTACTTTATATAGCAGTAATTTTTGGGGTAACTATTGAATTATTGAAAGTATTTTGGCCACTTTGAATTCTAGATTTTAAATTATAATATCCCTGAGATTGTTTTTATCCCCTTAGAGAAATTACAATTGAATAACATTCAATTAATCAATTGGATTCTAAAGTTATGAAAACCTCCTATAGCAACTATTTAAATCAAATGTTTGTATTTTATATTCCAAGAAATAGAACAAGAATGTAACCTAAAATTATTTTGTGAAACCTTAAAAAAACAAGATTTGTGACGCTACGCAGCTAAGGAGGTTTAGGAAATTTTTATTTTAAACAATTGACATTAACTTAATATTTTCATTTTAATATGTTTGATGATGCTGTCTGGGAAGGAGGCCACATTATATGAGGAGGTTGGAGATAGAATAAGATGCACCGCATGTAACAGGTATTGCCTCCTTAAGGACGGGCAAATTGGTTTCTGCGGAATTAGAAAAAATGTCGGAGGTAAGCTATTTCTAATGAATTACGGATTGACCATGACCGATAACATTGATCCTGTAGAGAAAAAGCCCCTCTATCATTTTTATCCAGGAAGCTATGTTCTTTCAATATCAACCACAGGATGTAACTGGATGTGCAAGTACTGCCAGAATTATGATATTTCCCAGAGGAGAAAGGTCGAGGGGTTTTATTTTTACCCTTCCGATGCCGTAAACTTGTTAAAAAATGGTGAGGCAAGTGGAGTTTCTTACACATATAATGAACCAACAATTTTTGCTGAGTATGCTCATGATATAGGTATGGAAGTGCATAAGGCCGGAGGATTTAATACATTCGTGTCAAACGGATATATGAGTGATGAGGCTATAGATTACATATCTACATTTTTAGATGCAATAACTATCGATTTTAAAGGGAATGGAAACAATGATTTCGCAAGAAGATACATTGGAATACCAGATTACAAACCGGTATTCAACTCCCTAAGGAAATTGAATGCGCTCGGACTTCACATTGAAATTACAGACCTCGTGGTTCCAGTGAAAGATATGGGAGATAAAGAAGAAGATGCCAGAGGCCTTGCCAAATGGATTTATAAATATCTAGGGCCAGACATACCAGTTCATTTCATAAGATTTCATCCAGATTATCTTATGAGAGATGTTCCCCCAACTCCTATTGGTATTTTGGAAAAGTTTTATAAAATAGGAAAAGAGGAAGGATTAAACTATGTCTACATTGGAAATGTTCCAGGACACGAATTAGACAATACATATTGCCCGAGATGTGGCCATGAGATCATCAGGAGGCAAGGATTTTTTGTTTCAAAAATTAGCATCGGAGAAGGAAACACATGCCCAAAATGCGGTGAAAAAATAAAGATAATTGGTAGACCAAAAGTTAGTAGAGATTCATTCTGGAAATTCATATAAATTAGGCTTGAAAATTATTAACACTTGAGACACGGGGAACTATAACTGTATGAACATAGAGCACCTAAAAAAGGAAAAATGAATAGGTATATTCTGGGCACTGGGGAAGCTCTTACTGATGGATATTCCAAATTTCGTAATATGAAAGGATGATACCATATACAAAACTCCGATTCAGTCAGACTGGTCAGGATAACTATTGGAAATATCAATAAAATCAATCCTACGGTCAATAATACGGTATTCGTACTTTGCGTTCTTAATCCAAAAAGGAATTACAATCATAAATTTTAAAGAGGAATCACTGCTTGATTATCCAAAAATTCTGGAATTCATTAACAAGGATCTTATTGATACTTCTCTAAGAAAAAGTACTATGTTTTCTGCTATCTAAAAGAAAAAGTAACGTTACGTATTCAATTTGAATATTTAATGCTAAATGAAATTTAACTTAAAATTATTAAAAAATTTTTCACTTATTATTTAAAACCAAAATTTTGAACAACTTTAGAATGTTGAATTGCCGGTTATATAACGATAAATTCCATTAGGCAGAGTTATTTTAACATTGGTGGTAAAATTGAAAATTGGTAATGGTGTATACATAGCATATAATGCAACTTTGGTCGGTGACATTAGAATAGGTGATAATGTAGCCATAATGTATGGCGCAGTTCTGCGTGGAGATCAGAATTATATAGAGGTTGGCAGTGGTTCCAATATACAGGATAATGTGGTCATTCACTGCGATGGTGAGAATCCAACTATAATTGGCGAGAACGTTTCCGTTGGACACCTGGCCATAGTACATGGTGCAAAAATAGGTAACAACGTTATCATAGGGATGGGGGCCATAGTTATGTCTGGGGCTGAAGTCGGTAGCGGGTCGGTAATTGGCGGCGGCGCAGTGGTGACTGAAAAGACCAAAATACCTGATAAATGTATTGCCGTGGGTACTCCAGCTAAAGTTATTAGATGTGGTGATGACGTGTCAGAATATGCCACAAGAAATGCGTTAATATATCAGAGACTCAGATATCTTCATTCAAGTGGTGAATTTGAGCGTTATATTACTGATTGAAATCTGTTATATCCCCTTCTTTTAATTGTTTCTTTAGCATTGAGATCATTTTCCTATTTCCCCTAAGGTTCTTCATGGCATCTTTCATCCTACGATAATCTCTAAGTAAAGCCTTTACCTCTGAAGTATCGGAGCCTGAGCCTCTGGCGATTCTCTCGATTCTCTCACCTTTTATTATATCTGGTTCCTCAAGCTCTTCATAGGTCATTGAATCCATTATTACCTTGTATTTCTTTATCTTACTTTCTGATTGGTCAATAAGGCTTTCATCGATCTCCTTCTGCTGGAGCTTGAACATAGGCAAAGAATCAAACAATTTCTTAAATAAACCCGGTTTGGACATTTTGTCCCAGATATCATACATATCCTTTAATGTGAATTTGCCAGAGGCCATATGTTCAATTGATTCCTCATCCACGCCTTCCCTTAATTCCTTGGCTGTTGCCATCAGGGTTTCCAGATCACCCATACCAAGGAGTCTGGATAGGAATCTGGCAGGATTAAAGTATTCAATATCATCCATATGTTCTCCTGTTCCTATGAACAATATGGGAGCTCCCGTATTTGCAACAGCACTAAGGGCGCCACCTCCTTTTGCAGTTCCGTCCAATTTGGTTACAAATACTCCAGTTATCTTAACTGCACTATTAAATGCAGCTGCCTGTTTCCCTGCCTGCTGGCCAATACTAGCATCTAGTACTAAGATGACTTCATCAGGATTAGCAATTTCTCCCAGCTTCTTTATCTCCTCAAGAAGTTCTTGATTGAGTGCATTCCTTCCGCTGGTATCAATTATCTTGACGTCATAATTGGAGAATTTATTCAACCCTTCCCTTACAATTTTTGCACTATCTTTCTCGCCATATATACCAAAAAATTCAGCTCCTACTTCTCTGGAAACCTGTTCAAGCTGTTCGTATGCCCCAAGTCTCTGGGTATCTGCAGCTATTAGAACTACTTTATAGCCATGTTTCAAATAAAACCTAGCCAATTTCCCTGCACTTGTGGTCTTACCTTGGCCATAAAGTCCCACGAGCATTATGGTTGCTGGTCTCACCTTGAACTCTCTAGGCTTTCCAAGAATATTCAGGAGCTCTTCATAGACTATGGTGATTAAGTGATTTCTCGGGTTGGAATTCTTTGGCACAGGCTCATTTTTACCCCTCTGTTCAACTTTCCTTGTAAGTTCTATTGTCAAATTTATATCCACATCTGCCAGAATAAGGGCCCTTTGTATCTCCCTTACGACCTCATTTATTAATGCTTCATCTATTGTAGTACTTCTGGAAATTTTCCTTAATGTTTCTCTCAATGATTTGGAAAGAGAATCCAGAACCATAGGCTACCTCTCTATTCGCCCGGAACAGAATCTCTCAAATATTCCAATCTGTTCTTAAGATGTTCTAAGGCGTAATTAAGTACCTGCCTAGGTGTTAAGCTTCCATCAGTTTCAAAATAGAAAATGAACTTTGAATCATCTTCTTTTATCTTTAAACTATCCATCCTGTAAAGTGGAGCTAGGTACTTATTAGGATAATCTGTTGTAAATACTACTTCATCATCAGTCTCTTTTATTATGTTCTTCCGGGCTTTCTCAATGATTTCTTCAATGCCTGGTTCTTTCTTTGATACCGTTAGCTCCCTGTGGTATCTGTAAGAAGTACCGCTGGTAACTTGGAATCTTGCATGTTCTTTTGCAGTTCCAAGCCAGGCTTCTGCCTCAAGCATTATGGCCTGCCTCTCATTAAGTTCCACAATAGGTATATCTTTGTCAATAGGCGCAAATTTTTCATCGCCCACAGGAATTAAATCCTTTGATTTTACGACACTGGGTCCAATCGCAAATAATGAAAATGTTACAGTGCATAAAGAACAACCCTTTCCTCCACAGCTGCATGAATCTCTAAAATTAAGGGTTAGATCTGTTGGAATTGGAATCAAGCCCAATCTAGAAGCAATCATTTCATCAAATAAAGATGTGGAAGATGAATATACTTTATCTTCGCCCTGCCTGATTTCTCCGTGGTGGAAATTAACTTTGGAAATAGCTAATTTTGGTATATCATTTATCAATGTCCTTCTAAGCATATTTGCATATGCTGGAGTGACATCATCAATCTCAAATCGTATCCAGTTTTTCCCTTCTTCCAGAATTTTAATTGAACTCATACCCTTCTTCCCCTTTTCCCTCCCTTTTTCTTGGTCCCGTCATGAGGGATTGGGGTCACATCTTCAATTTGTAGTATCTTTAGTCCTGCTCTGGCAATAGCCCTTATGGCTGCCTGTGCTCCGGGTCCAGGGTTGTGAGACTTTGATCCTCCAGGCGCCCTGACCTTGATAATTACATCACTTATTTCCTTTTCTTTCAATTTTTCCACAATTATATCAACTGCTTTCATGGCCGCATAGGGAGAACTTTCGTCCCTATCAGCTTTGACAACCATACCACCAGAAGCCTTTGCCAAAGTTTCGGCTCCAGTTATATCGGTAACAGTTATTATGGTATTATTCTGTGATGCAAATATATTGACTACTCCTGTTTTTCCCAATTAGTTCGCCTCCTGTTGTTGATTGGTCTGTTGAGCCCTCATTGGATGAAGTTCATTAGTAAAAGGTGAATCAGGGGCATAACTTATGGAATCTTCTTCAATTTTTCTAACTTTATAACTTGGAACAGTTACTTTCCTACCATTTACAACTATATGGCCGTGTACTATAAGTTGTCTTGCCATCATAGGTGTCTTTGCAAGACCTTTTCTTAGAACCAATGTCTGTAGGCGTCTATCGAGTATTGATTCTACATTTAGAGCAAGTATATCATCAGCCGTTGCATTTTCACTTAAAATCCCGTATTTGGAAAGCTTCCCAGCAATTTGTCTCATTAGTTGAACAGCTCTTGGATCTCCAGTTCTAAGCAGAGCCTGAAGATCTCTTGCATTAGCTCTATATTTCCTTAGTTCTGACTGAGCTTTCCAGAGTTCCCTTTTGTTTTTAAGACCATATTTTCTTACCAATTTATTTTCTTCTTTGATTCTCTGACCTTCATAAGGGTGTCTTGGAGTTTCAAATTTCTTCCTAATTTTTCTTGGATCTCCCATATAATCACCTCACTGAGTCTTCTTTTCCTCAGTCTTGGCTGGCTGTTCCTTCTTCTTAATAACACCAACAGCAAGACCCTTTCTTCCGTTAGATCTAGTTCTCTGTCCCCTGACCTTCTTTCCCTTATCGTGTCTAATTCCTTTATAAGATTTTATTCTCTTCATCCTATTGATATCATCCTGGACAGCGACATCCCACTCAGGTCCAACTTTAAGCAGATCCTGCCCCGTTTGAATATCTGCCCTGTGATTCAGAGACCATGTTGGGTATATTTCGTTGTATCTCTTTTCAATGAAGTCCCTAATTTCATTTATTTTTTCTTCTGGAATTTCCCCTAATTTTGCATTAAGGGGAATGTTGATCTTCTTTAACAGTATCTCAGAAGCTCTATATCCAAGACCCTTGATATTTGATAATGCGTAAACTGCTGGCTTAGTACCATCAAGATTAGTGCTCGCAAGCCTAACTATATACCTTAAATTCTCATTTTGATCTGCCATTTTATCCCTCAAGGTGCAGAACAATAAATAATTCTACATATATATTCTTTATGAGCTTCTCATAAGACTGATATCTTTATTGATAGAAATTATGTAATCTCCATGTAAAACATTTATAATCGGGAGATATTTAAAAAAAGCAAGTAGAATGATTCTATGAGGGATATGTATGGAGATAATAGAAAGATTCCCCTGGGAATATTCAGAATGTTTGGAAGTTCAAAGAAAATTAAACAGAGAATGTTCAAGTACAGGGAATGAATATTTGATATTCACAGAACATCCATCTGTATATACAGCAGGTATTCATTTCAATCAGGAAAGTATTTTAAGAAAAGATTTACCCATCATAAATGTAGAAAGGGGTGGTGCCTTAACATATCATGGACCAGGTCAGCTTGTAATATATTTCATTATAAATTTGAGAGAAAGGGGGATCAATATTTTAGATTTGATAAGAAAAATTCAAAAGGCCACAATAGACTCACTGGAGTTTTACGATATTAAGGGAGAAGGGAGATTACATAAGGAAACTGGGGTATGGGTTGGAGACAAGAAAGTGGCATCCATTGGTCTAGCCATAAAGGAAGATTGTACTCTCCATGGTATAGCCATAAATGTAAAAACGGACTTGAAAAATTTTGAAAATATCAAACCTTGCGATTTTGAGCCTAGCATCATGACAAGTATATCTAAGCTTACCGGTAGGAATATTGAACTTAATGAATATCATCCAATAATTAAAAAATTAATTTTAGAAGAATTGAGCTTTTGACCAACGGAAAAAGTGTAATATCAATAATTGTTTTTGTTTTATATATATGTGTAAATGATTTCAAGAGTAAAAATTTATTTATCTCCAGACTTGATATAGTTGTATGAGCAAATATTATGGGATGGACCCAAAAGAAGTTCACAATGTAATATCATCTAGAATGTTAGCGGACGGGTTTGACTTTGTACTTGACCTAGAGAAAAGCAAAGGAATGATTCTGTATGACTCAAGATACGATAGGAAATTCTTAGACTTCTTTGGTTTTTTTGCATCTAACCCTGTGGGAATTAATCATCCAGAGTTGGAAGATCCTGAGTTCGTAAAGGAGCTTTTAAGGGCCGCAAAAAACAAGGTTACAAATTCTGATATTTATACAGTTGAAATGGCGGAATTTGTTAAAAAGTTTTCAGATTCAGTTACTCCTGAATATTTCAGATACTTCTTTTTCATAGATGGTGGAGCATTGGCAGTGGAAAATGCACTAAAGACAGCATTTGACTGGAAGATCCGCAAGAATTTTAAGAACGGGGAGAAGACAGAGAAGGGGACAAAGATTGTTCATCTCAAAGAAGCTTTCCACGGGAGAAGCGGATATACCCTATCTTTGACAAATACATATGATCCTAGAAAAACACAGTATTTCCCAAAATTTGATTGGCCAAGGATACTCAATCCAAAGATAAAGTTCCCTCTCAATGAGAAGAACCTGGCGGAAGTTGCGGAAAGTGAAAGAAAAAGCCTGGAAGAACTAGAGAATTCATTCAAAAAATATGGGAACGATATAGCTGCATTTATTATGGAACCCATACAAGGTGAGGGTGGAGATAATCATTTCAGAAAAGAATTTTTCGAGGAGGCCTTAAAAATAGTGCATGAAAATGACTCCATGTTCATAGTTGATGAAGTACAGTCAGGAATGGGTATAACCGGAAAATGGTGGGCACATGAGCATTTCGGAATTAAGCCGGACATCCTGGCTTTTGGAAAGAAATCTCAAGTGTGCGGAATCATGGTAGGGCCAAAAGTTGATGAAGTTGAGGATAACGTGTTCAGAGTACCAAGCAGGATAAATTCTACTTGGGGAGGAAATCTAGCTGATATGGTCAGGTCTAAGAAATATATAGAGATAGTAGAAAAATACAACCTCCTGAAAAATGCAGAAGTGGTGGGAAATCACATAGTGGAGAGCTTAAATGAAATATACGATAAATATCCTAACCTGGTAGAGAACCCAAGGGGGAGGGGGACAATGGATGCATTTGACCTTAAAACAGAAAAATTGAGGGATGAATTTTTCAATAAATTGTATGCAAAGGGAGTAATAGCTTTAAAGGCAGGAGAAAAGACAATCAGGCTGAGGCCTCCTCTGATCGTTTCGCATGAGGATGTAAAGGTATTTGAAGAGAAGGTCAAACAGGTTCTAAATGAAATGAGATAAACCCTGTCCATGGTTTAATTTTATTAATTTAATTTACAAATTATTTATAATGTGTTTCTTATAACCTACTAATGACCTTTAATCCAAAATTACCAAAGAAAGAGGAAGATGAGGATATTCAGCAGAAAGCTGAGATATATTTTGAAAGGGGATCTAGATATCTCTCATTAAAAAAATATAAGGATGCCATTGAAAACTATCTGAAGGCGCTGGAATATGCGCCAGAAGATTATGAAACCAGGTTCAACCTGGGAGTTGCGTATTTCCATACTGGTAAATTCAAGGAAGCGCTGGAAATCTTTCAGGCTTTGGAAAGTGAGAATCCTGCCGATCCAGATGTTTTTTTTAATATAGGCAGCATATATCTTGAGTCTAACTCATTTGATAAAGCAGTAGAAAATTTAAAGAAAGCCCTGGAATTGGATAATCTATATCTCGATGCCATAATAAATCTTGGAAATGCCTATTTTTATCTTAAAGATTTTAAGAAAGCCATTGAGAATTATTCAAGAGCCATAGATTTAGATCCTGCCAATGCTGATAACTACATAAATAGAGCATTATCATATTACTATCTTAAGGATAAAGCCACAGCCCTTTCAGATCTGGAGAAAGCTTTATCCCTGGACCCTTCTAGTAGGAAGGCAAAAATGTGGAAAGATAAGATTGAAACCGAATTTAATGAGCCTTGATAGCCCTGATGATTCTTTCTAGGGCTGCCGGATCGTTCTCTGCAATTGTGCCAGTTACAATGGTTGACGCTCCCGCATCTATGAAAGACCTGGCCGTTTCCGGGTCCCTGATTCCGCCTCCAACTATCAATGGAATGGTTATTTCAGGGGCGACCTTTTTCACAACTTCTACGTCTATAGGCTTATATGCTCCCGAGCCAGCTTCAAAATAAATGGCAGAAAAGCCAAGTAGCTCTGCAGCAATTGCATAGGATAGTGCAGTCTCATAGTCTTCCCTTCCCACCAGCATGGCCTTTCCCACTTTTCCAACTGTCATTCCAGGCTCGAAAATTATGTATGCAACAGAGATGACCTCTATTTTCATATCCCTGACTATCTTTGCTGCCTTTACTTGGTGACCAACAATATAATCTCTCTCTGAACTATTTAGAAGGCTTAGGAAAAATATTGCATCAGCATTAGGAGAGATAGCAGTAGAAGCAGATGGAAAAAGTATGATTGGTTTCTTGGTCTTTGTTTTAATTAATCTTACTGTCTTATCTACTATACCAGAATCAGTTGCTGTGGAACCCCCTACCAGAATACCGTCAGAACCTGAAGTGTTAACTATATCGATTACTCTATCTATGTTTTCATCACTCACCTTATCGGGATCCAAAAGGGTTAAATGAGAAAGCCTCCCATATTTCATTTCGTTTAGAATCATAATAGCCCCCCAATCAAAAAGGCAATAAGTCCAACAATCATGCCAAACTTGATCATTTCCTGCCCTCTTTTAGGATTGTTGAATGAGAATATCATTGAAATCATGAATAAAATGTCGGCTAAAGTAACTACCAACAAATAAGGAATACCCCATTTGAAGTACAAATAAGGGATAGGCGAGATGCTTATGGAAATACCTAAGAATATCACAGCAAATAAGGTACTCGGTTTTTTTCCAATTTTCATGGGAAGTGTTCTTCTATCAATATCCCCTTCCACATCTTCAACATCCTTTATGATTTCTCTGGAGAGGTTTGCAAGGAATGCCATAAACGCAAAAACTAAAACAAGATACGAGAACTTCACGCTAAGGGAACCATAAATGAAAATCAAGGCAACTAGGAAAGATATAATTATATTACCAACTAGACCCTCCTTCTTTGCTTTCCATTCATAACTCAGCAGCAGTACTATGGCTAAAATAACTATTAGTGAGAGGAGCCAGTTGAATGATAAAATTGCTACCAGATAACCTACTGCGAAGAATACGATAGCCAACATTAGAGCTGTTTCCTTTCTAACTTTACCTGAAGGAAGCGGTCTCTCAGGATGGTTAATTTTGTCTACCTCAATGTCGAAGTAGTCATTCATTATATTGCCCGCCATAAGAACTAAGAATACTGTGAAGGTCGCGAGGTAGATATCAATATGGTAAAATGCTTTAGTACTCCCATATGATATTAAGCCCCCTATGATTGTACCCAACGATGCCATGGCTGCATTGACCGGCCTCATGAGCTTTAGAAAATATTTCATTTGGTTCAAGCTTAATTCTAGCGATTAAATAAATTTATTGAAAGTTTCGCTCTTTAATATAATATCGCTGTACCAGATAGATAAGTGTCAATAAAGAACATTCAGCCCAAAAATAATTAAAGAAAGCTACGCTACCAGCTTCAAGGTATTTATTCGCAGAAAAGACAGATACAATTCTTATTCAGATAGAATTTACTATTTTATTGAACTCCTCTTCAGGAGTATCTGTTTTTATTCCCTTTTCATAGAAATTAGTTCTCCCGGCTTTGAATCCCTTATCCTTAAGTGATTCTATAATTTTATCAATGGGAATCTCTTCTTTTCCCCTAGTGTTAGTGAAAAATAAAAACATTAGGTCCTCATTTTTCATGTTCTGAAAAAGCGAGCGTGACCTTGCATTAGCATTGTCTAAACTTATTGTTTTTAATAAATCCGTGGAATAAAGCTTTCCAGTGTACAATGGTCCAATGTTATTTCCTCCGATTTTTATGCTTTTGACCATTTCTAACGAATCCTTTGCTCTTTTTACCCCTTTTTGAAATCGTATAAATGCCCTTATATAATGTTTCTCCCTTATAACCAAGAGTACCTCTGATCCCATCTCTAGGGAAGAAGCGACTCTCACAATATAGCCAACGAAAATCCTGGTAGATATTTCCTTTGAATATATTCCTCTGCATCCATAGCCACCGTATTTCAGATATCCCTTTTCTAGGAATTTTCCTTCTAGGACAGAAGTATCGGTCATGGTTACTCCAAGAACTCCGTGATTTTTTAAATGGTTCAAAGCTATTTCCACGTAACCAACAGGTGACCCATATGGATCAAGGTCAATATAATCCCAATATCCCCTTGAAACAGCTTCACCAAAATCGAGGGACCAAATTTCAGCCTTTGTGTCATTGAGTTCAACGTTCCTTCTAATTATTTTTTCATTGCGAAAATCCTTGTCATTGATGACCACATCCCAGTTTGCTTCTTTAGCTATTCTTATACCTCTGACCCCTGTTCCAGCCATACCATCTAGGGCAACACCATGCCCAAGGTACTTCAATAAAGAAACAGTAAAATCCCTAGAAGGTACCATCTCTGCATTATAGAAGCCATTTGATATTTTCCCGGGCCCTTTTGAAAAAATATTGTTAGAATCAATATGTATTAGACCTTCAGAAATCATGTGGTAGATTCTTCACCCTTAATAATGTTAACGATCTTGAATACTAGGACATTTCTATTGATTGGATTAATTTCAAGATTTCTCATATCGTCGCGTTTCTTAACTTCCTGTAAGAGTGGGTTTCTCCCTTTTCTATGAACGGTTAGAATTAGCATTTTGTCCATATCAAGTATCTCCTTGACCAATTCTGTATATTGCTTGCTTTCCTGTTCTACCTTCCCTATTTCATCAATCACAATTATCTCTGCATTTTCTTTTGCCCATTGAAGAGCAGGTATGGCTATCTGATCAAATGCTTTGTTGTCAACACCAAATTTTCCTACCCTAATTCTCGAGTTAATGCTTTTGTGCGCAAAAATTATTGAATTCTTAGTGTGCCAATCAACTACCCTCAATCCCACAACTTCTTTACCATCAAATTCCTTTTCTGTAATAATTCCCCCAACAATATGGCCCTCTTTTTCAAGGATTTCGATAACCTTTTTTAAAACCTCAGTTTTCCCTACCCCTTCTGCACCAGATAGTGCTACCTTACTGATCATTTTTCATCTACCCTGAAAAACATAAGTGGATAATTCATCTCCTGAACAAATTTCATTTCACCAATTACCCTTACGCCCTCATATTCCACGACTATCTTTATATACATCATGTCCCCAGTCAAAGTCTTATATTTATAAACGGAGAGTTCTTTCCCAACCTTTTCTCTATCAATATGTACTTCAACATCTTTCACAAAAGGCTGTGCTTCAGTAGCCATTTTTATTGCTTTTTCGAGATATTCAACATTGTACTGATTAATTGGAATACCGGTATACTGGTGGTATATCCCACCCAATTTAATACCAGCCTCAAAAATAGCTCTTTCCCTGTTGGAGCAATTGAAAAATCTAGAAGCAGGATCGGGCATCAGACCTTATTACATAATATTATAAATTATTTTACCACACAAAAACAATATATTTTTTTGATCAATTGGTTGAATGGGAAAAAACTACAGGTTTTCTTAGTATTCTTATAAAAATTATAAGGATTCATGCGAAAAATAAATCAAACAATGAAAGAAAAGATTAGAAATATGGAATATAAAAGCAATTCCTAAGATTGCAATTTCAATTCTTCGCCACTAAAACCCAACTTGTGAAGAAATTCCTGTCAGATTTTAGGATTTTGAAATTTGCAATTAATCTGTACCATTTATCGTTATCCACATGGTAATGATCATTTTTGTTTCCGATTGTATTGATGGAAATGTAAGCCCTGCCATCAGGCTTCAAAACCCTCATTATTTCATTGGTGGCACCATCATGGTCAGGAAGACAGCAAAGCGTAAGATTTGAAAAAACGAAGTCAATAGATTCATCCTTTATGGATGGCATGAGTGAACCTGACTCTTTAACTGGCACTACATTTGTAATTCCTTCACGCTCTATTTTCCTCTTTATGAAATCCAGAGACTTTTTATTAGGTTCAACAGCATATACAGTTCCTTTCGGGCCTACCAACCTCGCTATCTTAACTGTATAATACCCAGATCCCGCTCCATGATCTAACACTTGACTCCCCTCCCTCACATTTTCTTTAATTATTTTTATGGGCACTCTAGAGAAAGACCTGATTGGAAGGTTTAACAGCATGGGAGGTACGTATCTTCCATCGATATCCATAGTGAGTGATTTTAAATATACTTAAAAACATTAGGGCTAAAAAATGATATGGATAAATGTTTAGGTTAAAGAAATATAGATTATCCTCAAATAATATTGCTTTGAGAGAGCCTATTCGTAAATATTCAAATAAAGAAATTGTTAGGAGTTAATTTTGATTTGATTTTGTAATACTGGTATCAGCTTATTAGTATGACATCATTTTCAATTTTAAAAATGATTCACCAACATAAGCTTTATTACAATGAGGTTGTTTAAATTGCATGGATAATAATATCCAAGGTCAGGATTTTCAATCGAATCTTTTAGATCAAAATATCTTTAGGGCACTGGAAGACTTGAGGATATTTTCAATTTTGGCAATTGTGGTTTTTCTTCTGAGTATCGCCGGGTTTTTTATTTTAATCTCCTACCTTAGTGTAATTTTAAATGAAGTATCTAAGGGGATAACCGCAGCACCCTCGGGTAATGAATATATAATCGCGTTTGGGTTTTTATTCTCAATTGCGTCCATTCTACTGGAACTCATATCATTCATTTTTCTAAGGTCCACATATAAGATATTAAAGGATAAATCCTGGAAGTTTAAGAGTTCATATACGGGCATGAATCTATTTTTTTCTGGCTTAATTTTATTGTTAATCGGTCTTGTGTTAATTTTTTCCGTTGTAAAATTAGCAACACCCTACATTTTGATAGGTGGCCTTATTCTAATATTTATAGGCGGAGTAATGGCATTCATTGGGGAAATTATGGGCCTAATAATGGGGACTTTCAGATTGAAAGATTATTTTCAGGAATCGAAGTTCGGAACAGCGGGAATAATGTATATAGTGGGAATATTCATATCTGTATTCGGCCTGATTGGAGCTGTATTCATGTACATTGGAGTTAAAAACGTAATCAACCGTTTGAAAACTGCTCAGATAGGTTATTGATTCTAATAAATTTTGTATTACTTTTGCAATAAATTAGTGGCAGCATAAACGGCAGCAAGATGCAACCTAGCTCCAAATATCATAGATTCTTCATGTATGTCAAAAAGACTGCTATGTTTAGAGACCTCTATCCCATTTATTTTGCCAGTGCCAAGAAACGCAAAGGAACATTTGGCATCTTTACAATAGAATGCAAAATCCTCGCCTCCCATGGTAGGTGGGACTTCTCTATTACTTATTTTCCCATTAATTTGTTTGTCAATTGCAACTGAATATTCAATATCATTTTTAAGGACTGGTAATTCCCTTTCATATTCCACTTCAATGTTTTCAGAAGATAAGGACTCAATTTCTGATTTTATTTTTTCAGATACTTCTTCCTTTAGTGATCTAGCAGTACCACCCATTTCAACTTCGGCAGGAATCACATTATTGGCACTTCCTCCCCTGATATAACCTATTGACACTACCGCATGATCCAATGGGTTAATCCTTCTTGCAGGTATTTCAAGTATCTTATTTATAAGCCTCCCAGATTCCGCGATAGTGTCGAACGATAAATGGGGATAAGCAGCATGTCCGCCCATGCCATGAATTCTAATATGAAAATTATCAACAGCTGCCATGGCACCGCCCTTTACTATATGATATTCTCCTGGCTCCAACGACGTCCAAGCATGTAGGCCAAAGATAAACTTGATGTTTTTGAGGGCGTTAGCTTTTATCATGTGCAGAGCTCCTTTCCCTACTTCTTCACCTGGTTGGAAAATAAGTCTTACTGGAACTTCTAATTTCTTTAAAATAGGCATTAGCCCTAGAAGTATAGCAGTGTGCATATCATGACCACAGGCATGCATCCTTCCATCAATTTGTGATTTGAAAGGAACATTAGTAGCTTCTCGAATGGGCAATCCATCCATATCTGCTCTGAGAGCTATTTCAGGTTCTGAACCTATGTCCACTATAACACCATTTCCTACTCTCCTTGCGGTCAAATCAAATTCATTTGCCTGGGATTCGACTAAATCGGCAGTTCTCACCGTGTCCATTCCCAATTCTGGAAATTTATGAATTTCTCTCCTCAGATTTACCATTCTGGAGAATTGTTCCTTGATTAACTCGTTATAATAATTTTCCTCCATCTATCATCACCTTTGATATATAAGAAAAATCTGGGTTTACGCAAATTCCAGGAGCATGAAATGGATATATTCTTCCATCTTCCATTGTAAATTTTTCAATCGTTATATCTTTCCTGAAATACTTATCGTTGGGGCTCGTATCGCCAGGTAGGTTTATATCTCTCAAAGAAGCCAAAGAGATGTTGAATGATCTACCAATTCCTGTCTCAAGCATCCCTCCTACCCATAAACCGACGGAGTTCTCCTTTGCAATGGAGACCACCTCAAGAGTATTCGTAAGACCCCCCATTCTCCCCGGTTTCAAATTGATTATATCTGCGATACCTGCCTCAATAAAGGTTTTCGCTAGCTCAGGACTCTCTATGGATTCATCCAGACAGATTTTAGTCTCAATCTTTTCCTTAAGCTTAGAAAAAGCAACAAAATCATCCTTTCTGAAGGGCTGTTCGATATATTCCAGGTGGAAATCATCCATTTTTATGAGTGTATTGAGATCCTCCACGCCATAATCCTGGTTAGCATCTACGCTCAAAGGTATATGTGGAAATTCAGACCTGATTGCTCTTAAAAGTTCCAGATCATGCCCCCTCTGAACCTTGACCTTGATCCGTTTATAGCCTCTATTGACAGCATTCCTGACTTGCATAATAGTATTCTCTATCTTATCCATACCGATTGAAATTCCGACATCCGCAAAGCCCTTAGATTCTCCCAGATATTCATACAATGGTTTTCCCTCCTTCTTCGAAATATAATCATGTAACATCATTTCCACAGCAGCTTTTGCCATATTATGTCCATTAATAGATTCGGTCTTATCCAGAAATTCTTGGGGGTCCAAAGTTCTTTCTAGAGTTGGAACCAGATATTTCTTTAAGACGATGAGTTCACTGTCATTGAATTCGTATGAGTAACCTGGATCAGAATCTGAAACTAATTCCCCATAGGCGGCGATTTCCCCATCCCAAAAATATAGTATAATGGCATCCCTATTCTTTTGGGACCCAAAACTGGTTCTGAATTCATTAATTAGTGGCAGAGAAACTCTAAAATAATTTAACATAAGGTATTATTCTCTTCTAATTAATTAAAGTTTTATCTAATTTCAGTCACGTAACGATTCCCTTAGGGCTTTAACAATCTGATTGATATCTTCATTGGAGGTCAACTGTAAGAAAATCTCTTCGAGATTTTTGTCACTGGTAGAAATATCTTCAACATTTCCGTTATATTTTATGGAACCCTTATCAAGAATGGCAACCTTCTTGCATAGATTTTGAGCTATTTCAAGTATATGAGTCGAAAAAACTATTATCTTGCCTTCCTTGGAAAGATCGGTTATCAAGTCCTTGAAGATTCTAGCAGACTTAGGGTCGAGTCCGTTTATACTTTCATCAAGTAATATGACCTCAGGATTATGAAGAAGTGCTGATATTATGGATACCTTCTGCTTTGTTCCAAATGAAAGTGAACCAATAAAATTATCATAATATTCATTTAGGCCAAAACCCATGGATAATTCATCAACCCTGTTTTGTAGGATATTAGTGGGTATGCCTCTCATACTTCCTATAAATTCAAAATATTCTCTTGGTGTCAAGGACTCATAGAGAACAGGTGTTTCAGGAACATATCCAACAATCTTTCTTAACTGTATAGAATCTTTGTTTGGGTCCAAAGAATTGACCATCACTTTACCGCTATCATATTTCAGAGTTCCTGAGAGTATTCTCATTAAGGTGGATTTTCCAGATCCGTTAGGACCTAATAACCCAAAAATATCTCCATCCTCAATGGTTAGCCCTATGCCATTCAATACAGTCTTGTTACCGTAGTTTTTAATGAGTTTGTCTATGATGATGGTCACTAATTGCATAGGGAAAAGGTATTAATTTACATTTCGAAGTAATCAATGTACAAACCTAAATATATGAAAACCCTATTTTTGGTTATGGTTTCCTCTCTTTACAGGAATATAACCCCCTCAGCAACTATATCATTGAACAACAAGTTCTCTCAGCTTAAATCTCAGGGGAAGAGCGTTATATCTTTTGCAGCCGGTGAGCCTGAACCAACTACCCCACATGATGTGATAGAATTTGCATTCAAAATGGCCGAAGCAGGAAAGACTCATTACACTCCTTCTTCTGGAATACCAGAATTAAAGTCGAAAATATCTGAAAAGTATTCAAAGTTGGCAAGGAGAGATGTATTGCCATCCCAAGTAATAGTTTCTATTGCAAAATTTGCCATAAATTCAGTAGTTGGTGCATTGATAGAGCCCGGCGAAGAAGTGTTACTTCAAGATCCGTCATTCTTGTCATATCCGGAAATAATTAAACTGTTCAGGGGTAAACCCGTTTATTTCAATTCGCTGGAGGATGGTTCTCCAGACCTAGAGGATTTGAAAGAAAAGATAACAGATAAGAGTAGATTGATCTTACTCAATTCCCCGTCCAATCCTCAGGGATGGGTGGCCACAAGAGAGCAGCTAAAGTCAATTTCAGAGATAGTTTCAGATAATAAGTTGTACGTAATGTCAGATGAAATTTATGAGGATATTGTGTATGAAGGTAAGCATATCTCAATACTGGAATTCCAGGGTATGGACGAGCGTGCTTTCATTGTGAATGGGTTTTCTAAGAGCCATGCTATGACAGGTTGGAGGATCGGGTATGTAATTTCACCAAAAGAATATGCAACTTATCTAGACAATTTCCATCAGCATACAATTACATGCGCACCCTCGATTTCGCAATATGCGGCTTTGAAAGCAATTGAAGATAATGAATTCCCTACAAAACTCAAATTGGACTTTCAGGATAAAAGAGATACAATCTATAATCTACTATCCAAATCATCACAGCTGGATATTAGGAAGCCCCAAGGAACATTCTACATTTTCCCCAAATTGAAAAATGGGATGGACGGATCACAATTCAGTACTAAGCTTCTAGAGGAAAAGGGTGTATTGGTGACACCAGGTGAGCCTTTCGGTCCAAATTCAAAATACAATTTCCGAATATCATTTGCTCTGCCGAAGAAGGACCTCATTGAGGGTGCCAATAGATTGCTTGATTTCTTGCAATAATTTATTTTCTTTTCTTCCTGTATTCTGTATACTTCATGAGGTCAAATTCGAGATTATGTTTTATTTTCTTTCCATTAAGATATCTGCTAAGTGATTCGGATACATCCCTAACATATGATTCCGGCAGAGGCGAAAGAATAGTAATTTCTTTCCTATGAAGTGGGAAAATCATCCTTAATTTCCCATCTCTGTTATAGCCTTCAGGTTTCCTGTTATTTTTTATATCTTGCATATTAATATAAATCAATACATCTCGATGGTCTGGTTCTTCTTCCATCTCTCCTGTTTCATCAAAGAACAATTCCATCAATCCCTTGAAGTTTTTCTCAAGGGATTTCCACTGGAAATCATCCGGAAAGATAATATGGCCACTCCAATTCTTCATATCTGGGACCTCTTCTTCCTCTTAACAGTCATGGGAATGGCATCGTTCTCCAGTTCGATTAATGCTATTTTAACGGGATCAATTACATCTCGCGGTACATCAACCAGTATAGGAGCACCCATGGATATTTGAAGAGCTCTGGCTCCTATAATTCTCGCTTTTTCATATTTTGTATATTTTTTAACGGTCATGGAAGGATAACCCCCATAATTCCAATTTCTCTGAATTAACTCTGAAGTCAATATACCCACCTATGGCAAACTACCTAAAAAGTTTGCTATCCTTTCCAAAAAATTCCTATCCTTATTATCAAATGGATCGATGAAATCGCTGTCAATATCGATCTCCCCGATCACTTTATCCTCCTTGAAAATCGGTACGACTATCTCAGACTTCGTGTTAGGGAAGCACGCAATATAGCGCGGATCTTTTGAAACGTCAGGAACAACCACAGTGAATTTCTCTTTAGCAGCTAATCCGCAAATTCCTTCGCCAATTTTTAACTTTACGTGCTCTGTGGCCTCCGGACCGTCCCATGCCCTTAGTACGAGGTCATCTCCTTCAATCATGTATACTCCAACCCAGTTATACTTACTTACATTATTCCTCAGGAACCTTACGGTATAGTTTAATGGTTCATTTGAATCAAAATTTCTCTTGAACTCTGAAAATAGGTAGTCATAGTCTATTTTTAAATTATGTTCCATTATACCATATAATTTATTAGTATAAAATTTTCACCGATAGATAAAATTAACTGTGATATCGGAGAATAATGAATATCATTATCTTCAAGGCCTGATTATCTGTTCATGGATTTGCTGGAACCAGTAGTAATATTACTCGCAGTAGTCATAATCGTTATCATATTATATTTCGAAATAGAGATATCAAGAATTAAGAAATATGAGGAGGAGAATTCTAAAATTAAATTCAACCAGTGGGTAGAAACTTATTCAAAGGAATTACAGAAAAACATAGAGCAGTCAGTAGAACAGAAGTATGAATCATTATTAACTAAATGGAAATTGGAGGAAGAAAAAAAGATAAGAAGAGATGCAATCAAAAGATCCATTAATACTATATTAGGAAATGTCGGTGAAGAATTTTCACCATTTTTGCTTTCAGATGAACTAGGTGTCAACCCAAAGGATTTCAGGCATCTGGGAAGCCCTGTTGATTTTATTGCATTTAAAGGCTTAAGCGATGGTTCCGTCTCTGAAATAATATTTATTGAAATAAAGAGCAGCAAAGATCAATCAATTACCACAAGGGAGCGGAGCGTCAAAGAGGCCATAGATCAAAAAAGAGTATCATACATAATAAAGGATATTTCAAAGGTTATAGAAAATATGAAAGGTGGCCTTGACCAATTCCAAGATAAATAGGAATAATATTATAAGAGTTTAGATATTGAGGAGTTAAATGCTATATTTGATCGGCATCAATGAACTCTCAGACGGAAAACGGAAAATAACGATTTCAGATGAAGATTTTAGTAAAATATTTCTAGATCTCGTAATACATAACAGAGCGGAATATGAAGGAGAAGTAGTATTACTATCTGAAAAGTTTTATCAAAAAGAATTGAAATTTGATCATGCCAAGGAATTGGCCATTCAAATAAACAAAAAATTGATGAGCGAAAATCTGAAGGAGGACATAATAATAGATAAACTGGTGAAAACGCTCGATGAAACTGAAAAATATCTGAATTTTCTCCATTTAAAGGCTGATGAATTATCCGTAATCACCAAATTTTCCCCAACTCTTGATAATAAAGCCTTAGAGCTAATCAAAAAATATGAAGAATCTGTTGATGGATACAAGAACCAGCTGGAGAAATCTTTGGAGTACTATCTGGATAGAAATGCGAATAATCTATCAAGGCTTGTGGGTTATAAAGTTGCTGCAAGGCTAATTAGTGTATCAGGAGGAATCAGGGATATTGCTTTTTCGTCTTCAAGTTCCATTCAAATTTTAGGAGCAGAGAAGGCATTTTTCAGATTCAAGAAGGGTAAAGGTACTCCCCCAAAACACGGGATCATATATGAGATTCCAGATATATACAAGGCTCCAAGAAAATTAGCTGGAAAAATTTCAAGAGCTTATGCAAATGGAATCGTAAAAGCTGCCAGAGCAGACCTAGTTGGTCTTAATTCAGATATCCCAGAGAAAACGAAAGAAAAAGTCGAGGCTATTAAGAAGAAATTTAAATCGGCTGGCTACTCTAAAAACCTCTAAATTTCTCATTCTTTATACGTATCGGATAAACACCTGTAAGGCATCCAAGGCATAAGTTATCTTTTCCCAATCCTATTGCGTTAATTAGGCCTTCTACAGATATATATCCAACACTGTCTGCCCCAAATTCTTCCGCTAATTTTTGAAATGATTTACCATCCCTTGCTATAAATTGATCCTTGGTTTTCATATCTATCCCGAGATAACAAGGGTATTTTATCGGTGGAGAGCCAACTCTTACATGAACTTCCTTTGCACCTGCATCCCTGAGCATCTTCACTAGTTTTCTCATGGTATTACCCCTTACTATTGAATCATCCACCAATACCACCCTTTTGTCTTTTACTATCTCCTTTATTGGGTGGAGTTTTATATCAATCTCATTTGCCCTTCCAACTTGAGTTGGCATGATGAATGTCCTATCAACGTACCTGTTTTTTATTAAACCCTCCACGAACGGTATACCAGATTTTGACGAAAAACCAAGAGCGTGTGACCTTCCTGAGTCAGGTACTGGCACCACAATATCAGCATTTACTGGAGCTTCTTCTGCAAGAATTTCGCCCAGCTTTCTCCTTACTTCGAATATGTTCCTTCCATCCATTGTTGAGTCAGGTCTGGCAAAATAGACATATTCAAACATACAGTGCGCGGGAGACGGAGATCCAAATCTATAACTTTTAAATCCGTCTTTCTCTATTTCAATAATTTCTCCTGGATAAAGATCTCTTATGATTGTGCCGCCCAGTTGGTCAAAAACAACATTCTCTGAAGCTATGCCATAACCCTTTTCTGTTTTTCCCACTGCTAGCGGTCTAATTGCATTAGGATCCCTCACTCCAAAAACCCTGTCATTGATCATTATTACAAGGGAGTATGCACCTACAATTTTTCCAAATGTTAATTTTAACGCTTCAATGGGATCCAATCCCTTTGCCAGGTTTATAGCAAGCAGACGTAATATTACTTCGGTATCAGATGTGGTATTGAAAGAATACCCCATGGATTCAAGGTCTTCTCTTAATTCTTCGGCATTTGTGACCTCGCCATTGTGACCTATAGATATTTGAAATTTTCCGACACGGGAATAAATAGGTTGTGCATTATCAAGTGTGGAAGATCCAGCCGTACTATATCTAACATGGCCAATTCCTCTATCGCTATTTGCATAAATATTGACATGGGAGAAAACCTCGTTTACTAGACCCATCCCCTTGTATGTTCTATGATTATTGTTTTCTATAATAGTAATACCTGCTGATTCTTGTCCCCTGTGCTGCAATATTCTAAGGGACTGAACTAATCTATATCCTACCCCGTTGTCTTCAAAAAGGGCTACTACACCACACTTTTCATCTGGTTTTTGCCCAGCTATATTCTCTGATTCTCGGGGCAGGATACCCACAGTGAGCGCACCTCTTTTTTTGAACGTTATATGCGTGATGACCGCACCTTCTACATTTAATATGGACCTTAATCCTGCTCCTTTTTCCCATTGAGGGAGTTCCTCTCATCTAATTCACACCTCCGAAGGAGAAATATATACTACCACATCCCCTCTTATGACTGTTATGGGTAATACTCCTTGAGATTTATTATCTATGATCTCTTCAGCATCCTTTATCACCAGGTTCATGTGTTGATCATAGCCATCCAGTTTTCCTCTATATTCTCTATTCCACTTTACTCTTACCAATACGTATTTGTTAAGGCTGCTTCCTAATATCCCGAGGGGACGTGACTTGCCCTCCATAACCCCTTATCTCTAATACATATTTAACCTTGAGTGATCGAGAAGAATTTTCACTTATCTTTTTACTGAAAATATATTTTAGCAAATAAATTATCACCTTTCAATGACAAAGATTGCATTAATAGGGGGTTCAGCAGTTGGTAATCTACTCGCTGAATCAAAGCAGGTCTACGTAAATACACCATATGGGGAGACATCATCTCCTATAGAAATAGGCAAAATAAATGGTACGGAAGTGGCAGTTCTTTACAGGCACGGAAAGCCTCATAAAATACCTCCGCATAAAATAAACTACAGAGCAAACATATATGCGCTGAACCAATTGGGAATTGAAAGAATAATAAGCATCTCGGCAGTAGGATCATTGGACCAAAACATGCCTCCGGGTACTTTAGTATTGCCAGATCAATTTTTTGATTTCACAAAAAATAGATTATATACATTCTATGATGGGCCAAAAGTAGTTCATATCTCAATGGCAGATCCATTCTGTCCGGAACTGTCAGAAATATTTTACAATCAGGGAAAGGAACAGGGTATAAGTATCAAAAAAGGGGGGACCTACGTATGTATAGAAGGTCCTAGGTTCAGCACCAGAGCAGAGTCAAAATTCTTTAAGCAATTTGGAAATATAATCGGAATGACGTTAGTTCCAGAGATAAACCTTGCAAGGGAAATGGGCATGTGTTACCTAACCCTGGCCACAGTAACCGATTTCGATGTCTGGGCCGAAAAGCCTGTATCAGCTGCCGAAGTAACAAGAACAATGAAAGAAAATGAGGAAAAAGTGCTAAGGATTCTACATGCTTCACTACCCTTCATTAAAGAAAAGAGAAGCTGCAGCTGCAAGGAAAGTTTAGAGGAGGCCTCATTATGAAAGGACAATTTTTGGGTGGCGGAAATGAAGTAGGTCGTTTGGGCTTTGTATTGGATACTGGTTACCACAAATTTTTATTCGATTATGGTATAAATCCAACTAAACCGCCACAATTTCCTTCATTTGCACCGAAAGTGGATGCCGTATTCCTTACGCACAGTCATCTGGACCACGTGGGAATGGTTCCATGGTTAGCTAGGGCTTCCCCAGCAAATGTTTATGGAACACCGCCAACCCTGGCTGTAACTCCAATCCTTTTATATGATACAGTAAAGATATCAACAATTGAGAGTACTACGCTCCCTTATGACAAAATGGATGTTGACAACATAATTGAGGCCTTCACCCCGATAGATTACGGTGGGATTGTGGAATTCAAGGATATGACAATTTCTGTTCACAACACAGGTCATCTACCAGGAAGTGGGATGTACCTGATGCAAAATGATAGGAGAATCCTATTCACGGGTGATGTTCAAAGCATAGATACCCATCTTTTGACTGGAATAAAGCCCCTAGACACTGAAGTTCTGATAGTAGAAAGCACATATGCAGGTAAAGAGCATCCACCTAGAAAGGAAGTGGAAGAGAATTTCATAGATTCAATCAGAGAAGTTAATGAAAGAGGGGGTGTCGCTGTTATACCAGCTTTTGCTACAGGAAGAGCACAAGAATTGTTGATGGTACTGGAGGATACAGATTTTGAGATTTGGATGGATGGAATGTCCAGGAGCGTAAGCAATGTCCTTTTAAATCATCCAAGATATATTAAAAATTTCCCAAGATACAAGAAGATGTTGCGCCGCATAAGACTTATTAGGAATAATTCAGATAGGGAATTAGCCATGAAAGGTGACGTTATAATCACAACTAGTGGAATGCTTGATGGTGGCCCAGTTCTCAACTATATTTCTCAGTTAAATGATCCAAAAAATGGTCTTTTCCTTACAGGGTATCAGGTGGAGGATACAAATGGAAGGATGCTTCTAGAAACTGGGAATATTGACCTGGCTGGAGTCATAACGAGGGTTAATATGGACGTTAGATTTTTTGATTTCTCGGCGCATTCAGGTCATAAAGAACTTTTGAATTTCATAGAAGGTTGTAAACCATCCACTGTTATCCTGATGCATGGGGAAAAGAGAGAAGAGCTTGCAAAGGAAATTACGGGATCGAAGGTGCTGCTTCCAAAAAATGGAGAAATTTTTGATATTTGATCATGGTAAAAACAAGTGAGTTAAAAGAGAAAATAATAGAATTCCTCTCGACTGGAGAGAAAACTCAGGCAGAAATAAGCAGACACTTTAACCTCTCCAGATCAAGAATATCTGAGATTTTATCTGAATTGGAAGGGGAGAAAAAGATTAGCAAACGGAAAATAAGCGAGAGGACCATCGAGATATCCCTTAACAGAACAGAAAACCTCATAGTTGGAATTTTACCGAGTTCTGAGTACGTCTATTTGATCGAGGCTTTGGAAAGGGAAGGAATAAGATATCTCATAAGGGTGTTCAATAATAGCCTAGAAGGATTCAAAGAGCTCATACTGGGACATATTGATATCCTGGCAAGTCCGCTTGTATCAGGGTATATATTCTATCTTTCAGATGGTAGGATAAAACCTCTTATGGGCATATCAAAGGGAGGAGGCGGTGTGATCAAAAGGAACCCAAAGGGCTATCTGGGAACAACCCCTTTTTCGAAAATGGATAGAATTTCTAAATCAGAAAAAAACTACGAGATTCTTTATTTTAAAAGCGTTGAAGATTTAATAAAATCATTGGGGGAAGGAAAGGTAGATGCAATAAGTATATGGGAACCTTTTCTAACAATGGAAGGGGGAGTTTCCGTTGATAAAAGCGAATTATGTTGTGCACTCTTCACCACGACTGTCACAGATATCCTGGAAAAACTAAAAAAAACTTATTGTCAGATAGTTAAATCAGGTCAAATTCCAAAAGCAGGAATTGAGAAACTTTCAAATATACTTAAAGTAGATGAAAATATAATCGAAAAATCACTTAATTCTTATGAATTTACTTGTGAAATAAAGACCGAAGACTTACAAAAACAGCTCTCCGCAATGGGAATTGGAATTATTAAAGACATAGGTGATTTTATTGGGAAATGATATAACAATACCTTTCCCTTTATACTCGTGGCAAGAAGCGACCCTCAAGTTTCTAAAGGAATCAAAATCAAAGATAAAGTTGGTAGAAAGTCCAACAGGTTCTGGAAAAACCCTGGTGGCACTATATTATGCTCTCACAAGATGTCCAGACTGCAAGATTATATTTTTCACTAGGACAAATTCACAGGTTGAAAATGTATTCAGGGAATCCAGGATATTGGGAATAAACAGAGTGGTTTCTTTCATGGGAAGAAGTGAAATGTGTTTATTCAAGAAACACAAACCAGAAATGTCTGAAGGCGACCCCGAGGAACAATCAAGATTTTGTCAGAAACTAATTCAGGATAGAATTGAGGGGAAGGATGGATGTTTTTATGACATTGAGTATAAATTGGGTTGGTTTGACAACATTGTAAAACCAAATGAACTTATAGGAATGGGGGAGAAGAGGGGGTTTTGTCCATATTTCGCACAAAGACAACTATTGAAAGACGCGAAAGTTATTGTAACTACCTATTCATATATACTTAATCCCTATGTTAGGGATAGGTTCATGGACTGGGTATCTACTGATTATTCCAAAATAATTCTTATTTTTGACGAAGCGCACAATATTCCTGATACATTGAGGGGAATGAATTCTTCATCACTTAGTTTAAATGACATAAGCAAAGCCAGGGATGAAGTCGCCCATTATGGAGATAAATCAATTGAAAATATCAGTATCTCCTTGGTACTGGATTCCATTAAGGAATCACTCGAATATATTTTTGAAGATGGGGATAGGCTCCTGACCGCTGATGATGCCAGGGAATACTTCATGAAGGGCTTCTCAGCTGGAACCTTGGAAATTAAAAGGGTCTTGGAATCAATGGTGATAGCAGGAGAGATCATAAAGGAAACCAAGCTTAACGAGGGTAAATTACCAAGAAGTTACACTTATAAGGTAGCGACTCTAAGTATCAATTTAATGGAAGACTCTGAGCCAACTTTCATTAGGGTAGTTGAAAGCGAGGATAAGGAGATCAATATGAAGTATCTGGACGTTTCTGAATCATTATCATTTCTTAATGAATACAACCAAGTACTATTCATATCAGGAACTTTGTCTCCATTTGAAAAATTTAAAGATGAACTTGGCCTAAAGGATGCTGAGGAGATATCACTTAAAGTACCCTATCTGGATACAAATTTGAAGGTATTGTATACAGATGAATTCAGCCTGAATTATCCCAATAGGGAAGACAGTGAGCCAAAGTTACTTTCCAAGATTGAAGAAATCCTAAATAAGACAAATTACAATACTGTTGTATTTGCAACATCTTATGAGGAACTATCTAAGATAAGGGACTTGAATATAGATAGAAGGGTATACTTTGAGCGCAAAAACATTACAAACTCTGAGCTCAATGAGATGTTGATAAAATTTAGAGCCAAAGGTGGAGTACTGCTGGGTGTAATCAATGGGAGACTTTCTGAAGGATTGGATCTCCCTGGAAAATTACTGGAACTTGGAATAATTGCAGGAATCCCGTATCCTAGGCCTACGCCTGAAACCTATGCAATGGAAACCTATTATGACATGAAATTCATGAAAGGCTGGCTTTATGCATATGAGGCCGTTGCCTCTATTAGGTTGAGGCAGACAATAGGGAGATTAATTAGGTCTCCAACTGATCGTGGTGTCGCTATCATATTGGATTCTCGAGCGAGAAAATTCAGAAAATCTCTGCCAAATTTATATTTATCATCTGATCTGATAAATGATACCATTTCATTTTTATCTCAGTAAGGAACGTCCTTCATTTTCATTTTGTATCCCAGTATATTCACGGCTCTATGTAACAATGGTGTCAGTATTAAAATTGTTATTATTCCTGGTAAAGGAAATAATATCAGGAACTTTTGCGGGAAGATTAGGAAGACCAATAAAAGCGAAACCAATGCAAATGGATATTGATCGAGAAACAGCGCCTCGCTTCCTGGTTCATAACCAACCTGTCTCTTTATGAATGAACCCACTAGGTCTCCAAGCATAGAACCAATTGAGAGAATTAATATAATTTCAATAGCGGTCACCAAATCATGACTGTATAAAATAGGATGCCAATAATACCCAGTAGCCTGAATTATTATTCCAATTATAAATCCAAAGAAAACTCCACCTAGGAATCCAGATAGTGTTTTATGATCTCCAAATACCCTCTTCCCTCGAAACTTCTTACCGCCATCAAGTACAATCTTTCCACCGGTAATAACCGCACTTGGGTTTGCTATATATGAAGGGAGGAACATGACCACTGAAGATATTATGGAAATGGCAAGGTTCACCCTGTTAAGTAAATTCTTCAATCTTAATCTTTCTCATAAATATAATTAAGTACCTTAACATTTAGTGGAAAATGGAAACATCCAAGCCTGCATGGTTGATGTTACAGAGCGTACTTGGACTTATATTGGGTTATGTGACCTTCTTGATAATTTTCAGGTATGCAGGTGTAGAGGCATATGGGGTATTCTCATTTGCCCTTTCATTCGGTCTGATATTCGGCTTTGTTGGAGACATGGGATTGAATACAGCCCACATTAAGATGATCTCATCTGGAAAAAATAGGGCTGAATACAATTCCGCATTCTTCTTATTAAAGATCTCATTAACTCTGGCATATATTGGTGTAATACTTTTATCCCTTTATGTTTGGAGAATCGTTCTTCATCGCGGATTCGAAACCAAATATGAACTATTAAGTATTCTACTTCTCATTCCTTATTTCTTTTCCCTTCCTCTCATTCAGGGTATAAGAAGCTTCCTGACAGGTACGATGGAGGCTGCGAAATTATCCATACCCAGTATAGTAGAATCTATTACGCGCCTTGTCCTCATTGTATGGCTATTGGCCTTTAACTATTTTCACATTAAGAATGCACTGGAATATTCCGTGTTTATCTCAATATCGTACAGTGTTTCATATGTGGTTTACCTTATAATGAACTTCTATTTTGGTAGGCCATGGAAATTCAGCTGGCCCAACTTTGAAATAATAAGAGAATACCTGAGATTTTCACTCCCTTTATTTGTAGCCACTGTAGTAGTTGCAATATCGTCAAATTTATCGCAGATACTAATTCAAAATTTCTTCCATGCTTATGAACTGGGAGGATATTCAGGTGATCTAAAAATTATACAGATTATAAGCACTTTCGCGGGTTCCATAACAATTATGATACTTCCCATGCTGGCAAAAGATTCTAAGGATCAGGAAGAATACAAGGGAAGATTGAACTACATTACCAAGTATCTAGTGATACTTTTGGCACCACTGATTGTATTTTCATATATTTTTGCTGGGCCTATACTCAATTTATGGACATCACAATTGATAAGCTTTGAAATGCCGCTGAGAATAATGCTAATTTCCATATTTTTCTCAGTAATTTCGACCACTTTCATAAACCATTTTAATGCTACTTCGAAAACAAAGGTATCTTCATATCTAAACATATTGAATTCTATACTCCTCATAATTCTAGATGTCATCTTGATTCCATCAAGTTTTGATGGAATTAGGCTCATGGGACTCGGTGTCGAAGGGGCCGCCATGGCTATGTTGTTTTCATCCTTAGTTACATTCTTTTATTCTTTAATCTTGGTCCATAACGAAATTGGAAAGTTTGTAGACAGAAACACCGTTTTACCCATAGGGATATCAATTTTGCCAGCTATTCCACTAATCTATTTCTTTATAAACACAACAAGATTGAGCTCTCTCATTCTTGTAGGAATTTTTATCCTCTATATTGTGGTATATACATTGATGCTGAGACTAGTCAGAGTATTGACCAAGGAAGAGTTTAAAGATATACTTAATCTTATTAATCCAAAGAAACTATTGAAGTATACCCTTGATGAACTTAAAAGGCCATCACAGTGAGGTGTGAAGCATGCCAGTCGAGATATTAGACCACACCGCTGATATAAGGGTTCGCGTGATGGAGAGGAACAGAAAATTTCTCTATTTAAGGTTAGCTAACTCAATGATTGGCCTAATATTCGGATCTTCCACCATAAACTGTCAATTTCTGCAACAGGTGGAAATGAAAGATGTAGATGCAGTTGTATTTCTGAACCATTTAATTTATGAAATCGAGAAAGAGGGTATAATTTTCAAAGTTAAGTGTATAACATTCAAAGATAACAGAATAATAGCTGGAATATGTGGGGAGAAACTCGATGTTAATAGACATGAATATCATTATCTTATTAAGGCAGCAACCTACGATAGATTCATTGAGAAAGAAAACATGGTTGAGGTAACCTTCGACATATAATTTTTATCGAGATTAGATATCTAGTATAACATGGACGAACAGAAAAGGAATATAATTGACGACATAAAAAGAATAACTGTGTCAGAGGATATCATATATGAGGCCATAAGAGACATCTATAAGGACGAAATCAAATCCATACTCATGGAGAAAGTCAATGCTGATCCCAGAATGAAAAAGGAATTTAGGGAGTCATTAGAGGAATTCGTCAAAGCAAAGCTTATGGAGGGAACAGCCGTAACTAAGATGATAAAGATCATGGCTGAAGTGGCAGTTATGTCATTGCCTCAGGAAATTAAAGACGAACTAGTTAATTCAATAATAAAGGCGGTAGGACCAGAAATAGATCAGTTATTAAAGAACACCCTATAAAATAATGAAGATCTCCGCTAATTCCACCTTGTTCATCATACTTTTAATTATATACATTGTATTATCAGTGAGAGTGCATTCTTTTTATGTGGGAGGGTTAGTTGATTGGTACACAATCGGGATATTATCTTCTCTTATAGTCGTAAATGCGGCCATTTTGATATCAGGAGGCATTGACAGTCTCGCCCACCGCTTATTGAAGAATCTGAAGGACAAGAGGTCTCTTTTTTTATTTTCCATTTTGGTAACATTATTTCTATCAATGTTCCTTACGAATGATGTAGCTTTGATTGTTTTGATTCCAATAACAGTGGCGATTGGCAAGTTTTCAGGAGAAGATATTGATGATGTAATAATATATCAGGCCATTGCTGCCAATGTTGGTTCCATGTTGATGCCTTTTGGAAACCCCCAGAATATTATAATTTACAGGGAGAATGGACTTAACTTTTATACTTTTATAGAATACATGTTTCCGCCATTCATTATCTCTACATTTTTATTAATAGGAATGGCCATATTAATAAAGAGGAGGCCCATATCAAATCAATGGAAACAGCTAGCAAAACTCGATAAAGAGCTCTTTGGTTTGAATTTTGCACTGCTTATAATTATAATAGTTTCTTTCCTTTACGGTTTCCCATATTACATTTTTATCATTGCTTTGGCCATTTCTATAGTTTCAATAATGTTGAAAGATCCGTCATACATAGCGAAAGTGGATTTTGTACTTATTTTCACATTCATCCTAATATTTTATGACATCAATCTAGTGAGGGTTTTAATGCATTTAGTTATACCATCGAATTCAATAGAAATTTATTTGGAGTCAATGTTCCTAAGTCAATTCATAAGCAACGTGCCCACTACCGTACTATTTGGAAAAACCAATAGTTGGATTCCACTTGCTTATGGGGTTGATATAGGTGGCAATGGGACACTAATAGCCTCACTAGCTAACCTCATAGCCTTTAGGGGAATGAACAGGAAGGACATTAAAAGATTTACAAAAATTTCAATGATTTTTCTTGCCATCACATGCGCTATCGGAATCATATTGCTTAGATTGTTCTAATTCCATATGATTCTGTAGCAGTGAATAACTTATTATAAATTTTAATGATATTCATCCATGGAAATCAAAATCAAAGGTGCAACAATTATAAATCCTGACGGATATAAATTTATAGGTGATTTATTAGTGGAAGGTCAATATATTACAGAAATAAAGGAGAAAATAAACACTGAGGCTGATATTGAGATAGATGCCGAAGGGAAAATACTTACCCCAGGATTTGTCAATATGCACACACACATTGCAATGACAAATATAAGGGGTCTTTTGGACGATCTAAAGTTTGAAGATTTTTTGAATAAAAGTTTCACTTTAGATTCCAAGAGAACAGAGGAGGAAATATACTGGGGAGCAAAGCTTGGCATACTCGAAATGCTATCAAATGGCATTACGGCATTCGCAGATATGTATTATTCAGAAGATATAATCGCGAAGGCGGCCAAAGAATTAGGGATAAGAGGTTTCTTGGGATGGGCAATAGTCAATAAGGAGATAACTACTCAGTCTGGGGATCCAATTAAAAATGCAGAAAGTTTTGTCTCAAAATTCAATGAAGACGATCTTATTATTCCTTATCCATCCCCGCATGGTGTTTATTCTACCACAAGGGATGACCTTTTGGCTGCCAAGGATATTTCCGATAGATATGACAAACCATTAAGCATGCATTTAAGCGAAAATAAGAAAGAAGTTTATGATTTAGTCAAGAAGGAAAAGAAGAGGCCAGTTGAATATCTCGATGACTTGGGTTTAATTTCAGATAAATTCATAGGGGCTCATGGGGTTTATTTGACGCTAGCTGAAATAAAGAAATTGGGTAAGCATGGTGCAACAATCGTTAATAATCCATTAAGTAACATGAAGTTAGGTCATGGAAATTTTTCACCAATACTTGAGATGATTGAATACGGAGTCAATGTTACTCTCGGTACTGACTCTGCTGCAACTTCCAATACCTTGGATTTAATCGAAGTCGGAAGAGTTTCTTCATATCTCCAAAAAAATTATAGAGAGGAGCCAATGGCCTTGCCTGCCAACGATATATTCAAATTTTTGACGGCAAACCCCTATAAAATATTCAAAATAAAGTCCGGTTTAATAAAAGAGGGCTACCTGGCCGACTTTGTGATCTTCAATAGGGGAATGAACATGATTCCTGCAGGAAATTCAGAAATAGATTCCATAATTTATTCTGGAAGCGGAAGGAATGTGGAATACACTGTTGTCAACGGGAGAGTATTATATGAAAATGGATCTTTTCCGGGAGTTAATATTAATGAGGTTATTTCAAAAAATAACGAGATATTCCAGCACTATAAATCCCTGATAAATTCATAAACTTTTTTGCCCTGTTGGCTAGCCAAATCATGAACAAGGTTCCTAACTCCACTTGAATATTGGGCACTTTTTTTCGGTCTAAGAGCAATTCTCTTGTTTAATCCATACTCTATTGCCACATCTCTGAGTATCTTCTTGTGTATACCATTCTGTATTTTTAATTCCGTTGGGATTTTGAGGGCAAAATCCATAAAACTGCTAGTGAGATAGGGAGTTAAGAGAGTTTTATTGAATTCTTTAGCTATGGCAGTTTCACGAGGAAGGTCATTTTCTAATAATTTTTTTAAGTCCCTAAGGTGTGTATCATTAATTTCATATTTTTTGTATCCTAAGAAAAGCTCATCTGAACCCTGACCTGAAACTAGGAATTCATTATTTGAATTCTTCGCAGAAAAATAAAGAGGAAGATCGAATAAGGCTCCCAGTGCATCTACCTTAGGGTCAATTCGCTTTATTTCTCTTATTCCAGAAAGTATATTTCTCTCATCTATTATGACAAATTTGAGGGGCAAGCCAAGCATTTCAGCTGCTTCTGATACCCATTTATAATCTCCGGAATCTTCCGTCCCTGAAGAATAAAGATGAACATCTTTATCCCACATATTTGCGAGATAAGCTAAAAATGATGAATCTAGGCCACCAGAAAAGACAACACCTATTCTATCAGGAATTATCCATCTTAGCTCCTCGATTTCATTCTTTAATTTTTCAGCCCATTCCATGTTAATTCCCTTAACTTTTCCGGAAGTTCATTTATACTAACTCTGATTTGTTCAGTTGTATCCCTAAATCTAATTGTAACTGAATCATCTTTCAAGGTGTCATAGTCCACTGTAATCCCAAATGGTATACCTACTTCGTCGTACCTTGCATAACGTTTCCCAATAGAACCGGAGTCATCATAAATTACATCTAGGCCTAGATTGAGGAGCATATTATAAATTGACAGGGCCTTATTACTTAAGTCTTCCTTTGGAAACAATGGAAATACTCCAGCCAGATATGGGGCGACAGTAGAGGGCAATGATAAATACGCATAACCGCTATCCTCCCTTCTCTTGAAATTATGGTCTAAGAGGGAGTAAACGATACGATCCAATCCAAAAGATGGTTCAACTACGATAGGAATAAATTGTTCCCTGTCGACAACAATCTCTTCTTCCTTGAGATTTATAAATTCATTCAAATCAATCTCAACGCCATTCTGTACAATTTTATCTTTCCCTTCTAGGATGCTGTTTATTACTATTCCTGCATTTTCTCCAAATTTTTCTTTGATTTCTTTGTATTTAGGGGAAGCTTTTAATACCTTCTTTTTTGTAGGCGGAATAACCCTTTGGGCAAATAGGTCCTTCTTGCTGAATTCTATGTGTCTGGATAAATCATAATTTCCCCTGTGCGCTATCCCTGTAATTTCAATCCATCCAAGGTCGGTGAGAGCCTCTGCATCCCAGGTATCAGATGAATAATGTGAAAGGTCTTCCTTTTTATGCTGTCTGAATCTTATTTTTTTACCGTCAAGTCCAATTTTCAAATAAAACTTATAGGCTAATCCAGTGAAATACGCAAGAGGTTGAGAATTTATAATTTTCCGTTCATAAGCTTCTTTTGGGGAAATGTAAAATTCTTCATCTTTATTCGTCAGGTATAAAACTTTGATATCATCATATGGTTCCCTTATCCATTTTTCATTCTGAGGGTCAAGGAATACCTCACACTCCATCATATTAAATTCTCTTAGCCTATAAAGACCTCTACGGGGGGATATCTCGTTTCTGTATCCCCTACCCAATTGTATGACCGCAAATGGTAGTTTTTCCCTAAAAAATCTATAATATTCTTTAAAATCTACAAATATTCCCTGAGCGGTCTCGGGCCTCAAAAACATAGGTTCTAGGCCATGTCCTTGATCAACTTGGAACATTAGCTTGTGTATCCTTACATCACCCAATTCTCCTCCACATTTGGGGCATTTGATGTTCAGTTCTTTAATTTTTTTATTAAGGTAGTCTATCTCCAGAATCACCTTTTCCCCTGCAGCCTCAATTAACTCATCGACCCTGAACTTGGATTTACAGGCAGTACACTCTACAGAATAATCGAAAAATCTATCATAATGTCCTGAGGCTTTCAAAACAGGTTGAACTGTAATTGAGGGCGAATCCAGCATTGCAACTGGACCCTCAGACAATAGAAAACTTTTCCATAAATCTTGAATTTTATATTTTAATAGCGTACCATAGGGACCATAATCGAATAAACCAGATGAGCCTCCATATATCATAAATGCTGGGAAATAGATCCCTCTTCTTTTTGCTATTTCTTCCTGATCCAAATCGTCTCGTTTCATATCAATGATGAAATCACATCAAAATCATAAACCATTCCACTTATCTCATTTTCAATATCTGTGACAGGTAGTTGAGTGAATTTGTTCTTTTTCATTATTTTGGCTGCCTCAGTGACGGGAGAACCTTCGAATATTGTTTGTGGATTTTTCGACATTATTTCCTTTATTTTTACATTAGGAAGTTCGAGATCTCTAACAGTATAGTAGAAGGTGTAAATATCTCTAAGAGATTCCCAACTCCAGGAATCATCATCTTCTCCAATACCCAGTTGTGAAGAAACAGTCTTGACATCAAGGTTTGCTCCACCAAGAAGATCTCTTTCGGTAACTATTCCTACCAATTTTCCATCATCATCGAGCACGGGGAATGCAGTCACCTTCGTTAATCGTATTACTTTTTCAACCATTCTGGCAGTTGCTTTATCATAAACTGGTATGGCCTGAGATTTCATAACATCCCTTATAGTCCTTTGAGGCTTCTTGGCTATTACAGCATCCAAGAGATCATAGGGAGTTAAAATTCCAACTATCTTATTTTCCTCGACTATTGGTAGGTGTCTTCTCCTAATTTTGATAAATAATTCCGCAGCCTTTTCTATACTGTCCTTTGGGCCCAAAGTTGGTAAATCTTTCCTCATTAACAGTGAAATTTCATCTTCCTTCGGATGTTCCAATATATCTCTCCTAGTTACTATACCGGCATACTCCCCCTTAGAATTTGTAACCGGTACCGCAGCAACATCCCTTTTTGCCATTATTTTCATTGCTTCAGAAACACTTGAGGGTAATTTTAGAACATATGGCTTTTTTGTCATGTATTGCTCCACTGTAATGGTCATTACAATCAACTCAGGTTGATAGAGTAGAAACTCGACATATTTTAATTTTCTCTTCCATATCTTCATAATAATCCCTTCCTCATTTGTTAAAAGATTCTTTTTCACTAGGATTTTATACGAGTAAAAAATCACCTTCAAGCTCCGGTGGTGTAGTCCGGTCAAGCATATCGGCCTTTCGAGCCGACGACACGGGTCCAAATCCCGTCCGGAGCATTTTTAGTTTCTAAGATCACAGATGGTTCATCTCTTATAATTTCTCTCAATTACCTTGCCAAGGATTATTTTGATTAAACGGAGGGTTGTATCCCAAGTATTTACATTGATTTTTTATACTTTTGTTGAAAAATGGATTATTTGACCAATTTAACAATAATTTAACCAATTCCTAACTTATAATTAATTTTTTTGCACATTCGTGGTTATTTAATGAAAATTTTTTAAATTTTGAGGGAGTATTCAATAGAAAGTTTATATAGGGATGGATGCTACTTATTCGTGGTTCTATGACACAACAAGAAGCACAACCAACGGCACCACCACCAGAGAAG
>CAYXTM010000009.1:0-54223 GCA_964468585.1 uncultured Thermoplasmatales archaeon | reverse complement strand
TTATAGCCCCTAAATAAATTTGACGTAATAAACATATCTATTCCTTCTTCTCCTCTATGAGCTTATTTAGAGCTTCTGCTTGAATTTTTCCTAGAGCCAGTAACTCCTTTATGTTCTCCTTAGTGGGAAATTCTATAGCTATAGATAGGGACTTGGCATTATTGAACGCCTTGGACAGTAGTATTGGCATTGATTCCTTGGTCGGATATTCGATAGCAACTGCAAGTGAAAGAGCTCTAAGATAAGCCTGCCGCATCTGCGAAATTTGTTCTTCAGGAGGGACAGCTAGCACATCTTTGTGGAATACTATACCATCTTCCCATGCTGCCCTAAAGTCAAGGCCTATTTCTAGTGGAAGGATTTCAAGTTTTGCCAGCGCCAGCGCTTTTTCCCTAGAAATTTTTTCTCCTCTTTTGACCACAACCGTATCTTTCTTTATGACAACCTTACCCTGGTCTATTGCTGCAGGTATTCCCGCTTTTTGCAATTCACCAACAACAGGACCCGGCTTTAGATTTGTTGCCTTTGCTGGAACAACAATATCTTCCTGCGCAGTTTCTCCTCCCCTTGCCGGAGCCCTAATTCTACTATTCTGAATTTCTTTGTAAAGTTTAAAAGATGATTCGTTACTGAAGATTACTGCTATCGGCCCTTCCGAGTGTTCTTCCAACCCAGTTATATTCTCTAAATTGGACTTATCAAGAACTTTCTTCAACAATGTTTTTTTGGCTACCTTTATCTTTGCTTTTCCCCTGAGATTTTTTCTTATTGATTGGAATTGTTTAGCAGGTACGCCCTGAATACCAACAACTGCCACGGATTTTGCTCCCTTAAGATCTACCATTAAATCGTCCATGGCTTTTTTCTTTTCTTCTGAAACTATAGTCTCTCTCAACTTATTTCACCTCTACCTTTTGAGATGGACCCATTGTGGTCTTAACAAATACGGTCCTTATATTATCTTCGCCTTTCTCAAGTTTAGCTGTTACCCTTTTGACAACCTCGAGGGCATTTTGTAAAAGTTTATCAGTCTCCATCTCCCTTGTCCCTATGGCAACATGTATAACTGGTTTTTCTTTACTCCTAGCCCTAACAGTCCTTCTTAAGTTGTTGATTATTGGGGCAGGATCAACTGAAGCAGGAATGGGTCTTGGTACCTTACCTCTTGGTCCCATTATCGGACCAAGTATTTTACCTACCCTTCCCATAAGAGCAGTGTCAGCTATAAAGTAATCTACTGAATTTACAAGTTTCTTAGCCTCTTTCTTATTTTCAGCCAATTTATCGAGTTCCTCAGCTGATATTACCTTGTCGGCCAATTTAGAGGCCTTAGAAATAAGCTCATTCCCCCCAATCACTCCAACTTTTATCTCCTTTCCCCTTCCAGCAGGCAAAACAATTTCTTCATTAATTCTGTTCTTTGGGTTTGACAAATCAATCTCTTTAAGATTGATTGTAAGCTCTATACTTTCCTTAAATTTCCTTTGTGGCGATTCGTTCTTAATTTTTTCAATCGCTTCCTTCAATTTTGCAGAATCCATCAATTCACCTGAGTAGTAAAGCGAGCACTTGGCTCTCCTACTCCAGGCATGATTAAAAATGAATATTAATAATTAACCCATAAGAAATCCCTTATGTTTTCTTGCTAGCCAAAAAACTATTATATGCCCAAACAGGAAAAAAGTAAATTAATTTATATTTTAATTTCTCCTGACTTAATCTTAGCCTGTATTTCCCTTGGGTCTTTTCCTTCTACGGTTATACCCATAGAAACGCATGTACCAAGGGTTTCTAGAACTGCGGCCTGGAGACTGGCAGCATTCATATTGTCCATCTTTGTTTGAGCTATCTTTTTAATCTGTTCCAGCTTCAGGTCTCCCGTCTTTTTATTTTTCGAATCTCCTGTTGCAGTTTCGACACCAACCTCTTTCTTAAGCAGAGCAGAAACTGGTGGCTTACCAACCTGAATATCAAATTTCTTTGTATCTGGATCGACTATGACTTTAACTGGAACCTGCATACCTGTAAATGCTTTTGTCTTCTCGTTTATCTCTTTTACTACCTGTCCTAGGTTAATTCCCAATGGACCTAGTGCAGGTCCAAGTGGAGGACCAGCAGTAGCTTTTCCACCTTCAACCATTATGGATACTTCTTGCGGCATATTTATTTCACCTCTTTATCAAGGACCCTAACTGAATCGGCCTTGACCGTTAAAGGAATTGGTATAACAGCATTTTGAAGTTCTAGAGTTATCTCATCTCTTGCCTGATCAATATGAGTAATTCTTGCAATTTCATTCTTGAATGGGCCCTCTACGATTTGAACCATATTACCGACTTCCAATGATTCAGTGGCGGGCTTAGAAGTAAGGTACATTTCAATTTCCTTTACTTCCACATCTCCTGCAATCATATTTCTAGCACCTCTAACAGACCTTAAGAGGGCCATTGTCCTGTCAGGATATAATGTTTCAACGAACACATATCCTTTTAGGTCCGGAGGGACTAGAACGCTGTATATGAAATCAGCGTTTTCAGATTGAGCTTTCATACCTATATCTTTTGCTATCCTAACTTCCTGTCCTATTGTTGTTTTAATAATTATAATTGTTTGTTTTATTTTTACTGTGAATAGCTTCAGATTGGACATTGAATCAGAAAGGTAAACAGTGGCTTTATCCCCGATCTCTCCACCCTTAGGTGTCTCCACGAACATTTCAAAAACCTGCTTTGAGTTTCCAGACACCTTGTATTCAAGTTCTAGCGATTCGTTCGAACCAGGAAGGATACTAACAACCTTTGGCCTCTTCTGGTTTATTCCCACAAACCATTCAATTTCATTTTTTGATTCTTCTATCTCTAGCTTAAAAAATGCAGAGCCCTTCATTTCCTGAGATGTTGAGTTGACAATAACGAACTTAAAAGGGACCTTTTTATTATTGCCTGCCTCTATCTCCCTCTGCCCTTCTGCTAAGACTATTTTATTATCAGTTAATACAGCGTCCGGTTTATATTCTATTTCTATCATTTAGGGCACCTGGAAAAAAATATTCATTATCAAATATATTATAAATCCAATTCCTCCAATTATGATTATTCCTATTCCCGTTATGATGGAGGTCTTGCTAAATTCCTCTCTGGTTGGCTTCCTAGCCATTTTCAGAATTCTTGCATACTTTCCTCTACCAATTCTTGAAAAACTTTCTTCGATTTTTTCTTGAATATTTGAGATCCTATCATCTATCGCCATTATACTTCCCTCACGGCAAATATTTGTTTTTAGCTCCTACCAGTATGGTTAGCACCTTTATATCATTTTTCATGGTTTCCTCGATCCTTGCCCCCCAAATTATTCTCGCATTTGGATTGATTGATTTCCTAACCTCCTCAAGGACGGCATGCGCTTCTTCTACAGACATATTTGAGCTTCCGGTCACAGAAACTATTGCGGATGTTGCTGTTGAAATATCAGCTTCAAGTAATGGTGAATTAAGTGCCTTCTTAGCTGCATCTATGGCTCTTTGCTGGCTGTTGGACTGTCCGATACCAATCATAGCACTACCACCATCCTTCATTATTGTCTTAAGATCGTTAAAATCCAAATTCACAAGGCCGGGTTTCGTAATTAACTCTGTGAGACCTTTAATCGCACTCATTAGAATTTCATCTGCAAATCTGAATGCCTCATTCAAGGGAAGTCTAGGAACGAGTTGCAATAGCTTATCATTAGGAATAACTATTACAGTGTCGGACTTCTCCTTAAGCTTTTGTAATCCCCAAGTTGCGTTTTCCATCCTCATTTTTCCCTCGCTGGTAAATGGAATAGTCACAACTGAAATCACTAGAGCTCCGGCTTGTTTTGCTAACTCTGCAACGACATGCGCAGATCCGGTACCAGTACCTCCACCCATTCCAGCCGTAACAAATACTATATCAGCACCTTCCACTATGGCTCTAATTTCATCCTCAGCTTCTCTTGCAGCTTGTTCCCCAATTTGCGGAATTGCTCCTGCCCCAAGTCCCCTTGTCAACCTCTTCCCAAGTAGTATTTTTCTAGGTGCTTGCGTTAGAAGAAGATGCTGAGCATCTGTATTGGCCGCTACAATCTCTGCTCCCGCTACACCCTCTTCCATTATTCTAGATATCGTATTTGATCCTGAACCACCACACCCTATTATTTTGATATTAGTTTTAAGACTCTTGAGAACTTCAATGAGTTCGTCATCTGAATCCATATTTTTAAAATTCTCCTGACTCATTTCTATGCACAATTGTAAAATTAAATTAATATTTATAGATTATGAGCAAAATATAATTGTAGATCTATTTCTAATTGGAGAAAATCAAGTGGAAACTTCCCTCCATTTCTCATTTACTATTTTCTTGTATGTTTTTAATCTTATTTTATGAGTGTTCAAATCTCAAATATTCATATAGCTTAATTCAATGCTTACTTACAATATTCAATTAAAGAGATTTAATTAAAAAATTATGGCAGTTCTGCATATCCGACTGCCATGGATCTATTAGCAAGTGAAAATTTCTTCCCGTTGTAGAATCCTATAACACCTAAGGGATGCTCATTCCCCTCCACGAGTTTCTCCCAAGTACCCTCTAAATTTTCTCTACCGCAGAAAAGATTGAAAGTCAATGTTAACCTTATTATCTCTTCACCGGTACCAGTTGCCACGGCCCCAAAATTACCCCTCACATATATTCCGGCCCCTGGAATCGGTGTATCCCCAATTCTACCACGCAGCATAGGTGATGCCCCACCTGTGGACAATGCAGCTGCTAACTTTCCATCATAATTGGCTACAGCACCCACCGTGTCCACACTATCCACTAAATTCCTAAATTTCCAATATCTTTCATCTTGGTTCAGGCTTCTTTTAACCTCTTCAAGCCTTTTTAGAGCTTTGTCAGTGGAGGGATCATAGAATGGATGACCCATTTTCCTTGCAAAAGCAGTAGCACCGTCAGCTGCAAGAATCTTGTGCGGGCTCTTTTCCATGACTTCTCTGGCCACTTGAACTGGGTTCCTGACATTCTCTATGGCCATTACTGCTCCAAAATCACCATCTACCATGACTGAAGCATCCATCTGAATAGTTCCATCAATCCTCATTACTGACCCAGTACCAGCGTTGAAATTGGGATCATCTTCCATGTATTTCACCGCTACAACCACAGCATCAAGGGGATCTTCATAATTTAACGCAAGTCGGGCATATTTATTCAGAATATCATTAAAATCTATAGAACTCCCTACTCCACCATGAAGAATGATAGATCTCACGTTGGTCTATGACTTGATTGGATAAATATTTATTATATGCCCCTTTCATTATAGGATGTGGCAAAATAAAGATATTGTATCCATTGGAGATTTTAATAAAGAAGAAATAATGGAAATTTTGGACCACGCAGAAAAGATGGTTCCTTTCGCAAAAGCCGGTCACCCTGATAGACCTTTGAGCGATAAAATTATAGCGACGCTATTTTACGAACCAAGTACCAGGACAAGGCTGAGTTTTGAATCAGCCGCCATGAGAATGGGCGCCAAAGTACTGGGATTCGGTTCACTGGAGTCTACTTCTGTGGCCAAAGGAGAAACTTTAATCGACACAGTGAGAATAATAGAAAATTATGCTGATGCGATAGTTCTACGACACCCCATGGAAGGTGCAGCAAGATTAGCATCAGAATATGTACAGATTCCTGTCATAAATGCTGGAGACGGTGCCGGCCAACACCCCACCCAAACACTTCTTGATCTTTTTACAATTAGACGAGAGCTTGGAAAACTTGACAATATCTCAATTGGCATTATAGGAGACTTAAAGTACGGAAGGACTGTTCACTCGCTATCTAAAGCACTTTCACTTTTCAAGATAGACCTTTACTTGATAAGTCCGCCTTCACTTAGAATGCCAAAGCATATACTAAGGGATATTTCACAGAATATCTCAGTATCTGAACATTCTGATCCTGATGAAATCATATCTAAACTAGACGTACTATATGTAACAAGAATCCAAAAGGAAAGGTTCCCCGATCCTGAAGAATACAAAAAAGTTGCTGGTTCATACAATATAAAAGCCTCATATCTTCAAAAGGCAAAGAGAAACATGATAATCATGCATCCTCTTCCTAGGGTTGATGAGATACCAGTCGAAATAGATAATTTTCCTCAGGCACGATATTTCAAACAAGCAGCTTATGGGGTACCGGTTAGAATGGCAATTCTGGACTTAATACTTAGGGGGGATTATTAATGGAAAAGGAAAAAACTCTAAAAATTGAAAAAATCAGGAAGGGTACCGTAATTGACCATATACCTGTTGGCATGGCCCTTAAAGTTCTTAAGATACTTAATATTGAAGGAGACCCAGGGCAAACTGTCAGCATAGCCATACACGTTAAGAGTAGAAAACTCGGATTAAAAGATGTGATAAAGATTGAAGAAAGGGTTCTTGATTCATCAGAACTAAACAAAATAGCCCTTGTGGCTGGTAAAGCAACAATTTCTATCGTAGACGATTACGATGTAATAGATAAATTTGAAGTTGAAATTCCGAGAGAAATATCAGGTATACTTAAATGTTCCAATCCAAAGTGTATAACTAATTCTGGTGAGAAAGTAAAGACAAGATTTGTCGTTATTGCAAAAAAGCCATTAACCCTAAAATGCCACTACTGCGAAAGGGAAATGGAAGGAAATGAAGTTATAGAAAATATACTATGAAAATCTGATTTTTCAATTTTTTATTTTAACGATTTTTATCAATTATAGGTTAGAATTTTATTCTTATTTCTATGATATCTCCATCTCTAAGTCCCAACTTATCCCTAAGTTTGAACTCGGAAACAAGTTCAATAACATCATTATAATGAGTCCTCTCCGGAATCACGATGCCTACTGGGACATCCTTAATAAAGCCTGAGAACAAATAAACCTTTCCGAATACCCTTCCATTACTTTCAAACTCCGGAATGAAGTCTTTTATTTTTAACCTCAGTATGTCAAATTTAAAAAGTTGATCTCTGGCAATTCTAATGTTCAATGTTCCTGGAAATGGTAAAAATCCAAATCTAGAATAAATTCCATTCCTGTAATTTTCCTGAGACATATAATAGCGGCCTTCTCCTAAGCCCGTAAAAACCGAACCATTAATAACTAGATCGCTACTTTTGTTGAGAATGAATTCTATAATGTTCCTTTCTGCCTGGAACTCATCATAAAGCTTGTCCAAAAAATAAATTATCTGCCCTTCTTTTACCCTCGCTCTCTTGATATATCCTTCCTTTTCTAGACTTATTAGATATTGAGAAACTGTCTGCTGTGCTAGATTTAGTTTCTTTCCTATCTGTTCTGTGGTCCCATGGAATGATCCATTTTCTGATATTATCATCAATTTCTTTATGAAATCATAATGATTAGGATTCAAAATCTCACCCTCCCTTCGGTTATACTTACTGTTCGTATCCCAGATGCTGAAAGTCTTTTCCTTAAATCAGCATCATTAGTTACTACGATTCCTCCAGTCTTTAAGGCCGATTCAATTATCCCATTATCCCCTTTTTTCTCTGTGTGGATTATTTTCATTTTTCTTGCGATGATAATTGCCAGTTTTGCGTTATTATCATACCTCGATAAACTTTCGAGTTCCCGTAAGACTGATGATGGAACTAGAATCTCCTCGTCGAGAAATTTATTTAGGTCTATGTGCTGCTTGACAGCATAAATCAATGCATTTGTATCTACAATATACATTACTTCACCGGTTGTCCTATGGCATAATTTTTCTTTATTTTTTCAATCTTTACTCTTACTTTTTCACCCTTTTTTGTGCCAGGTATTATTATAGTGTATTCACCCTTTATGGCAACTCCATCCCCATCCCTGTTGACATCGGTGATGGTCAATTCATATTCTTTACCTTCCTCTATTTTTTCCTCAGTAGATTTAATCTCTCTCTTTGCAAACAATGGTCTCTCGGCTCCGCATGCCTTGCAATGCACCAGTTCGTTCCTATTTTGCCTTATCAGTTCAGTATCATAACTTCCACATTCATAGCACTGAACATAAATCCTTAGATATTCATTAATAGCCTTCTCAACAGTATCTTCATTGATTTTCCCTTTCAGAACCAATCTACCACTTTCATCTATTTCTCCTGAAACTCCAAATTGTTTCAATAAGTACTTGTAAATATGCTCTTTATCACGATTAATTGCATCTACAATTTCCTTGAAATTTTTCAATATCGTTATCTTGCCTTCATTAATTATGCTAACCTTTGGAACTTGAAATCTGCTGGAATCACCTCTTTTACTAATAGATGACTTGGCCCTCTTCAATAGCGCCAAATAGTTTTGATCTTCCATGTTGACGTATTCCATCCCCATTTAAATAGATTCATAATGTTGGACATTGAACACAAGTTAGCTCCTAACAAATGTATTTATAGCAACTAAAGGGTTACAATAAGATGTATTTCGTCGAACAATTGATAGGGAATGTCAAACATCTAATAATTCCCTGATAAATGGATGTGAATGAAATATAACAATTTTCAATTATCTTAAAATATTTTCATAAATAATTATTTTTGGAAACAAATTTTTAAATTGTTCGACTGATCACAAAAATTTATATACACCTTAAATCATATTCAATATTAAGAGATGAAATTGATGTCCGGAGACAATACCAGGAGAATTGCATTGAGACTTACCCCACAAGAAGATGATGAGATAAATGATTACCTTAGCACGACATTGAAATTTAAAACTAAGTCTGAATTTATAAGGGCTGCTATTTTCTATTATATAAAAAATGCAAACCTGGAAAATAAAAAGGAAAGTAAGACAATGGAAGTCTCTAGAGCAACTTTGGCTGCACTTGAACCCTACGTTAAGAAGGGGTACTTTGACTCAATTGATAGTGCGCTCGACTATATAGTTGACAGAGCAGGAACAGAGGGGTTACTTCCTGCTTTATTAAATAAAAGAGCAAAATGGGTAGTAGATGCCAGAAAAATGGGGGAATCACTTCCGGACATTGATGCATTTGAAAATCAGGAGGCGAAGGATGATTATGAAAGATGAGTATACCCTGGGGGAAGTGCAGATATTGTATGATAGAATGTTGAAATGTGGCCTAATAAAAGAGCCAACCATAGCAGTCCTCGGAATAGGTGGAGCAGGATGTAACATTGTCGGAGAAATGAAGAAAGATATTGATAATGTAAAATATTATTGCCTGAATACAGATGATCTTTCGAATCTGAGAAGGTCCGGGCTTGAAAGCATAACTATAGGACAGGAAATATTGGCAGGACACAAGGATACATCAGGTTTTCCCGAAATAGGAAAAAGGATTATGAAAGAAGAATTCAACAATATATTCAAGTCAATCATTGAGCCCAATGACTACTTTGTTATAATAAGTGGTATGGGTGGGACAAGTGCTTATTCTACCCTAGAGCTTTCATATAAACTAAATGGTGATGATCGGGACTTTACCGTTTATCTTATAAAGCCTTTTGAATTTGAGGAAAAAAGGAAGCTACTTTTTTCAGAGGTATTAGATAAATTGAAGAAACTCAGGTGTCCTGTTAGCATATTTGAGAATGACAGTGTAACAGATACGCTCCACGAACTGAATGATAAATTTGCCAGCGAAGTTTACACTTATATAAAAGCAAAGATCAAAAATTTGAAGAATTATCAGATACTTGCATTTCAGGAATTTGTTAAGAGGAATTTAAAGCGTACTGAGGAAATAGATCAGACAGAAGAAATTCCAATGGAAGTTCTAGTGGAAGAAAATAGAGAAATAATTGCTGATGTGAATAAAGCGATATAAATTCTTATTTTTAGAATTCTTAATTCAAAATCATTTTTTATCTTCTATCCCTTGATATTGATAATGACCGGACCTCTGTGCATATTCTTTGAGTGCAGGCTTGTCCAATGACACGAATATCATCTGGAATACACCTTTGTCACTGGATATTTCTATCGTATCATCAGAACTGTTATAAAGGAAAAATTTGATTTTTCCCATGAATCCCGCATCGACGAAGCCAAAGCTTGCAAAGATACCTTTTCTTGAATAGGAGGACCTAAGTAGCATTTGGGCAGCCAAAAAGGAAGGTAGCCTTACGTATTCCTTTGTTTCAAGCTGTACACCCTTTTTGGCTTCTAGTAAAACATTATTCTCAATGGAAAAATCATACCCATTTGGTGTCAGGCGTGATTCATTAAAAGGACTGATCTCCAGGTTTCCAGTTCGTAAAAGCTCGAGAATTGTTCCATCAGACAATATCATACGATTGGGAAACCTTTTATGTGTTAAAATTTTTTCCTTCAATGAGTTTCGAGCAATCGGTTATTAACCACTTTTCCGGAGGTTATGACATTCAGATTCCTGTTCTCACTTTTCCATTCACTAATCCTGAAATTTCAATATATCACAAATTTGTAGCCTTGCCTGTTTCTCAAGGAATTCGTATTTTGGTAAAGGATGTTGAAAAAACTGGTATAGTTACCGAAAATGGTGACCGTGTTACCATAGACAGTAAGTCTTCATTATCCCACAAATGGTTTGATCCATTCATAATAATGGAAAGGATTTCACAACAAAGGGGATGGAAAAAGAGACCAGAGTTATTTATGAAAATTCATCATTCTCCCAATGATAATCTCTCAATGGAATATTCCATGGCACTTGGGGCCATTTATTCTTATTCTCTAGTAAATAATATTATCCTGTCTATGGCAGAAATGGAACAGCTATCCTATGAGATAATGTCACAACTCAAATATGACTTCAAAAGATTCAAAGTTAAAGCACTGCTTTACGGGAGATATAGTGAGGCCATAGTAGGGGATGATGAACACATAAAAAGTGAGATTGTAAATCTCCAGAACTATAGCCTATATTTCATAGGAATCAATTCTGCCGAAACAAATGAGAAATATTTGAATTTCACAAGAAACTTCAAAACAATTACTAGCAGAATCAGATCAAATAATAATCTGAAGTTCCCTTATAGCGGGTATAAATCATTCTATGAATCAGAGGAGGCAGTATTCAAGAAAATGTCAGTAGCAATAGAGCAGGGGGATATGGAAGACTTGGGGAAGGCTGCATACGATTGTTCTATTGGACTAAGGGATAATCTACATGTAACATCCAATTTTCAAAACGAACTTTCTAGGTTGCTGGATGCTGGCAAGATAGATAACTATTACTTCACCGTTGGACCTGGGAATGGTGGAATCATTGGTATATGGGATAATTACAATTTTGAAAATTTTTCATCCAGGATAATAAAGGATTATTTTTTGGAAAAGGGAATTCCATTAAATACCAAAAAACTAGAACCTTCCACTGGTATCTGGATTACAAAAATTCCGATTATTTGACGTCATTCAAGTCCTTTTATGATGATGAAATAAACAAAGGTAACTCCAGATATAATTAAAGCTATGCCAATCATTATCAATACTACTGATAATGTTGAAAACACGGTGGGCGATGTAATAGTGTAACTGAACCTTGGCATCCCATGAGAGAAGACAATTATGAGAAACTCTCCCTGCAGGCTTGGATAAATGTATATATCATCAATGTTGTTTGTAGCATTTATACTGTCCTTGCTAATTCCGTTGATTTGTGAATTGTAACTTAAATTTGAATCATAAGGAATAAGATACGGTGTAACATTTGATATCACTGACAACTGATCTGGATAAGTCAAATTGATTATGCCGCTCGCATAAGTATTATTGCCTAGATATGTCAGGCTTGTGTTTGTCGTGACTTTGTAGGAAAGATTGTATTGGCCAAAATAAATACCTAAACTCAGAACTAATAAGCTTGAAATGAAAATTACAACTAATGCAATTTTTTCTTGCCTATTCATTTCTCCTCCACAATCAATTTTCTGAATAATTATATTTCCCTATTAATCTGGCATTAAACTTCACAAATTAATCAATAACTATGTAAGATTAATAAATGAAGACTAGATTCTGTAATGATGTCTTTATTTGGAACAAATGGAATTAGAGGTATACTAAATGAAACCCTTGATCCAGAATTAGCTTATAAATTAGGAATGGCAACCGGTTCATATTTTGACTCCAATGAAATTGCCATTGCCAATGATAATAGGACTAGCTCAATACTTTTAAAGCAAATGGCTTCTGCTGGAGTAATTAATAGTGGTAAGGATGTAATAGATCTTGGTTTATTTCCAACACCAGGATTGCAGGTTTATTGCAAGATCAAGGGAATTCCAGGTATAATGATTACCGCATCCCATAACCCACCTGAATTCAATGGATTAAAATTGGTGAGACCAGACGGCCTCCATCCAAATAAAGAAGAGGAAGATAAGATTGAAAGAATAATTACAGGTGACTTGGCCCTCAAAACAACATGGGATTTTGTTGGAAAGGTTAAAAACGATGATGGGACTGAAATTTATATAAATAGCATCCTTAGGCATATTAGAGGAGCTACAATTAGATCCGCCAGGCTGAGGATTCTTGTTGATCTTGCGAGTTCAGTTGCTACAAGAACAACTCCATTATTGCTCTCAAATCTTGGTGTGAAATACATAAGTATAAATGGTAATCCTGATGGATTTTTCCCTGGTAGAAATCCAGAGCCAACAGAAGAAAATTTGAAAGATACAATCAATTTTGCTAAAAGTGGAAATTTCGATCTTACTGTGGCCCATGATGGGGACGCCGATAGGGCCGTTTTTATAGATGAGAAAGGTAATTTCATTGATGGTGATAAAGTGGTGGCTCTTATTGCCGATCATGTCCTGGAGAATAAAAAAGGTGATCTTGTTGTTCCTGTAGCTTCAAGTTTCCTTATTGATCGTATTGCTAAAAAGCACGGTGTGAGAGTAATTAGAACTAAGGTGGGGGCGCCAATTATAGCTGATGTTATATCACAAACTGGAGGTATTTTAGGTGGGGAGGAGAATGGAGGTATTATTTATCCTGAGCACCTAAATGCCAGAGATGGTGCCATGGCCCTTGCTTTGATATTGGATATTATGGCAGTCAGAAATGAACCTATCTCTAAGATCGTATCATCCCTCCCCGATTTTAAAATCAAAAGATTAAGAGTACCTTTGGTTAAAGATTTTAACGCCATCAAGGAAAGGCTCTCTGAAATTTATAAAAATTACGAAATTGATGAAACAGACGGCATAAAATTCATAAGTGGTGAAAAATTTGTCCTCATAAGGAAATCAGGAACAGAACCGCTCATAAGGATCTATATAAGTGCAATGGAACAGGATTGGATAGAAAGCAGGGAAAAAGAAATTAGGAGGGTACTAGAATAATATAATCAGACATGACAAAAAACCTAAATCTGTTTATTTTTATATATGGATATGGAGATTCAAGTAAATAATGTAATGAAAAAGGTTGGGGAAACAATCAAGGGCATCTCAGAAAGTATGTACCCTCCCATGGATATGACAGAGGATGGAAACAAGCTTTACATATATCTTGATGTACCAGGTTTCCAGAAGGAGGATCTAAAAATTGTTGCCATGAAATATGGGGTAAGGGTAACCGGCAAGAGAGATAAGAAATTGGAGGGCCAGACCCTATATGAAGAGAGAGTAACAAATTTCTCAAAATATATCAGGGTTTTCAGGGAATTTGATAGCGATTCAATTGAGGCAAAATTGGAGAACGGCGTTCTTAAGATTACTCTGAATTTGAAGAATATAAAATCGGTTAAGATAGATTAATTCATGGATCTAAACGATATATAGGCCATAACTATTCCACCCAAGAAAAATATAGTGAAAGGTATAAAGTGAGGATATAAGATGGCGGCGGCCACAAAAAGTCCGCCCGATATTATGGCAGAGGTATAGTTTTTACTTTCAAAATTATTCATTTTTATGTAAATTGATCTTACGAGCTCTGGGATGCCTCTTATTTCATTATACAACTTCATTGTCTTTGTTGGGATATCTTTTATGCGCCTTATAAGCACCTTCCGCTCAGCTTTCTCTTCTTCCATTATCTCAAAAACAGTTGCAATAAAATTGAAATTTGGATCAAGGTTCTTACAGACACCCTCAAGAATTATACTCATCCTCGCAAATAAAGTGAGATTATACGGGAGCCTAAACGGGAATCTCAAAAGGATTTCGTCAGCTCTTCTGACCAGCTCTCTGTATTCAATCTCACTGATATTCTTCCCTTCTAGGCTTTTGAATGCTATTTTGATCGCATCAGCCATTAGAGCCTTATCTGCAAGAGGATCAATCAATCCCAGATCAACCAATGCATCTACCAGATTGTTAGCGTCTAACTTGCTAAGATAATAGTATGACATTATCAATCTATCTCTAGTTTCTTCAGAAATTTCCGAAGTCATCCCAAAATCCATCAAGACTATTGAACCATCCTCTTTAACCCCTAAATTGCCAGGGTGAGGATCTGCATGAAATCTTCCTTCTCTTAGTGCCAAACGGATGAACAATTTATCAATATTTTTAGCCAGACTCTTTAGGTTGATCCCTTTGGCTTTTATCTGTTCAACATCTGATATTTTAATGAAGTCCAAGTATTCCATAACCAAGACCCTTTTAGTTGATATTTCCCTGTACACTTTAGGTATGACTACATTGAAATCGAGTCCCATCTCCTCTATTTTCTCTCCTATAATGTCTATTGATTCTGCCTCTCTTTCATAATCCAATTCTAAACTTAAAGAATTTAGAAATTCTTCCATTAATGGCCTTAGTGCGAACGACTTACCCGTGGTTCTTTCAAGCATATTGATAAGCACCCTGATTCTGGGTTTATCTCTGTCAACAATTTCTTCAATATGCGGTCTATGTACCTTAACTGCCACATCTTTCCCCTTATAACGAGCCTTATAGACAAGACCTAACGACGCGCCTGAAATACCGTTCCTATCGAAAAACTCAAACTTTTCAGATATGTCGCCAATTTCAGATTTTAGAAGCATATCCACCTCAGAAAAATCTGGGAAGGGCACTTTATCTTGTAATTGTGAGAGGGCTTCCATGTATTCCTCGGGCAGGATATCTCTTCTTGATGATAATAGCTGCCCGAATTTTATAAATATAGGCCCTGATTTTATAAATGCGGCAAGCATTCTCTCTGCTTCTTTCTTTGTCCTATTTTCGTTTGGTTTCAAACCTCGCCTTATGAACCTAGATTGATAATGTCTTAAGTACAATAATCTCGGATAGAATCTTACTCCAATTGCAATCACGCCAAAAATATCCCTGATTTTCATTGAAATGTTATAGTTAAAGATTATTTCAACTTTCCATAACTTTTTATTTTTATAAGGATTAAAGCCGAGGGTTAAATGAAAAACCTGACTATTGTTGGTGCACAGTTCGGTGACGAGGGGAAGGGTAAAATAATAGATTATCTAGCAAATAAATTTCAGATAGGTGTAAGATTCAACGGAGGAGAAAACGCAGGCCATACTGTTGTTTTTGATGGAAAGAGAATAAAGTTCCATCTCGTTCCAGCTAGCTATTTTGGTGCAAAGGAACTATTAATAGCGAATGGAGTGGTCATTAACTTAGTCAGGTTGTATGAGGAGTTACAGGAATTGAATAAATTCCAAAGGCCTCCTGAAATATATATCTCAAAATTAGCACATATAGTAACCACGCTTCACCTAAAGAGGGATATGGAGCTTGAAGAAACAAGAGGGAAAGGTCATATTGGAACTACTTTAAAAGGCATAGGGCCTGCATATGAAAGCAAATATGGAAGGTATGGTATCAGGATCATAGATCTTCTAGATGATGAAATTGAACCAAAATTTAAACTTCTATCCAAGGTCTATAATATTGAATATGACAAATCAGAAATAAAAAGATTGGTAGAGATTGCTAAATATTTCAAAAACAGTCTTGTGGATTCTACAGACTATCTCATTCAGGCGATTAATGATGGAAAATCAATACTTTTTGAGGCTGCTCAGGGAACATTCATAGACATAGAGTTTGGAACCTATCCTTTTGTAACATCTTCCCACACGGTATCAGGATCGGTCTCCATCGGTACAGGATTGCCCCCGAAATATATCCACAAGATACTTGGAGTTGCGAAATCGTACACTACGAGAGTTGGGGAAGGTTATTTCCCAACTGAAATAGGTGGTAATGAGGCAGATAAGTTGAGAGACCTTGGTGGCGAATATGGGGCTACTACGGGTAGACCGAGAAGAATTGGCTACCTTGATTTGCCAATGCTTAAAAGAGCCAATAAATTAAACGGCTTTGATTACCTTGCTCTGACCAAAGTGGATGTTCTTGGTAAATTCTCTAAAATTAAGGTAGCAACTTCCTATGAGTTAAATGGATCTGAAATAAAGGAATATGACCCATTAATAAGGGTTGACAGGGTTCATTATGAGGAATTTAAGCCATGGAATGATAGTCCATCAAATCTTGAAAAGTTCATAGATTTTGTGGAAAGTGAATTGAAAGTACCAATTGCAATTGTAGGAAATGGGGAAGAGAGAAATAGTGTAATAATAAGGGAAGAGATTAATTAATGCCAAATAAATTAAATCAGGTCAAATGGAGAGACATAATCTCCTTTTGACTTCTGAAGCCTTAATAATCTGTTTTCCTCTTCATTCAGTATCTGGAAAAGTTCAGGAGGTGTAGTTTTTAACTTTGAATATGTTTCAGCAATCCTCCTATTCTTTTTTAGCAGTTCTGGAATCCTAATGGTGAACTGTTTTACATAATCTTCCTTTGAATAATTCTTCTTCAACACAGTTTTGAAGAGAGGTTCAAGATCCTCATATTTTGGAATATATCCTATTGGTGTTTCTATGGCACCTACATCATTATGTACCCTTAGTTCCATCCATTTCAGCCAAACAGCCTTATCAGTCTTATGATTGAGGAATTTCCCATTAGAATCTGTGAGGAAATAGTTAACTCCAAATATTTTAGGAGCCTTGCTTAGTTTCCTTCCGAACTTTAGATAATTCTCAATATAGAGGCCCAAATCAACAGATAAGAATTCCATGATGCTCATGGCGTTGAATGTCCTGACCCCTTCTTTTCCCAAGCTGGCAGCGGTTGTCTCCGATTCTATGGATGCCCCTTTTGCGACCACACCGTGATCCCAGTCAAAAGATTCAGACACCGGCACCCATGTGTCTGGATCCCTACCGCCGTAAATTATTCCTCCAAGCGGCACACCCTTCGGGGAATTAAGTGCTTCCCTGTCAAGATTCGGAAAATCTTCAAGTGGCACAGTAAATCTTGCATTCTTGTGAGATGGAGGTATCTCCTTTCCCTCTTTGTCTTTCTTACCTCTGAACCACATCCCGCTATGGTTTTCGCCCTCATCAGGGATCTTCTCGCCCATGCCGTTCCAATATGGAATCCCACCATTCACCAGAACATTGCTATATATTACCTCAGCATTTGAATGTATAACATCCCAGATTATGGGGTCATCCTCCTTGTTTATGCCATCTATTATTCCAAAGACCCCATTCTCAATATTAATGGCATAAGGTACACCATCGTAGACTTTTATGAAAGACAGATCATCACCTATTAACCTTTCTCCTGGAACCATACATGTTGATGTTTTTCCGCACATGGAAGGGAAGGCACCCGTAAAATATGTCACCCTACCACCAGGACCGTTCACACCCATAAGAAACATGTGCTCAGATAGCCAACCCTCCTTCAACGCCTTATATATGGTCAACCTGAATGCTGGCTTCTTAAGACCCACTGTGTTCCCTGCGTATTGTGTGTTCACTGAAAATGCAGTAAGACCTTCGTTGTCAAAATATATTCTTCTGTCAACGAGATTTTTGGATACTTTTCTTTCATCAAGCTCCCCTTCGCTATGTACAAACTTCATGAATTTCAGGTTCCTGTTTTTTACAAATTCTGCGTAAGCCGTTCTATAAAGTATTATTTCACTGTGTATCACATACGGTGAATCTGAAATTTGTACGGCATATTCAGACATTTCTGAACCGTATGGACCCAGTATGAAGAAACCTATATACATGGTCCTGCCTTTCATTATATCCGAAAACTTCGATTCGATGTCCCTTAATCCCTCACTTCTGCTCATTGTATTCAAGAATGGTAATGATTCACCATTCGGAGTAAGAATTTTTGTATTCTCTTTATCCCTCGCCTGATCATAGTAGTTATCAAAGTGATAAGTATGATTCTTATTTTTAAGTCTTTTTTCTTCTTGGTTAACCAAAGCCATAAGTCTTATGTGTTCCTTATCCTCTTCGCTGTCTGTCAAGACAAAAATATCCTTGGGGTTCATTATTTTGATGTATCTTTCAACGAAATTCCATAACTCCTCATTATTAATTTTCTTCAATTTGTTCAGTTCCGATTCCCCAAAGTTATTAAAGGAGGCATCAAAACCGCTTCTCATATCTACGTAATTCAGATTCCTTAAAAAATCTTTGGTACTTTTGCCTGAAAAAAGAAGGCTGGAAAAGATTTTATTCTATATTTACCTTTTAGAAAAAATGAAAAGACACTTCTTATCAAAGAGAGACTCCTCTGAATTCATAAATATAATGTCTAAATTTGGTATTAACGTGGACGTAAAGACAGTTGAACTTGAGGAAAATGATGTATCCCTTATATTCGTGGAGGGGATACCCACATTGTTAAAGTACAATGACCAATGGCTTCCAACTGCAAAGGCAATGTTGGACAGAGGATTCCCATATGTAGTTGTTGATGAGGGTGCTGCAAGGAGCATAAAGAAAGGAGCGAAACTATATGCCGCGGGCATAGTAAAGACTTCAGGAGAATTGAAAGTCGACGGTGCCTGCATAATAGCCGATGTCAATGGCAATATAATAGGCTCAGGGATTGTAAAATCTAATCCTGAAGACATAAAAAATAAGGTAAAAGGAGCCTATATAATGGTGTATGAACGTATTTAATTAGAGATATTTCAATGCCTCTTCTCCAGTCATTCCTTCTCTTACACCCAGTTCCTTTGCCTTGACTGATATTTTACTGATTTGCTTTGTCAAGAGGTCTTGCACGGTCTTTACTCCGGATGTCGATGCTGCTACTGCACCTAATTTATCAGCTGCCTCCATATTCAAATAACCGCACATCAGGAACCCTTTCTGACCCTTTATTAATATCAGTGGTGCAGGATCTAGATCGATCTTCAATGTTTCAAATGTTTTTCCATGTATGTTTATGCTGTCTATTTCAATCATAATTCTCCAATAACATTTGGTATAAATTATCTTTGAGAGGAAAAGAGATAGATTCCCAAGATTCCTTTAATTTCCTCATATAGAAATTTTTATCGTATCCTAGGGAATCAAATTTTGAAACTATTTTTGAAGTTTCATCCTTCACTATAAAACTGACCTTGTCCCCTGGTTTAGCATTATTGTATAGTTTAACTGCACTCTTCCTTATGTTATTGTTCAAATAGAATTCTGGGTATCTTGTTGCGACAAAATCTATTTTGAGATCTTCGTCGCTTGCCTTCCCTGTTAATATAAATTCAGCATATTTTTTATAGATTGCATATACATCCTTTCTTACTTCCACAAAATCATATTTAGAGTTTACATGTGAATAAATTTCCAATATTTCCTCCTGCATCTTTTTGCATATGTTTGGTATATCACCTCTCCTCATTTCAATACCTCTTATCTTCATTTTACCATTGTACATGAGACCGAAATATCTGTTTAGAGCCCCTATTCCTTCCTTTGATGGCAGAAAAGCTATCCACTTGTATTTTCCTTCAAGGGCAATTTTTAGTCTTGTTTCTTTTTCAATTCTATCCATAACCTTAAATATATCGCCATCTCCCTTCAGCCAAAGAGAATCCACTATTCCGTGGATCACATTGAATCCTTCTTCCATTGCTATCCCGATGCTTTTTTCCAGAATATTCCTCCCTATGCCAGTAACAGCTTCGTGCACCTCTATCTTCCCGAATTTTGCATTCTTATAACCAGTATACCCAAAGGATGTAAGAAGTAACCACTTGAAAACTGAATCAACGCCCTGATACCTGGGATCCTGTCTTTTCAATTCTTTTATTTCGAGCCTTCTCATCAACAGGTCTCTCAAAAAAATCGAAAGATAACCGATCTTATCTTTGCATATTCTGAATCCTAAAGTTGGTATATCCTCATATTCTGTGCAGATACCATTGACGGTCTCTGGAGATAGGTTATAAAAAACAATTATTGATGGATACATTGAGCTAAAATCAATCTCATAAATGTCCCAGTAAACTCCAGGTTTTGGTTGTAATATTAGTCCACCCCTATCTGATTTTATGAATGTTTCCACATCCTTTGGGACTTCATGATCCCACTTGTAATATGGTACCATAACGCCCATTTCAAGTGATCTTTTCACCTCATATGATGATACAGCTGTTCCAGGGGTTATCCTAGATAGTTTCTCAAGTGGAATAGATATAAAATTTGACAACATAGTTAAACCAGATATTCCACCCTCGGCATACATGAACGATGTAGATGCATCCACATGAGGGATCCCCTGAATTAAAAAACCACTCTTCCTATGTACAACTCTGCCATATGATTCGAAGGACCTTTCCCTAGAGCGTCTGTAGTTTACCTCATATCCACGAGACCTTGCAATACTGAAAAATTTTGGAAAATACGTGTCACCACCATATGATATTACTAAATTTGATTCCTTCAGAAGGGAGAAGAACCTATCCAGTGTCACCTCTAGATTGTGAAATACCTCACCGTTAATCTGAATTTCATCCAGACCATCCTGAAAATTTATTTGGAGTGTTGTAAGAAGATTTACGTCGTCCATATTGCTTGAAAATAAGTCCAATCCATTTTTTACCATGAAGGCTTGTGATATATCTATGTCTGCATTGTATATTTGATAATTTTTCTTCTTACCTATGTTCTCTACTGCCCTCACTATAATCGGAATCCTTGATGGAGAAACAAAAACAGAAAGAACCTTTTTTTCCCCATATATATCCCTCATGTATTTTTCATCCAATTTTATCCATGGAATCTGACTTAGCTCATCCTCTATTCTTTCTATCTTTTCCCCATATATGAATATCTCATGCTTATAATTCCACTCCTTTATGTTGTGTCCTGTGTCCACTGTGTATATATGATCATTACCGAATACATCTACTATCATTTCAACTGTCTCTCTTTTTTTAAGGAGATTATTCCATAAAGCAAGAAGAGAAAATTAGGATCGAAGTCCGTAACCGAACCCAAATATGCCATCTCCTTAGCTTCGAGAATTATATTCTCTATGATCTCCCTTTCTTCCAGTGGAAGGAGTTTGTACATCTTCCTTATTTCTGAGGCTATTTGTTCTATTTCCATTCTGCTGCTTGGGGTATTTCTTCCCACACTGCATCACCCCATTCACTGTCGGAGAAGTATTCAAAAACGTATGGTTTGCAATATTCCTGATCAACCAATATGAAAAGATAGCTCTGTATGCCTGTGACTTTAAACCTTATTTCCAAAGCTTCTCTTATATTCCACAAAATATCCCTGTCCCACTGGTCTATTTCCGATAACCTCAAAATAGATAATATCTGAATATCATCGTAAAAATAATCTTCAAGAGTTTTCTGCAACTGATACATATTCAGTATCCTTTGTATGTAAATATGAGGGGAATTTTTCCTGAGTGCATAAGCATCTATGAATACGCCATCTCCGAGCAGCAAGAGATACTTCCCTTCATATTTCAGCATATCCATAAGATTTGATTCATTAAGAGAATCCAATCTTCTTACTTTGAATCCCTTTGGTACATGCATGAGCTAAAAAAACTTCCAAGGTTATTTTAAAGTTATATCCCTATTTGAAAAATGAAAAAAATGAAAAAATGAATTTAATTTAATACCAGCCACGGATTTTCATGGCTTTGGCAACCCTATCAACGGCCAATATATAAGCAGCCTGCCTAGGATTGCACTTATATTTATCCATGGTGGATACCATGTCCCAGAAGCTCTTGCTTATTTTCTTGTCTAGCCTCTCATAAACCTCTTTCTCATCCCAGTAATATCCACCAATGTTCTGTACCCACTCAAAGTAAGATACTATAACTCCTCCGGAATTGGCAAGAAAATCTGGTACATCGAACACACCATTCTTTGCAAGGACATCATCAGCCTCTGGAGTTGTAGGTCCGTTGGCCAGTTCGAGAACTATTTTTGCCTTTATTCTGCTTGCATTTTTTCCAGTTATCTGGTTCTCAAGTGCAGCAGGTATCAGAACATCAACCTTAAGCTCAAGGAGTTCCTCATTAGAAATATTCTTTGAGCCAGGGAAATTTGTAACACTGCCTGTCTTTGCTTTATGTTCCTTAACCTTTTCGAAATCAAGGCCGTTCTCAGAATATATGCCACCTTTGCTGTCAGAGACTGCTACAACCTTGGAGCCGAACATCTCAGTAACTAGCTTATGAGCGTATTCTCCGGCATTACCATAACCCTGTATGGCTACAGTAGCCTTCTTTAGGTCAATACCGAGTTTCTTTGCTGCTTCCCTTAGGACAAACATTCCGCCTTTTGCAGTAGCATCTCCCCTACCAAGGGATCCTCCAATTTCCAATGGCTTGCCCGTGATAACGCCTGGCTGGTTCTTTCCCTTCATCTTGGAATATTCATCCATCATCCAAGCCATGATCTGGGGAGTTGTGTATACATCAGGTGCAGGTATATCAACCTCAGGGCCAATATAGTCGCCAATTGCCCTGACATAACCTCTGGAGAGTCTTTCGAGTTCACCAGGACTCATTTTCTTAGGATCACAAATAATCCCTCCCTTTGCGCCACCATATGGGATATCAGCCAGTGAAGTCTTCCATGTCATCCAGGCAGCCAAAGCTTTAACTGTGGATAATGATTCTTCAGGATGGAACCTGATTCCGCCTTTAGTAGGTCCTCTGGCGTCATTATAGTGTACCCTAAATCCCGTAAACACTTTTGTAGTTCCATCATCCATCTTAACAGGTATTTGAACCTGTAGGATGCTCATAGGCTCTCTCAAAATTGCATGGGCCTGTGGGTCCAATTTCATAATCTTTGCCGCTTCGTCCAATTGCTTTTGGGCGATTTTAAAGGGGTCTAACTCTTCAGGCATTTTTTCACCTCTGGTGAGGGAATATCACTTCATTTCTAATAAATATATTTAGAAAAAGTATTAATTTCTAGAAAATATTAAGAGAGACAAAGGGATATTCTACTGATGAAAGTGGATCACTGGTATTATGAGGAACAGAATGAGGATGTAAAATTTGGTGTAAGGGTAGAAAATCATCTATATTCACACCAATCCAAATATCAGAGGATAGATATTGTGGAAAATCCTTTTTTCGGTAGGATTATGTTTCTTGATGGATGTTTCATGGTGACTGATAAAGATGAATTCTTTTATCAGGAAATGTTGACTCACCCTGCCATGATGAGTCATCCCGATCCTAAGAAGGTACTCATCATAGGAGGAGGAGATGGAGGGGTAGCCAGAGAAGTTCTGAAATACAATGTGGACCTTATTGATCTGGTTGAAATAGATAGCGATGTTATAGAAGCCGCAAAAAGGTTCTTTCCTAAATTAGCTAAGTCATTTGAAGACAAAAGGGTTCACATCCACAACATGGATGCGTTTGAGTTTGTGAATGAGGATCTTTCATATGATGTCATAATAGTTGATAGCACCGATCCCATAGGTTTTGCCGCCTCATTATTCTCTGAAGTATTTTATGGTAAAGCCTCGAAAATCCTAGGGGAAAAGGGAATTTTGGTTACACAGTCAGGTTCTCCATTTATGAATCCAACCTACATTTCCAAAGCCCTCAAGGGCATTAGGTCTCACTTTGAATTTAACTTACCTTACCTTGGCCCTGTACCATCTTATCCCTCAGGGTTATGGTCTTACGTTATGGCAAGCAATTCCGAAATAACAATGAAAAGGAGTTTTAAAGGCAAATACATTAATGATGATGTCTACAAATCGCTCCCACAACATCCCCAATTCTTTAAGGAAATCTTGGGGTCTTTATAATTTAATTTTTAATTCCTCTTTCTTCTCATTGAACCTCTTGACAAACTTAGGACCGAGTCTTTTTGAAATAATTTCCAGATCCCTTAAATTCTTAACAAATACATTTTTGCTATCGGAATATATGAGTTCTTCAAATTTCCTTCTGTCCTTAATATTCACGTATAACACATAAGTAAAATAAAAGAAAGCTATCAAAGAGATTGCGAAAATATAGTAAGACCAGTCACCTATATAGTTTATCATAGAGTTGAATGGATCAGATAAAATAACCAAATTGAACCATTTTAATGGGAAGAGAATTATGAAGAATAACGATACCGCTATGATTAGAAGTGATATTGGAATTTTGAACTCTTTGATCTTTCCTTTCTCCATAGGACGAGAATTGTATGCATTATATTTCTTTTTTCATCAAAGTATTTATTAATTTTTTAAAAGCAACTGACCTATGGGATATTGAGTTTTTTTCTGATATCGTCATTTCCGCAAATGTTCTATTGTAACCTTTTGGTATGAATATTGGATCATAACCGAAACCCATTGAACCCTTTACTTCATCGGAGATCTCTCCTTTCACTTCCCCCCTAATTATCTTTCTTTCATTGCCATTGAAATAACCTATAACCGTAACAAATACTGCTTCTCTATCAGATATTCCCTTCATTAGTTTAAGTATCCCATTATTTCCTAATGTTTTCTGTACATATGCTGAATATACACCGGGAAAACCATTCAATGCATTTATGAAAATACCTGAATCATCTATTATGAAGTCATCGTATCCTAAATTCTTTAGATAGTTCCCAGAGAATTCAACCACTTCCTCAAGTGTATCTGCCTGTAACTCAGGATACTTCATTTTCTCAAATATGATGTTGAAACCATATTTCTCAAACATCTCCCTATATTCGTCATATTTTCCATTATTACTTGTTATAAGTTTCATGTAACATACCTCCTCCTTCTTTCAATCTCCACAACTCTCCTGAGAATAGGTTCGGAATCCATCGTTCTCTCATAACCCTTCATGAACTTCTTAAATATTGGCTCCCATTGAGGTACTGCAGACTTCAATGATTCCTTGAACAGATGGATGTCTATGGCCAGATCTTCGATATCTGCATTGAGCTCACCCATGGAAGGGTCTATCAAAATGAAATCACCGTTATAAATTATGTTAGATAGAGTGAGATCACCGTGAGAAATTTTAGAACTATGAAGTCTTCCAATAATTTCTCCAAGATTTTCGAAATCGATGCTGAACTCATTCTTAATGGCGTTTATCAACTTAACCCCCTCCATTTTTTCCAAGTATATTGAACCGTTTTCTCCATCATAAAATATAACGTTAGGAGATTTTATATTCAGTTCATGATAATAACTGTAGCTTCTCACCTCTTTTCTCATCCTAGAGGTCCTTATTTTAGTATCGAGGTCAGAATCCCTGTAATCTTTCCTGATTCTCCTTTTTTCTAACACATCCATCGAGAAAAGTTTGGAAGGATAAATAATGCTCTCTCCACCAACCCCCTCAGGACTAAATTTAAAATTATCATGAAGGAAATCCAGACTCCATGCATCCACTCTATCATATTGCCTCACTGGCAATTCCACATCACCTATGCCCATCCTTTCACCAGCAAGGGCAATCATTCCTCCATTGTCCGAAAGGAACTCATCAGGAGGAACGGCAAACTTCCACCCCCTGAACTCAGTCATTTTCCTCAATATTCCTCGCAGTCTCCTGTTCATTGCCACTCCACCAGTTATTGTAAGTTCTTCTAAGCCATAATGCGCCATGGCCCTCTCAGCAACCTCAGCCAGCGCCGAAAATGAATATTCCTGCGCATTATAAGCAATGATTTCTTCTCGTTTTTTCCCAATCATATTCCTGAGATATGTGTACAGACCCGAGAACGATACATCCATTGCCCTCACTATATAGGGGCAATCCAGAATTTCACTTCCTTCCCTAGCCAGCTGCTCGAGTCTAGGGGCACCAGGAAATGGGATTCCCATATCCCTTGCTAACTTATCAAGAAAGTTCCCAATACCAATATCAAGCGTCTCTCCGATAACTACATATCTTTTATTTCCCGTAATAATGAGCTGAGTATTGCCTCCAGAAACATATAGATAGAGTGGATTTTTGAAATCCGTATATACCCTAGCGACTTCAAGATGTGCTATTCCATGATTAACTGGAACAAGAGGTTTACGGTACTTTAGAGATAAAAACCTGGCCATGGATGCACCGACCTTTAGTGATGGTCCTAAACCTGGGCCTATGCTATATGCGATCCTATCAACATCTTTAATTCCGTAGCCACTTTCGTCTAGAATCTCTTCCAGAAGTACCGGAAAATATTCCCTGTGATGGTCTGCGGCCTCCCGCGGATTGATTCCACCTTTATCTGGTCTGTAAGTATGGGATTTGATCTTTGTAATTTTTCCATCTTCCGCGAACCCTATGGAAGAAGTATGGGAGGTTGATTCAATACCTAAAACAAGCATCTCTATCTTATCTTGGAAAGGGTAAACGATTTTAGACTAAAGGATGTCTTAGTGAATTCCGTCTCAATCCAATCTCTGGATTCTACATCAGTAAGTCCCTGAACTTGCAGATAGCTCTTGGAACCTTCTTTCTTGAATAATATTAGGCCGTCCATTAAGTGGGCCAATGCCTGAACATCTTGGTCTTCTACATTCGCATTATCCAAAAGGTAGAAGGAGATAGTTTGCTCACTTTTCCTTTTTGTTGTGAAAACTTGGAAGAATCTGATCAGCTCAACTTTCTCCATTAGGTTCATGAGAGAGGTAATTCCATACATAAAGAATACGGGCGGTACACCGCGGTTAAAATTCCTAACTACGTTATCGGCAGCCTCTATAACGCTCTTTGTCTCTGTTTGAGTCTGAATGTATATGATTCCTGAACTATCCAATCTTTCCAACCCTGCAGAAAGGCTAAAGGTATCAATTATGAACAATCTATTTAGCTGAACATAAACATCAATGATCGGCGATATGACCCTGAGTTCTTCAAGTATGATCTTTGCAGGTTTATCAAATGATATTATGACCAATGGCAATCCTCTCTGCACCATGGAAACTTCCATCAGAAGCGAAAGCTCTTCCCTTCCGCAGAATGGAGGACCAACCATCATGGTGTTGGAACCCATTGGAATACCCCCTTTAAGGAGGTCGTCAAGCTTCTTTATGCCAGTTCTAATTTTCTTGATATTCATTTCTTCCTTTATGAGTTCATCCATCTGGCCTAGCTCCTGTAAAATCATACTTTGTGCCTTATTTCTGAGCTGTCTTTCTTTTTGCTCGAGAATTTTTACTTTATTGTTAAAGTCCTCTTCCTTTCTCCTTATTTCTTCATCCAGCAGGTCTATATACTGCTGTTTGGCCATACTCATGTAATCCATTAATTTCTTCCTTTCATTATCAAGCTGTGCTTCCCTCTCGGCTAGCGATCTCTCCTTTTCTGATAATAACCTTTCCTTCGTGAATAGGTCTATTTGCGCTTTTTCAAGTTCTTTATATACATTTTCAATCAGAGACCTGAAATTATTAACATCTTCATTCTTGAGTTCCCCCCTGTTAAGCAGGAATTTCTCTTTAATCTCAAGAAGTTTTTCCTTTATTTCCAGTTTCTTTTCATTATCGCTATTCTCTGACCCAGAGTTAAATGTACCTAGAGATGTGTAATAGACGACCTTTTCTAGTACATTTGATATTTTTTCATCAATCCCTAGTGACTCATCTATCCCGAGAAGTTTACAAAGGTCGTCTAACAACTCAACTAACTTAGCGCCTAATTCGTTTTGGTCCTCTTCTGTCATAAGATACCTATTTTGATGCTATCCTGACTACGTTACTTCCGCGTAATATTACAGTCCCCAGCTTCCTTCTTGTCTCAGCAGTAATTTCCTCAGTATCTGTTATAACAATATTCATGTATTCATCGTAACTTTGCAGAACTCCTTCCAGAATGGTATTGTCCTTTAAGAGCAGAGACACATTCTTTTGCAGCAAACCCTGCATTACACCCATAGGAACAGTCATTTTATATCACCTACGTATATTCATAATAATCTTCGTCATCGTTATTTTCCATAACGATCTGTAATAAATTCCTTAATATTATCTTCATGTTCTCAACCTCTTTTCTCAAATTCTTAACTTCGAGATTTAGCTTTTCAACAGATATTTTCTCATCATCTATTTTCAATCTTCATCACCTTTTTCAACAGTACTTCCGAACCATACATGTTCGCCAATTTCCTTAGCTCCGTTCTTTGACAATAGCTACAATAAAGACCATTATTAACTTTTTCCAAGGGTTTTCTGCATTTCATGCAGTGTGCCAATATTACTCCATCATCAGGCCTCTCAATGGAAATATCTATTCTGCCTGGTGCAATTGCAGAAACCCTGCCCTTAACCACATCCCTCATCTTAACAAATTTTCCAGCTTCGTTGATGTATCTCCCAAACACCCTGGACGCATGAAGGAGCACCCTTTCGCTGTGAGGTATTAGCTTCTTGTCCCTTAATATGTATTCAGTCTGTATTATTATAAGCGGCTCATTAATATCAGTAACAACTCCTATAACTTCATCACCAAATTTTAGCTTGACCTCTTCTTCAAGGGGGATCACACTGGCTTCATAACTCTTATCAATGTGCAATTTTCCAATGCAGCTGGCAAATAATTTCCCGTTCTCCGTGTAAACACATTTGCCTGGTATATATTCTTCCTCCGTACCTATATAATCCCCAGGCATGATCAGATTTTGGGACATGTTCTCGCTTTGAGTATATAACTTGGCATATTAATTCTTTCGTGTCTGTGAAACTCATAAGTCTTCTTCAATTCAAGTGGTATGGAAATTTTCCATAATATTTCTGCCCTTCCCTCAAGATATCTTTCCGGAAAATTTCCAGACTTTCCGTTGAGTATGGTATAGAAGGTTCTTGAATTCTTTAACGCCCAATCTAGGAATGGAATGTCTGCGTCCTCCTTCCTAGAACCAAAGGGTGGATTCATTATGACTGTATCCACTTTCTTGTCAAAATTGGATATATCCCCCTTTATGCACTCTATTTCCACCCCCAACAGACTGGAATTCCTCTTGCAAACGTCCACGGAATTATCATCTATCTCGACTGCATAAACCTTATCAGCTCCTAACAGTTTGGCTCCTATTGCAAGAATTCCATTACCAGCCCCCAGATCAGCTATTATCTTCCCAGCTATTTCCTTCTCCATAGCAGCAGTGAAAAGCATAAACGAGGCCACGGATGCGGGAGTCTGGTATTGTTCTAGATTCAGATTGGGGTTACTGATAGACTCTAACCTACTTAGAATGATCTCCAGCCCTTTTCTATCAAGAAATTCCATGTCAATTTTATCCAAGTATGGTCTTTACCAATTCTTTTGCTCTCTTTTCCGCTTCCTCTTTTTTTTCACCCTTGGCCCTCAGCAACATGGTAATATACTTCTCTGCTCTTGATGTCTTCCACGTACTTCTCTCATGTATTATCTTTACAAGTACTTCGGCAATATCAGAGTCTACCTCAACACCAAATTTCTCCTTTATACGAATTTGCCATATCTTAATGAGGAAGGACGGTACATAATCACCTTCCTTTCTCAGTTTCTTTCCAAGATTCAAGTTCATTGAGATATAAATAAAAACAATTTTAAAAATTTATCTAACATAGTTTAAATTTGGGTCATTACCTTCAAAAGAATTATTTTTTCAGCATGTAGTCTGTTCTCAGCTTCGTCGAAAATCACGCTGTTTGCAGAATCGGCTACTTCATCCGTAACCTCTTTCCCCCTGTGTGCCGGAAGGCAGTGCATAAAGATATAGTCCTTCTTTGCGAGCTTTACAAGCTTAGAGTTTATCTGGAATCCTTTAAACTTTTTCTCTTTCTCTTCAGTCTGCGATTCTTCACCCATGGAAACCCAGACATCTGTGTAAATGATATCTGCGTTTTTGGCGGCTTCCTCTGGATCATTGGTTATTATAACATCGCTTCCGTTCTTTTTAGCTAATTTCTTCGCTGAGTCAACATAGCTTTTCTTTGGTTCGAAGCCTTCTGGAGTTGCTGCGTATATATCCATACCAACTAATGCCGAAGAAAGGAGGAGTGAGTTTAGGGTATTATTGCCGTCACCAATGTAAGCGAACTTCAGTCCCTTAAATTTTCCCTTATGTTCCAGTATGGTCATGAAGTCTGCTACCATTTGGGTTGGATGCTCCTCATCATCCAGACCGTTAATTACAGATACAGTAGAATGTTTTGCCAGTTCCACGACATTCTTATGATCAAAGGCCCTATATAAGATAGCATCCACCATTCTGGAAAGTACTCTCGCAGTGTCAGCAATTGTCTCTCCTCTTCCTAACTGCATGTCTCTTGGACTCAGATATATGGCATGGCCCCCGAGCTGCGTCATCCCTGTTTCAAAGCTTACCCTTGTTCTTGTGCTTGGTTTTTCAAATATCATGGCAAGGGTTTTCCCCGCCAAGGTAGAGTTAACCTCCCCATTCTTGAATCTCTTTTTCAGTTCTATACCCTTTACTACAAAATCCAAGAAATCTTCTTTCATGTCCAAGACTGATACTATATCCCTTTTCATTTCATGACCTCCTTCAACAAAGATGGTACCTCATAGGGATAGTTTGCAACTCTCACATTGGCTTCTTCAAGGGCCTTTATTTTAGATTCGGCTGTTCCTTTCCCTCTCGTTATGATTGCTCCTGCGTGCCCCATCCTTTTACCTTTCGGTGCACTTCTTCCAGTGATGTATGCAACCACTGGTTTCTTAATGTTATTCTTTATGTATTCCGCAGCCTCTTCCTCAGCTGTTCCTCCTATTTCCCCAACCATCACAATAGCTTCTGTCTGTTTATCATCTTTGAATTTTGTTAGAACGTCAACAAAATTTAATCCTGTTACCGGATCTCCTCCAAGACCAACGACAGTAGACTCTCCAAATCCTGCCCTTGTCACAAGATCGACTATCTCATAGGTAAGCGTTCCAGACCTTGATATGACCCCAATGTTTCCTTCTTTAAATATCTGGTTTGGCATTATTCCCAGTTTGGATTTGAATGGTGAAGTAATTCCAGGACCATTTGGGCCAACAACCACTCTATTCATTTTCTTAGCAAGATTGACAATCTCCATGGTGTCCTGATATGGAACTTTCTCTGTAAGTATATATATTAACTGTATTCCATTGTACAATGCTTCCTTTGCAGCATCAAGAACATATGGTGCAGGAACGGAAATGAATGTGGTATTTGGTTCCATCGACATGGCATCTGACAAGGTATTGAAAACCTTAACACCGTGTACCTCGGTCCCTCCCTTTCCAGGAGTAACTCCAGCTACAACCTTAGAACCGAATTTTAACATTTGAAGGGTATTAAATGATCCCTGATGACCAGTTATACCCTGCACAACAATTTTTGTGTTTTCATCTACATAAATGCTCATCTTTTGTTCACCACCTTTACGATTTCCTCAACAGCACCCATCATTTCAGAATATGCTTCTATACCCTCATTCTTCAGTATTTCTCTTCCCAGCTCCTCGTTAACCCCTGAAAGTCTGACAACTATTGGTACTTCTATTCCAACCCTCTTTTTAGCTTCAACAATACCTTTTGCTACTGTATCGCAATGAGTGACACCACCAAATATGTTAACAAGTATCCCCAATGGTTTGGCTATCTTTAATAATTCGAAGGCACCTACTACCTTTTCAACATCATCTGACCCCCCAAGATCCAGGAAATTTCTTGGCTTACCTCCGTGAAGAGTGAGAGCATCAAGTGTAGCCATGGTCAAGCCAGCACCGTTCGCGATAACGCCAATGTTACCGTCGAGCTCCACTAGGCTGTAACCTCTTTTATATGCAATTTCCTCAAGTTCTGTCCTTTCAGCGGCATTCTCAGGTATATCCCTATGCCTGTACAATGAGTCAGAATCAATTATGATCTTAGCATCACCGGCAATCATCTTCCCATCCTTCGTTATCACAAGGGGGTTAATCTCAACCAATTCAGCATCGTATTCCCTGTAAAGCTTGTACATTTTAGATAATATATCTTGGAACTGCTTCGCCTCAGAATCTGGAATCTTCATGGCAAAACTGATGTTCCTTCCAATGAAACCAGAGTACCCCACAATGGGATCGACCCAATATTTTATAATCTTTTCATCAGGTACATCCTCGATTTCAACTCCGCCTTCAGTGGTTGACATTATAACTGGTTGTCTCTTTGATCTATCAAGAGTTATGGAAACGTAATATTCCTTAGCAACGTCCAACTTTTCTTCAATATAGATACTCTTCACCTGAAGTCCCTTAATAGTCATTCCGAGTACCTGTGCAGATTTTTCCATCAATTCCTTGCTGCTGGTGGCAAACTGAATTCCACCAGCCTTTCCCCTTCCACCAACCAGAACCTGTGCCTTTACCACTGCAGGAAATTTATTCCAATCTATTTTTGCCAAGTTATCATAATTTTTTCCATCTGGAACTGGTATACCATATCTTCTAAACAGATCCTTCGCCTGATACTCATATAAGTTCATTGTAATCAAACCCTGATATTCATATCTTATAAATCAATTATGCATTTTTTGATATTCTGAAATAAGGTTCTCGTGAATTCTTAGCCATTCTAAACCATTATCTGCACCGCGCTTTACTTCAGAAATGTTAATTTTTCCCAGGAATTTTTCAAGCCTGTCCCTATAACCTATTGAAGAATATGAGAACAACGACTCAACCATGAAGCTCAGATAACCACTCCCTGCGTAGAACTCCCTCAATAGATTATAATTCTCATCAATCCAGTCCCATATCCTCTCCCTGAACTTCGGGTTTCTAGTGGATCCCATTACCATATAGATCAGATTTGCCCTCAAGTCGAGTCTCTTCTTCAGTCTTTCCAAGACTTTGAACAATTCATTAGGATCATCCAATTGGGTGATGGCCTGAATCCCCCTAACGGTGTCTGGTTCATCCTTATGCTCTTCAATAACCTTAATGACTTCTGAACCCCTCCCTTCCTTAACAAGGGATATGAAATATGCTAATCTTTCCTCTGCCGGTATTCGCGATATGTCGGAACTTAAAAGTGATAACCTGAATGCATGGTCGAGTTGTGCTAGTCTGGCGCTAACTTTTTCTTTTAGTACCAATATATTTTTGTCCTTTTCACTCTTAATATATTCATTTACCGTATTCAGGAATTTTAAGGCTGAATCCTTCAGATTTTTATCTTCACCTATTACCTCCATAAGGTCGCCGTATATATCCAGAACTCTCAATATAATAACGTAATTCTTAATTTGTGAAGCTTGGCGAAGTATGTCAAAGAAACTCTTTAGCTGAACCTTTCCACCTAGCGCAAAAGCATAATAATCGTCCAAAACCTTTGAAATCCAGATACCTTCTTCATAGGAATGCCTAGTTTTTTTGAAAATATCGTGAAGTTTTGCTTCATCATAGAGTACCCTGTAATATCCCTTCACATCGGGGTCTATTTTATCAAAATCTAGAAATGTAATGACCCTTTCCTTATCCATCAAAAATTCCATGTTGTCATTATTGAGGGAAACCTTCATGGGTATCGGCCACACATAATCATCATTTTTATTTAGATAGCTAAACCTACCTTGGATTAGTAATTGTCCATCCTTTATCCGTTCAATCCTAACATATGGATGTCCTTCCTTTGATATCCACTTACTCATTATTTCCCCAATATTCTTACCTGAAACTTGTTGAAGTGAATTCCAGAGATCGCTTGCCGAAGCGTTGGAATAACTGAATTTATTCAAGTAGTTCACTATTCCTTTTCTGAACTCCTCCTCTCCCATATAATTTTCAATCATTCTTAGTATTGAACCTCCCTTTCCATAACTTATGCTGTCGAAAATCTCCGCAATTTCATCAGGATTGTTAACTTTGACACTTATGGGATGAGTTGTTGTCAGGGAATCCAACTCCATGGATGGATAGAGGCTTTCCACTATAAACTCCTCATCCACCTTCCAGTCTGGCCTTATCTTCTTTACCATCTTGTCTCCCATGAATGTTGCAAAACTTTCGTTAAGCCAGAGGTCTTCCCACCACTTCATGGTTACCAAATCTCCAAACCATTGGTGAGCCAATTCGTGTGATATGACCTTTGCAATGGTCTTTTCAAGGTTAAAAGATGTGGTTTCTGTCTTGAGTAAAAGCGATTCACGGAATGTAATTGCGCCCCAATTTTCCATTGCACCTGCTGCAAACTGACTGATGGATATGAGATCAAGTTTGGATAATGGGTATGGAATCTCATAATATTGCTCATAGGCATCAATAAGCTCAGAGAGTATATCCAGAGCAAATTTACCGAATTTTGACTTCCCTCTCTCTGTTATAACCCTTAATTTCTTCCCATTATGCTCCTTGGATAAATATTCAAACTTTCCTATACCCAGGTAAATGAGATAGGTTGACATTTTAGGGGTTTCCTTGAAAATTACGGTTTTCTTCTGATCAACTACCTCCTCGTGCTCGACATCGGTATTGAAAATGATGTCCAAATTGGGATCATTCACGGTCACCTGGACCTTAAAAACAGCCTTCTTAGCAGGCTCATCGAAACATGGAATAAAGTATCTGGCACCGGTGGGTTCCATCTGGGTAGTGATTATGTATCCGTCTGGGGTTGATGATTTATATATCCCCATTAAAGAGACTTCAGAAACTTTATTCTCAAATTCAATTAAAATTTCCCTTCCTTTCCCTTCAATACTCAATTTACCATTTTCATGCTTATAGCTTGCAATTTTTCCATCCACTTCCACTCTCTTTATTTCTCTAACATGGGAGTCCATTTCGATATTATCCCGGAAATCACCTATTATTTTCTCTCTGCCAAGATAAGTCAATTCTTGGAAATCGAATTCCAGTACCAGTTCATATCTTTCAACTGCAACCATAATCCTTCAACGCTCCTGGGTATTATTCATTTTCGTAATTTATATGCATTAACAGTTAAATGCCCATATTTTATGATGATATATGCAAACAAGATTTCTTGGTGGAACTGGATTGAAAGCTAGTGTTATTTCCTTTGGCACATGGTATTTGCCAAGTATTTCTGAAAACGGAAAGAAGAAGGTTGATAAAGACCAGGCCATTAAAATAATAAGGAAAGCATACGAACTTGGTATAAACTTCTTTGACACTGCAGATGTCTATCGCGGAGTCTATAACAGAGAACAACTTTCCCCAGATTTTTCAACCATAGGTCAATCGGAAAAAATTTTGGGAGAGGCTCTTGACGGGTATGACAGAGAATCTTTTATAATTTCCACAAAGGTTATGGGGAGGTTGGGACCACTGCTTAACGATCAGGGCTTGAATCGGAAACACGTACTCAGCGCGATCAGGGGTAGTCTGGAGAGGTTGAGGATGAAGTACGTTGATTTCTATCTTTATCATGCTCCGGATAATATAACCTCACCAGAATTTGCAATAAAGACCATGAATCTGCTTATAGATAATGGACAGATCCTTCATTACGGTCTCTCAAATTTCACCTATGTCGAATTGAAGAAGTATCTTGAGACGGCAAAGGAGACTGGCATGGAAGCTCCCGCTATAATACAGGATAAACTTAACCTAATAGAGAGAAGAAATCTTACCACAGTCATAAAGATAGCTGAAGAAAACAGGATGGCTTCAATGATATACAGCCCTTTAGCACAAGGTATACTGGCTGGAAGATATATTAATAAGGATGAGAAAGGCTCAAGAAAAGAGTATGAGAAGAACTTTAGGGGAATCCCGCTGATGCAGGAGAATTATGATAAATTAATGAGATTTTTTGAATTGAGCAATGAAACTGGGATTCCAATGTCCACTCTCTCGCTAATGTGGGTAATTTCCAGAGGAGAATACATTGTTCCAATAATTGGCGCAAGCAAATTGGAACAGCTTGAAGAAAACGTAAAAGCAGGAGAGCTAGAAATAAACAGTCAATTAATGGATAAATTAGATAATATTTTTAAATAATTTTAAAAATAAAATTAATTAATAAATTATTTCTTCTTCCTGGACACTAAGACTAATGCACCAACGATAACAACTACTGCTAGTACTCCCACACCGAGATATAGTAGAGAAGGAGACGTTGACCCTGACTGTGAAGATGTTACTATTTCCAATGTGTTACTGGATGTTGGCAATGCGTTGCCCATTATTGCTATTGTGGATGAAGGATCATAGTGATAGCTGAGTGAAATGTTTCCTAGCCTAGTTGAGTTGAATGTTTCATTAACCCAAATGTCCTTGTTCATGCTGTAAGTAAAAATAGTTTCACCAGTTGTTGCATTATAGACTCTGTGCCACTGTGATAGTGGGACTTTGAATTCAGTGAAGTCTATAGTATATATGTTTTGGAAATGACCAAATAGGTGCTCCATCATGTCGCCTGAAAATGGATTTCCTCCCATCATATCTTCACCGATTCCAAACTGATCTCCGAGTTCATTAACATCAGCGTTTCCCTGATAAGTTTCGTTTAGTGTTGTTCCCCTCATTTTAAGATGAATCATTCCATTAAGATCTGCCATCAATTGACCCTGGACCCTGAATGCTCTCCAGTTCATGGAAATGACCTGATGACCACTGACATTTTGTGTTATGTTCGTTATAGTCATGTTTAGGGTGAGGTTTCTGTATATTGTTAAAGTGGTGTTGTTTGCTGTCAGATAATAATCATATGTTATGGTTGCATTTACCACATGCAGTTGTGGCTGTGTTGTATTTGTTGCGTTGGTTGCATTTGAATCTCCAGCATCTCCGGTATCCTGTCCATCGTTACCTGAACCGCTATCTTGACTTTCCCCTAAATCATTGCCCAGTGTGGGAAGATAAGTGGAGTTTATGTATGCAACAGCTTGGATACTAATCTGGTCCCCACTAAGGTACTGTGATAGGGGAGATCCATTCTGATAATTTAGGACCGCTACAAAGTTGCTTGTAGCTGTAACATTGGCTACGTTAGTTTTAGGGTTTATGGTAGCATTAAGAGTGGAGGCGTGTCCTACTGCTATTGCTCCTCCAATAAGCAACAGACTGATTAAGGCTATTAAGGCTGCGTTTCTCATGATTCAAAAAAGGAATATGTATATAAGCCGTTTATGGTACAATATTCAAAATTAAAAAAAATTATGGATATGGCAATACGTATTTTATTTCCAATTCCGATTCCTCCAGTTCCCTGGGGGGAATCCTAGTTATAGACTTGAAAAAGGAGTCCAGGGTTGTTTTTTCGAATATCATGTTTACTTCGGCCTTGGAACCGGAAATGGACATCTCATAGGTGAATGGAAGATCTAGGTCCGACATCTTGTAAGGGTCTATAAGTATACCCTGCTCCGGTATCTTCGCATAATAAACCTTAGTATTGTTAGGCCTATTTCCTATCTTCTGGAATTCCAAAGCTATTTTCTCTAGTTCTTTAGCCCATTCACTGTCTTTACCAGATGTAGAATAGAAAACCTCCAGTTGTCCTTCCTTTTCCACGAACCTTATTACTACTTCAACCTTGAGGTTTGGATCAAGCTTTGTGAAGTTTATAGTGAATGAATTCTTGGGAAGAACATAAAAGGTCAATTTCCTAAGGTCCACATTTTGCATGCTTTCTTGTATCCAAATTTTATCATCTCTCACTGGACCCATATAATCAATGCTGAAGAAATCAATCCTGTTGGCATCTTCTAGTATCTGTCTTTGGAGTATTGCTCCATATTCGTTGAAAAATTTTATCCTCAATATTACGTCTCCGTCTCTCACCAAAACCGGGACATCAATATATGCCCCCTTAATAGATAATATTTTGGCTACCGTCTCGCATATATAACAATTTTCAGATATTCTTACAGTTACACCAGCCTTCCTTTCAGTTAATTCGTATCCTTGATTTCTAATGCTCTTTCTTAGCTCTTCCATGGTCTTTCCTTCTCTCAGATATGTAACGGATGCCTCAACTCGTCTTTCCTTACCGTAGAAATTAACAAAGCCATTAAAGCCGAAGACCTTTGAAAAATAACTGACTGGCGACCTCATATCCTGTAGTCTGATGATCATCTCCTTGTCAAATTCCATCATATTTTCTTTATGAATTTGGGATTTATATATTTTAATATAATCTCTTTTCAGAAAAAATTCAAAAAAAATAAGGATATTGAAACAACTTAACAGGCTGGATATGTTAAAGTTTAAAAGCGAAATCGGGTAATTAAGTTTATAATCATTTTTGTATTATCGTAGGGAAATCTAAAAAGTGAATAATAATGCAATCCGTTCAAAACAACATTGAAGATGGACCTATTAATGTGAATCTATTGGCAAGGGCCATTTCTAATGGAATGAGTAGACAGAGTAAGAAAATGTCTGACCAAGAGGCTTATGATATAGCTTTTCACGTTTTAAATTTTTTTGGATATACAAACTATGTAATTGATAATATGCTGGAGCCGGAAGACAGGGACACATTCTACATGTTGGAGGATATCGGCATACTAGATACAGAGCGAGAGGAGACTACCTTATTCGATGGCAGAGAATGGAGAATTCATTATTGGGTATTAAAACCGGAAAATATCAGGAAATTGGCAAATCTTGAGAGAATTGATACCATTGATGATTTTCCAATTGAATCTAAAATTTATGATGAACTCCCTGATGAAATCTGGAGGAGTAAGAGCTAAATTATGCACATTGCGGTCATAGATAAAGATAAGTGCCATTTTAAAAAATGCCAGCAGGAATGCCAATACTACTGCCCACCGGTCCGAAATGGAACAATGGTTGTGGAATTTGGTGAAGATGGCTATCCTATAATTCATGAAGATATATGCATAGGGTGCGGAATCTGTGCTCACAGATGCCCCTATGAGGCTATAAAGATTATTGGTATCCCCGAGAGACAAGAAGGAAATGAAGTTCATAGATATGGAGAAAATGGATTCGTACTTTATGGAATGCCCACCTTGGAAGTAAAAGGTGTGATAGGCATATTGGGTCAGAACGGTACTGGAAAAAGCACAATCCTGAATGTGCTTACAGGTAATCTTATTCCAAACCTCGGAAAAGATAAGGGAAGTACTGATGCCGTTCTTGAAAGATTTAAGGGAACCTATTTGGGTAATTATCTTAGAGACCTGTATTCTTCCAGAATTAAAATATCACTTAAACCCCAGTATGTTGATTTGATTCCAAAATACTTCAACGGAAAAGTGAAGGAACTACTTCGAGATAACCCAAATTCTTTGAATTACCTTGATCAGTTTGGCTTCAGCAATATTTTAGAAAAGAACCTTAAAGATCTGTCCGGTGGTGAATTGCAGGGCGTTGCTATATCGGCGGCATTAGGGAAAGAAGCTGAATATTATTTTCTCGATGAGCCCTCCTCATATCTGGATATAAAGCAAAGACTGCTGATTTCAAGGATGATAAGAAAACTCAGCGAAACTAAGAGGGTTATTGTCGTGGAACATGACTTAGCAATTCTAGATTACATGACAGATTTCATTTATCTTACATATGGAGAACCAAGGGCTTATGGTATAGTCTCAAACTCATATTCCACTAGACAGGCCGTAAATTCATACATAGAGGGTTACATCAGACAGGAAAATATCAAATTCAGAGATTTTGAAATCAAATTTGTGAAAAAACCACCTGAACTAGATACCTCCATGGTGACAATATTCCAGTGGGGAAATTTGATAAAGAGATTTAATGGATTCACCTTGATGGTAAATCCTGGAACATTGAAAAAAGGACAGGTAATTGGAGTTATAGGACCAAATGGGACCGGAAAATCAACTTTCCTAAAATTATTGAGTGGAGAACTAAAGCCAGATGACGGTTATATAGAAAATCCCCCAAAAATCGCATACAAACCACAACAACCAAATGGCGATGAGGAGATTTCTGTTTATGAGTTCATTGAAAGGAGTATTGGTGACAGGATGAACACCAACGAATTTAAAAACGAGATACTAAAACCCCTAAACCTTGATTCTATCTCCGAGACCAATATCAGTGAACTATCTGGGGGGGATTTGCAGAAAGTCTATATAGCAAAGACCATGGGGCAGGATGCTGAATTGTATTTCCTGGATGAACCTTCTGCATATCTTGATGCTGATCAAAGAATGATTGTTGCCAGAATAATAAAGAGATTCACAGAAAATTCCAAGAAATCAGCCATGATTGTAGATCATGACATTTACTTTATTGACCTTATAAGCACTTCCCTTATAGTTTTTGATGGTGAAAGTGGAGTAAGGGGAGAAACATTTGGACCCACAGATATGAAGGATGGAATGAATAGATTCCTTTCGAACATAGGGGTTACATTTAGAAGGGATGAAAACACCTTGAGGCCAAGAATTAATAAAGAAAATTCAAAAAATGATATGGAACAGAAGAAAAAGGGTGAATATTATTACTATTAAACCTAAGAATGTTTAATAAATTGATTGTAAGAGGGAATCATTCCAAAATTTTATAAGGAATCAAATAGTTTGGAATTTGGGTGAATATTTTGACCCGGAAAGTAGCTATTGTAGCTGGAGGAGTGACTCATTTTTCCAAGGCTAGGAAGGATAAGACACAGGAGGAGCTTGTTGCGGAAGCAATGAGGATGGCGCTTTATGAGAACGATATAAACATGGATAAAGATGAAATTGAAGGATCCGTGATTGGATACTTCTCCGATCATTTCGAGAATCAATTGAAATTCGGGGCCATCATTCAGGATTATCTCGGCCTGAATCCAAAGAGCAATGTTAGGGTGGAAGGAGGAGGTGCCACCGGTGGACTTGCCATTAGGGAAGGATATGCCCAGGTGGCATCGGGCCTTCTCGATGTAGTAGCCGTTATAGGTTTTGAGAAGATGTCGGAAGTCAACACAGCCAAAGGAAATGAATTTATAGCCTTAGCATCTGATACAGATTGGGATTTTCCGATAGGTGGCTACTACAGTGGATATTATGCCCTCATGGCAAGAAGACACATGGAGGAATTTGGGACCACTGAAGAACAAATGGCCATGGTGGCCGTAAAGAATAGAAATAATGCTCAATACAATAGATTCGCACAAACCAACCCGAAGATGAATCCATATGGAATGAGAGATGGAGGATTCATAAAGGTTGAGGATGTGCTTAAATCACCTTATGTGGCATACCCATTGAAAAGACTGGATATATGTCTCATGTCAGATGGAGCTGCTGTAGCAATCTTAGCCTCGGAAGAGAAAGCAAAAAAGATTACAGACACACCGGTCTGGATAACTGGAACCGGCGCCGGCTCAGATGCCATGAGAGCAGGCGATAGGCCTAGGGATACAAAGAGTTTACCGCTACTTCCCCATGAAAAGCCTGAATGGTATAAGAACCTAGATTATCCTGGGGTACATTCCTTCAGGGCTGGTAGGGAGGCAGCAAGACAGGCCTACAAGATGGCTGGAATTACAAACCCCCTGAAGCAACTGGATGTGATTGAATTACATGATGCATATACTTCCTCTGAAATTCAGACTTATGAGGATCTTGGATTGGCAAAATATGGTGAAGGAGGAAAATTGATACAAGAAGGACAGACACTTGTTGATGGAGAGGTGGCTGTTAACCCATCCGGAGGACTTATAGGTAACATGCATGCTGTTGGGGCAACGGGAATAATGCAGGCCATAGAAGTATTCTGGCAATTACAGGGTGTCTCAGGGAAATTCCATGGTTCCGATAAGACACAGGTTAAAGGCGCCGAAACCGGATTGATTCACTCACATGCCGGTACCGGTACATATGTTACTGTTAGTGTTTTGAGGAGGTGAAAAACTTGACAGAAGTTTATGGGATAGACCCGTTAATAATAAGGAATGACTACCAGATTGAATATAGACATTCTTATGGAAAGACGAGCCCATTTTTCGAGAACTTGTCCAAGGGAAAGATCATGGCCACAAGATGCGAACACTGCAACAAAACATATATGCCTCCAAGGGCTGACTGTCCTATCTGCCTTAGGGAAACCAAATGGGTTGAAATATCTGGAAAGGGAAAAATACACACATTCTCTACCATGTACTTTGCTGGTGAAAAATTCCTGAAGGATGTGCCATTCTATCTAGCATATGTAGAGTTGGAAGGGGTCGATACGCTGTTGCTTACCAGGATAAAAACAAAAGAACCCGAAAAGCTTAAGATTGGTATGAAAATAAAAATGAGAATTGCCAGAGACCTTGAATGGAGAGCATCTGATATTTGGGCAGAACCTGATGAATAATTTCTACCCTAAGAAAAATTTAATTTAATTATTTTTTAGTAAAATTGATTTGTTTTTACAACCATACCATGATTAATCCTATTTTTCATATCCCATATGGAAATTGGATTTTTAATATAGTTGCATCTTGCTAAAATTCCCAATGAACTGATTCATTTAAAATATGAAAATTAAAAAAATTAGAAGCTTCCCTGCAAATTTAAGATCAATGTATTTGCCACATTCTGGTCCTCAAAATAACTTATTCCAGACCAGGTTAATGAATCCAAAGAGGATGTGTGCAAATCTGGGAATGTGTAGAAGTAATTGTATCCCATGTATGTAGCAGAATTAACACTGACTACCCCATCATTGTCACCTGAGAAGAATACATATCCCCACCAAGGGTCATAGTTCCCGGCATAAACTACGAAGTTGAGCTGCGGGTATCCGTATGAGATATTCAACCAATTATTCTGCAAATTCGTGAGGAATTGAGAGCCTGACTGCATCTCATTGGTCTGATATCCGGTTAGACAGTTCAATCCTAAATATTGAGCAACGGATGCCAATGGAGAGCCATCAAATGGAGTTGCTATAGTTATTAATTCGTTAATATATATTCCGTTGAAATTATAATTTTCAAGCGCGTAGGTCGCTACCAAACCCCCCATACTATAGGCTACGACATCGAGATTCATTCCTCCTATCTGATTTGAAATTTGCTGAAGCCCAAGGTACAACTGGTATGAGATCTGCTCAATAGGTGTGTTCACTGTTCCTTGAAATGAATAATTTGTCCAGGTAAGGCCATTGCTGAAATTGAGAACAAAAGCCCCATAATATGATATTAACCCAACAGTGTATCCAGAGGCTATTAGTTGATTATAGATATTGACTCCAGAAAGCCAATCAGAGTAGTTAGGTGAACCAGTCATACTGTAACCTGGTATCAAAAGAACGTATTGTTGTCCTTCAGCGTGTATTAATGTAAAAGGCGCCGTTGCCATGACTACTATCCCTATTAATATTAAGACGAATTTCTTGTAAGAAATAGACATAATTAAATTTTATAGATAACTTCTATTAATACTTTATTCTATTACAAATATTATTTCTAATTACATTAGAACTTAAAAAATAATAAATAAATTTGATTCTCTGTTTATTTATATTTATAAAACCCTTCACCGGTTTTTCTCCCAAGCTTCCCTGCTTCCACCAATTTTCTCAATATTGGCGCAGCTCTGTATTTGGGATCATGGAATTCATCATACAGAGTATCCATTATATTAAGGACAGTATCTAGCCCTATTAGGTCTCCTAGCGTAAGCGGCCCCATGGGGAAGTTCCCTCCCAGTTTCAGGGCCTTATCTATCTCTTCCTTAGATGCGAGACCCTCCTGAAGTATGAACGCACCTTCATTAACCATAGTTACTATTATACGGGTTGTTACAAATCCTGGAGAATCATTTACAACCACGAACTCCTTTCCTATGGATTTAACGTATTCTATGCTCTTATCCACGGCTTCTTGCTCTGTTCTAACACCTTTTATGAGTTCAACAAGATTCATTAAGGGTACCGGATTGAAGAAGTGGATTCCTAAGAACCTCTGCGGGTTTTTTAATCCGGATGCAAGACTAGTTATGCTAATAGAAGAAGTGTTCGAACCTAAGATCGTCTTGTCAGAAAGATGAGGTTCCAGTTTTTTGTATAGATCCTTTTTTGCTTGAAGATTTTCGACTATAGCCTCTATAACTATATCGCACTTTCCAAAATCAGAATAATTCTCCACATATTTAATCCTTGAAAGTACTGTGTCTTTTGTTTCCTTTACAACCTTCTTCTCTATTAGTTTGTCAAGACTCTTAGATATGGAATCAATTCCCTTATCATATAGTTGCTTCGTGACTTCAGTAGCATAGACCTCATGACCTGCAATGGCTGTAACCTCGGCAATTCCACTTCCCATAATTCCCATTCCAATAACTCCAACCTTCATCTATATCACCTCAATAGCCATTGAATATGCTCCCCCGGTACCATGGCAAATGGTAGCCAGCCCGTGATGACCACCTTTGTCTTCCAAGGCCCTGAGGAGCGTAAGTATTATTCTGGCGCCTGAGGCCCCAAGGGGATGTCCCATGGCGACGGCGCCACCCCTAACATTAAATCTATCCCAATCAACACCTAAAGCATCTCTAACTGCTATGGATGCAATAGAGAATGCTTCGTTGTGTTCTACTAAATCAAAATCTTTTATGGTCATGTTCAATTTGTTCATTAACTTTTTCGATGATGGGACGGGTGAATACGGAAAATCAAAAGGATCCATGCTCGTGGTATCTACACCAATTATCCTTGCTCTCTTTTCTAGATTGTATTTCTTTACCGCTTCATCACTTGCCAATACTAAGGCAGCAGATCCATCCGATAGTTGTGATGAATTACCGGCCGTAAGTATGCCATCCTTATAAAACGAAGGCTCTAACTTTGCCAGGGCCTCCCTAGATGTCTCTCTAATTCCCTCATCGTAATCCAAAGGGCCAACTGGAACTATCTCTTTCCTGAAAATGCCCTTTCTAGTGGCCTCCAAAGCCCTTCTGTAGCTTTCTAGCGAATATTCATCAGCCATCTCTCTAGTTATTCCATGCTTCCTGGCCCATTCGTCGGCTATCATTCCCATATGTTTGTTGTACTTAAAATCCCAAAGTCCATCTGTGATCATGGCATCCAGAACTGGTCTGGACGGTAGAAGCCTTTTATCTCCCCACCTGAAACTTGAATCCAGTAGGAACGGGGAGTTACTCATGCTTTCCATGCCTCCAGCTACCATTATATCCCTTTCTCCGAGCTTTATAGAACGGTATGCATTGGCCACTGCGAGCATCCCTGAGGCACAAACCATGTTCACCGTGGATCCAGACGATTCTACTGGTATTCCAGCAAGAATTGCAGCCTGCCTACCAGGATCCTGCCCTAGTCCAGCACATATTACATTACCCATTACCACTTCTTCTATCTTATCGGGCGTTAACCCGGAGTCATCCACTGCGGCCTGAATTGCAATTTTACCTAAATCAACTGCACTGTAAGGTCTGAGGCTCTTCCCATATTTTCCTATGGGTGTCCTTTTACCTCCGACAATATAAACATTAACCATTTTAGCGCCTCCAGTAAGAAATGAAGCCCGCTTTTTTAATGTCAGGGGACATCGTAAGAACATTACTTTATTCAATAAAAGATTTGGTAGGAAAAAATGAAAATCATAGTTACATATATATCATTATGAAGTTCATTGAATTGGCAGAAATACTTTTCCAGATAGAATCAACCACAAAGCGATTAGAAATTGTTGATCTGATTTCCAATTTCTTCAAAAGGGCTGGGGAAGATATAAAGTTCACCGTTTATCTCCTTCAGGGAAAGGTTGCCCCTGATTATCTTGGAGTGGAACTCGGAATTGCAGAAAAACAGATTATAAAGGTCCTTTCCAACATTTCAGGAAAGAAGGAAGATGCAATAAATGAAATGCTGATCAAAATTGGTGATTTAGGTGGTATAGCAGAGGAGTTATTGAAAGATAAAAAACAAGTTTCGCTCTATAGCGAAGATCTTACCATATCAAGGGTTTTTAACAATTTTCTAGAACTTGCTACAAAATCAGGGTCTGGATCACAAACCAAGAAGCAACAGATTTTGCAGGATCTTCTACAGAATGCCAAGCCTCTTGAAGCAAAATACATCGTGAGGATAGCTTTGGAAAGATTAAGAATAGGATTAGCGGACATGACCATTGTAGATGCAATCGCTTTAGCATTCGGAAAGAAAGAAGATGCAGATATAGTTGAAAGGGCATACAACATCCACCCTGATCTGGCCGAAATTGCTTATTTGGCCTATTCAAAAGGAATTGAAGAAGTCAAAAAAATTTCGATAACTCCGGGCGTGCCGGTGAGATCAATGCTGGCTGAGCGTCTCCCAACCATAAGCCAGATACTTGAAAAAATGGGAGGTACATGCGCCGTTGAATATAAATATGATGGGCTCAGGGTTCAAGCGCATAAAATTGGGAAAGAGGTGAAATTGTTTTCCAGAAGACTTGAGAATATAACTTCCCAATTTCCAGAGATAGTTAATGAAATAAAGAACAAAGTGAAATGTGATACCGCCATCTTGGACGGTGAGGCTGTCCCTTACAATCTTGATACTGGCGAAATGCTTCCCTTCCAAGCTGTATCTCAGAGAAGGGGTAGAAAATATGGAGTGGATGAAATTGCTGAGAGAATACCTGTAGTTGTCTTTTTCTTCGACATAATATTCAAAGAAGGGCGTGATCTGACTTATAAGAGTTATACAGAGAGGAAACTCGAATTAAAGAATACTATCGAAGAAAGTGAACGTATAAGGCTTGCAAAGAGCATAATCGTCTCGGATGAGAAGGAGACGGAAAAATTCTTTAATGAAGCGCTTGAAGCTGGTTGCGAGGGCATAGTCGCAAAGAGCATTTCTGAAAATTCTATATATAGGGCAGGTGCGAGAGAGTACCTTTGGATAAAGTATAAGAGGGATTACGAGCTTGAAATGGAGGATACCGTTGATCTCGTTGTATTAGGTGCATTTGGAGGGCAGGGAAGGAGGGCAGGGTCATATGGGGCCCTGTTGATGGGGGTATATTCTAAACAGGATGGAACATTTAAGACGGTTTGTAAGCTGGGATCTGGATTTACTGATGACCAACTTGAAAATTTCCCCCATCTGTTCCAAAAATACATTTTAAAAGAAAAGGACCCCAGGGTTGTGAGCAACATGATCCCGGATTACTGGATTGAACCTTATTTCGTGATGGAGGTAAAGGGAGCCGAAATTACATTATCTCCCGTGCATACATGCTGCTTTGGACTGATAAAACCAGATTCAGGATTAGCCATAAGGTTCCCCAGGTTTACTGGTAGATGGAGAGAAGACAAAAGTCCCGAAGATGCAACTACTGAAGATGAGATTCTTGAGATGTATCATTCGCAGAAGAAAAAAATTTTAGAAGATAACCCTGGATAAATTAATTAGTCAATAAAATATTCGGTAATAAATGGAAATAACCGCCACGGTGGGAGGAATCAAATTCCCAAATCCAGTCCAGTTAGCTAGCGGGATAATGGATGAAACATTACATTCAATTGAACGCGCTTTAAACAGTGGTGCTGGAGCAGCAGTAACAAAATCCATAGGGTCAGAAGAAAGGCCTGGATACATACCTCCAATAATTTCTGAAATTCCAACCGGCCTCTTGAATGCAGTAGGTCTCGCTAATCCTGGCATTGATAGCTTCTTGGATGAGTTTATTGGAAGTAAGTTAAAGGAAAGGATAGTTGTATCTATATTTGGTAAGGATGTGGAAGAGTTTGTCACCCTAGCCAAGAAAGTAGAATCGGCAGGCTTCAAGATAGTGGAACTTAATCTATCATGCCCTCATGTTAAGGGATATGGATCAGAAATAGGCGAGGACCCTGAATTGGTTCAGGGAATAGTTAATGAGTTGAAGGGTAGGACCAACCTTAAGGTATGGGCAAAACTGACTCCTAATGTGACACATATTGTTGATATAGCTAAGGCGGCAGAAAAGGCGGATGCACTTGTGCTTATAAACACCGTGAGGGCCATAGGAATAGATATAAGGGCAAGAAAATTTACCTTGACAAATACCGTGGGAGGCTATTCGGGCCCCGGGATAAAACCTATAGCCTTAAGAGCAGTTTATGATGTTTATAGGGAAACAGGTAAGGAAATAATCGGGGTGGGTGGAATCAATTCATGGGAAGATGCTATTGAATTTATTCTGCTTGGAGCAAGGGCAATCCAGATTGGTACTGCTCTCTATTATAAGGATTATGCAATCTTCAATGAAATAAACAGTGGTATACAACGTTACATGGAGGAGGAAGGTTTTGAAAAACTCGATGATATGATAGGGTTGATGGTAAGATGAAATATTCCAATGTTATAGACAAGGAGGAGATCAACAACCATTTTTATGAAATCACATTTCACGTGGACTTTACCATTAGACCTGGACAATTCCTAATGATCTGGCTCCCAGGTATCAAGGAAATGCCTATGTCTATTTCAAAGATAGATGATCCCATTAAAATATCTTTCAAGGCAGTTGGGGAGGGAACAAGGCAATTATCAAAACTAGAGAGAGGAGATCGTATATTCTTTAGGGGACCATACGGCAATTATTTTCCAGAACCAAGTGGGAAAGTGGCATATGTGGCGGGTGGTACTGGAATTGCAGCCCTTTTGCCACTTATAAAAGAGCATCCGGGTGATGTTTATTATGGGGCTCGCACAAAAGATGAAATTGCCTATAGAGATTTGATAACATTTATATCAACTGATGACGGCTCCATGGGTAGCAAGGGAAATGTCGTTGATTCATTTATTAAAGAAGGAAAGAGTTATGATAAAATATATGTGTGCGGCCCGGAACCTATGATGAAGGCATTCCACGATAGAGTCAACAGATCTCAGCAAGGTGAAATCTACTATTCTTTGGAGCGGCTCATGAAATGCGGAGTTGGAATTTGTGATAGCTGTACCATAAATGGCATGAGAGTATGCAAGGATGGAACTGTGTTTAATCATGAGGAGCTCTCTAAAATGGATGAATTCGGGACCGTAAGAAGGAATGAATCAGGTAAAAGAATTTTCTTGAAATTATGATATATTTCAATATAATATTTCTGATATTCTTATTAGTATTCCTAATTATATCCTCCATATTGGGAATTGAGGATCTGATTGAAAGAAGGATACTTGTCCTCCCATTACTAATTTTTGATTTAGCACTAACGATTTTTGTGGTATTAGAGGGTTTTTACATAGTTTTACCATATCTAGCATTATCATACTTGGAATTTCTGTGGACAAGGGAAGGATATAATAGAAAAATTCTTGGCATTCTCTACTTGCTATTTCTTTTGATTCCAGTATTCTACTATAGCGAAATAACATATTCCATGTCCATCGGATTTTTCCTTATAGGTATTTTCCATCTCCAAAAGGGTATCGGAACAGGCGATACAAAATACCTTGATACTGTTACCATTTTGACATCCCTTTCTACGAGCAAAATTCCTCTTTTGAACATCATCCCTCCGGTTGTATTTGTTGTTATGGTTGGTAGTCTGACTGGTGTACTTGTTTCACCTTTGTATAAAAGAATTGCAAAAAATAAACCAGGAAATGATCTTGATAAAATTCCAATGATTTTCCATCTTTGGATTGGTTTTATTTTTGTCTTTATCCTTTCATTACTCCAATAGGTACCATTCGTGCAACGATTCTTGATAATCCAGCGCATTCCACAGAACTTACCACCTTATTAACATCCTTATATGCATTCGGGACCTCTTCCTGTAATACATATTTGGTGGCTGCCCTTACATAAACGTTTTTCTTTGCAAGCTCATTTCTGACCCACTGGTCACTATACATTTTAACTGCTTTAGATCTTGATAACACCCTTCCAGAGCCATGGCAGGTAGACCCAAATGTTTCATTTAGGCTCTTATTAGTACCTACCAAGACGTAGGATGCCGTTCCCATGGTGCCTGGTATAATGACTGGATGACCTGTATCTCTGTATTTTAACTGAACTTCACTCCTGCCAGCAGGAAAAGCCCTTGTGGCTCCCTTACGGTGGATGACAAGCTTCATATTTTTATTCTCGTATGAATGTTCCTCTATCTTTGCTATATTGTGGGCCACATCATACACAATATCCATACCGGCATCTTCCGCACTCTGTCTCATTACCTTTTCAAAACTCTCCCTTACCCAATGTGTGATAAATTCTCTGTTACTAAAGCCAAAATTCGCAGCAGATCCCATGGCTCCAATATAATCCTGAGCCTCTCTGCTACTAAGTGGTGCTGAAGCTAATTGTCTATCCGGTATCTTTAAGTTATATTTCCTCATGGCTTCCTCCATAACCTCAATATAGTCAGTGGCAACCTGGTGTCCGAATCCCCTTGAACCTGTATGGATCATAATGGTTATCTGACCCTCGAAGTTTATACCGAATTTCTTTGCCAATTCCCTATCATATATCCTGTCGACTTTCTGAACTTCTAGAAAATGATTCCCAGCTCCTAATGACCCCAACTGAGGGAAACCCCTTTCCCTGGCCTTGTTTGATACCTTAGAACGATCAGCGAATTTTATCTGGCCTGACTCCTCAATATTCTCAAGGTCCTTTTCCCAACCATAGCCCATTTCCACAACATACTTTACTCCTTCAGTCAGGATATTCTCTATTTTCTGTCTATCTAGTCGCAGTTTCCCCTCCCTTCCAACCCCTGAAGGGACATTATTAAATATCTCATCTATCAATTCCTTAATTTTAGGACCAATATCTTTTTCTGAGTAATTAGTTCTTATCAATCTTACGCCACAATTAATATCATAACCCACCCCTCCAGGGCTTATGACGCCGTGATCCCAATCAAAGGCAGCTACTCCACCAATCGGGAATCCATATCCTAGATGTATGTCTGGCATGGCCATGGAAGCCTTCACTATCCCTGGGAGAGATGCAACGTTGACAACCTGCTGGAGGCTTTCGTCTTCCATAATTGTCTGCAGCATCTCTTCGTTGGAATAAATTATACCAGGAACATTCATCCCCTTAGAAGGGTCCCTTGGAATCTCATATTTACAATCTCCAATTTTTTTGAGGTTGTACTTCACATGCTAGTATGGAAACGACAGAAATAAATTTTACATTACTCTTATTAACACGTTACTTATTTGGAATTAATGGTTGACGTTAATCTAGGACCGTACATTCAAAATCAAATACAGGAAGCTGATAGATTGCAGAAGCAGCTGGAAAGCCTTATAAATCAACAATATCAGTTGGAAATCAAGCTCAGGGAAAACAAAAAAACCATGGAATACCTATCTAATTCTGGTCAGAATAGCGAGTTATTTAGGGCCGTTGGAACCATATTAACCAAGGTAAATGATGTGGAGGCATTGAAAAAGGAAATTGAAGAAGACATTGAACTGACAGAGATGAGATTGAATAACATCAAGACTCAGGTTGAACAGATAAACAACAAGCTCAAACAGATTTCTGAGGAACTTAATAAGCTGTACCAAAGGGGAAATCAAAAGAATTAACAATCATACCTGTCCATGAACATGGCATCTCCTAAAGAATAGAAGTAGTAATTCTTCTCTATTGCCTTTGCATAAGCAGCCTTTAATCTGTCTTCGCAACCGAATGCATAGACTAGAGATAGGAGAGAGGACTCTGGAATATGAAAATTTGTAAAAAGGTGTGTTACTCCTGAGTTGAACTTGAAGCCTGGATAAATAAATATGCGAGTTTCCCCACTATATGGTCTCAATCTACCTGAATATGATGCCGTTTCCAAAGCTCTCATTACTGTAGTACCCACAGCCACTACCTTACCCTTTGCGCTATCAATATCCTCCACCAATTCTTCGGAAACCTTTATGTCCTCTTCATCCACAGTGTGATATCTTATGTCACTCGCAGTTATTGATTTAAATGTTCCATATCCCACCGTTAGCAGTATGAATCTAACCTTAACCCCCTTATTTACTAGAGTTTGGACTAAATCTTTTGAAAAGTGAAGAGAAGCTGTAGGTGCAGCAATAGATCCAGTAGTGTCACCAAGTTCATTCTGATAATATTCAAAATTCTCCGTACTCTTTATATATGGAGGGAGGGGCAATTTACCGATATTTTCTATGTAATCCCAGTCAATGTTTCCCAGTAAGATCCTCTTTCCATCAGGTCTAGACGATACCTTCAATTCTCTATCGCCAATAATTATACTATCTCCGTCCTTTACCCTTCCCCGAATAAAACAGACAAATCCTTCATCATCTTTCCCAATAATTGTGATATCCAATTTCCCACCTGTATGTTTTCTTCCAAATACTCTTGCTTTACGGACCCTTGTGCGATTAAAAATGATAATATCATCCTTTTCCAATAGATTTACCATATCTGAGATTCTTCCATCTCTAATATTCTGCCCCAGAACTTGCATCAATCTACCATCTGTCCTAGATGGTGGCGGAACCTGACGAATAAGCTGCTTTGGCAAGTCAAACCTATAATTCTCAATGGAATATCTCTTATAGTCCTTATCTAACATTATGTTTACACTCAATGCGGATTCAAAGCCAATAATTAAATTAATCGTATTCATAGAATTTATTATAAGAAATTAGAAATTCCATACGCATCAAAGTTTCCAATCCTAGCTTTTCATTAAATTGGAAAAATATAATATCTAATATGGAATATAATTTGCATGGATAGCATAATCTTTGAGCCAAAGATAGGGAATTATATAATATTCAGTATGTCCATAAGACTTCCTTTTCCTGCCAAGTATAGGACAATAATATATGATGAAGAGAGGATTGATCACTTTGGCGCGGGATTAATATGGAATAATGCATGGTATATTTATATTGATAAACTGAAATCTTTACCTGAATCAGAAATAAGGTTGAACGTGGAGTATTTTAACAATGAATATGGGAACCTTGATGATACGGTTTTTTTAGAAACTGAAGGTAAACTCATTAGGAGTAGATTGAGAAGAGCTACCGAAGATTTTTTAATTCGTCTTATGAAAATTGATGGAGTAGTAATATATCCAGTAATTTTGATGGGTGATAAAGACAATATATATGCCATAAGATATCCAGAATCGGCTTCTCAAGAGGTTACAAAACTCTTTTTGGATTATGTCGAGAATGCTCCATTTAAAATAGATGTCTTGAAAATTGTAGAAGATAAGGGAGATTCATTTTTATTTGAATTCTATAAGTCTACTAGATTCGATTTTTCATTGCTCACTATGGTTGTAACCGTATGGGAGATTGATGAGGAACAGATTAAAAATGAAAACTTGGGAATATTACAGAATGAAATGGTGCTCGTACCGAAATACTTCGGTTTTGATTCTCCGCTAATCGCTAGGCTCGGTCCTAGGACTGCTGAGAACGGCCTGAAGGGAAAAGCCGAAATGAGAATTGTTTCTAAAGATAAATTCGGTACATTAGTACAGATGAGTATGAATCGCAGGGTCCTTACGGATTTTTATAACGATATCTTGAAGCCCATAAATGGGAGTTTGATCTATTGGGCCTACAGTGATGGCTCATCGAAACTATATAACTACTTCGTCTTGCCTACAAGGAATGCTTCCAGCTTCATACGAGGAATGTCAGAATATTTCAAAAAGCCTGTTAGATCAAAGCATAAGAATTACATAATGATGGTAAAAAAGATTAGCGACATTATTTAATTAAGCTATAATTTGGGGCGATATAATCCTACCACTGATGGTGTTTGTTTATATCCAATATTTTTAATTCACAAACGCAAGATTAGAATGTTGAACATATTGTATTTCTAACATATACAGCTGGTTAGTATTGCATTCAATGAAAAGTCTGTAAATTTTTTATTCAGATGTTAAACAGAAAGTCATAGTTTAAAACATCAACCAAAATTATTTCGCTAATTAGAGATAATTGTTCAAAAACCATTAAATGAAAAGTTTAAGCTATGATGTTAATTCAGAATTTATCAGGGCTCGTGGTCTAGTGGTTATGACATCGCTCTCACACAGCGAAGGCCGCCGGT
>CAYXTM010000008.1:0-60452 GCA_964468585.1 uncultured Thermoplasmatales archaeon | reverse complement strand
TGGAAGTTGAATTCTCAGTGACTCCATTTAATGTTACGGACCAAGAAGTGCCTGACGATAATCCTGATTCAGTAAATGTTATTTGATATGTCACTAAAATGAAGGTAACTGATTCAGATACGGATGCACCATTGACAATGAATGATCCTGAGTATTGTGTTGGTGCATATTCCTTGTTTCCAGTGGCTATTGTATATGAATAACTCCCATTCGGCTCTGTGAATGATATTGTATTGGATATTGAAGAGAATGATTGACCGTCTGATAAGTTTAGATACCATGATGTTCCAGATGACAATCCTGATTCAGTAAATGTTATTTGGTAGAGTTCAATGAAATTCGCTGTTTCTTTTATTGGACCATTTATTGTTATGATTGCGGAATCATTTGATCCAGAATAGCTTCCATTACCTATTCCTGCCCATGATACAAATTCAAAATTGGAGTTTGGAACTGCTTTTATTGTAACAGATGTACCAGCATTGTACCATCCGCTATTGGGAATTATAGATCCTCCATTCTCTGGATTTGATTCCATCGTTAAATAGTATTGTGTTGTGTATGCGATTGAAATATTCACATTTGCTCCATTAATTGTAAATGAACCTGATGATTCTGTTGTCACATATCTTATTCCCGCCGAACCATAGATGGGTGTCGATACTGTATACGAATAGGATCCATTAGGTTCGTTGAATGAAATGATATTGGAACTAGAGGAAAAATATTGACCATTTGATAAATTAACGTACCATAATGTTCCAGATGGTAAGCCTGATTCTGTAAAGGTTAGCTTGTATGTAACTAAGCCAAATGATATTGCTTCTGATATTGCTGCTCCATTTATTGTGAAAGAACCTGTGATGGGCATGGGTGAATAGTCCTTATTTAATGTGGCTATTATGTATGAGTAAGTTCCGTTAGATTCACTGAATATTATTGTATTTGAACTTGAACTGAAGGATTGACCATTTGATAGATTAACGTACCATAATGTTCCTGATGGCAATCCATTCTCCGTAAATGTCACTTTAAATGTAACGGGAGAAAATGTAACAGGGATTTCCACATTTGACCCATTAACTATGAAGGATCCACCCTTTGCTCCATAATTTTTATTTACAGTTGCTATTATATATGAATAAGTTCCATTAGTTTCAGTAAATGTTATTGTACTTGTCGTTGAATTGAAAGATTGTCCATTGGAGAGGTTTACATACCATAATGTTCCAGATGGTAGGCCCGTTTCTTTGAATGTTATTGTGTATTTATTTTCGGTAACAGGGGTAAATGCTATTGATTGCGTTACATCAGCACCATTTACTGTGATGGTTCCCGATGAAGGTGTTGCTCTATAACCATTTACTGTTCCAATATTAAATGAATAAGACCCATTAGGAAATATGAATGTTATAATATTGGTATCTGATGATTCAGCTATCCCATTCATTGTGACTGACCAGTTGGTTCCTAAAGGTAGCCCATTTTCTTCAAATGTAATATTATAATCAGTTATATGACCAAAATTCAAAGTTTGATAATCCAGAATTCCTTGTTCTACACTTCCTTTTAAAATTGAAACATTCCAGCTGTTTCCGTTGTATACATAGTTCAGGTTTAAGGCTAATTCACCCGTTTGATCAATACTTTCATTAAATGTTTCGGATTGTGCATCATAATAGTTATTATTTCCAAGAGGTTCGATTAGCATTTCAATTGAGGCGTTAGTAGGGCTCATAAAATTCCCTATTCCTGCTGAAGGACCCCCTACAATTCCAAATTGCGGATCAAGGCCACCTGGATAAGGGTTATCTGGAGATGGGCCATTGTAATACCTTTTCCCCTGCCATAAGTATGAGTAATTAAGGGAACCTATTATGTATGATGCTCCTGGAACAGGAATCTGGATAATCTGCGAATTTACTTCAAAGTTCATTGTCTGACTGTTAAATGTGTTCAATCCCGAGAGCCAGGACGTAATATTGAAAACCTTTGGTAAAGTCACAATCTTTCCAACTGGAAAATTGTATTCGTATATGGCCAAATATGGATATAACCCATAAAATGGGTAAATAACCCATCCTGTATAGTACATTAAAAACTCATTTTCTGGATATCCTGAAGGGTGGGTAATGTATATTACGTTTTGAATCCAATATACTGGTGCTCCAAAACTGTTCGCAAGGAAAAAGTTCTGTTGTATTGATGCGTTGTACTGTGTGTTAACAGTACCATTAGAAAAATAAGAGGTAACATTTAATGATTTTAGATCCAGTATGTCTCTAACTCCCTGTAATGCACCTGGAACGTTTGAGTAATTAACATTTAAAATATACATGGTAAAGTTGTATGCATCAATTGAACCCCATCCAGTGACCAGATTATAACCATATGTAGCCTGATAAATGTGATTTCTCCCTGTATAAACATCGTAAAAGGGTAATGTTGGTAATGATGAGTTATAAGTACCGGTCGGATTATAACCAGTATATTCTGTGTAATTGAGAGATTCCAATTGTTTATTGGCGAGATTATAGATTAATGGATTCAAGTATCCTAATGAAGGCTGATTGTTTAACGATAGAACTGCATTCATCTCAGCTATAAGTCCAGCAGTAACCGGAGATGCAATACTCGTCCCCGAGAAAAGATATTGACCTCCGTAGTAGGATTGCCCATTTACAGTAATGTAAACAATGGTATTATTGGCGACAGCAGATACATCAGGGACTCCCCTGCCAGAACCGTTTATAACTTTGTTTGCAAGAGTGTTCAACTGCCAAACTGGCTCAGGAAAGACCTGGCTGATTCCGCCCGTAGATCCCGCAGGACCTCCGTTGGACGTATCATTGGCTGAAATATACCAAGCTGTTTGATTTAAGACATGCAAATAATCTGGTCCCTGAGTTAAGTTTAGGGTAAGTGTTGTCCCACCGACAGCGGTTACTCCAAAACCGTTATAGGCCATGGCTGATGGAAACTCTACCCAATCATTCGGATATGTTGATTGCATATATTTAGAGCTATTTGGATTATCACCAGAATCACCGCTTGATGCAAGAACTGTAATACCTCTTGCCTCTGCCTCTTGGAGATATTCATACCAGGCTGTATCATTGTACTCGGGACTACCCCAAGAATTAGATATTACGGTTACATTGTTAAGACCAGGAAATGATGAGTTTGGATTGAGGATAAAGGCTAACGCTTCATCCAAGTTTGCTGTGGAATTCGGTTCATATACATTGTAAATAGTAGAGCCTGGGGCGGTGCTTCCAACCATTTCCAAATCAAGGGTATTCTCTCCTACTGCACCAGTAGTATCATAAGAAGCTAATGGAGATGGAAGTGGGGCTCCGTTTAAAGGAACTGCTATTACTCTTGAATGGGGTTCGTATGACGGTAAAGTATCGTTGAAATAAGTATAGATGTCAGTGGGATCGAACGGACCTAATAAAGTACCGTTATAAAGATTTCCATAGGGCGTTGAAATATTCTGACCTATATACTGCCCAGACCATAGAATTGTTGCAACAACCTCATGTGTTGGGTACGTATAGTTAAATAAAGTTTGTTCATCGTAAGCTACCTGAAGGTCAGAACCATAGATCAACTGAACTCCATTTTCTGTTATAGGAGCTGGGTAGCCGTTTAATGAGACAGAGTTGTAATTTAACTGATTGTTTAACTCAAGTACATGCATTCTTGAATAATTATAGTTTACATTTGCCCTATAGAAGTTATCCAGACCAGAAATTTGACTGATATATGGAGCCATCCATGAAGGTACTGAGGGATTCCTGCTAATGGAGTAAAATTCATACCCATTTAGGTTATAATATCCTATACTGACGTTGAATATTTTCGAAATGATTTCAGATGATCCTGTTATGGATATTGAAATTCTATCAGAATAACTCTGTACCTTTACTCCAAAATTTCTGAAATATCTCAGAGATTGGTTATACAGGGTCATGTTAGGGGAAAACAAACTTTCAAAGGTTTCCTTAGATAAATATCTGTGGAATTCGGGACTATTTACGGAGGAAATATTGTTCAATAAATTCAGAAGCATTTTTTCATTTCTGAGTTTAAAAGTTACCAACACTGTTACTGTGCCATTGTATTTTCCGACGTATTTACTGTTGTAAATATTTAGGGTATATGGTATAGTTTTCATTGTATTTAGATTTAAATCATTCATGGAGAAACCGTAGGTAGAATGATTTTGCAATCCTATTTGCTGAGAATTAGAATTGAGTGGAAGATTGAATTGTGAATGTTGAGTTCCATTTGCAATAGTTGAAAAACCAGATATCAAAAATAGAAGAACTATTGATAGGACTACTCCTTGAATTATACAACCTTTACTCATTATAAAGCGCCATCCTAATTAGAATTTCCCTTTAACTATTTAGCTTTTCTTGTATCAATTATTTGTCTCTTTTCCTAAGATAATTAACAGCTCATTCATCCTCAAGAGTTTACAAAATTTATGTTTTTAAATCTAACCATGCAAACTCATTAAGTATAAATTCTCTAGCTTTAATATTAATAACTTGTTTTATATTTATAGGTTTACAAAATGTGCATTTAGTCAACTTATATAATAAAAAGAAACCTTGCTTAATCCCATAGAGTCTCAATGCAATATCTATCTATGATAGCGGGGCACATTTTAATCCTTTAGTGAATTATATTTGTAGGACTCTACATTAATATATTATGAGAATTTTGAAGCCTTTATGGTGGCGTCTCGAGCTATGTATAATTAAAATATGAGCCCATGATGACATAAAAAGCGTTCTTTAGTGCAGTACCTGACAACGGAACTATAATTTAATGAGAATTTTAACAAAATTTACAACAATGCCCTTGGTAAACTTACCTCCTTTTCAGTTAACCTATTGGGATTAGTTAAAGATGTAAGAATGGTGCACATATTCAGAAATGCGATACTAACAAACCTATCATCTGCGAGGACAGTCTTCAATCTAATTGGATGGAACTTATGTCTTCAAAAGCTCCCCGAGGGTTGAGGAATGGAACATTCCAAAACAAAAATAAATAAATTTCGATTTCTATACATACTTTAAGAACGGAGAATTTTTGTTACTGTTGTTAATTTTAGAGATTCTCAAGGTGGGACTTGATAATCTTCTTGATGTTGTTTTGCCTTCTAAAATATATAATGTAATTTTAGAAAGATATAACCTAATGAACATACTGAAGATAATAGGGTCGCAAGAAAAAAATAATAACGGATTATGACTGATATATCAATAATCAGGTTTCAATTCCACTATTTCTTATTTAAGGAATTTTGAACACGAATTAAACCTTTGGGAGTATGCGAGTGCCGGGATTTGAACCCGGGGCATGAGCTTGGCAAGCTCGCGTGTTACCAGGCTACACCACACTCGCTCATGAGTGAAATAATGGCTCACATAAATACCTAACTAATCCATTGACATAAATTGAGGTTGCGAAAATTAATGTTAAGGATACCTGATGATATTTATTTTATCTCTATGGGTTTTACTTTTATAGTGTTAAAATATTACCAATGGGTCCGTGGGGTAGTCAGGATTATCCTTCTGGCCTTCGGAGCCAGAGATCCGGGTTCAAATCCCGGCGGGCCCGTTTAGAATTAGGGGATATAGATAACATCAAAAGAAAGTTGTGATTTTTTACACAATTATACAAATTAATGAATATTATTATATTTTTCACCAATATTATTATCGTAGCATCACAAATTTTGTGTAGTTATAAATTGAAAGTCTGAATAAGAGGAAATATCAAAGGGCATAAAATGCAAGAATGGCATAAAATTTTTTAATAGAAATCTGAGTATACTCTATTAATGACGTGAATAAATATGACATCAGATCAAAACATAAAACCTACAGAAATCTTAGCAGATATTAGTCCGAAAAGAGGTGGCAGTACAATTGTAAATCTTGCAATTATCATCATTCTGATAGTAGCAGGTGCAGCAGGTAGCATATTTGCTTTTGAAGTATTCAGTGGAAATTTAAAGATAGGTGTTCATTTTGGATTTGTCTCATTGAATGCAGTTGAAAGTAATACAGGAGAGAATTTTAATGAATCTGGAATTATAACCAGTTCTATAGCTGGAATTCAATCTGTTTACGCATTCGAATATGTCTATTACAACTCCACCAACTTTTCAAAGGCGGGAACAGTTGTTATACCTGGGGCTAGTGGCGGTATTAAAATAGGTATCATAGAATTTTGGAATAATATTGAAGCCATGGGGTTTATGGAAAATTTTTTAAGTCATTGGTTCAATTATAGAAATCCTATTAAAACTTCTATTATAAACAGTACATATGATGGTTTTAGGTACTATTATTATTATAAATATGGAAATCGCCCCTCAAACTTATATGGATTGGCTCAAAATTATACGCAAGGATTTGCCATAGGTAATAAGGGAAATTTCATATTTTTTATAAATGATTTATTAATCCCATCTTCAAATTTCAATGCCCTGATAAAGGCTCAAATAAATTCCATGTCATGACTATTACCAATTTATTTTATTATCATTTGTTTCAAAGGAAAGATCAAGAACTTAATCATTATGAAACCTTTTCCCATAACGTATCAAATTTTGAGTAGTTGTAAATTAGACCCTCCTTGTAAATTAAGGAAGGCATACTTCTGTTGGGCACAATATGGAAGTATGACAATAAAGGAAGATATGGTAAAAAGAATATAACGGATATTGTTAAAAGTTAAGAGACCTGTGAAGGTCTATTTGGGGAATCCAATGGAAGCTAAAGGGAAGTTTTCTTGAAAGAAAATGGTGATTTGAAGAACAGATTCTATGAGAGAAAATTAAGATAAGGTTAGGTAAGACAGAAGATTTGAATGTACCAGGAAAAAAATATGATAAATTCAGAAGATAAATATTTGAACCATATGAGAGATCCATTGGATCAAATAAATTGATAGTCTCAACCCTTAATTATACCAAAACAAAAACATAAATATGGCACAAAAAATTTTAACAGGAATCCACATATAATTATTGAACAATGTGACCAAAGATGACATCAGATCAAAACATAAAACCTATAGGGATTTCCACAAATGCTAGTCCAAAAAAAGGTGGCAGGACAATTGTAAATGTGGTAATTGTTATCATACTAATTGTCTCAAGTATAGCAGGTAGCATACTGGCTTTTGAGGTATTCAGTGGAAATATACAATCTGGTGTTCATTTCGGATTTGTGACATTAAGTACGGTTGAGGGTAACACAGGAATGAAGTTGAATGAATCTGGGATTATAACTAATTTTACAACTGGAAATTCCTCCATATCTGGCGGCGAATATGTTTTCTACAATGCTACTATCTCAATATATTATATCTTGGTAAATGCCACCATTGAAATTGGAATTATAGAATTCTCCAACGATACAAATACGATGAAGTTCATTAAAACTGTTCTAACTATTAACCTCAATGAGAATATATCCCTTATAAACGGGTCATATAATGATTTTAAGTATTATTACGATTATCTTAGTAAAAACGGCAGTAATTTCAGATATGTGCCAAATTTACCGCAAGGAATAGCTTTCGGTTATAAGGGAAATTTCGTATTCTTTATAACTGATTTTCTAATCCCATCTTCAAATTTCAATGCTCTTATAAAGGCTCAAATCAATGCCATGTCCTACTATTATCCAATTATTTTAAATCGTTTTAAATAAAAAATCAAGGTCTGAATAAATGCAAAAGTACATCATAGCATCATTATATAGTTGGAAGGCAATAAAAATATGAGGAATAAAATAAATATCACGGTGCTTTGAGTAAATGCTGTGGAACAGCTTCAATACCGGTAAGTGCAGCAAGTATTGAAGATGTCACAAGTCCTATCCAGAATAACACAAGGACAACAGTCCATAGTTTCGATACGTTCTTCTTCCCTGGAAGCAGGTCGTAGATCAGGGTCGCGGGATAGGTGAAGAAGCCGGTCAATCCAAAAGCTAGATACATTCCAAGCATTGCAATGGGGCTGGCTGTCATCTTGTCATAGTATGCATTTATCCCATAATAAATAGCAATCAGTCCTGAGAAGAGAGCAAGTATTCCTGAAAACTGTAATTTCTGCTTAAATAATATCGATAATGATACAGTAAGGAGAACAAGACCGAATAGTAGATATGGATCGTAGAAAAGAATATTGTAGCTCCCAGGAAGTGGCCATGTCATTTCACCGTCTAATCCAAGTATCACAATAATGAATCCCATAATTCCAAGTATGAATGCACCTGGTCTCATAACCTGTTCAACATCACTATTTCCCTTTCTGTACTCCAGATATGCATAACCAGTTAGGTATACAGACACTACCCCTACTAGGGAAAGCGTAAATAGTTCAAAGGCCAGATCATCTATGAACGCCATGATCCAAAATTAAGCAAGTATATAAAAATAATCAGACACAAGGTTGTGTATTTTTGCGCATAATTGCAGAATTGCCTAATTTTATATAAATATTATAAATACCTTAATATCATTTTTAAGATCCTTATTTTTTGAGATTTTTTGTAAGATAGAGCAAGGAAAACAATTGGGATAGCCCTTATTTTCGATATTAATTTTTCAAGTTGAGATTAAATTTTCACATCATCCTTAATATGCAGGGTTTAGATTCTAACGAAATCCAATCTGATTATTAAAGAGGACTTCAATTTAGAAATGTCTGTAATGGCTTGAACTCATATCAATACTCCCGGTCAGTTCGTTCTCTTATTATTTATCTTTTTTATATGAGATGAAACTGATCTGAATTCAGCATTCAATACTACCCATACTTGAAATTAAGGACAATGCAAAAATTATTAGTAAAATCAAATCAATATCAATCATGAAATATTTGGCCTTATTGCCACCGTTCTTACCACTGGACGAAGTCAAATCCATGACTGCTCAAATTCTCCCGGACCTAGAAATTGAAACGGATATAAAAGAAGAGAGACCAGATGTGGAAGTACTTGTGGCGACAACCTTTACACACCTGGGAAGAGAGGAACTCATGAAATTTCCAAATTTAAAATATTTACAGATAGCGAGTACGGGATATGATAACGTTGACTTGAGTTATATTAAGGAAAAAGGTATAATGTTATGCAATATACCCACGGCCAATAAGCAAAGCGTGGCTGAACATGTAATTATGTTCATACTTCTTTTCCTCAAGGACACCTTAGACCTTAATTCAGAGTTGAAACACAACCACAACTGGCCAGTACTCACTGGATCTAGAGATCTGGAAGGAAAGACAGTGGGAATAGTGGGAATGGGAATGATAGGTAGACAGCTTGCCATAAGACTGCTCCCATTCAATGTGACCATGGTTTATTATGACGTGAATAGACTAAGTCAGGAAGATGAAGAAAGGTTAGGTATTACATATCTAGAATTATATGAGCTGCTCAAAATTTCTGATATTATAACCCTTCACCTTCCTTTGACAGAAAATACCAGAGAGATGTTCAGAGAAAGGGAATTCTCAATGATGAAGGACGGAGCCATATTCATTAACACTTCCAGAGGGGAAATTGTGGACGAGAAAGCGCTTATAAAGGCCGTTAAAGAAAAAGGAATTAAAGCAGGAATAGATGTTTTCACCAAGGAACCTCCAGATTACAATAGTGAACTCTTTTCACTTGACAATGTTATTGTTACCCCTCATATTGCAGGTGTAACCCTGGAAAGCCAGCAAAGATTCATCACTGAAACCATTTCAAATGTGCTAAGATATGCACAAGGCATGGAGCCACTTTACAAGGTGCAACTATGAAGGCATTTGATTCCTTTTCGGAAACCCTTAAAAGATTGGATTTACTACCAGTTTTCGGTAATCCTGGATCTACTGAGTTGTCCACCCTTAAAAGTATTGATAATTACATTCTGCTTCCCTTCGATGGTTTAGCTGTCGGTATGGCAGATGGGTATTCTCAATTTAACAGAAAACCATCAATTGTAAACCTTCATACTATATTAGGTCTCGGAAACTCAATGGCATACATTTATACTGCAAAAATGAACAGGACCCCTGTTATAATTACAGCAGGCCAGCAGGACATTAGACACATGTTCATGGAACCTCTACTATCAGGAAATCTGACGGAATTCGTAGGAAAAAACGTGAAATTCAGTTATGAGGTTAAAACTTCATCAGAGATTCCAACTGTACTTAGACGTGCAAAAATCGAGGCACTTACTCCACCATTTGGGCCTGTGTTTATTTCATTTCCCATGAACCTGATGGACGAGGAAGTAACACCTCCTGATATTACTGATTATAGTGCCTCGCTGGAATTAGCCAATGAGGATGGAGTTGAATATGTATCTCAGTTGATAAACTCATCAAAAAACCCTGTACTGGTGTTCGGTTGGGAAGTGGACCTGTTCGGTGCACACAAGGAAGCGGTGGAACTGGCAGAAAAAGTAGGATGTGCTGTATTTGCCGAACCATTATCACATCGCTCTCCATTTCCTTCAGGACATCCTCAGTTCCTGGGAGATTTACAACCAGGTTCAACTCTGATAAATCTTAAGCTTTTACAAAATGATTTGATAATATTCATAGGAGGGGATATCACTCTCTACCCCTATCTTCCATCTCCCCTGCTTAAGGACAAAAAGGTGGTATTCATAGGATTAAATATAAATCCAAAGGTAGGGGAATTCATAATCGCAAATGTGAGGCTTTTCATGAAGGAACTTAAGAATAAAGTAAGCAGAAAGGGGAATGTTGTTAGACCTGTAGATTATTCACTTAGATCAAAAATAGCCAATGACAGAAACAATATGGGCCCATATTATGTTTTCAGCTCCATTGCCAAGTATTTCAAAAATTTCGTAATTGTGGATGAATCAGTTTCTTACGCCTATTTCACTAGAACAATGCTGGGGTATGCCCCCAACTCATATTTCACGGCATCTTCAGGACAGTTAGGGTGGGGTGCTCCTGCAGCAGCAGGAATATCAATGAAAACCAAGAAGGTCCTTGCAATAATAGGAGAAGGATCATTCCTTTATGCTACACAGATTTTATGGACTGTAAAGAGGTATAACCTACCGGTTAAGTTCATTGTTCTTAAAAACGGTGGATATTCAATACTCAAGAGCTATTCCTTAAGCTATTATCCAGGAATGGAGAAAAAGGATTTTCTTAATTTGGATGTATCTCCTGAAAAGGTCGCAGAATCATACGGGATCGAATCTAGGGAGGCTGGAAAAGAACTAAAAGAACTCGAATGGTTATCTGAGGGGGAGGAATCGAAATTGGTTTCAATATCCATGGATAAGACTATTCCTAAGCTCTTCTTATAAGGCACTTCCCTATGTTATTAGAATTATCTTCTAATCATGAAGGCAGTATCAATCCATAGGCAATGTCCTTTAATTCCCTCTCAGTCTTGCTAACGAAAATATGCCTGGTCTGGGTCAGCTCAAGTATCCCTTCAAGACCCAGTTCTCTTCCAATTCCGCTATCCTTGAATCCTCCCCTTGGTGCAGCAGCAGAAAGCAGGTGATAATCATTGATCCATACGGTACCTGCCTCGATCCTGCTGGCTACCCTTAGGGCACGGTCATCATCGCTGGTCCAGACAGCACTGGCAAGGCCATATCTGGTATTATTGGCTATATCAATGGCCTCATCCTCTGTGTCAAATGTGCTAACAGTAACCACAGGTCCAAAAATTTCTTCGTTCAAGAGAGATGGATCATTACCGCTATTTGCAATAATAGTCGGTGGGTAATACAATCCACTTTCTGGTACCTTTCCGTTTATATCGACTGGCTGCATTATCTGGGCCCCCCTTGATACCCCCTGATCCACCATAGACTTGATTTTATCCAGCTGTTCCCTTGTAGTTATGGCACTCAGATCAGTCTCGAAATTCAGTGGGTTACCTGGTTTTATTTTAGATACCTGTTCAACAAGCGCTTTCATGAATTTATCATGAATGGATTTTTGAATAATCAACCTACTTCCAGACTCACAGAGTTGTCCGGCATTAAGATATATTCCGAAAATTGCACCCTTAACAGCAGTTTCAAGATCTGCATCTTCAAAAATTATATTTGGGCTCTTTCCACCCAATTCAAGCAGAACCTTTTTGATGGTAGAAGAAGCGGCATTAAGAACCTTTTTTCCTGTGAAAGTGGAACCAGTGAACGATATGGCATTTATCTTCGGACTTCTGGCCATGGCATCACCTATTTTTGATCCTTCTCCGACCAGAATATTAATAACCCCCTTCGGAAATCCGGCTTTTTCTATATCCTTTGCCAGTTCCAGTGCCGAGAGTGGGGTAAATTGCGAAGTTTTAAGTACCACAGTGTTACCCGCCACAATGGCAGGAGCTAGTTTCCAAACTGTCATCATAAGAGGAACATTCCATGGAACTATGGCGCCAATGACTCCTAGGGGCGCATATTGAATTATGCCCTTGGTACCAGGATATTCCGGGTGTGTAATTTCCCTGGTTTCAGAAAATTCACTTTCATTTGCAAAATACCTAAGATGTTCGATGGCCAAAGGAACATCCATCAAGGTGCTTTGCCTTATGGTCTTCCCGGTGTTTGAGGATTCAATCATGGCATAAAAGTCCGACTTTTCCTGAACCAAATCAGAAAGCCTGCCCAGTAATCTTTTCCTTTCACGCAATGGGACCTTTAACCACTTTGAATAGAAAGAATCATGGGCTTCATCAATAGCTCGTCCCAATATTTCTTCGTCTACCAGGTAAATCTTAGCTATTGGCCCACCGTCTATTGGGCTATGCAATTCTTTCTCGGTTCCCTCTTTAGTGAACTCACCACCTATGAAGTTAGGAAATTCTCCAAAATATTCAGTCATTTTATCCTCTCCCTATTTAATAATACTGAAAATTAGTTTGTTATGAATTCCTTCCATTGTCGTCAAGAAATTTTCATAACCGCTATCAGAAAAGTTCATGTAATATCATTCAAAAAAAGATATTTATAGATTTGTTTGTGGCCAAGATATAAAGGGCAAGTTAATAATTCTCTAGGAATATTCTCATGATATCCTCCTCTCCTGGTATAACAGGATTGAAGGCTATCTCACTATCGCTCATTGCCTTGGATATCATTTGGTCCAATCTTGATTCGTAAATTTTCCTGGATATATTCAACTGACTGACCTTCTTTGGTTGCCCAACTCGGTCAAATAAACTATAAATTTCATCAATCAGGTCGTTAAAACTTTTTGCTCCTAGCATTTTTCCAACTTTCTCATATTTTTTTAAGGTATTTTCATCTGTGGCATTGAATTTCATGGCTGGAACAAGGAATAATCCAACGGAAGTACCATGAGTAATCATGAATGTGGCTCCAAAACTGTGACCTAATGCATGAGCCAATGCGGTACCGCTATTAGAAAAAGCCAGTCCGGCCATAGTTGCGGCAAGGTGCATTTTATCCCTGGATTCGTCTTTTCCCGATATGGAACCTTCCAGATTTTCGAATATTAATTCAATGGACTTTTCAGCAAGGGCATCCGTCAGTGGAGAAGAATTATTAGATGCTATGGACTCAAAGGAATGAACCAATGCATCGATACCAGTGGGAACTATTATTTCCCGATTACTCGGCGCAAGGGAAGGATCAAGTATGTCGATGAATGGTACCAGATCAAAATTCCCAAGGGCAAGTTTTCTGTTTCCCTGCGTAAGGACTATGCCAAAAGAAACGTCGCTTCCAGTTCCAGATGTGGTGGGGACAGCTATCAGAATGGTCTTCAATTCCAAGGGTTCAAATGGATTCACTTCATCAAGCTTTTTCTCAGGGTATGAAATTTTTATGGCGAGTGACTTGGCGAAATCCATTACGCTGCCACCGCCAAAGGCCAAAATAGCCTCAAATTTCCTGTTACCGAGATTCTGAAAAACATCCTCTATGGAGTCTATACTTGGTTCAGGCTCCACATTGTCGAACAATTCATAATCTATTCCACTTAACCCTTTCAACAATTTTTCTCGGAATCTGCCAAATACCACCTTATCAGTTACAATGAGTACTCTTGATATTCTGTTTTTTTCAAGTATTGTGTGGAGATCATCAATTATATCCCTCTGAAAATAAATTTTTCTTGGAAACTGATAGAAACTCATTTTTCATCCAGATAAACTGTCGGTATTGATTGGGCTACCTTTACCATCGCTATGGCAGCCGAAGCATATCTGAGGAGAGTGGTGATACTCCCTTCTACCTTTATTTGGCCAGTCAACATGGCCTGGGTTGGGTTGATTTTTCCACCAATTATCTTTTTCCAATTTGAATAAGAAGCAGTGAGTTTGAAAGGAGCAGATGAATTTTCTGAGTAGACAATTTCAGAACTCTCGCATTTCCCATCCTTTAGGTTTAGAATAAATGCATTGAACTTAGGCTTTTCAGGAAGAGTATCTACGTCAGTTAGCTTAAACAAAATTGGATCTTTCCAACCTTTTCCACTTTTATTATAATCTGGCGATTCGCTGAGCCTCTTACAATATTCCGTTACCCATTCCTCGGAAGGGAAGAGTTTTTTCTCATCCATGTATGAACATTCTAAAATTCATATTTTATAATTTCCATTGCACGTATCCTTCATATATTTATGGAAATGAAATTTCGGAATTTTCAGATCTAGGATTGTTATGAAAAGTCCACAAATGGATTTCACAATACGGATAGTTTATCATGCCAATATGTTATTTATTGCCTCTCTTAGGCTCTTCTGACAATGTGATATCCATGGTTTTCTATTTTTCTTATGGCATCTAGATAGTTCAATTCAAATCCCTTGTAAATGAGAATTCCCGTTAGGGTATTTCCAGCCCCATGCTCAAGTTCATTTAAAATGTAGGGTGCAACACTTTTGGCTTCAACACCCACGTCAGCTAATCCTATGTTAATCTTACGCAATTTCATTCTTGCAAATTCAATAGCCCTTATGGAATCCTCGATACTGGCTTCTTTCTTATTTTCCCAGGGAGTACCAGGTACAGGTCTAAAAGTTGAAATGTAGAGATAATTAAGCATCTTGAATTTCTCAAAGAAATCTATGGAATTCAGGAGATCTTTAAAACTTCCTATACCGTTCATGAGAATTGTGCCTGAGGGGATGCCTAATCTCTCAAGTTCATATAGCAGTTGAAGTCTTTTGTCAAGACTATCTCCAGGCTTGGCATCATGAAAGAGATCTTCATTCGCAGTTTCAATAGAAGAATATATTGGTGAAATATCGTAATCTTTGAATTCAGAAAGAGTTTCATATGATATGGGGGCTCCAATATCTATCCCAACCGGAATGTTGGTAATATTCCTAATGGATTTTACAATTTTAATCAGCCGATTATCTTGTCCTTTGAGATTCGTTCCTCCAACCAGTATTAATGTTGTTATCTCCCTGAATCTAAGGACATGATCTATATACCTCATCAGTTCATCCATTGTAAGGACATCTCTCTGCTTTCTTATGTCACCTATGCTGCTAGAAAGGGAACAGTAATTACAGCGGGGTACGAGTGTGCACGGAGTTATCATATGTAAGTGGGCAGAAAGATAGATGTCCCTGCCAAGATAATCATCCCTAAATTTATTGGCCATAAAAGCAGACGATGATAATTTATCTTCAGCAATTCCCGGGTCCATTCTTTAATTAATTAACTAAATATCAGTTCATAAAAGTTTCCAAAATTCAAGGAATTTTTTCTGCATTAAGGTTGTCAAGTTGCATAAAGAAATATTTAAAGGAAATAAAGTATGCCCAAATCAATGTACTATTTCTAAAAAGATGGGAGTAGAAAATCAAAATTTACATAAATCACTACTCATCATCTAAATAAAAAAGGGAGATATTGTGGATGCCTATTCATGACCACAGCCGCAATATATCGCCTCAAGTTCAGTATTATATGCACGTCCGCACAAGGGACATACATAATCCTTGTGTATTAACACCCTTTCCATAAAATTACATGGAGTACTATAATAAAAAATTGTCGATTATAGGAATCGACAAAAGACGAATAATATAAATAAAGAGTCAAATCTTGGAAAATAAGTTAGGAGAAATTGTGGTCTATCAAAAAATTATCATGAATATTTTGAAAAAAATCATATGGTGTAAATGCATATATTTATATGGAAAAAATAAACATATCGCCTAATGAATCAAAAGTACTTAGAATTCTTTATGGCAATTCAAGGTTGAGCATCGAGCAAATTTCCAGAATAGCCAATTTGAACAGGAATACTGTGAGAAAAATTATTAGAGACTTAGAGAAGAATGGAATAATAAAAAGATACACAGTTGAACTCTCAGGCATCAATAGGGGGAAATATTTCATGATAAAAACCGATGAACCATCCTTAATACCCGAAAGTGCTGTCCTAGCAAAAATGGCTCTGGCTAATGGAAAATACGTATTTGTATGTTCACAGGACATCCTGAAGCACGAAATAAAATACAATGAAATGGATATAATCAGTGAAATTGAATTCAGGAACTCCATAAGCAATCTGGTAAAGGTTTATTGCGACTACTGTGGTAAGGAGATCACTGAGGATCCGATTGAAGTTGTCCTGAAAAATCACATATATTATGCATGTTGTCATAACTGTGAGAGAGACCTGATGAGAAAGCTGGAGATAAAGGCCTAGGCATTTTGCATACCAGTAAGTTAAATCGTAACGATGAATACATACGTGGTGATAAAATGGTAAAGGATCCAGTATGCGGCATGGATGTAGATGAGAAAAAGGCCATTTCATATGAATACGAAGGTAAGAAATTTTATTTTTGTAATGACTCGTGCCTCCAGAATTTTAAGAAAAATCCCAGAAAATATATTTCATCTACAGAAAGAAGGAAATATTGAAGAAAGTGATCAAAATTGGCAAGGGATCCCATTTGCGGGATGTATGTAGACGAATCAACCTGTAGTTTGGTGAGCATAAGGAATGGGAGGTATTACTATTTCTGCAGTGAAACGTGCAAGGATCAGTTTGATAGGCCAGAAGTGGAATTTAAAAAGCTGAAGGTTTCTCTCATAATCTCATGGGCCTTGTCTATTCTTGTTTTCCTTTTAACCTATGTCATTCGATTTGCAGATTACGGAATTATTCTATTCATAGCTGCAACCATAGTACAATTTTATCCTGGATTAAGATTCTACAAGGGGTTCATGGATGCTATCAGAAACAAGATTGGCAACATGGATACCCTCATAGCATTGGGGACCAGTGCAGCATGGATTTATAGTACCATAGTGATATTTTTTCCAAAACTATTCCCATCTGACAATTTATATTTTGACACATCCTCCATAATAATATCGCTGGTCTTAACCGGCAATTATGTTGAGACGATCATGAAAAGGAAGGCATCCAATTCCGTTGAAAGACTTATGGAACTTCAGCCCAAAATTGCCAATTTAGAGAGTAATGACGAAATTTTACAGGTTCCCATTGAAAAGGTGAAGGTAGGTGATATTCTGCTGGTTAGACCAGGTGAATTAATACCAACCGATGGCACCATAGTTTCAGGGGAAACCTATGTTGATGAGAGCCTAATAACTGGCGAAAGCAATCCAATTTTCAAGAAGTCTGGAGATAAGATAATTGGGGGCAGTAAAAATCTTAACGGTTCATTCAGGATGACTGCAGAAAAGTTATGGACTGATAATACTCTCTCAGAGATAATAGCGCTTGTAGAAAGTGCTCATTCTGAAAAAGTACCAATTCAAAGATTTGCAGATAAGGTAGCATCTTATTTCGTACCTGCTGTTACCATAATTGCCGTCTCTTCATTCCTGTTCTGGTACCTGGTCGCAGGGGTTGGTATAACTTTCTCTCTCCTGGCAATGATCACGGTGTTCATAATAGCATGCCCGTGCGCATTAGGTATAGCGACCCCTGCCGCACTGATAGTTTCATCAGGTATGGCTTCTGAAAGGGGTATCCTTATAAAGGGTGGAGAGAACATAGAACTGCTAAACAGAATTGACACAGTGATTTTTGATAAAACAGGAACCTTAACCGAAGGATCCTTTGAAGTAGCTATGATAAAGTCAATGGGAAATATGAAGGAAGAAGAGATATTGAGACTGGCTGCGATCGCAGAGAAAGATACGGAGCACCCGGTAGGAAAGGCAATACTGAGACATTATGGGAAGGAAATTCCATCACCAGATTCTTTTCAGTACTTTCCCGGAGAAGGAGTAATTGCATATTTTGGAAGTAACATCGCTGTTGGGAATAGTTCACTGATGGATAGACTAAATATTTTGGGCTGCAACAATATACATGAAGAGGGAACTATCCTTTACGTGGCAGTAGATGGCAGGTGTGAAGGGTACATTATTTTGAACGACAGAATAAAGGATGATGCAAAAAAATCAATCGAGGAGCTTCGTACAATGGGCCTAGAAATATGGATGCTCACTGGAGATAACGAGAGTCAGGCCAGGAAAGTTGCAAATTCATTAGGTATTCAAAATTTCAGATATGGAATGAAACCAGAAGACAAGGAAAAATTCATCGAGGAATTACAGAAGAATGGAAATTATGTGGCAATGGTTGGAGATGGAATTAATGATGCACCGGCTCTGGCAAGGGCTGATGTGGGTATTGCCATCGGAGCGGGTACAGATGTGGCTAAGGAAACTGGAGGCATAGTATTGATAGAGAACAGAATTCAGGATATACCTTATCTTATAAGGATTGCTAGAAAGACTATGAGAAAAATAAAGCAGAATCTCGCGTGGGCTCTTGTTTACAATGCAATTCTTATTCCAGTTGCTGCTGGAGTAATAGTCCCCTTAGTGGGAATTGGCATATATAACACGCTTCCGTTCTTAGGAGGTCTTGCAATGGCCTTCAGTTCAACGATCGTGGTATCAAATTCAATTATCCTGCGGGCGGGTAAGGTATGAGGGAATACAATCTGGAAATTGATAGAAGAGCCATAAAAAAGATAAAAGAAATGAATGTTAAAGAACTTTACATATCAGTCAGGTATGTAAAGGGGCCATGCAACGATAACCTCTGTAAAATGATTCCCCTGGTTGAAGTTTCGCCATTAAAACCAGATGGAAATATCTTAAAAATATATGATGGAAATATCAAAATTTTTGCGATAGAGAGAGTTTACAACGTTATCACCAGATATGGAGCAGTAATTACAATCACCTATCAGCCCATCAAGAAAAAATTCCAGGTAAAAGGAATACCATACAATTTTTGAGATCATAATTTAACTTAAAGAATCATTTAAAATTGTATTCAAATGAATAAATTTACCAAAAATTTTTAAAACTAAATTAATCTCATCGTTTATGAAGTATGTTAGATTGGGTAAAACGGCTTCTTATGTATCTTTATTGGCCTTTGGAACTATGACATTTGGAACAAGGAATCTTTGGAAATTAGGTGGGGTAGACCTTTAACTGGCCAAGAAGATGGTGAAGACTTCAATTGATTATGGGATCAATTTATTTGATACAGCAGATGTATATGATGCTGGGGATTCTGAACGACTCCTTGGTGAATCTCTGAAAGGATACAGGGACCAGGTTATGATAGCCACCAAGGTGAGGGGAAGAATGGGAGAAGGGATAAATGAAACTGGTCTTTCAAGGCATCACATGAGAATTGCCATCAGGAACAGTCTGGAACGAATGGGAACAAAATGGATAGATATTTACCAGTACCACGGATGGGACAAGGCAATTAATATTGATGAAACACTAGATACCATGCAATTATTCGTGGAAGAAGGGCTTGTGAATTACCCTGGATTTTCAAATTTCACCTCCTGGCAGATGGCGGAGTTCCAGGCAAGAGTCGAGGAGAGAGGATATGCAAGATATGAAGTCGCTCAGCTAAATTATAGTCTTCTTAACAGAGATATAGAATATCAGGAATTGCCCTTTATGAGGGAAGAAAATCTGACCCTCTTGGCTTGGAGCCCACTTCACGGTGGAGTTCTTACTGGAAAATACAAGAAGGGTGAGAAACCTCCAGAGGGTACAAGGATGGGTGATAGGGGATTTTTCTTCCCGTATTTCCAAGAAGAGCAAGGTTGGAAAATAGTAGAGGAAGTTGTAAATATTGCAAAAGAGCAGGGGGCTAAACCTTCTCAAGTGGCTTTGTCTTGGATAATCAGGCAGGGTCATGTTGCCATTATCGGTGCAAAAACAATGGATCAGCTCATTGAGAATCTTGAATCCATCAACGTGAACCTGACAAGAGAACAGATAGACAGGCTAAACAAATTATCTGAAGGGAGGATTATGTACCCACCATGGATGGTTGAAAGGCAGAATCAAGACAGGAAATTTGAAATAATTTAATCTTTTTCCATTGAATTTTATAACTACACTATTTTTTTAACTTGAATATAGTAATAACTTCAGAAGATATGTATAAGAACCATGTTGGCGAAGTATTATGTCCTCCGTGCGGAGGGAAAGCCAGGTTTTCAAATCTGGATGAACTATTAGAACACATTTCAAAAGAATATGAAATTGGTGAGCCAAAGCATATTGAATGGGTATCAAGATATATCCTAAAAGAAAATTCTCAAAAGGACGATATAAGAAATCTTCTGAATGTATACTTTGATTCTGGCAAGTTAGGTATTGCAAGATGGATAAGAACAAAATTCATTGATATTTTCTATGGAAATAAACCACATCCATTTGTCATATCCATGCAGAGTCCATCAAGATACATAATAATGGGTTATGTCACTGAACATTATCATTTCCTCAAAAATTGGATAAGATGCTGTTCCTTTATAATGGCAAAAACAGAATACTTTGATGTCCAAACCTATGAATTCAATAACATAAAGGAAGAATTTTTCGGAGATAATGAAAAACCAGGACACATTGAATTGTTATTGAGAATGGGAGAGTCAGTAGGACTCAACAGAGGTAGGGTGATTAATACGAGACCATTGGATGGTACCAGGGAGGCGATCGGGTTCTGGTATGAAACAGCAAAAAGTGGACACTGGCTGGATTCCATGGTTTCAATGCATTCCCTTGAACTTATCGCTGACAGAACAATTAGAGAAGACGGTGCATCAATTGGTTATTTTTCAGAAAAATTGTTCCAGAGTGACCTCCCAGATCAGGTAAAGGAGTTCCTTAGGGCAGGCTATGAGGCAGATCAATACCATTCCATGGATGCCCTGAGGCTAGTGGAATATTATGCCAGAGAGCTAAACATGGAAGAGGAGGTTAAATCTTATTTCCTTACATCTAGCCAGTATTTCTGGGATTATCTTAATTCAAGGGTATTAAGGGGTGAGATGTATGAAAAGGAATTATGAAGGGTGTGCTCTTTGTGACGCAACATGGGGAGACTATTGGAGGGTGATTGAAGGAGAAAACACCTATTTTTGCTGCGATATTTGCGCGGATGCCTTCGAAAATATGATAAAAAAGGTGAAGGAAGTTACTGGTTGGCCAACCGTAGACAGTGTTGAAATAAACGGGAACTATTCTTCTGGAAGGAATTGTGTAGCCACCTATGGAAAAGAGAAGTTAAAATATTACTTCAAACACAGAGACGGCATAATCACAATATTCGAAATTAAAACTTAGGACCAATTTAACAGAGCTGGCTCTTGATTTTTATCTGGCCATTAGATTCATTCATGATCTGCTTGTTTTCTACTATTGAAATTAATTGGAAAGTACGATTTTTATTCCTCGATATTCCAATAGCACATATTATCTCCTGAGCAATCCTATCTGATCATATGCCAGTATTTCCATTGTTATAGGGAAGGTCATATTCAATTATAGCATACATCTTAAGTGTACTGATGAATCGCGAGCCTATTTGGAGCAAATCTTTATCCAGAGCTAAAAGGTCTGGTATAGTCAAAACGAATTGCGAATACAAAATTGATGATGCTAATTTTTGATTATGATTTATGCAATATATAATACCTAGAAAATTTTTCTTAATTTTATTTTTTAGAAGTTCCTTTTATAAGAGAAAGGGACAATAAATATGAGATAAAGAAAAATCCATTTAACAAACAATGGAAAATCTGTGATTTTAATCAATTTAAGGCGTGATGCGATCATAAGATGCAGAGTAATCCCTGATTACTCTCAAAATGTGAATAGTTGAAAGCGAAAATATTAAATAACAAGGGTTCATAAGAATTTTCAGTGTTAGCAGACAGCGGGATCAATGTAATATTCGCTTTAGCTTATTTCTATAGCTATAGCTATTGATCCCCCTGTGTGACACGGGGTGTTTTCAATGTTTTTGGAGGTAACAAGATATTATACCGGATTTTTATCGTTTTTGAACAAATCAATAAGCATAGCGGAGTTTTCAATCACATCACTGGTGAATATTCTTTATATTCCAATGGTAAAAGTGGGTAGGGTTTTTTCAATAACATCGATGGGAAATGGAAATACAAGAATAAGTCCAGAACAAGAGATTTTAGAAACTTCAACCAGGAGGCCATGGACATGACAATCAGTTCTATAAAAGGAATAAAATTGGCAGCCTTAAATGGAAACGAGAGAACGGTTGTGGACATAGAAGGAATAAAAATAGGTCAGGATTTTGTTGTAATAGCAGGTCCTTGTAGTGTTGAAAGTGAAGATCAAGTTCTAGAAACTGCTAGGAAAGTAAAAGCAGCCGGCGCAAAAATGCTGAGAGGGGGCGCATTTAAACCCAGGACTTCTCCATATACATTTCAGGGTTTAGGACTTAAGGGTTTAAAATTGCTGAAAAAAGCCAGTGAAGAGACTGGACTTCCTGTAGTCACCGAAGTTCTTGATCCTAGGGATGTGGGCTGGGTATCTGATTTTGCTGATGTTCTTCAGGTTGGAGCGAGAAATATTCAAAATTTTCCATTATTGAAGGAACTGGGCAAGAGCAGGAAGCCTGTTTTGCTAAAAAGGGGGATGTATACAACTCTCGAAGAATTACTCAACAGCGCTGAATATATACTGAAAGAAGGAAATCCAAATGTGATTTTGTGCGAAAGAGGTATAAGGACCTTCGAAACCTATACGAGAAATACCCTTGACATAAGTGCAGTTCCGGCATTAAAGGAATTGACACATCTTCCAATTATTGTTGATCCTTCTCATGCTACCGGTAAAACTAGCTTAATAGAATCGGTAAGTCTGGCGGCAGTTGCAAGCGGGGCTGATGGTCTGGAGATAGAAGTACATAGAAATCCCGCTGAAGCATTAAGTGATAAGGAACAGGCACTCAATCCAGAGCAGTTCTCAAAATTAATGGAGAAGATTCTATCGTTATCCAAGTTCATGGAGGGATTGAAAAATGAAGTTAAACCTTGAAACTAAGAATGGCGAATCTGATTTTTATATAGGATATAAATTTGACTTTATAGAAGATCTAATCGGGAACAGGGAATCCATATTCATAGTTGATTCAAATGTTCTAGAAGTTTATGGTAACCTTCTGGAGAAGTGGGATATAATAAATATAGGGAATGGGGAAAAAATTAAGACTCTGAAAACTGTCACCAAAATTTATCACAGATTCATGGAAAAGGGTGTGGATAGATCATGGTTAATCGTTGGGATGGGTGGAGGTGTAATCACAGATATAACGGGATTTGTAGCTTCTACTTTCATGAGGGGAGTCCCATTTGCCTTTATCCCTACCACTTTGCTTGCCATGGTAGATGCTTCAATTGGTGGAAAAAATGGCGTGGACTTTGATGGATATAAAAACCTGATAGGGACAATAAAGCAGCCTTTGTTCTGTCTCATAGATGTAAATTTTTTAAAATCCTTGCCGTTCAGGGAACTTATCTCGGGAATTGCAGAAATTGTGAAGGCAGCAATTATAGCCGATAAGGATCTGTTTGAATTTCTGGAAAAGGAAGGTGAAGAAATACTGAGATTGAACAATGAAAAAATAAAAATGGTAATTAGCAGGGCAGTGGCCATAAAGGTGGCAATTGTTCAAAGGGATGAGAATGAAAACCTTGAGAGAATGAAACTCAACTTTGGTCATACGATCGGTCACGCTATAGAAAGTGTGACTGGACTGCCACATGGTCATGCAATAAGCATTGGTATGGTAATGGAATCCGAAATTTCAAAGGAAATGGGTTATATTGATGAACAGGAATTTAACAGGATTAAAAACCTCCTAGAAATATTCAAATTACCAACATCACTAAAAGTAGAACGCGATTCAGTTTTCAAATTCATGTTGATGGATAAAAAGAGAAGGGGAAATGTAATAGGGTTACCAGTTATAAAAGGAATTGGAGATTCTCAGGTAGAGCTGGTACCTTTTGACAAAATACTACAAACCATTAGGAGGAATCTCTAATGTTCATAAATCCTATTGATATGTGTTCCATCAACAACCTTCACTTGAAAGAGTTTTACCTAAGAAGGACGTATGGAATAAATAGAATACTTTGCAAACAACCTCATTTATCAGCGTTAACTAAATTTATTGTATCGGTGAAAAAGGCATACTTTGGGACTTTGAACTTAAGAAAATTGATATCACAGAAATCCGGAGAATCAAATGGGAAAATTTCATTAACTCCTAATTCAGAATTGGAAACAAATAACCTTCCTAATGATGAGAAATCCAAGTCTGTTGTTGGGATAAAATGGGGAAGGATTTTCTCTGGGCAGATGAATTTCTTATTAAGCTTAGGTGACTCTAATGCAAGCTGAAGATAATCAAAAATCTCTAATGCACATAAGACGAGAAATTGATGATGTGGATAGAGATATAATAAATCTTCTCAGGAAAAGAATGATTCTTGCATTAGAAACCAAGAAATTCAAATCAAATATAATAGATTCAGATAGAGAAAGGCAGGTTTTAAACAACATTAAAGACATGAGTGATCCACTTTTGACAGAATCATTTCTATTGAGCATATATGAACAAATAATTAAAGAATCAAGGGCCGTTCAAAATAGGATGGTTAAACTTGCCGGTTTTCAAGGAGAATGGGGTGCATATGGTGAGACAGCATGTCATATGTATAATCCTGAAATTGTCCCAATTCCATGTAATGAGTTCGAGGATGTATTCCAGGGAGTCTTGGATGGAGAATTTCAATATGGAATAGTACCTATTGAGAATTCTCTGGAGGGAATTATCACTCCGGTCAGTTCATTGATTGTTCAAAAGGAGATATATGTCATAGGTGAAATCATAATGCCCATCCATCACTCTCTGCTTTCAATTAAGGGGAGCAATATAGAAGATATCAAGGAGGTTTATTCTCATCCTCAAGCCCTAGGTCAGTGCAGAGATTATTTGCGTAAAAATGGTTTTAGAACCAGAAATTACTATGATACGGCAGGGGCAGCTGCAATGATTGCAAGAGAAAGGATACCAGGTGCAGCCGCTATAGCTAATGCAAGTTGCAGTAAATTATACGGTCTTGAAATATTGGACCAGAATATTGAGGACTCTCCCACTAACTCCACAAGATTTCTGGTCATTTCGAATGAGAAGAATTTTGACGGAGATAAATGCATGATAACTTTTTCTACCAAGGACAAGGTAGGGGCTCTCTCATCGGTATTACTCATTTTCAAGGAGTATGGAATAAACCTATCATTAATCGAATCAATTCCGTTGAGAATTAAGCCAGGGGAAATATGGTTTCTGGTTGAGTTTTGGGGAAATGAATATGAAGAAAATGTGAGAGACGCATTGCAAAACATAAGGGAAATAGTATCAAATTTGAGGGTTGTGGGTAACTATAAAAGGTGGAAAGAATGAAAATTCTAATATTAGGATCAGGAAGAATGGGCTCATGGTTTGCAAATGTTCTTTCTAAAAATCATGAGGTTTCAGTGTACGATAGGAATAGGGAGAAACTACTGAAATTATCGGGGATAAAAAAACTAGAGAACTTAGAAGAAATAAGTGATTTCAATCCAGAATTGCTAATAAATGCGGTAAATCTTGGAAACACTATCGAAGCATTTAATGAAACAATTCCTTTCATTTCAGAGGACTGCATAATTTCAGATATTGCATCAATTAAGGGAGAACTTGAATCATATTATTATTCATCCAAATTTAAATTTGTCTCAACCCATCCAATGTTTGGACCAACCAATGTTAATATGGAGTTTGTAAGAGGAGAAAGCGCAATTATAATAGAAGAATCAGATGAGGAAGGTAAAAAATTCTTCAAGGATCTATATCTTTCATTAGGGCTTAATATAAAGGAAATAAAATTCGATGAACATGATATCATGATGGCTTATTCATTAACACTTCCATTTACTGCTTCCTTGGTTTTTGCCGGTTGTGTTGATAATAAAGCAGTTCCAGGTACCAATTTTAAGAAACATCTCGAAATAGCAAAGGGCTTATTATCAGAGGATGAAACTCTTCTCACTGAAGTCCTATTCAATAAATGGTCCATCCCCCAAATTGAGAAAATAAATACCATGCTTGAGTACCTTAAACATATTGTAGGCTCTAGGGATTCTGAGGAGTTAAAAATATTATTCAATAGAATTAAGGAAAATATAGGTATTAAGAATGATGGTCATTAATTCTAGGACCCAGTATCTAGAACATAGGAATTGGATTTGCACATAATCTATTAATGGCAACCCTCATCCAAAAATTAACAGCAGGTTATGAAGAAGATTTTTGATGTAAGGAATTGGGATAATCCACACACATGCGTGTTTACAATATTTATCAAAAACTATAAAAAAGGGAATGGCCATGTTTATTCAAGAGTTTGCAATATTAATACCCGAATATTTAATATAATTAATCTTTAAAATAATACCTAGTCATACCATTTAAGCAAAATTTATTATCCATTTCAATTCTTTTATATTTTCTGTTTAGAATAAGAAGCCAGAAAATCAAAATTGCCCAAGGCAATTACATAATACTTAAATATGACGTCTGCCATGATAATATTATGCGCAAGGCAGTAGGCTTCTTTGCTATATTGCTCTTGGCATTTGTTTTTCTGTATCCAGGAGCAATGGCTCAGCCGCAAACTGGGGCTTCTCCGATTACCTTGACTGCCTTTACTGATCAGTTGGTGTCACATAACACAACCACCGTTTCCACAGGCGTAGTACAATTCCCAAATGGGAGTTTTAGTAAAATAGTCCTTTACTATGAGAACGTTTATAAGTCGAACCCATGGGATTACAGTTACGCAATAGTTCTCAACGGTGTGCAGGTTGCATCTGGAAATACTTACGAAATGGAGAACACAACTGTAAGTGAAAACATAACAGAGTATTATTCCGTTATAGTTGGGAAGACTGTAACAGTACAGGCATTTACAGCCGAATGGGAACCAGGTTACGCTGCGTATCAGAGTGTATGGTTCGTCCTATACCCTGGCAACGAGCCTAAAAATATTCCAAATTATGTCGTATCCATCAGACCAAATAATGGATTCTATACCCCAAAAAATGCCTTTCCAAACAATGTTCTAATTCCATTCAACGTCTCGCAGACCTTCAATGTAACATTTCCTGAAAATACTACAGGCGGCTATTTGAATCTATATATGCTACAAAATGGAAATGATGAGGGTTGGTACGCAAATCAGCCACCTTTCAGAGAATTTATAATTAGTGTTAACTCAACAGTAGTAGCAAGGATATGGCCATATCCTAATATTCAAACCGGCGGGTGGAATTTGTTCAACTGGCAACCAATTCACGCCATCGGAGCATTACTTGACAAACCCTATGTTGCAAATCTAAACATTTATGCATCAATTCTTAGAGGTCAGAAGCAGGTAAATATTACAGTATTAAATGATGAGGATCAATGGATCAGACCTGCCTTAAACTTCATGCTTTATACGGGACAACCAACTAAAATGGAATTCAATTCAACATGGACCATCAATAATTCTTATGTTCAGATACCAGCCACAAACATGACTACGGAAAGCATACCTAGTAATGCCACATGGTTAAATGATTCTCAGGTTGTTCATGAGATAGGTACGTCATGGGCAATGGGTGGAGGGAACATTTACTATCTAAATATCTCTAATTATGTTAATGCAAAAAGTAAAATGTATGATCCTAGCTTCAACATAGTACAACCTTATGGAAACCAATTACTAATACCGTTTTATCAAGATTTTTCATATATGGATGAAATAAATGCATCATACACAGTTCATTATGGTGGAAATGGAACTTTTGAGAAAATCGATACAAAGGATATTTACACAGTTGCAATGAATTTCACATATGACATAATAATTTATTCAAATGGAACAGTAGCGGGAATCATAGTAGGGGACCAACTATCTCAGTCTAGATTCATTCAATCATCTGTAACAATTGTTAATGCTTCAAACTTCTATGTAAATACATCTCTGAATTACAGTATCGTAACTGGGTCAGGAGGATTTGAGGGGATAATAAACAATGGAGTAATTGTCAATCTCACTTATAACCATGCGTATACAATGAGAACAAACGAGTACTACTACGCAGAAATTAGCAACGGACAGCACAGATATTGGGGATTTCTACAAATTTTGATTGCAACAAATAATTCAACTACCGTAAGGAACGGTATCTTAGTTTACTCAAATATTATTTATTATTAATTTTATTTCTATTTATTATTAAGCAACCTGTAAGCACTTTAAGAAAAAGGATTCAATTATTCCTTATATGTTTCCATTAAATAAATTGAATTGAAATTCAGGACGTAAGAATTCATGATTGAAATGCGGACGTAACTTTTTTTTTTGATCAAATGACCATAGATCATTTGAAATGAAACAACATTAGGAAAAAATAAACAATTGAAATTAAGTGGCAAAAGCACCAAGAATTTCGTGAAAATTAACAGAGTTACTCTTCCTTAAAATGTAAACATACCTGAAGAGTGGTTCGTATTTGAGGAATATAATAATGAAAATATGCAGTAATACCTAGCCTATCAATCGATAGCCACTGCGTAAATAATCTCAGGTAAAGCTAGATAGATTAATTGTGCATAATCAAAAGTGATTGGTAGCAATCCTTGAAGGTAATTAAAGAAACTCTTCTCTTTAAGATGCTGAAAAAAAGCATTTTTATATCAAAAATTCCATCTAATCTGCGCCATTAAAAGTTCAGAAAACTGAAATTATTAATTAATTTCAAATTTTTATGAAGACTTCCCCTTCAATGAATATAATAAAACTATTAATGAGGCACAATTCTAGACACGTCGCAAAAGAATTATATAGGGTTTAAGACTGATAATTCAATGGGGCAATCTCTTAAATTAGCTATACTTGGTGCTGGTACGATTGGCACAGCAGTCGCCATAGCTCTTAGCAAAGGAGGGTTTAAAGTTATAGCTACTAGGCGAAATCTAGAGAAAAAAACAGAGCTACAGGAATTAGGAATAGAGTTGATAAGTGATAATGAACAAGCGGTAAGGGGGGCCGATGTCGTTATTATTTCATTGAAGCCTTTCGATCTGATTAAAGAACTAGAAAGACTTAAGGATCATCTTCACGGCAAGATAATTATATCATTAGCGGCAGCAGTCCCATTAGAAATAATATCTGCCATATCCAAATCATCTAATGTTGTCAGGGCTATGACAAACATTGCTGCGAAGGTGAAGGGAGGATTCACAGTGTACTGTCTTGCGGATAATTTCCCAAAAGAGAATATAGAGATAGTTCAGCAAATACTATCTCAATTTGGGGATATCCGTTTGGTTGAGGAAAAGTACATGGATGCGTTAACCGCCTTGAGTGGTAGTGGTCCAGCCTACGTGTTAACAATAATAGAGAGCATGATGTATGCTGGGCTCAAGGTAGGTCTTCCAAGGGAATTAGCTCTAGAGGCGTCTTACCAAACGATAATGGGAACAGCGAAGCTGGTAAGCGAATCTGGAGTTCATCCCTCAATTCTTAAAGACTTAGTTGTCACCCCTGCAGGAGTAACTATTGATGCCATTTACGAACTTGAGGACTCTGGGATAAGAACTGCATTCATGAGAGCAATAGAAAGCGCTACAAAGAAATCAAAAGTTGTTTCAAATTCCATCCGGGAAATGATCTAATTTATACCTATCGTACGAACAATAAACTCAATTTAAAAGGCCAATTTTTGAAGCTTTGAATTTTTTTTAATAAACTTAAATATTATTGAAAAAGATGTGTTGTAGAATGTACGAGCGTTAGGTTTGAATATATCGAAGTTCATGGAGACTGAGTTGATGGAGATTTGATAAATCAGAATGTCACGATGCTTCAAGACAATGGAGAGTGCGGAGGGCCGGATTCGAACCGGCGAACCCCTATGGGAGCAGACCCTAAATCTGCCACCTTTGACCTGGCTCGGTAACCTCCGCTCAATGGGTATAATCGGTTTGATTTAAAATATTCTATCTAATCCATGCGATTGTACATTTTTAAATAAAGCACCCAGAAATTTATTAATTATAGGGAATCTATAATCTAGAATTTTTCAAACCTATATACAACTTTTAGATAGAGCGAATCAAATATTCGATTAACTTTACAAATAACCTTACAGCCTTTGAAACAGTTTAAATTTTAATTTTCTATTACGGAACAATGAACTTCGTATCTTTAAAGATAAGATTAATAAGCATCATATCTGCAATATTGATACTAATAATATTCGCGTTGATCACGTACGGAATCATATATGGGATTGGGTATTCTATTGATTTTCTAGCCTTGCTGCTCATACTTATTCCCATATTTGTTGTTATGGACATACTGCAATGGTTATTCGGTCCTTATCTGATCGGGAGAGCCTACAGAGCTCATGAGATAACCCCATCTGACCCAGAATACCTTATGCTAACTGGTATAGTTGAGAGAGTAGCCAATAATAATCACATCAAGACGCCTAAGGTCTTCATTGCCGAGGTAGATTTCCCGAATGCATTTGCATATGGCTCACCAGTTGCTGGAAAGAGAATGGCTGTTACCAGGGGCCTTTTGAATTTATTGACTCCCCAGGAAATTGAAGCGGTGATAGGCCATGAAATCGGACACCTTAAGCATCACGATGTTGAATTTTTGATGGCCATAGGAATAATTCCAACGTTGCTCTTCTATTTTGGATATCTGTTGCTATTTTCAGGTTCTAACAACAGACGTGGAGGTTACCTATTAATTGCTGCATTGGTGGCCATGGCAATGAGTTTCCTGTTCAGGATATTATTACTCGGATTTAACAGGCTTAGGGAAAGTTATGCCGACGTGAACGCAGCATTAACTGTTGATAATGGAGCAGAGTATCTTCAGACAGGGCTGGCAAAAATAATAGCAAGTTCTCGCAGGACACCATGGTTCCGTAAACAAAGAAATCAAAATAATTCTCCGTCTCAGGGATTAACAAACATGTTGATGTTTTCTAATATTGAGGATTCATTTGATGGGGATTATAGGTCATTATTAGAGAAACTGAAAACTATGAAGCCAACGCTTATTTCATATATATTTTCTGACCACCCCCATCCAGCAAAGAGGATACAGTTACTTGAAAGAATGAAGAGGGAAATTAACAATGTTCATTGATTTTTTTTTGAATTAATTGATCATTCTTAAAATTAAGGTTGAGTTCTAAATTTGTCAATTGATCAGAGAATAAAAGTACTCAAGGTACAAGGCCTGTGTCAAAGTCTATCCAGTAGCTAGTTGAATAAATCTTGAACCCAAGCTTATTATAGGCTGATATGGCTGGTGGATTTTCCACATTAACAAATAATATAGCCGCATCCATGTGAGAGTAATCGTGAAGCATCTTAGAGATAACCTTTTTGGCAAGGCCCCTATTTCTTGCATTTGGGTCGGTGAAGACTGATGATATTACAAACCACTGTTTCCATATGGCCCCCACACTAGCCGCACTGAGAAGTGAACCGTTTTCAAAATATCCATAAATTGTTCCATAAGTTACACTGTTCATAAAGTCATTGGGACCCATATTGGGAAATCTAGAACCAGTCCAGTTTACCATAAGTTTCATATAGCTAAGATAATCATCCTGGCCGAGTAGCCTAACATTATCATTATCTTCACCATTTGGGGGTTTCATGTACATGCAGTATTCCCTGTATAGCGCGGAATATCCACTTATTTTATTGATATTAACTTCAGTTGAAACATGTACCACACTCTTATTCAAATCTAGTGAATTGATTATACTAAGTAATGAATAAGAATTGCCGTATCCCCATATATCCTTTATCCCTGAGGAAGAATAATAAACGAGAGCTACTGAGTCTATTTCACCGTCATTTAATGTGTAATAAAATTGATTGTTGACTGAAAGCATGTAATAATTATCTATATCAAATAGAATATATATATTATCATATTTTTCTTTAAGAAAGCGGACTATTCTTTGTTTATCTAACCAAGATCTAAGTCTTCTGATCTCAGTGCTCATAGCTGTTATAATTAGGTAATATTTAATTATTTTATTTCTATTTGGAATTAACATGGATCTATGGAATATTTCAAATAATGTAGACCAGGCTATTATGAAAGTAAACGATATGTTGGGTGAAGGCTTTGACTGGATTTTCGAAAGTTCAAGCCTGGAACAGAGTACATTTCATCTCCTGAAGAATAAGGGCAAATTACTCAGGCCCTCACTTGTATTCATAGGTGCTGAAGCCATTGACAAGGATCCAAAGGAACTTGTTGATCTGGCTCTGGCAATTGAATACCTTCACATTTCCTCCCTTATTCATGATGATATTATCGATAAGGATGTTATAAGAAGGGGAATGGAGGCTGTTCACGCCAAGTATGGTGTGGAGGATGCAATTCTTGCTGGTGATGCCCTAATATCACGTGCCGTATTTCTGGCATCAGGCTTTGGTGAGAGGGTAGTAAAGGAAATTTCTAAATCGGCTTTTCAGATGTGCGATGGTGAAAGTCTTGATTTCAATGTACAAAAGGGAGCCGTTGACTTAAAAATGGATAACTATCTCACGATAGCCCTCAAAAAGACCGCATCGCTGATATCAACTTCCCTCTCCATCGCCTCAATATACTTTGGAAAATCCCCAGAGACCATTGCTAGGCTGAAAGAGGCTGGAGAAAAGCTAGGTATAGCATTTCAGATCAGAGATGATATTATCAATTTCATTGGCAGTAAAAATTTGGGCAGAAGACCGGGAAATGGGGATGAAATAAACCATAGACCTAATGTCTGCTCCATAATAATGAAAAATGGATTTAGCAGGGTTGAGTCAGCTATAGAAGCATTGGAAATGATGGTAAGGTATGTAAACGAAGCAAAGGAACAGTTGAAAGGTTTTACAAGGATTAGTGAACTTAACAGATTCATAGATGAATTTTTTGACCCAAAATATATAAGAGCAGAAATATTTAGTTGAACATGGAATATGTTCTGGGGATTACAGGGTCTTCAGGAATAATATATGGTGCAAAATTATTGGAATATCTGCCACATAGGAAAGTTCTGATTCTGTCCAGGGGTGCGCAGAAAGTAATAGAGAAGGAAATAGGAGATGATAAATTTCTAAAGAAATTGATAGATGAAGCTGATGAATTTCATTGGGAAGAAGAACTGGATGCACCACAATCTTCGGGCTCCCACATGTTTAATTCCTATATCATATGTCCTGCCTCAATGAATACAGTTGCAAAGATTGCAGCTGGAATTTCCGACAATCTTATAACAAGGGTTGCTTCAGTTGCCATGAAGGAGAAGAGGAAGTTTGTATTGGTTTTCAGGGAAACTCCATTGAGCTACATACACCTCCGGAATTTAACGGAGATTTCCAATGGAGGAGGAATAATAATGCCTGCATCTCCGGGCTTTTACCATGCTCCAAAGAATATAGATGAAATTATTAACTTCATGGTGGGAAGAATACTTGACCAGATAGGCGTTGAAAACAGTCTCTTCAAGAGATGGGGTACTGAAAAGGATTAATAGGAGTTTGTGTATTTGCATTCATGAGCTCCCACTGCCTTATCTGCGGTAATTTGATTCCCTCAGGAAACATTTGTCGTGAATGCAGGTGGGAGATGAACAGAATAAGGTTAAAGGAAGATGAAGAAACCACAGAATGGCTACAGTCTAAGTTTAAGAGAAATATTATGGATTTTGAAAGAAAAGAAAATAAATTATTCTAATAATCAGTTATATTGTATTTCTCCTTAAATTCTACGAATTTTTCTCTGGAATCAACTCCGTACCTTTTAGATATCTCTTCCATGATTTTGCTCCTGGAGCCATCCCAGAGCTCACTTAGAAGCATCATTCTCCCAAGCTTAACAGAGAATATTATTTCTTCGCCATATAGCTTTAACTCCCTTAGATATCTATAATCATACTCTTGATTTTCATGGTTCATGCGTCATTGCACCTCTTGGAATCATAAGCAGGATATTTAACATCATATCTGTTAACCGAATACAGGAATTTCAAATATATGGACTTCTTCTCCTTCTCGTCCCATTCAAGGTTCATTATTTTATCCTGGATTTCTTCCGGTTCACATTTTCTATCCAGGCAATCCTTCAGTATTTTGCCAACCTGAGCATAGAATCCTTTACCTCCAGAAAGCCTGCTGAGGAAATAATAGGCCCTCTTTATTTCCCCATTAAGCATTTCTGTCTCGTATGCCACATAATAAAAATATTCCATCATTCATATCACCTCAAATTCAACAAAAAGTGTATGGAATTAAATGACGTATCGAGGGAGTGGTATGCGTAGTTGAATAGTACGAAGTAAAGCACACCGATCAGGACAGTGAATATGGCTGATATGTATAATGACACATTAGGAGTTGCAGTTTCTCCAGTTTCTTCTCCCCAGAACATGTACATTATCACCCTACCGTAATAGTAGAAGGAGAGAACTGAGTTGATAACCGCTATTATAATCACTATGTATGCAGTTATCGTTCCAGAGGAAATTACACTGAAGAATAGGAAATACTTACCTATGAATCCAGCGGTACCAGGGAAACCTGCCAGTGACAGAAGAAGAATAGAGAATGAAACTGCAAACATGGGACTCTTCTTCCACAAACCAGAGAAACTATCAAGGTCATATTTCTTGAGGCTGTTCAGACCTAGGAATGCTCCCCCCTTCATGAGGGCATATGCAATACCATAGAGGAATACGCTGGTGAAGGCAAGTAGAATGGTCTTATCACTGGAACCCATGGTAAGGAAGACGGTGCTGAGGTAGCCAGCCTGAGCAACAGAAGAATATGCGAGCATTCTTTTCACATTGCGTTCCCATATGGCAACGAGGTTACCAAAGGTCATGGTAACCACGGAGAGGATGGCAAATATTACAATCAAATAGTTGTAAAATGGCGGTGAATAATAGAATATGTCGAGTGCTATGACCAGGGTCATTATCTTAGAAGAAGCGCTGAGCAAGGTAGCAACCGGATTGGATGTTCCAGTATAGGTATCTATTGCCCAGCCGTGCAGTGGGAATAACGCCAGCTTGAAGCCGAATCCGAAAATGAGAAGTATCATTGCTAAGTCATACACATTCAAGAGATTGGGTTTAGCATCCAGACCCAGAGTACCAGTGGACATGTAATAAAACGATATGCCAAAAACAATAATGGCTGTTGAAAATGCCCCCATGAGGAAATATTTCACGGAAGCCTCAATTTCTTCCTGTGTTTTTCCAAAACCAGCAAGAATGTAAGTTGTCACGGAAACCCCTTCGAAAGCAACGAATATTAACAGTAGATCAAAGGAATAAACTGCCAGCCCCATGAATCCCAAAGATATCAGCAAAATGGAAGTGAAAAGTCCCCATCTGTCCATCCTGCCGCTGAATTTCATACTTAATAACATGAGAAGTGAAGGAACCATTATGGTGATGAATATCATTCTTGTGAACGCAGTAGAAATAAACATCCCCGTATTGAAATCACTCTGAAGGAAAGTAAGTATCATTGAAGCGATTATGAAAATTCCTCCAATCACTAGATTAACGTATTTGTTTTCCGTTAACAGACTAGTGAAAAGTAAAATTATGGAACCAATGAACAGGACGTAAAGGTTCCAGAAGTTGTTATATATACCTAGGTCAAAATTCACTTTAGCACCTCCATTCCAATATGAGCAATATTAAAGAAATGCAATATCAAAGAGGGATAGATACCAAGGAGGATTATAGGTATCAATAGTATGAGTGACGCCAGTATCTCCTTTCTATCCTCCCTGATATCTCCCAGATATTCGTTATATGGTCCGAATATGGTTCTCTGGAGCGTGAAAATATGATATGAAGCAGTGAGGACTATACCAACCATTATGAATATGAAATAGTACTTCAGGAAGGCATATGATCCGATCAGAACGGATATTTCTCCCACAAAACCAGAAAAACCTGGTATTGCAACAGAAGCCAGGAAACTGACAAGGAGCAAGAAAGATAGGTACGGCACCTTTCTGGCCAATCCACCAAGAGAGACTATGTTCCTAGTGCCAGATGACTTTTCTATTCCTCCTACAGTTGAGAATATGAGGGATATGATCAAACCGTGAGATATGATCTGGAAAACGGCACCATAGTAGAGAAGTGTTGCATATATTCCTGATCCAAGTAAGAGGAATCCACCGGTAGCTATGGTTATGAAACTCATGTGTCCAATGCTGGCATAACTCATCATCCTCTTCATGTCCTTCTGGTAGAGGGCCACCAGCGATGAATATATAAGTGAAATAATTCCTAGAACTACCAGTATCCATGGCAACAATGTTGAACCTGTAAATGATGATGCCTTATACAGATTAACAAATATGAATAGCAAACCGAACGCACCCATCTTCGATAGTAGTGAAGAGATCAATATAGTGCCCTCATAGGGTGCTTCAACGTACGCATCCGGTAGCCATGTATGGAAGGGTACCGACGGCAATTTTATAAGGAATGCGAAGACAAATCCGAATAACACAAAGCCCTGGTATATTGAAGGTATACTGTGGAATCCATTGAGAAGTGAGAACATCGAAAAGTTGCTAACCCCCTCTTGGAAATACATGGTGAATATTGCAAGAAGCATAAAAACAGAGCCCACATGTGTATATATGAAGAACTTCATTGCGGCATAGTCTTTGTTCTGGCCACCCCATAGACCTATCATGAAGAATGTTGGTATTAGAACCATTTCCCAGGCTATATAGAATACTAGGAAATCATTGGTCGTGAAAAGTAGGATAAGGGAAATACCCAGGAATTGGGAAAAAGCGTAGAAGCCGGGCTTTGCTTTGTATCTTGCACTTACAAATATAAGTACTATCCCCAGCAGAGTAATTATAACGGAAGAAATGAAGACCAACCTGAAACTCATATAAAGTATTCCTAAGGTTCCATATTGGAATGAGGTATATGTTGGATTGTTGAGGAAGACAAACAATATGGTTAGAAATCCTGCAATCAATGTTAGTATTCTCGAGGCATTTCTAACGAATATGGATAATAATAATATTACTGTAAGTATCAGAAGCAGATAAGATATATCGAACATCAATGCAACACCCCCATTACCATAAGTACCCTAATTATCAGTAACAGTACAGCCAATCCGGCGACGACCAAGATCACATACTGCCTGGCAACACCAGTTTGTATCTTTCTAAGCGAGGAACCGGCATTTTTGGCAATATCCCCCCATGTATTTACAAAGCCATCAATTACCTTCCTTTCAAATCCATCAGTTACTGCGGAAAAGCCTAGAACTGCCCTTTCCGCAATAACGTTTGTATATAGAACATCAATGTAAAACTTGTTCTTGACCAGCCTATACAGAGCCCCCATGCCATTGGCAATTCTGTCAGGAAGATTGCTCTCCCTCCCGTATAGTAAATATGCAATCAGCATACCTATTAGCATGAGGGCAACTGGTACGAGATCAAGATATGAGAAAGATACAGCATGATATCCAAGGAATGAATAGAAACCTCCTTGGAATATTCCAAATATCAGGCTGAAAACAGCCAGAATGATTATGGGTACGAGCATCACTGCTTTCGATTCATGTGCGTTCTCAGCAGCATAACTTCTAGGCTTTCCTAATGCTATCCTGAAAAATAATCTAAAGGTGTACATACTGGTTAGAAAAGCACCTATGACGAGGAAAAGCCATGCCCAGAAGCTTACTGAGTAGCTTGCAGATATAATACTATCTTTACTGAAGAATCCTGCTGTGAGGGGAAATCCTGACAGAGCGAGGGCACCTATAAACATAGATGTTATTGTAACAGGCATCTTCTTCCAGAGCCCTCCCATTTTATTTATATCCCTGACGTTCAGCACTGCATGGAGAATACTGCCGGCACTAAGGAATAATAGGGCCTTAAAGAATGCATGCGATTCCAATTGATATATAGAAAGTGCTATACTGGCAAGGCCAAGGTTCAAACCCAATGCTGAAACCATGTAACCAATCTGGGAAATTGTGGAGTATGCAAGTATCCTCTTTATGTCATTAACGACTAATCCCAATAATCCAGAAAGAATTACAGTGAAGACTCCAATGAAGAGAACTACACCTAGTGATTCTGGGGTAAATATGCTGTAGGTCCTTGCCACCAAGTATACACCAGCTGTAACCATTGTAGCCGCATGTATCAAGGCCGAAACTGTAGTTGGACCTTCCATGGCATCAGGTATCCATACGTGAAGCGGGAACTGCGCGCTCTTTCCTATTGCCCCTCCGAATAGAAGAAGGGACACAATAGTCCTTTGCCACATGAATGGTATGGAATTCAGTCCGGAGATCAGGAGTTGCCCATTGGAATAGTAAAATGCTGCACCAATCCCAGCAATAAAGAAAACGTCTCCTACCCTTGTGACAATGAATGCTTTTTTAGCTGCGGCGGCTGCGTTCGGTTTATAATACCAAAAGCCTATCAGAAGGTAAGAACACAATCCAACAAGTTCCCAGAATATGAAAAGCATCAGTATGCTCGATGATAAGACCAAGCCCAGCATTGAAGCCGTAAAGAGGACCATTTCACCAAAGAAGATGTGTCTTCTGGGATCCTCAGCCATATAGCCAACCGAGAAGAGTATGATGAGGAAACCCACGAACGAAACCATTAGAGACATTATAATGGAAAGGTTATCCGCCACTACGCCCAGAGGGATATTCAATCCAGAACCCTGGAACCAGTTGAAACTCTGGGTCAGGTAGATTCCTTTCATGGTATAATTGTAAAATACATAGACCGTTGATAGAAATGAGAGAAATACAGCTGTTACTCCCAGGTACATTGAATAATCTTTCTTGATGTAACCTACGCCTATAACAAATGGTGTCAGTATTAAAGGAAATCCGAAAATTAAATAGGTCATTACAATTCCTAGATCCAATCTTACCACCTCAGTAAACTCATTATATCAAGTGACGAGGTACCTTTCTTTCTGAATACTGCTGTGAAAATGGCTATAGCCACAACAGTCTCAGCCGCTGAAATTGCAAGTACAAACAATGTCATGGTGGACCCAAGGGCATTATTGTATAGGTCAGAAGAGGCAACAAGGTTAAGAAGGCCAGCATTCAGCATTATTTCTATTGATATGAGGGCCTTCACTAGGGTAGATGCGGACAGGAAGGAAACAAGACCGATGGTAAAGACAAGCATGGATATGATTTCAATATACTCCATATTAAGTGGTCCACCTATTATCAATTTTCTTCACCTCTTTCTCCAAGGTACATTGCACCCAACATGCCTGCTAATAGGATAAATGTGATAATTTCAAAGGGAAGTATGTACTGGTCGAAGAGGAAGTAGGTGACGCTCTGAGGGCTCATGGAACCAGCCCCTATGACGCTTGTGTTTGGCAGGGATTTTGGTTGGACGAAGGTCAGCATGAGTATGAATAATATCACTCCTAATATAATGGCAGCCTTACTCTTCATCCATATACCTCCTTGACAACATTACTGAAGTAAGAATCAATGTCATAATGGCACCTGCATATACCAGTACTTCCACGGCAGAAATGAACACATTTCCTAGATAGAAAAACATGGAGGCTACTGATATGATCAGGAATGTTAGCCAGAGAGCACTGTGAAGCAAATTTTTTGAAACTGCTGAAAGTATTGCAGTCGCGACTATTACTGCCGAAATTATGAGGAATATTATCATCTGTTATCACCCCACAACTCACCCTCCCTCTTGGATAACATGGGAGGAGTGTACCTGGTGTTCTCCCTCTTCATGTGCCACTCTTCTACCTCATCCTCAAGGGTTATAGCGCCTGTTGGACATATCTCCTCGCACAGGTTACAGTGGGTACATATGGCCACATCAACAGAGGGATAGATCTGCCTCTTATTAGGATATTTCTTTTCAAATTCGGAATTTTTCTGATATGCCCATGTCATCATCCTGATGGTACCATTTGGGCATATCTGCTCGCAGAGCGTACAACCTATGCAGGCATCCATTGATAAAAACACTCTGCCGGTAGTTCTCTTGCCATACTCCAGTTTCTCTTCTGGAACCTGCTTAGTGACCTTGGGCTTGAAACCCTCTATGAACATGAACCATACTCCCTTTATTATTCCGGCAATTCCACCAAGGGCCCCTGGCCCCTTTTCGTTATCCATTTAGAATACACCTCCCACATAAAATGCAAGCAGGGAAGAGATGATTAGGTTTATGATGGATAATGGAAGCAAGTACTTCCAACCCATATTCAAAAACTGGTCTACCCTGACCCTGCCAAGGGCAATCCAGGAAAGAAGGAATATGACCATGAAAATTGCCGATTTTATAACTAACCATATGACACTCGGGAAGAATGGTCCCACAGGTCCTCCGAAGAAAAGAGTAGCCACAACCACTGATGCCAGTGCCATGAAGCCAAAGTTACCCATGTATATGATACCGTATCTCATACCAGAATACTCAGTCGAGAAACCACTTACCAATTCGCTACCGCTCTCTGGCAGATCAAACGGAGGAATGGATTGCTTGGCTATCATGGCTAAGAAGAATACAATAAAACCAAGGATTTCTGGAATGAAGAATGGAATATGTTTCTGTGCGTTCACTATATCATTCAATGAATAGCTACCTGCAAGTACTATTATGGAAAGAACTGATATCATCATGGGAACTTCATATCCGATATCCTGTGCGGCACTTCTCAACGCACCATAAAGGGAAAATTTGTTATGTGAAGCCAGGCCACCTATCACTTCACCAAGTGGAGATATTACCATTGCGGCAATGAGGAAAAGAAGAGTATAGTTGAAGTTCACCACCATCAGATCAAGAATGGAAACATTCCCAAATGGAATGACCATCATTCCAAGTATCACCGGTGTAAATATTATGTAAGGAGCGACTCTGAATGCAATCCTATCGGCATTTCTTGGAATTATATCCTGCTTCTGTATCAATTTAAATACGTCAGCTATAAGCTGGAGTGATCCCCATGGCCCCAACCTGTTTGGCCCTATCCTGTTCTGAACATCCGCCATGTACTTTCTGAAAGTATATACTAGAATGACAACAACCAGCATAGCTACCGCGAATACAAGTACGACTTCAATGAGGGCATCTACAATGTACATTATCCAAAGACCTACGGGATAACCGTAGGGGTACCATTCCCATAAGTGCCAGTGCAGGAATTTTAAGATACCGTAAAGTATAGACATTATGAAGAAAAACAGGTTCATCTGTCCACCTCCCCGAATACCGGATCTATGGAACTAACTGTTGCTGTAAGATCCGCAATCTTATATCCTCTTAGCATGATGCTAACTGCCTGAAGATTTGCGAAACTTGGACTTCTTATTCTTACCCTATAAGGTATAGTTGAGCCATCTCCTATAATGTATACACCAAATTCCCCTTTTGGACTCTCAGTTGGTACGTACGATTCACCAGTGCCCTTAAGCCTGACCAGCATAGGTTTAGCATATTTCTTATTGTAAAATTCCCCATCTGGTAATTTTTCCAAAGCCTGTTTTACTATTTTCACACTCTGCCGCATTTCCTCAATCCTTACAAGGAATCTTGAATAAACGTCACCGTTGTTGTAAACCGGTATATCAAAATTAACATCTTCATAGTGTAGATATGGCTTATTCTTTCTCAGGTCCCACTTCATGCCGGATGCCCTTAAAAGGGGACCTGTGACTCCATAGGCTATGGCATCTTCAAGTGATAATTTGCCAACCCCTTTTGTTCTCTTAGCATATATGTAACTCTTTTGGAATATGGACTGTATCTCCTCAAGTCGATCTGGGAAAGTGTTCACAAACTCCTTAATCATGTCAATTCCCTTGGGAGTGAAGTCAGAGTAAACGCCTCCTATGGAGAAATAATTGTAAAGCAACCTGCTCCCGGTAATCTCATCAAATAATCGTAATACCCTCTCTCTTTCCCTCCAACAGTAGAAGAAAGGAGTGAGCATTCCCATATCGAGACCATGGGTACCCAGCCAGACAAGGTGAGATGCTATCCTGTTCAGCTCAACCATGATCATCCTGATCCAGTTGGCCCGGTCTGGAACCTCTATATCCATGAGCTTCTCCACTGAAAGTATGTAACCAAGTTCCATATTCAGGGCTGCAACATAATCAAGCCTATCCATGTAGATGAGTGCCTTTGGATATAGCCCCATTTCTGAAAGTTTCTCTGCATTTCTGTGCAGATAACCTATCACGGGCTGTGCATCTACAATAATTTCTCCATCAAGTTTTACCTTTATTCTGAGAACCCCATGTGTTGAAGGATGCTGTGGACCAAAATTTACCTCCACAAGTTTCTCCACTAATATCCCTCCTTCGGATCGAAGCTTACTTTATCCTCGCCATCTTCTCCTAGGTTCACAAACTGCTTTTTGTCCATGGGGTAATTCTTTCGAAGTGGATGGCCAACCCATCCCTCTGGCAATAGAATTCTCTTCAGGTTAGGATGATTCCTAAATTTGATTCCAACGAGATCATATGTTTCCCTTTCGTGCCAGTTGGCACCTGGCCACAAATCAACAACGGAATCAACTTCCTCATTGGTCTTTGCCTTTACTATCAATCTCCTTCCATCCTTGGTAGAAAGGAGATGATAAACCACCTCTAAGTGGTCCACGTAATCAACCCCAGATACCATCAATAACATGTCATATCCTTCATTCTTCTTTTCCTCCAGGAACGCATGAAGATTTTCCTTTGAAACGTACTGTACCGGGGTGCCGTCCTTAGTTATTGACTGTGACTCAACGGGTATCAATGTCTCACCTTACCTGCCACGATTGCGTCCTGAAGCTGCTTCAGTGCCTGTATAAGAGATTCAGGTCTGGGAGGGCAACCATAGACGTATATGTCAACCGGGACTACCTTGTCTACCCCATCTACAACGGAATAGCCTCTGACGTAAGGTCCACCAGCGGATGCACATGAACCCATTGAAATTACATATTTTGGGAATGCCATCTGGTCATAGAGCCTCCTGATACGAGGAGCCATCTTTTTTGTTACAGTTCCAGAGACTATCATCAGATCAGCATGACGCGGGCTATCCCTGAATACATCAGCTCCAAACCTAGCCCAGTCATAATCTGGACCCATGGCCGACATCATTTCTATGGCACAGCATGCCAGACCAAACGTGAACGGCCACAATGATTTTCCCTTTCCCCATTTGAGAGCTTCATCAAGAGTGGTTAACAATATGCTATCACTCATTTAACCACCTCATGTATCCCTTCTTGGAAACGTAGAAAAGTCCCACCAACATTATTCCTATAAATCCTAGAACGTCAAGGAAGACCCCAAATCCAAGCCCCCTTATATTGGAAGCCCACGGAAGAAGGAGAAGTATATCTACGTCAAATATGACAAAAGCCATCATGAAGAAATAATATTGAAGTGGTAAAGGTGCCTGGAAATCCCCCTTAACAACCTCCCCGCACTCATAGTTATCGTAAGTATATTTTCCATAGTTTTTGGGTGAAAAATAATGAGCTACTGCAATCAGAGATGACACCAACACGGGTACAACCAAGACTGCCAGTGCAAAGGCAGTCATATCTGAGGTCAAATACATCAGGAAGGGAATTGCTTGTTAAAATTTATACTTTTATAGAATTTAGAGGCAGTAAAGAAAATTTAAAAAAATTATTTGGTTTTAGAATTAGATATTTTCTCTTCCAAAACCTTGATGCCCTCAACAACAGTAGGTCTCTCTTTTCCAACCGGTGCAGGCTTCTGCTTGTAACCTAGGAATGAATTTCTCATTAACACGCCTTTAAGAAGCTGGATGGCAAGAGCTGGATCGACGCCCTTTGGACATACCTCCGAACAGGCACCCGAGAAGTGGCATCTCCATGCGCCGTGTTTTGAATCGAGAACATTCAATCTCTCTTCGAATCCCATATCCCTTGAATCGGCAATATATCTATAAGCCTGTGCTAGGGCTTGGGGTCCAAGATATAATTCATCGGCTGCACTGGTTGGGCATGCTGATAAACATGCACCGCAGAGGATGCATTCAGTGAACATGGCATACTTTTCCCTTTCCTCTGGCAACTGCAGGTACTCTGCAGTTGGCGGGTTATCATTCCTAATTATGTATGGTTTCACGGACTTATGATTGTTGAAGAGCTTTGACAGATCGGGGACAAGATCCTTTACCAACCCATAGTTCCCCAGAGGATCTACCTTTATTAGGTCCTTATTCAACTCAAGTATTTGTGTCTGGCATGCCAGTCTCTCCTTACCGTCTATAATCATGGCGCAGGATCCACAGATACCCATCCTGCAAGAATACCTGGCAGAGAGACTTGGATCAAGATGTTCTTTGATGTATAGTACACCATCAAGCACTGTCATACCCTTCTGGACGGGTACCTTATATTCGGAATATTTAGGTGCCTGATCCTTTTCTGGATCATATCTTCTTACTCTGAACGTAACCTCCTTAACCACTTCACCAAATCCTTTCAATATTACCTGAACACTCATTCGCATCACCCTAGAAATGCCAGCAGTATTGTCCTGGTACCCCATATGAATATGAAGGCACCAATTATGAGCATACTATAGCTTATTATTTTTGTGGCAGTTGGACTACTGAACTGCTCTGATAGTATTATCCTGAAACCGTTAAATGCATGGAAGGTTACAAAAGTTAGGAACAGCTCAAATATTGCCGCCCATGCAACATTCTTGTAAATATCTAGAACGTATGAATAATAGAGGGCACCGCTTATAAGAGTGTGGTTAGTTGCAGACTGATATACATAAAGTTGCTTGTCAGGAGATGGCGTGAGGAAACTCAGTGCCAGTAGATGTAACCCTCCAAATATTAGTATTAGCAGTCCAGTAAGATACTGCAGGAACATCAGTTTTGTTTCCTTCATATTAGTACCCCCGTGAATATATAAATTATACCAAATATGCCTATGACTATCATCAATATGGCGGTCAATATCTTCAATGCTAGATTCCATCCCTTAAGGCTTTTTGGCACATAGGGGTAGTCTGGTCTATAAGGTTTAGTTAGCATTAAACCGTTTTCAACAATCGTTAGTCTTAGACCGTTGAACGCATGAAATACCACGGCAATTAAGAGCAGGGAAAGTATGTATGGTCCCAGATGAACACCAAAAGGCCAGTCTAGGAAGACCATCACGCTATTCCATGTTATGGGTCCCCTCAGAATATTGCTTGTTTCAAATATATGTGCTATAAGATAAAGGCCAATCGCAATTCCGGTTAGTCTGTGAAGTGCAAACAGCCATCTGTCAATCCCGTATTTTACAGGATTGAACCATGATATCCATCCTTTTTTGTTATCTATCAATGCCACCACCTCAGTACACCCTAGGTTCGGGTTTCCATTTAGTTAGTCTAACGGGCTCATAGGTTAATTCCAATTTATCACCATATTTTCTGGCTATGGTATGCTTTAAGTAGTTTTCATCATCACGCTTAGGGTAATCTGTCCTGAAGTGTGAACCGCGGCTTTCCCTCCTTTCCAGTGCACCGTAAACAACCACTTCTGCCAATTCGACAAGATTCCTCATTTCAAGGGCAGCAATGAGATTTTGGTTGTACACATTCCCTTGTTCTTGTATGTATATATCTTTACTCATGGATATAAGCTCCCTAACATCTTTTAATCCCCTAGTGAGGCCCTCCTCATTCCTAAATACATAGGCATCTCTATCCATTGTAGCCCAGAGTCTTCTCTTAATCTCATAGGGATCATTTTTTCCCTTTTCTTTATATAGCTTCTGGATGTAATCCTCTGCATATTTTTTGTCTCCCTCTTCTAGGTTTACAGATGTTCCACTCTTCATTACCCACCTGGCGGCTTCTCCACCTGTAACCTTGCCAAATACTATGCATTCACTGGTAGAATTTGCCCCAAGTCTATTTGCCCCATGTACTGACAGGCATGACGTTTCTCCAGACGCCCACAAGCCCTCTACTCCAGTAAACCCGGTGCCTGTTACCCACAGTCCTCCCATGGTATAGTGCGCAGCTGGTCTGACTGGAAGAGGGGAGTCTATTGGGTCCAAACCAACATAATGTATTCCGATTTCCCTCACCTGGGATAGCTTTTCTTTTATTTTTTCAGCACCTATGGGTGAGAAATCTAGAAGAACATAATCCAAACCATTTGGACCCTTAAAACCTCTGCCTTCCAGTATTTCGGTCATCATACTCCTAGAAACTATATCCCTAGGAGCTAGGTCTTTTTTAGTGGGGGCATACCTCTCCATGAACCTTTCGCCTTTATTGTTCCTTAAAATTCCTCCGTCTCCCCTAACACCCTCAGTTATCAGTATACCTGAAGGTACCAATCCAGTTGGATGGAACTGAACGAACTCAATATCCTTGAGAGCCATACCATGCCTGAGGGCCATGGCAAGTCCATCACCAGTAACAAGGTGAGAATAAGTGGTGAATCCGTACAACCTACCGAGGCCACCCGTTGCTATAATTCCAGCCTTGGCCTTGAAGACTCTAATATCGCCAGTTGCCATGTCTATAGCCAGTACACCTCTAAATTTATTATTGGAGATTAGGAGGTCATATGCAAACTGCTCATGATATTTATCAACATTATCATATTTCAACAATGTGTCGTAAAGTGTATGTACTTCATAAAAACCTGTTCTATCTGCTGCGAATGTCGCACGTGGGAAAGAATGCCCCCCGAAAGGCCTCTGTGCAACCCTACCATCATCTCTTCTGGCCCATGGAATGCCCCAATGTTCCAATTCTATGACATCAACAGGGGCCTGTCTTACAAAGAATTCCACAATGTCTTGGTCAGCGAGATAATCCGATCCCTTAATGGTGTCATACGCATGTAGATCAAATGAATCTCCTTCATCAGTATACAGGACCGCTGCTGAACCTCCTTCTGCTGAAATGGAATGCGCCCTCATAAGCTGGTTCTTTGCTATGATGGCGATCCTCAACTTTCCTTTACTTTCCTGAGCAGCTTCTATAGCAGCTCTCAATCCAGCAAGTCCTGATCCGATAACTACAATATCGTAGTCAAGGACTTCTATCAATCAGATCCCCAAAAAGATAAGTATATCTTGTTATAAAAGCTTCATTATTGCAGTTTAAAGGGGCTAAAATTTCTAAAATAAAGTACAACCAATTACTTGTTGTAACCGTTATTGAAAATAATGAACTTTATTCTTAAAAAAATTCATCGGATTTTTCAAATCTTACTGAAATCAATAAGATTTTTGGTTTTGTCTTTACTTAGGAGTACTATTCTGGAATCCTCCCTTTCACCACCAAATTGATAGTTCAAATAACCATTCAATCTGAAAGAAAATTCACGAATTTCTTCATGAGAAGGCATATTAGAAATACTCAGCCTTTCCCTTGAACCGCCCACATGTACATACCCTTTATTTTCAATGAAATCCGGATCGGCTTTGCTGTCAAGTTTGTAATATTCCTCTTCATAGCCTAGATTGAATCCCTTGACCAGGGTATGTCTTATCACAATCCTGGTATCTAAGGTGGCTGCAATTTCCAGACTCTCATTCAACCTCTGCCAAGCATCATGATAAACCGGGTTCAATAATTCCTTAAAAATTCTCTCATTTGGGGCTGCTACTGTTATATAAAGCTGTGTAGGCATAACTTCAAGTTTCCTCAATGCTTCTGGATTTGTTCCATTTGAAACAACGAAGGTGGATATCTTTCTTTTCTTCGCTTCGTCCAGAAGGTCATTAAGCTTAGAATAAAGCGTTGGTTCTCCAGTAAGGCTAATGGCCATATGTCTTGGATCATTAGCCTCTATCCACTTCTTGATGTCTGTTCTAGATTCTCCCTTAAATCCAGTGAGGAGCTTCTTTTGGGCTTCGATGCTTCCTTCCATAATAAGTTCTGCATCATCTTCTTCAGGTATCTTAACCCCATCCCATCCCTGAGCTCTCCAGCAAAAAAGGCAGTTTTCAGAGCACCAGTCGACAGCCGGAGTCATCTGTATACATCTATGGCTCTCAATACCGTAAAAGGTCTGTTTATAACATGGTCTATTATAATATAAGGACTGCTTAACCCAGTGGCACAATTTTACTGCTGAGTGATTTCCTACGATTTTATATCCTTGCTTTTCAAGCGTTCTTCTCTTTATTTCATCCATATTTTTCACTCCTGGCTGCAACTATGAATGCTGTATGATAAATGAAAGAGCTCTCCGGCCTTAACCCAAGAGCACTCATTTTTATGGGAATATCGACAATCTCATGAATTTCAACTTGAAAACCTTTTTCTGACATAAATCTTGAAAATTTGTCCGCCTGTATATAAGTGGGAACGTATGCCACCATTATTCCATTGAATCCTTCCTTGTAAAATTGTTCAGGTTCGGGGTTATCAATGAATACCTTGCTGAACTCTTCAACTCTAGCGTTCTTACCATCATCGTTCACCGGTTCAATAAGCCCATCACATTCAAATCTTCTAATATTCTTGAGTAATATATTAAACACATCCCTATTTATTTCATAAGAAACAAGGTGTTTATGAAAACCAAGAGCGGTCAGTATTGAAAAGCTGCCATTCCCTGCACCTATTTCAAGAATAGTATCTTCTGAAGATGAATCCAGAAGGTAATTGATGAAATAAGTATCCTTTGGTAAAATGATCTGGGGCATCCTCTCTATGGAACTTGCCACGTCGGCTATCGTTGCCCTATTAGATTTAAATTCCCTGGTACCTATTTCATACGTTTTCCCAGGTTCAAATCTCGAAGTATTTATATTCCCAAGTCCCTTGATGTAGAGAAGTCCAGCTTTATTGGAGAAGGTAAATGACTCAGCACCATGTTTTAACGTTATTAGCACGCACTTTAAGAACAAATAATTTAAAATAGCTTTCCTTATGGGATTGTGCAAAGCAGTGAAGAGAATAATATTCAGTTCTTAATGGAAAACGGCTTCGAGAAAAAGCAGTGTATAAAGTGTGGAGCGATTTTTTGGACCAACGATAAAGAGAGGAAAACATGCGGTGAAGCGCCGTGTGACCCATATTCATTTTTAAATAATCCACCAACCAAGAAGAAATATACCCTGGAAGAAATGAGGGAAGAATTCCTCTCTTTTTTTGAAAAGAATGGTCACAAGAGAATAAAAAGGTATCCAATAGTTGCAAGATGGAGGGATGATGTTTTCCTAGTAAATGCGAGTATTTATGACTTTCAACCACATGTTACTTCAGGTAAGGTACCGCCTCCAGGTAACCCGCTGGTTATTTCACAACCTTGCATAAGAACTGTTGATCTTGACAATGTCGGGAAAACTGGGAGGCATCTGAGTGTGTTTGAGATGGGTGGCGCAAAGTCGTTTAATTTTCCTGGTCAGTTCATATACTGGAAAGATGATGCTGTAAAATACGCCATACAATTCTTAAATCATCTTGGAGTTCAAACGAAGGAAATAACCTTTAAGGATAAGCCGTGGTTTGGAGGAGGAAACGCCGGATCAGCAGTGGAAGTCATGGTCAGAGGACTGGAAGTGGCTACGCTGGTTTTCATGGACATGATTGAAGACCCAAATGGGCCTTATGAATTTGATGGTGTCAGATACAGAAAAATGGAGAATAGGATAGTTGATACAGGATATGGAATAGAAAGATTTACGTGGTTATCCCAGGGAACTTCCACCATTTATGATGCCATTTATCCAGAACTTACAGAATTATTGATGAAGGAGACAGGAGTGAAAAAACCTGATTTTCTTTTGAAATTCATGGAACTGTCCATATTGGAAGATGGGTCAGAAGAAAAATTCCTGCATTCTCTAGAGAAAGAGAAGAGAGAGCAGATGGAAAAGTTATCCCAGATATACATGCTGGTTGATCACACTAGGGCCATAACTTTCCTTCTTTATGATGGATTGGTTCCATCCAACAGCAAAGCAGGCTATGTATTGAGGATGCTCATTAGGAGAGCACTCATGGCCATGGACAAGCTAAAACTTAACCACAGCCTTTGGGGTCTTATTCAGCTGCAGTCAGAGAGGTTCAAGGAACTCCTAGATGACTCCATGAGAAATTCAGCAGAAAATATAGTGAGGCTGGAAGAAGAAAGGTTCAGGGAACTGTTATCAAAGGGAGACCAATTGATAATGAAATATTCAAAAAATGGAAAACTAAGCATGGAAGCAATTAACACATTATTCCAATCTAATGGTCTGCCAATTGAGTACACGGTAGAAAGGGCAAAGGCTTTGAATATACAAGTTCCCGAAAAAATTGAGAAGGTTAAGGGATTTGTAAATGTTAGAGAACAACCACCAAAAAAAGAGAAAATTTCTCTAATTGGAAAATATCCGCCAACCAAGAAATCCTACTATTCGGATGAAAGGAAAACTGAGTTCAAGGCTAAAATTCTTGGTATAGAGGGTAACAAGATCATACTTGACGAGACATACTTCTATCCTGAGGGTGGCGGTCAACCGTTTGACACTGGATATTTAACCATAAAGGGTAACAGATATTTCGTTAAGGAAGTGCAATTGGTGAATGATGTAGTTGTACACATAACGGATAATCAGGTAAATGCAGAAGTTGAAGAATTTGTTTATGGGAAAGTTGATGAAGACAGACGCAGGAGACTTATGCAGAACCATTCAGGAACTCATGTATTGCTATCATCTATCAGGTATATTCTAGGTAATCATGTGTGGCAGGCGGGAGCACAAAAGGACCCTGTAACGAGCCGTCTGGATGTAACACATTATAAGGAAATAACTCCTGATGAAATCAAGGAAATAGAAAGAAGGGCTAACGAGGTAATTCAGATGGACCTCGTCTTGAGGAAGGAATTCGTAGATAGAAACGAGGCGGAACAGACCTATGGATTCATTCTGTATCAAGGGGGGATTCCAGAAGGTAGGATGCTGAGATTGGTGGAAATCCCGGGAGTAGATGCAGAAGGGTGTGGGGGTACTCATGTAGATAGGACAGGAGAAATAGGTTTGATCAAGGTGGTTAAAGTAGAAAAGATTCAAGATGGTGTTTTCAGATTCCATTTCAAGGCAGGAAAGTCTGCAATTGAATACTACCAGGAATTATTTGAAAGATGGAATGAGATACAAGAAAATATAGGAGAAAATCCGTTTAAGAGTTTCAAAGAAGTGAAGGAAGAACTTGAAGAATTAAGAAAAGGAATTGCAAGAGGAATTAAAATTGAAGAAATAGACGGTATTAAAATATATAAAGTTGATGAGAAGATAGCAGATGAAGTTTCTAAAGGTATAAAGGACCCTGTAGCCATAGTTGTAACGGAAGACAAAATAAGGGTCATATCAAATTCAGAATTGGATGCCGGTAAAATAATAAAGGAAATGGAGAAAAGAGGTATAGCTAAAGGTGGAGGTAACAATAGCTACGGGCAGGGGAAAGTTTTAAGGAAGGATTTTAATTCGAAAGAATTGGCTGATGTGATAAATGGAAGACATTGAGGACAAAGATAAGCTCAGGGAAATAATATCTAAATACTTCATAGTAACAAATGAGAGAAACCTTCAGCCTGGGCTTCTGGAGTATGATATATATCTGCCATCAAACCTCGAGTCCAGTTTTAAAAATCTATACAAAGATTTGAAGAAAATTGGTTATATACCTTTCATAACTAAGAAAGGTAAAGAAGGCTCTGATTATGTATTGAACATATTGAAGAGAAAAGAAAACAGGGGATTCAGAATATGGATAAATATAATACTCCTGGTCGCCACACTTATCACCACGATTTACGTGGGTACTGTTTATCTTTACGCAGGTTATTTCGGTATAACAAACATTAAACCTTTGGACTATCTCTATGGTTTCTTATATTTCAGTTTACCACTAATGGTTATACTGGGTTCCCATGAACTCGGGCATTATTTCACTGCCAGGAAAAATTTTGTGGCGGCTTCTCTTCCATTTTTTATACCGGCTCCTCCTCCTTTTGGAACAATGGGTGCATTTATTTCATTGAGAGATCCGATACCTGATAGGAAAACCCTAATTAAAATAGGCGCAGCAGGTCCACTTGTAGGTTTTGTGATGAGTATTATTATAGGGATAATAGGGGCACACCTTGGGCAAGTGCAGAAACCTGTTAACGTCACCAATTCACAGATCACATATGAAATAATGCTCCCATTGATCTATTCAATCATGCCTTTTCTGAGTGCACAGTATGTGCATCCAGTGGCGTTTGCAGCTTGGATAGGTTTCCTTGTTACCGCCATAAACCTCTTCCCTGTTGGCCAGCTTGATGGTGGTCACATAGCTCGAGGGTTACTGGGAGAAAAGGCCAAGTATCTTAGTTACACGTTTATTCTAATTCTTTTGATGCTGGGCCTGTTAAACATCAGCTGGATAATCTTTGCAGTCATAGTTATAATCCTTGGACTAAATCATCCGCCTCCTTTGAACGACCTTAGCAAACCGAGCAGGAAGGAACTGGCTGTTGGAGCCATAGCAATACTGCTGGTAGTTATAAGTTTCTCTCCCCAGCCCATAACGGAAAAAATTTTTCCCAACCATATGGAGGCAATTTTGAGTGATGGAAACATGTTCATTGTTAATAACACCCCAACACTCAACCTAGAAAATTATTCATTGGAGGTTAAAAATCTAAATAATTTCTCGATACCTATTGAGGTAACTGTAGGAAGGAGTTCTGATGCAATCAATGTATCTGGTTTTGTCAACAGTTCGCTCTCTCCATATCAATATAAGACATATTATATAGAAATTAATGGAACAAAATGCCGGGGTGGAGAATACAGCATATATGTAAACCTTACATCCTCTCAGGAAGCATATCACTGGAAAAGGAGTTTCTATATTGTCCAGGTAGATCCAAATGCTACAGCCTCAAATTCGAACCCTCTTTTAATAAGGAATGCCACCATGAACATAACCCTCAATACAGTGTTCCACAAAGATATATTTTATATTTATCAATTTAATAATTCCTCTCAATTTTCTTTATGGGGAGTAATCTATAATTCTACTCAGAAGCTTCCTTACGTGGAAGTCAGTCCCAATTCAACAGCATTGATTGGCGTGAAATTTCTAAATGATTCATATCCACAGGGTCTGGTTCTGATGGACAGGCAGTTTAAAGTTATTCTTATTTTCTATATTCCGTCTAATATAAAAATTAGCCAAGCAAACTACATAATATAATTTAAGTACAGCTATACTATCCGCTTACATGGACGAATATGATGTTATCGTTGCAGGTTCAGGAGTATCAGGTTCATTGGCGGCAGCCATGGCATCAAAAATGGGAGCCAAGGTGCTTCTACTAGATAGGAATGGTGCAGCAGAACCAGGTAAAAAGACCCTATGGGGATGGGTATGCGGGGATGCGGTGGCCAAATCCCATATCGATTTTGTTAAATCAAATCTTGGAAACATATTTTCAGATGAAGCACTAGGTCTTCCGGTTGATGGGGTAGTTGCCTTATCGCCAGACCTCAACTATAAAATACCATTTCAGGGAGAGGGTTATTCCTTAGAGAGGCCTGAATTTGGAAGGGATCTGAATAAGGCAGCACTGGCACATGGCGCTGAATTCATACCAAATTTCAGTGTTGAAGGACCCATTTTGGAGGATGGGAAGGTAGTGGGAGTTGAGGGCAAGGATAAAGACGGAAATGTTAGGAAATTCAGGGGCAAGGTTGTGGTTGATGCACTTGGTATTTCCTCACTGTTGAGAAGAAAACTCCCAGATAACATTTACATTGATAGGGAGATAGATTACGAGGATATTGAACTCACTGGAAGATACATCTATAAAATAGAGGACCTTGAAGACGACCTCAGGTATTATGACCCAAAATATGCATTGATTCATCTGAATCAGGAGCTGGCACCAGGTGGATACGGCTGGGTTTTCCCCAAAAAGGATAAGAGGATAAATATCGGACTTGGAGTACAGCAAAAGAGCCTGGAGCTAAGAAACACTAAGATGAATAAAAAAGACAATCTGAAATCACTAATGGATTATTATGTGAAGTGGAATCCGGCCTTGAAGAAATTTAGTCTTGACAATAACCACAACAATGGTCAGGGTTACTGGAGTGTTTCAGTGAGAAGACAAATGGAGAGTATGGTCTTCCCTGGATATATAGGCGTAGGAGATTCAATGGCCTCCCCTAATCCACTTAGTGCAGGGGGTATAGGACCTGCATTAATAGGTGGTGTTATAGCAGGAAAGGTAGCTGCCGAAGTTTCAAAATCAGGGAATTCAAGCCTCGAAAATCTGTGGAGGTTCAATCTTGATTACAACAAGGAATATGGCTCTAAAATGGCCGGAATGGAAGTTTTCAGAATTTTCCTTCAATCACTTACCAGCCAGGAAATAGATTATGGCATGAAAAACTTCATAACCTATGAAGAAGCAGTTGAAATTTCATATGGCAGGGTTCCAGAGCTTTCACTAACTAGCAAAATATCCAAATTAGTGAAGGGTGTTGGTGCTATGAAGACATTCAAAAACCTTGTTTGGTCAGTTGATACAATGAAAGAGCTGAATAGGATATATTCCAATTATCCAAAGACCCCTGATGGCTTCCCGGCCTTCAAAAAGAAAGTTCAGAGCATAATAAATGAAGCTAAGCAGAGGATGCCGCCAAATCCTGTCTGATAAAACTTTTATAGAAGTGATAAATAGGGGTTAGTGCCGTCCAAACCTTACTATAAGGAGCTCAAGGAGCAGTTAGAATTACTTAAAAATGAAAATAGGGAACTTAGCAACACAATTGAAAGTCTAAAGAATAGGCTCCAGGAGCTCGATAAAAAAGCAAATGAACTACGGGAACAGAATCTAAGATTTAGTGCTGATGTTGAAAACCTTCAAAAAGCCACTGATGCAAAGATAAGAGAGATGGAAAAGGTCGCATCAGCGAGAATAATCAATGAGCTCCTTCCAATATTGGATAGCTTGGATAATGCTCATGATGACAGTGCAAAAATTTTAAGGTCCCAGTTTCTAAATATTCTTAAAAAGGAAGGACTTGAGGTCATAGATTCTTCTGACGTTCCCTTTGATCCCAATGTGCATGAAGCAATTGGCATACTGGAAGGGATGAGGGACGGCTATGTGGGTAAGATTGTAAGGAATGGTTATAAATTCAACGGGAGGCTTTTAAGACCAGCTTTAGTTTTGATTGGAAAAGAGGTGAAATAGATATGGAGAAGATAATAGGAATTGATTTAGGAACCAGCAATTCTCAGGCCGCAGTTATGATTGCTGGAAAACCAGTTGTAATACCAAGCTCAGAGGGAACGACTCTGGGAGGGAAGGCATTCCCAAGTTATATTGCTTTCACAAAGGATGGACAGCTTCTAGTTGGAGAACCTGCCAGAAGACAAGCACTGACAAATCCAGAAGGAACTGTTTATGCATTCAAGAGAAGAATGGGTGAGAATTACAAGTACAAGATATTTGGCAAGGAATACACGCCACAACAGCTCAGTGCTTTCCTTCTGCAAAAAATAAAGTCAGATGCGGAGAAGTATTTAGGAGAAAAGATAAATAAGGCAGTCATCACGGTTCCCGCTTATTTCAATGATAATCAGAGACAGGCAACAAAGGATGCGGGTGCTATAGCAGGGCTAGAGGTAGTAAGAATAATAAACGAGCCCACGGCTGCAGCACTTGCATACGGTCTAGATAAGAGCGAAAAAGAACAGAAAATTATGGTGTTCGATCTAGGTGGAGGAACACTGGATGTAACCATAATGGAATTCGGGAACGGGGTTTATGAAGTCCTAAGCACATCGGGGGACACAAAGCTAGGCGGAACCGATATGGATGAAGCAGTCATAAACTGGATAGCAGAGAAATTCCTGAAGGATAATGGGATAGACTTGAGGAAGGACAAGAATGCGTACATTAGGCTGAAGGATGCAGCAGAAAAGGCCAAGATAGAACTGTCTTCAACACTATCAACCGAAATAAACCTTCCTTATATTGCCATGGGAGCTGATGGTCCCAAGCACATACAGTATCAGATAACTAGGGCTGACCTAGAAAATCTAGTAAGACCTATAATCGAGAGGGCAAGGAAACCAATGGAGGATGCCTTAAGTGGTGCAAAGCTCACAAAGGACCAGATAGACAAGGTAATATTAGTTGGCGGTCCCACAAGAATGCCTATAGTTCAGAAATTTGTTGAGGATTTCATTGGAAAGAAAGTCGAAAGAGGGGTAGACCCCATGGAAGCAGTTGCAGTTGGAGCTGCTATACAGGGCTCAGTATTGGCTGGAGAAACAAAGGGGATTGTTCTTCTGGACGTGACTCCTCTGACCCTGAGCATAGAAACATTAGGCGGAATTGCAACCCCAATAATAAAGGCAAACACCACAATTCCAACTAAAAAATCTCAAATATTCACCACTGCCGCAGACAACCAGACAACAGTCGAGATCCATATTGTACAGGGTGAGCGGCAGTTCGCTAAAGATAATGTTTCATTGGGAAAGTTTCTATTAGAGGGAATTCCGCCGGCACCAAGGGGAGTCCCTCAAATTGAAGTGACATTCGATATAGATTCCAATGGCATATTGAATGTTACTGCCAAGGACCTGGGCACAGGGAAGCAGAAGGGAATAACCATAACAAGCAGCACTAGGCTAAGCAAGGATGAGATAGAAAGGATGAGAGAGGAGGCAAAGAAATTTGAAGAAGAAGATAAAAAGAAGAGGGAAGAAATAGAAACTATAAACAATGCAGAATCCTTAGCTTATGGACTGGAAAAGACAATTGAAGAAAATGAATCAAAGATTCCTAACGACCTTAAAGAGAATCTCAAGGCAAAGATCAAAGAACTGAGAGAAAATATTGAGAAGAAAGATGTAGAAAAAATAAAGAAAATCGTAGAAGAGCTGAACAAAGAGGCACAGAAGATAGGAGAACATATCTATAGCAATGTCAATGTCTCTGGGCAGCAAAACTCAGAACAGCAAACTGGACAGAGTAATGAAAGGGTAATCAACGAAGAAAACAATGATAATAAACAATGATATACGGTGAAAGATGGGAAAAGATTATTACGCCATACTTGGAGTTCCAAGGAATGCATCAAAGGAAGATATAAAGAAAGCGTATAGGGAGCTAGTTAAGAAATACCATCCAGACCTTAATCCTGATAATAAAAAGGAAGCAGAAGAGAAGTTCAAGGAAATCAGCGAAGCCTACGAGGTGTTAATGGACGATGAAAAAAGGGCTAGGTATGATCAGTATGGTGAAGAAGGATTAAATTTTCAGGGTGGATTTGACTGGAGTCAATTCCACCACTTTAATGATATTGAAGACTTATTTGGTGATCTTTTTTCACAATTTGGTTTTGGTGGACCAGGAAGGAATACCAGGAGAACCGGAGAAGATATCTATCTTGAGGTACCAATAGACGTAAGGACCATTGCGAACAGCAAAAAGCTTGAACTAAAATATCAGAGGAAGGACAAGTGCGATACCTGTAATGGGACTGGTTCCAGAACCGGAAAAAGGGTGACATGTAAGAAATGCAATGGAACAGGATACATAAGGAGAACAGTAAATCAGGGATTTTTTGTATTTACTAATACCCAGCCATGTAATAACTGTGGTGGAATTGGCACAGTTCCGGAGGAACCATGCAGAACTTGTGGTGGGACAGGAATTGTAAATAAGAATGAGAGGGTCGAAATAACACTTCCGGACGGAATAAATGAAGAGGATATATTTGTAATGAGAGGCAAGGGAAATTATGACCCTGTAGGCGGATACGGAGATCTAAGACTAAAGTTCAGGATTAATTATATGGAATACAGAAGAAGGGGAGATGATCTAGAGAAACCAATTGATGTGGATTTCGTTGATGCCATTTTGGGTTCAACCTACAAGGTAAATCTCCTTAGAGGTGACAGAGAAATAAGGATACCGGCCGGTACACAGCCGGATGATACAATTAGGGTTGATGGAGAAGGGATACCAAAAAGGAATGGTAAAAATGGGGACATTATCCTGAGGGTAAAGGTGAAATTACCTAAAAAAATCAACAAAAAGCAGAGGGAGATACTGGAACAGTTTAAAAAGGAAGGGGGAGGGCTATTGGATAATTTGTTCCATCATTGAATCCTAAAATACATCCTTTTGTTGTTCTTCCCTTTATTTTCTATTTTGTAAATGCTCACTGTTCCAATCTCAGAGGTGTTTTTCACATGGGTTCCACCATCTGGCTGGATGTCTATATCTCCTATCTTCACGATCCTTAAAATTTCATCGTCGGGTAGCAGAGACGGATCTACTTTTATCATATTTTGACTTCCCAAAACCTCTTCTCTTTTCATCTGTAATATGCTTACCTCGTGTCCTTTCTTCAGCTCCTCATTAGCTCTTGATTCAATGTTTTTTGAAATTTCGGTATTCCATTCCTGAAAGTTAAAGTCAATCCTGGCGTAATCGTCATAAATTTGGTTTCCTGTAATCCTTGCACCAAATTCATTCATGGCAATAGCGGAAATCACATGAATTGAGGTGTGAAGTTTCATATGGTTATATCTCTTCTGCCAGTCAAGAATCAATTTTACCTTTGTACCATCAATAAAATCTCTGTCCAGCTTATGTACAATTTCTCCATTGTCCTTGTAAACATCAAGGACTCTGTACTCAGAATTAGACAAAATGACACCGGTGTCAGAAGGCTGACCGCCTGATGCAGCATAGAATATGGTCCTGTCAAGAATTAATGTATTCCCCTTTGATTCTAAAACATCTGCTTCTATCTCCCTTAGGTATGAGTCCTGTAAGTACAGCTGTAGGGTTCTCATCATACTAATAACATTATCACGGAAATAACACTTACCATTACGAAGAACAGCCCTATGAATATATTAGTAACTATGAATAGTTTCATTATATTCCTTTCAGGGTCTCCAGATGCTCTAAAATATGACTGGATTATGAATGCAGACATTACTATTGAAAATGCTAGATTAATCCATCCAAGTCCGAATTTGAAGTAGTAAACAGAAGCAATTCCAGAAATTATTGTTACTATTGCAGTTCCAAGTGCCACCAAAAATAGAACCCTTACTGTCCTCTCAATGGGAATTATTACAGGGAGCATAGGAACTCCAGCATTCTTGTAGTCATCTCTATATCTGATACTTAATGCCCAAATATGCAATGGTGTCCAGATTATGATTATTGCGAACCAGGTTAATACCACAGGATTTAGGTTCTTATCAATGGCTGTAAAGCCTGCTAAAAGTGGTGCTCCTCCTGAATATGCTCCTAAGATTATATTTAGCCAGGTCTTTCTCTTAGTGAGGTAGGCATATATTATCACATAATCGAAAATACCAGTGAGCATGAATATGAAAGAAAGGAAACTCTGAAAGTAAGACATGATGAGAGTTATAGCAACCAATATTAGTCCTCCTACGACAGCTGAAAGCGGGCTGAGTTTTCCTGAGGGCAAAGCTCTTCCCATCGTCCTCTTCATTTTTTTATCTATATCCAAGTCTATATAATTGGCGAGGGATTCAGAACCCATTAGGCCAAATGACAGGTAGGCTATAATATAAATGCCATCAATTAGTTCTATTCTGTGTGTGAGTGAAACAGCGAAAAGGAGTCCAGCTATACCAGTAATTAATAGAAAAACCCAGACTTTTGGCTTGGTCATTATGAAGAACTCTTTAATGAAAGAGGTTAGTTTCATTATCCTTAAATGCCAAGGGTATATTTTACATGTTGTACTACTTTAATCAAGGATAATTTTTTTAATCAATGCCGTATTACCTACAGGCGGGCTGGTAGATCAGCGGAAGATCGCCTCCTTGGCATGGAGGAGGCCGGGGGT
>CAYXTM010000007.1:0-68327 GCA_964468585.1 uncultured Thermoplasmatales archaeon | reverse complement strand
GAAGGCCGCCGGTTCAAATCCGGCCGAGCCCATCCATACATTTGATTGAATAATGGATTTATAAAAGTTTCATGAATTTCCCTTCCTTTTCCAAAACTATGGAGACTTTTCCTAAAGATGAAAATGTAGACAGATATAGAAAGAAATCGAAAAGTATTTCAAAAATGCCACTTTTTTAAAGGACCCCATTTGATAGCAATAATCATAGGGGATAAGCAGTGAACACAATTTCCAAATAAATACTTTATAATTTTTATGAGTCATCTATGATTCTTGAAATTGAAATGGAATGTGTCCATCCCTCTGTATTACTTAAAACGAACTAATAACCATTTACTCTCTTTTTCCTCCCTTTCACTTTTAGAGTTTAATTTGTTCCAAAAAGTAAGGGTTGAATCCATGGGTAAAAGAGAAAAGAATAGAATCTCTGGAACACGAATTTAGAATCTAAGCAAAGTCTATATTTATCGTCATACCCGACACAATCTTCCAATTATGAAATAAGATTTCCTCACAGTAACATGAAACATGCCAAGATGCAAGAGCTGGAATTCCTGGCTGATCTGATCGATTTCGTGAGGTCTTTGGATAGAGTAAGAGAAAAGTCCCCTGGACATTTTTATTTTCGTGGAAAAAATATACTTCATTTTCACATTCAAGATAATTCTATATGTGCGGATACTCCTTTAGAACGGATAAACGTCGGTACTGCATTGATACCCAATCAAGAGATGATCCGATACATTAAAATGTTAATAGGAGACTTGGTCGTTAAAAATTCAATTAAAAATCACAATAAAAGTGATGCTCAGTTAAAGTGAATTGAATTTAATCTTCCTCCAATTTTTTCTTTAACTTCTGTATTTCTTCTTGAAGCTCTTTGTTCAAAGGATTTTTCTTACTTTTTAGCTCGAGTTCTTTCAGCTTATTCTCCAAGCTTTTCCTTTTTCTATCGAGATCTCTCTTTCCGAGTCCCATGTAAAGTATATAAACTTTAAATATAAAAGAGTTTATTTTTATTAAGCCTAGATACAATTGCTTAAAATTTAATATGTACATGGCATAAGGGGCTGTGTCTATTGATCTACCAGTGTTTTTCGCAGCCTTAGGAATTATACTCCTTGAAATATCCGAGGCAGCTGCGGTTGGATTAGCACTTTATGGAGAATATGGCCCAAAGTCTTTTTTCTATGTTTCGCTAGGTGTTATTCCCGTATTGATTGCAGCTTTCATCGTAGGGATATACCTCAGGGAATTTCCAGTACTTCTCATAAGATTGATTGCTGCTTTTCTTTTACTCTATTTCGGGGTTAGGCTAGTAAGGAGTGCGAGAAGGTCCTATAGAAGGGAAAAATCTGGAAATCAGAATTTTAAGGAAGAGTTCACAAAGGGGGTAGTTTATACCGGACTGACTGTTGGTGCCGTTGAGGCGTTTGAGGCCAGCATCGTTCTGGTAGCACTCATTCCTATAGATTATTTTTCGACCCTCTTTGGAACAATACTGGGGCTACTTGTTGTACTAATGGCGGCTTATATACTTAGAACACAGGTGAGAAAAGTCAAACAGTCCACCATGAAGGTCGTAGTATCTGCACTGTTACTTTCGTTCGGTACTTTCTGGCTCTTAGAATCATTTATCGTTATCCAGGATTATTACCTCGTCCCATTTTTCCTAGTATATTTCGCAGCAGTTTATGTACTTATAAGGAGTATATAATAGTATAATGAATTAACAATGCAGTCATCATGATTAAAGCAAAAGTAGTGATAATAGGGGGTGGAGTCATTGGACTATCGACCTTCTCAAAATTGACAGAGATCGAAAACGATGTATATCTTTTTGAGAAACATAGAAATTTAGGTCTTGAAACTACTTCCCATAACAGCGGTGTTATTCATTCTGGAATTCATTATCAACCCGGTACTTTAAAGGCAAAACTAGCAGTTGCAGGCAATAAACAGCTATATAAAATATGCAGAGATCAAAATATAGAATGCAGACAATTAGGAAAGCTAACAGTTGCAACAAATGAAGAAGAAATCAAAATCCTTAAAAAATTATATGAAAACGGAAAGGAGAATGGAGTTGAACAAATGCAATTTTTAGAAAATGAAGAGATCAGAAAATTGGAGCCAGGGGTAAATGCTTTAATGGCGTTACACACCCCTACTACTGGAATAATAGATGTTCACGGTTTATGCAATTATTTCAAGAGTATTGGCTTAAGCAATTACGGCAATATCGTCCCTAAAACCCAAGTCACCGAAATTAAAAAACACATTGACTATTATGAAATTAATGGATGGTCTCAGGGCTCGCGATTCAATATATTCGCAGATTTTGTAATAAATGCTGCTGGACTGGATGCCCATAAAGTAGCTTCAGCTGCCGGATTTGATATTGAATCCCTGGGTTACGAAATTGAATATATTAAGGGGGATTATTACCGTGTTGAGGGGGGATTTCCTGTCAAGAAGCTTGTCTATCCTGTGCCTGAATCTGGAGGTCTTGGAATACATATGACACCTGATCTGGCAGGAACAGTTAGATTGGGACCCAACGCATATAGAACTAATAAGGTAGATTATAATGTTGAGACCGATAGCAATTTATTTGCAGTATCTGTCAGGAAATTTTTTCCTTCAATTGAAAAGTATTCCTTGATTCCTGATTACTCCGGCATAAGGCCAAGAATTAAGTCTAGAGATTATAAGAAATTAGATTTTATAATTAAAGAAGAGAGCAATAATGGCTTTCCTCATTTCATAAATTTGATCGGTATCGAGTCACCTGGGCTCACCGCGTCTCCCGCCATAGGTGATTATGTTAAGGATTTGTACTTATCAAGCAAGTAGTAATTTAAAACTTCGGTAATAAAAATGTAGAAAAATTTTAACCTAATAGCATATTGATTATAGGCTATCCTATGTTTGACCTCATAAGGCTGGAGATACCTGCGAATGACCTTGTCTCGTCGGCGTCAAAGGATGATACCATACTTGCCAGTGTCGCAATAGAAAATGGGAAATTTTATCTATACGGATGGTCGAAGGATTTCAATGGAAAAACATACACGAAAAAAATATATCCGGCTGAAAAAATTGATAACATTATTTCCAATTTTTTAGTTCTGAAAGGGTCTATCCTGCTGACTTTTTCCCTAGTCAAGGGTAAAAATCTCTACCTTTTCCTGGAAATTCCAAGGGTTTACTTAAATTTGTTACCACATTTGGTAGAAAATGCTGCCAAAGACTCATACTATCTCAAATTTGAAAAAATAGATAAAAACAACATAATGAACTGGGTTAATGAAATTTTACCTCAATCAGAATTCATTCACATCAAAACAAAATGGAAGATGTCATATAATGACGTTAAGAATAGTGTCATGGGAATCCTATCAAATAAAATGGTGTTCACTCCAAAGGTTTTCTGCAGCGAATGGAGTCCTATAGTTGGGGTAGTTCTCAATAATGAGATATTTGGAAGTTCTCAGCACGTAATTGTGACGCAAACGGAAAGGAAATTCCTTATTGAATTTAATGCTTTTTCTAGGTGGTTCAATGATTTTTTCAGAAACGTTTTGGCAAGAAATGTTGGGCCATTCATCTACTGGGGTAGATCCGACGGAAAGGAGACGCTCATAAATAATTTTGTAATATTTTCTGAATCTGAATCTGACTTTTTAATAGGTCTAAGAAATCATTGGAAGGAAGAAACAAGAAGAAGACATAAAAACAGTATTATGAAGATTTCTCGTTTCAACAATCTGGATCTTGAATAAAAAATTGAAGAAAAATTATTTTTTTGCCTTCTTGGTGTTCTCCATCAGGCAACCAGACATCTCTTTTCCTAAAGACAGAAGCGCAGCCATCTCTGGACTTCTGACCGTATTTAACATTTCCATCATGCCCATTTTCTTTTTCCTCTTCGCAGATACTTTCAAGACATCTTCCATTTTATCACTGCAGTTGGCGAGTGCTTCAAGAAGAGGGATAAATTTCGATATATCTACCTTGTTGAATATTTCAATCAGCTTATCCAGATCTCCTTTCTTCATCATCTTTGTAAGTGGTTCTAAAATTCTGACGGCCATCGTCAATATATCTAGAATTTCCATTTTACTTGCATAATTGAATATGTTGTCAAATTCTTCGGCTACCCCGTCAATCATTGCTATTAGGCCAGATTCTTGTAATTTTTTCACAGTTTCTAAAGTTGGTTTAATTTCTTCCAATTCCTCTTCTATTTTTACAAGTTTATTATAGATGTCATCAAGGTTCGCCATTTATATCCTCCCCCTAAGTATAGCAGCAAAATAATACCTTTCATAAATTGCATGCAACATTTTATAAATCCTGCCTCTTCCTGTCAAAGTACAATCAGGGAATGGTATGCTCGGGTTCTCCATTTTCTTCTTAAAATCACAATAAGCAAACCATCCATAAGATCCGCCTTCCATTGCGCATACTGCAACGGAATTGTACGGTATCGCTAAATTGGAACCGGTTATATCATCCACAATGAAGCTGGATGCCGTATCTGCCTGGAAATGGGCAAATACTCCAGCCATGCCCAACCCCAATGTAGGTTCTACGAGATCTCCGATTGCATAGATATCGTCAAATTTTTCTGTCCTGAAATCTCTGGCCCGAGTAGATCCCCATCCAACTTTGGATTTTAGAGCATCATTCTTCTTTACAAATTCAGGTGGTTCATGTACAGGAGAAATAATGGCCATATCGTATTTTAGAGATTCCCCCGAAGTTGAAACGAGCTCTTTCTTATCTGAGTCTACTTTAGAAACCATAAACTTGGGTTGAAAATTTATTTTCATCTCATCAAGCCAGTTGGTCAATGGACCCGAAATTGGCGGGCCAAACATTTCGAATGGCTTTCCGACAGGATGTGCCACTGTTATCTCTATATTTTCCCTTAGCCCCTTATTTTTGAAATACTCGTGGAGCAACATAGACATTTCCCATGGTACCGGTGGACACCTATATATCATAGAAGCCACCGATATCACTATTTTTCCTTTCTTGAACTTGGATAGATTTTCCTTCATTTTTATGGCCCTGTCGATTGACCAGAAGTGGTCTACCTTATCTAGTCCTGGAGTTGCTCCTTCATTTATGGCAGCACCAGGTGAAAGGACAAGTATATCATAATTGAAATCCCCTATGTTTGTCCTAACTTTCCTGTTAGAAGGATCAACATCAGTGACCTCAGCTTTTATAGGCCTTATCTTCTTTGATGCCATGCCTCCAAAGTCCTTTGAAACCTGGTCCCTTGTCCTGGCGCCTAATGCAAGATAGGTATAAGATGGCATAAAATCAATCCTGCCATTCTTGTCCAGAACAGTTATATTCACATCCTCTTCCTTTAATAATCTGTTCAGACGTGCAGCAACAAGACCTCCACCTGCGTTCCCACCCACAATGACTATATTTTTCATAGATCTAACCTCGCTCTAGGAATTAAAAAACAATATTAATAGATTGGCAAATATTAAGGAACATTAATGATTTTCGATTCATTTTAAACGATTGAAATAAAAATTATAATTTAAGAGACTCACAATTAAATATCTGGCAATTAAGAATCGTTGAACCCCTCATTTTCATTAATATCTTAACAGTTCGTACATAATAAAAAATCACGAATAATCTGAGAATAGAGTTTACCCAAAATTTTTATTTTTATCTTCCTTAGCTTTCTGTGGATTCCATAATAATCCGACTGTTTCAACTGCGTCCCAAAAGTAAGGAAGAAAATATCGAAACAATGAAAATATTAATTAGGCAAGGAGGATTTAATATTGGCATATTTCCTGAGTTATATCTGTCAGGTTATCTCCTTAGGGATGATATCAATCTCTATAAGGTCAAAAGGGAGGATATAAAAATTTTGCAGGAGAATATGTCTGATGATATGCTTTTGATTTTTGGTGCCCCTGAATACGATCAATTTCTCTATAATTCAGCTTTTGTAGTTGACCGATACAGTTATTCTACCTACAGAAAAATGTTTTTACCAAATTTCGGCCCATTTGAAGAAAAGAGAAATTTCAAGGAAGGAAACAAACCTTTTGCCATAGAATTTATGAACTTTAAGATCAATGTTGAAATATGTTATGATCTGTTCTTTGATGAGCCCCTCGTAACTGGAAGCGACATAATAATTAATATCTCCGCATCTCCGTTTACGTCACGATCATACTTCGAAAAGGTCTTTCCATCTATTGCAGTGAAGAAACAGGCTTATTTCATTTACTTAAACACGACTGGTCTGCAACGCAATCTTGTGTTCTGGGGTGGTTCCCGTGTATTATCACCAGACGGGGATACTCTGATTCAGTTGCAATATTTCAATGAAGAGATAAAAGATATAGAGGTTGGGAAAAGCAAATTGGAAGAGGCAAGATTTAAAAGGAAGGTAGTTAGGGATGAACTTTCAAAAACCTTCCCTTGAGAGAATTCTTAACATAATAAAAATTTCTCTCGTTATAAACACTGAATTGAAATATCAGTTTTTGAAAAACACCAAGAGATTTCAAACAGAGAACAAATATGACCTTTATCAGGCCAAAAGGTATCTGGCCAATAGTGTCTATTATTCAATCATAGCTAATATCTTTATTTATGGAATACTTTCATTGATATTCGGTGAAACAGCCTACAGGAACATAGGAGACATGAAAAATCTCCTTCTATCTATATTTGGATTGATTCTAATACTTGGAATAATGTCTGATTCTCAGTTCTTTAGGGGAATATGGGATATGAACTTAATAGCGCCTTTGAGAACTCTCCCCATTAAGGTTAATACTGAGGTCGTGCCACTTGCCACATTTCTTTTCAATGAGTCATTTCTTTTTGCGGTAAGTTTGCCAGCTGCGGTTTTTCTGGCATACGGTTTTCACAACCCATTGATTTTCATCTCCATATTCCTTTATACTGTATTTTTCATATATGTGGCAAGAACCATCTCCCTTCTCCTTGGAATAATGTGGTCTAAATATAATACGAATAGAATTACAAAAAGGCTGTATCTTTCCCAGATTATGCAGTTGTTATTTGTGCTGGTATTCATCTTTTCTATTCAGATCGTAACAAATCCAAACCTATTACAGGACATTAAGTTCCCATCTCAAATATTTGCATTTTTCCCCTTATCGCCTCAAATATTATTGCGCAACACTTATGTTACCATAACCACTTTCATCGTTGAATTCATTCCTATCTATGGCCTTTACACTTTTCTCATCAGAAGATCATTCTCGGAAAAATTCGAAACATACATTGAAATTTCTAGAAATAAAGTAGAAAATAAAAAAGCTAATAGGCCTCTGAAGTCGAGGAACCAGATTTCAGCTCTTATTTTGAAAGACTTCAAAAGTCTAGCCAGGAAAAGGGGAGCACTAATCATAATAATCCTTCCGGCGATCTTCATGTTCCCTCTTATTTACAATTTATCTTATAGTGGAGTTGAATCCCAATTATTGCCTTATGTTATCCCTTATTTCTCAACTGTGTTTCTAATTAGCTTTATTGAGCTTGTTGCGCTCGAGGGAAAAGGTGCATGGCATCTCTCTTATTTACCTATTACCAGAAAATCCTTTTTCATGTCGAAATTCGTTGAAATAATTTCTATAGCTTCAGTTTATTATTTTATTTTATATCTTCTTGCTTCAACTATTAAATTTTCTGGAATAGATTCATTTATTACGAATTTTCCATTTTATATTGTTCTTATCACAACATTGATATTTGCTGGAGGAGGATATATAATTAAAACCATACCAGAGGGAGTAACCGTCATTTCCATGGATGCGCTCGGAGGACGAGCATTCTTCTTGAAAGTTATGCTAATTTCACTCCCCCTTGTTATTTTAAATGCGTTCATTTTCGGTGAAAGCCAAAAGTTTATTTCTATATTTTCCGCTGGAATTATAGATTCATATTTTTCTACTTTACTGCTAGATTCAATCATAATAATTACTACATATTACATGTTTATTAGAAAAACAAAGAGCTTTTAAGGTGAACCAGATGAAAGTTGTCAGAGTTGATCCATTAAATCCCGATGTGGGAAAATTAAGGGACGCCGCCGACCTATTGCTCAATGGTGATGTAGTTGGTTTTCCAACTGAAACAGTCTACGGGTTAGGGGCAATTGCCACAGACGATAGGGCATGCTTGAAAATATTTGATGCCAAAGGGAGGCCTCCAGACAATCCTTTGATTGTGCATATAAATAGCATGGAGATGTTTTATGAGTACACAGATTTCTATGATGAGAAGATACTTGGAATTATGGAAAGGATATGGCCAGGGCCTATTACACTAGTTGTAAAGAAAAAAAATCTTGGTAGCGTTCCTACTGCTGGATTGGACACTGTGGCCATCAGGATGCCAGCCCACCCTATTGCACTTAAATTGATTGATCTTGTCAACAGACCTATTGCAGCCCCAAGTGCTAATAAGTCAGGGAGACCAAGCCCTACCCTTGCTCGCCACGTGATTAATGATTTGGAGGGAAAGATTCCAATGGTAATAGACGGTGGACCCACTTTTTTCGGTGTTGAATCTACTGTTATTTTGCCAACTGACGAAAAAATCTATGTTCTAAGGCCGGGACCATTTTCGCCAGAAGAACTAGAGAAAACTTTTGAAATGAAGGTTGAGATTTCAAAGGGTGAATCAAATGCCCCAAGAGCTCCAGGGATGAAGTATAGGCATTACGCCCCCAATAAAAAATTAATATTGGCTAAAGGATTTGAAGACATCATAAGTTTGTGTAAGAAAAACCCTGACGCCTTAGTCCTCTGTTCTAAGGAGACTGCCGAATTGTTACCGTGCAAAACTTACATTCTAGGATCAAAAACAAACCTCTATGAAATAGCTAAAAATCTTTTCATATCATTCAGAGAGCTAGATAATTCTGATAGCAATATCGGCATAATTGAAAGCTTTCCGGAACAAGGCATTGGATATGCAATAATGAATAGAATTAGAAAAGCGGCGGAGATATATTAATTCTCGCCGCCATTATTTTCAGAATCAAATTTAACTCCATCCAACAAATTTCTTTCCTTAAGGTGCCTTAAAATAAGGTCTACACTCTGCTGTATATCCAACTTATCCGTATCTATAACAATGTCAGGATTAATTGGCTCTTCATATGTATCCTGTAGTCCGGTTAAATTTTTTATTTCTCCCGCCAATGCTTTTTTATAAAGTCCCTTAGGGTCACGTTTGATTAAAACATCCAATGGGCATCTCACGTAAACTTCTATGAAATTCGGAATTTCTGACCTTGCCCTTTCTCTTATCTCTCTGTATGGCGAGATTAAAGGAACTAATGTGATGACACCATTTCTGGAAAGAATCTTTGCTACAAACATCACACGCTCATTGTGTTTTTCTCTGTCTTCTTTACTAAAACCTAAATCCTTCGATAGACCTTTCCTGATTTCATCTCCATCGAGAATTTCAACTCTATAACCCTTTTCCTTCAAAATTTCACTTATCTTGTTGGCTAGTGTTGTTTTCCCTGCACCAGGGAGACCCGTGAACCATAGAACAAAACCTTCATTATTTGACATATCTCAACCCCTCCATTACTTTTCCCTTCAATCTAGTCACGTTTCTAACTGAATATATATCAAGCATGGTAGGCATAACGTTGTAGATTGTTTCATCTATGTGCTTTCCCACTTTCTTCCCTTTTCGGTATAAGATATATATTCCATCATAGTCATGGACAGCATCATCAGGACCAGTATCATTTTCAAAAAGATACAGCGAATCATAACCCAAAGTACCTGCTGCTCTCCAGCTCAAATCATCAAAATATACAAAAAGATCCGACCGATCACCATTCACTGTTTCGTAGAGTTCCTCAGGCTCAAATACCTTTGTATTCCATGTTTCACCATTTGGTCCCTTTATAGATTTCAATTTTTCCTTTAGAATCGATATTTCCTGTTTAACATCTTTCGGATCTATTATACCTTTTTCTTCTCTCCCCTTAATGTTGAGGAATATACGCGAATAATACCCTCCCCAGGCCCACGCCTTAGTATGTTCCCAATCCACGTCCAGCTCTTCCAGAGAAGACCCTGGCTTTACCTGATCGTTCTTCAACTTGAGATACCCTTCCTGTATCAACCACTGATTTATTGCAAATGCTCCTTTCATTCCTTTTGCACCATGGTCAGAAACGACCATTACAATAGTATTCTCATCAACTCTCTCAAGCATTTCTCCAATTTTCCTATCCACCATTTCAAAATAATCGATGAATTTAGATTTCATAGTCTGGTTATTTTCATAGAGATGATGAGTTTCGTCAATATACCTCCAGAATGAATGATGTATTCTATCTATACCAATCTCAACAAAGAAGAACAGGTCCCATTCCTTATTGGTCATGAAATCTATGGCCATTCTAAATCTTGTTTCAGTCATTCTATGTATTTCGTCAATTATTTTTTCCTTCTCGGGCTTCCTAAATTTAACATCAAATTCGTATTCTGGATATTTTTCCAAAATCTCGTTCTTCAAACCGGGAGGATATGTGAATTCTTTATCCTTTCCCGGAGTAAGGAAATCAGTCACCATAAGACCAAGTAATGGCTTGGGTGGATAAGAAGGCGGAACAGCGATAACAACACTTTTCTTGTTTCTCTTCCCAATGATGTCCCATATCTTATCGTACTTGATATCTCTAGAAGTGGGTATTTTTATTTTTGTGTAAGAATTTCCGTCCCTCGATCTGAATCCATATAATCCCAGTTCTCCAGGTGTTCTACCTGTTGCCATTACCATCCATGCAGGAACCGTTATCGGAGGATCACATGAACGGAGATTACCCCAAATTCCTTCCTCCCTCATTTTTGTAAGGTTCGGTAAATGATCTTTCAGCTTATCAAAAATCAGAGTTGGTGCTGCGCAGTCCAAACCTATTACAAGGAGCTTTTCCATCTTCATCCACTCAGTCTAGATAACCCAATGATTTTAGTCTCTCCTTGACCTTTTTTTCATCTTCTTCCGTAAATGCCTCCTGATCATTACTGTGTGCAAGAATTTCTCTCAATACAAAGGTCACATAATCACTTACTGACGTGAACCCTGTTCCCTCGATTTTCTTCTGAATTTTTTCAAACAAAGGAGTAGGTATGGAAACTGTTGTGTATTTTTTTTCTTCAGCCATAATTTCAAATTTAAAATAATTACTTATAATTTATCTTAATGTATTTTAATTATACCCCAAGATGATGAGTAAATTTTAATATCTTATTCTTATTTCTGCACACTGGTGATTAACGTGGCAGAGAACAATGTTATCTATGTAGGTCAGAGACCAGCCGATTCCTATGCCTTCAATGGTATAATGCTTTTTGGAAACGGCGCAGATGAAGTCGTTATTAAGGCAAGGGGAATGGCAATAAAGAGGGCAGTAGACGTTGCTGAGATCATAAGGAAAAGAATGGAAGACATGATGAAAACAGAGATCAAATACAAAGATGTAAGGATATCTACAGAAAAAGTCCAGAGAGAAAACGGCGAGCGCAACGTTTCTGCCATTGAAATAGTGCTATCCAAGTAGATGGATAACCATCTACTTCTAATTTTTATATGATTTAAAATTTAAATGTTTCAAATTTTGCATAGGGATGGTCTTGCCAGGATTGGAGAGTTAATTGTCAATAACAGGAAACTCACTACTCCTGCACTCTTGCCAGTAATTCACCCTTTTTTAAGCGAACCTTGGGTCTCATTCTCCAAGGAACTAGGTTTTGAGGGTATCATAACTAACTCATATATTCTCTATAAAAAACACTTTGAGGGGCAGGATATTCATACCAAATTGGGCTTTGATGGGCTTATAATGACTGATTCCGGTACATTCCAGGATTATGTCTATGGGGGAATAAAGGCAGATAATAAAGAAATGGTCACATACCAGGACTCTATCGGTTCTGATATTATTACTATCAGGGACGTATTTTCACTTCCTGATGATTCATGGGAGCAGGTTGAGAATGGTATTATAGAAACATACAATAGGGCTTTGGAAGCAAGATCCCTCACAAAAGGATACCTCTCTCTACCCATACAGGGTGGAAAATATAGTGACCTAAGGGCAAAAAGTGCAAAGTTGATGGGAAGCATTGATAATGAATATTACCCAATTGGAGGTATTGTGCCTCTTATGGAAAACTATGACTATGCGTCAGTAATTGATTCAATTATTATTTCGAAGATGGAACTACGAACTAATTCGGTTATACATGCATTTGGCGCAGGTCATCCCATGTTTTTCCCACTGCTGGTATTAAGCGGTGCAGACGTTTTTGACTCCTCGGCATATATCAAATATGCCAGGGATGGAAGAATTCTGACTACCGAAGGCACAGTCGAACTCAAATTTGTTTCTGAAGAGCTTCCACAGTCCATTTACCTTGATAAATTCACATTAAAGGAACTTAGAGCGGCAGATGAGAAGGAAAGGGTAGAGGTTATAGGCAAGCACAACCTTTACATTTCACAGAAAGAGATAAAAAGGATAAAAGAAGAGATAAAACAGGAAAATCTTTGGAATTATGCTGAATATAGATCTAGGTCACATCCACTACTATTGGGAGCTTATAGGAAGTTACTCTCATATTATGCCTATTTGGAAAAGTTTGAGTCAAGATCAAAAAGATCTCCAATATTCTATACAGGTGACGAAACTCTGCAAAGGCCGCTTATCAAGAGATTCGTTGAAAAAGAAACTATCATGGACCCACATATAAAGCCAATACAGGTCGAAAAGAAACCATATTCTTACTATCATGGTCCCCATGAAGGGTTTGTTAAAACCCCCTTTGGTATCATTAACATATTTCTGGATGAAACATATCCCGTCGCTCAGTCCGTCTTTCCAACAGAAATTTATCAGAAAGAGAGAAATAAATCCATCATTGAATCGGAGGAATGGCTTGAATTCTTAAAAAAGAAAGCCAATTATATCTTCAAGTATCAATTTGGTATAGAGCTCTTCTCCCTGGTTGATAAAAATACCATAACACTTAGGATTTCAAAGAATACGGGAAAGTTAAGGAATCTATTCGTTAATGAAAAGTTGCTTGTATCACTCAGAGCGGAGGACGGATTATTTTCTCTCACTATGGAAGGAGCGAAATTGCTCCATGAAAATTTAAATAAACCAAGATTGAGGGTGACAGTCAGCAAAGAAATATCCAAGTTCATAAGGGATGGTAAAAACGTATTCTCAAAATTCATATTGAACGTGGATGAATCCCTTAGACCCGGAGATGAGGTTCTTATAGTGGACGAGGACGATAATCTGATATCTTTTGGGAGGTTGCTGTTGAGCCCGATTGAAATTAGAGATTTCAAAATTGGAATAGCGGTAAAAAACAGAATCAGGAGCAGGGATATACCACAGGATGACTGAAATTTTCGAGCAAAATATTATTTACAGTTAACAATACCTCATTGTGGAAATTAGGAAAGTCAGTTCCATAGATGAATACAAAAAAATTGAAGATATTCAAAGGATAGCTTGGGGAATGGAAGAAGAATGCCCTGTTCCAGTTCCTATCTTGGTAGCAATAAATAACAATGGTGGATTGGTTGAAGGTGCTTTCATTGAAGGGGAGCTGGTGGGATTCACTCTTGGTTTTCCCGCTGTTCAAAATGATTACAGATATTTTTACTCCCATATGGCTGGAGTCCTCCCAGAATATAGGAATAAAGATGTTGGTTATTTTCTAAAAATCCATCAGTTCGAAAGTGCATTTTCCATGGGTTACAGGGAAGTAAGGTGGACATTCGATCCCATGAAAACAAGGAATTCTTATTTCAATACTCATAAATTGAACGCTTTTGCCTATGATTATAAGATCAATTATTATGGGTATATGGGAAGCAAAGAAAACAAGGGCATAGAGTCTGATAGGATTGAGGCCCATAAATTTAAGGACAAATCTCCAATAAAAAATTACGAATTCACAGTTGCAGCCACCATGAACAAGAATGGAGAACCTTGGGATGATTTAAAAATTGAAGATGATATTATTGGTATTGAGGTTCACGAAGAACTTGATCAATCAAAAATTGAATTGGTTAAAAAGTGGAGATATGCCCTGAGAAGTGCAATCACAGCACTTGAAAAAAATAATTATGTGATGATAGATGTTAAAAGGGAATCTCCAAAAGCATACCTTATATTTGCGACAGAAGAAAAATCAGGTTTAAGATAATTCCTCTTCTGTTTCTTCTTTCTTTTTCTTCGGTATCTTCTTTGTCTTCCAATAGGTTGTTACATACCCTGCAACGAGATTCCTAAATTTCTTTGAAGTATCTGGAATAGCCTGGTTTATGATCTTCTTGTTTTGCTCAAAATCCTTTGATAATTGATTCTCGTATTTATCGTAAATCTGTCTGGCTACTGTTTTGACCAGAGTTGGTCTTATACTTCCCATATATCCGGGATACATTTTCACTAATTAAATATTTCATTCAAGAAATTCTGCATCACCTGATAATGAAAAGTATATGGCTTTATGAAGAGGCATCTTTTGTACACCTTCAGATATCCTTTCCTCTTTGTCCGTGAAATCATCCTTCACTGTCCTTAGGACTTTGACATTCACGAAAACTTCCTTGAACTGATTGGGAACTGCATATTCGAATGGGTCAAAAGATTCCAGATCATCGAACTTGAGAATACTGGCAATCAGGCCACTTTTCCCGTGGAGGCTCATGGGAGTTCTTATGAGTCTGTGAACATCGAATGTTACAGGTTCATCTATTGCGGATCCATAAGCCCTTACAACGTGACCTATTGCGATATTCCTTATTCGTTCCGCATCCGAAGCCGATGGAAAACCCTTGTATTTCTGGAATCTTTCCCCTTCATAAATAGTTTCTTTCTTGTTCTTCATGGTGTCCTTCAATTCTGTCAGTATTTTTTCAGTTTCATATTTGACCCTGTCCTCCCACCTTGATTTTTTGAGGACCTTCAGTTTTGTTAAACATCTGCCAGTTATGTAATCTACTATTTCCCTTCTCTGAACCGCATTTAGGTCCGTAAATAAATCATAGACATGGATGTGGTAACCCCTTGACCCCGAAAACACCAACTCCATATTCTTCTCTTCTACACCGAAATCATTTTCCAGTAGGAAAATTAATTTCTTGACCTCACCTTTTACAGCACCAAGCATCTCCCTTTTTGTCATCTTATCTGCATTTTGGATGTGATCTGCATCTATATCAAAGATCAAGTCTGCCCCAATCCATGTTTCAGAGAGATCTTCGTCAGTAGGGTTTTCATAATAAGCGCTGGAGTAGAAGAAGTGACGAGGTGGATTTAGGGTAAGAGCATTTTTCAACTCATTTTGATCACTGAAAGAAACATGTCTCATCATGGAGGAACCGTCAAATGGCGAAAATGCGATTTCTCTATTCTTAAGACCATTAATTTCATAATTAAAATTTTTGTAATAAATAGAGAAATAATTTTTCAATCTTTTAAGAGTTAGCTCATTCATTACTTTCCTTCTTTCTATTGAACGCAAAATAAAGGATTATAACTGAGGCTATGACTATACCTGAAAAGGCATACCCATAATATGCCCTAACTGTTGGGTTGCTAAAGCTGGTAGGTGTTGAATTATAAAATCCAGGAAGGGCTCCTGCATTAAGTTTTTCCTGGTTTGTGTAGCCATCGCCTGTTGCGTCAAGATTTGCTATTGCCTGAAATGCTTTGGTCACATTTGCTTCTGTGAGATTACCTATACTGGCAAGTGCAAATATAAATTCTGCTCCATAAGGATTAAGACCTGTGAGAGAGTAATCGAACAGTATATAATCCTTTAGAGGACTTTTCTTCCAATCGTATGTTGAAAAATTTGAACTGTAAATCACAGGATAAACAATATTATACCAGTTTAAGTCTGTGATTGAGTTATTATACCCCTGGAACGTGGTATAATATATTGTAGGAAAAATAGCCTGAGATTGGGCGTGTACGGTCCCTAACGGGATGTTCATCACCACTAGTAATGCGAGAATACCGATCATAAATACTTTAAATTGCACAAAGGGGGATATGAAACTTGATTTTAAAATTTCTCTTTTACATACTCAATGGCACTTTCAAATATTATCTTGCCATAGTCTTTGATCTCTCCCCTGGTCCAATCGGACTGAGTGTATCCGGTGAAAGCCCTTTCAGGATGTGGCATCAGACCGAAAATATTTCCATTTTTCGAATGTATACCCGCTATGTTAAGAACAGATCCATTAGGATTCCATGGATAGCCTGATTCTATACCCTCTGGGTTTACATAGGTCAGAGCTATCATTTCATTTTTTCTTATTTCTTCAAGTATTTTATTGTTCTCCACAATGAATCTGCCCTCAGCGTGAGCGATAGGTAACTTCAATATGTTTCCCCGTTCAAATTTTCTGAGAAATGGGGATTTATTATTATTAACTTTGAGATATACTGTTCTGGCCTCAAATCTATTGCTGAGGTTTGGTGCGAGCGCTGCCTCCCTCTTGAAAGATTCACCTATGTTTGGTATTAGTCCCAGTTCAATGATAACCTGAAAGCCATTACATGAGCCCATAATTAGCTTACCCTCTTCTATGAAATCTTCAAGATCGCCCATGATGGAAGCTTTCAATCTTGAAGCCATGATGGCACCTGCCCGGACATAATCCCCTGCTGAAAATCCACCGGGAAAGAACAAGATATCATAGTCCTGAATTTTTTTCAATCCGTTCTCAAATTTCTTAATATGCACTATCTCGGATAATGCACCTGCGTGCGACAATGAAAGGTAGGCTTCCTCTTCATTGTTAGTACCTTCCATGGTCAGTACAGCTGCCCGAGCTTCTTTCACCAATATCCCACCTTCCATTTCCTTGAGATCATTTCTACATCGAGATCTATTAAATTCTTGGAGTTATGCTTCACATGGAGAGAATTACCATCAGTAAAACCTATTAGCAAAGCCTCTTTATCCATGATCTCCAAAAACCGGTGCTCTTTACTTTTGTCAACTTCAACAACGAACATTGACTGGGTTTCAGAGAAAATAAAGAAATCTCCCCTGCCAGCTGCTATCCCAGAAATGTCAATATTAGCCCCAATTTTAGACCCAATGGACATTTCAGAGACTGCTATTGCCATACCTCCCTCGGATATGTCATGGGCAGATAGTACTGTTTTTTCCTTAAAGGCTGACAGTAGCTTATTAGATCTAGATAATAATATTTCAGGGTCTGAATAGGGAACATTTCCACCATCTAATTTCAAAAGTCTGAAATAAAGGGAGCCTCCAAATTCTACCTGGGGATAACCAATGAGAAATATTGGATTTCCCTCCTTTTTGAAGTCAGGCGTTTTAGCATCACTATAATCATCGACCCTTCCCACTGCCAGGATAGTTGGAGTAGCTGGTATATTTCTTTTCCCAGTCTCATTATAAAGTGAGACATTGCCCGAAACGAATGGAACCTGAAGCACTGATCCACTGTCCCTTAACCCCTTTAGCATTGATATGAATTCACCCATGATTTCTAGCTCTTCAGGGTTCCCTGCATTCAAACAGTCGGAAAATGCAATGGGAATTGCGTTAGCGGATACAAGGTTCCTATAAGCTTCGTCGACAGCATTTTTAGCTCCTCTGTATGCGTCTAACTTTGAATAGAAAGGATTACTGCCATGGGAAATGGCCACACCAATTTTCTTGTTCCAGTCAACTCTGATCACACTGGCATCGGTAGGTCCTTCATGCCCTATGATGCCCGAAAATGGTGGTATTATTGTGTTTCCTCTCACTGTATGATCGTATTGCCTGACAGCATATTCCTTCGTGGCAATATTCTTGTCAGATAGCATTTTCAAGAGGATTTTATTATAACTATCCTGCGTCTTAGGAATTTGCATTTCCTTATCTTGTTTCCTTAATCTGTTTGATCTGTTGTAAATGGGGGAAGATGTCATGAAATCAAGGTCAAGATCGAGCACTACTTCACCGTTGAAATATAGAGTTAGCTTATTTCCATAAACACTTTCACCTATGATGGAATTTGGAACATCCCAGTCGTTCATTATTTCCAAGATACCATCTACATTTTTTTCCTCAGCCGCGATGAGCATTCTTTCCTGGCTTTCAGATATCCAAATTTCCCAAGGCAGCATATTGGATTCCTTAAGCGGTACTTTGTCTAGGTATACCACACCACCCATTCCCCCCGAGTATAGCATTTCTCCTACAACACTACTTAACCCTCCACCTCCTAAGTCCTTAAGCGCATAAATTAATCCTTTGTTATTGGCTTCAAGAACAGCATGAATAAGTGGTTCCTTCATTATGGGATTCCCAAGCTGTACAGTACTGATCCTCGAAGTATCATACTCGAGGTCCGTCGATGCCATGTTCACTCCATGAATACCATCTCGCCCTGTCTTTCCACCAACAAGGATCAGTTTAATACCCTCCTTGTCAATGGATTGTTTTGCAATTCTGTCCTTTTTTGCGATACCGACACAACCAACGTTTACGAGCACATTTGGTGAGAACATGTCTGAATAGAATATTCCACCAGAAACTGTAGGTATCCCTACCCTATTGCCATAATCTCTTATCCCTGAAATGACGCCTGATCGTATTAACTCAGGGTCCATATAATTCTTGACCTTCTTTGTCCCAAAATATAGGACATCTGTAACAGCTATAGGTTGAGCCCCCATGCTTAATATATCCCTGAGAATTCCACCAACACCTGTGGAAGCTCCACCATATGGTTCTATGGCAGATGGATGGTTATGGCTCTCCATCTTTAGTACCACTACATTTTCATCATCTAGCATCACAACTCCGGCATCTCCCTGTGAAAATATTTTGTCTCTATTCAAGTCAAATATGTACTTTTTTAAATGGGCCTTTGAACTCTTGTACCCACAGTGTTCGCTCCATGCCTGCCCTATGGCCTGCAGTTCAACATCTGTAGGGTCCCTACCAAGGTTATGGAAATATGTTCTTATCCTCAGCATTTCCTCTACTGATAATCCTAACCCTAGATCCCATGAAATTTGTTTCAATTCCCGTGGACCCTTATTTCGGATATCCACTATTTTGCTGAAATTATTCATACCTTTCTACCCTACAATCGTTTATGACGGGGTTTGCAAGGAGCTTCTCGCAGAATTCATAACCCTTAGAGAGATCATTACCTTCCGTTTCAATAATGTATAATTTCGCAGTCCTGACAGATTTAACTTCTTCATAACCAAGAAGCTTCAGAGCCTTTAAAACTGATTCGCCCTCTGCATCCTCCACATAATCCTTCAATTTTACCGTGATGGCAATTTTCACAATGTAGAATAATAAAAAGTTAAAAAACTTTAACTGTATTTAACAATGATATCCATAAAGATATCTGAAACATCCTCGCATTTGTCGGTAATTGTCTCCATGTACTCATAGATCTCCTTATATTTTATTATCTGTATGTTATCTTTCATTGTGAATATCTCCTGAAGACCCTTTCCTAAAAGATCGTCTGCCTCATTTTCCAGCTCGTTAACTATTATACATTGTTTCCTGATCAACGGAAAATCTTCTTCATTAAATTCTTCCAGATATTCAAACGCCTTGTTAAGTTCAGTAACAATTCTATATATAACATCTGAAAACTCCTGCATCAACTCGGTTTTTGGAACATTGAAAAGAGCCATTCTCTTAGCTGTTGCGTTTATGAAATCCAATATATCATCATACTTGGTTGCTAGGGTACCTATATCAACAGATTCAAGCGGCTTTGGCATGTAATTCACCTTTGTGAAGATCTCATGGACAATAGTGTCGGCTTCGTGCTCCAAATCCCTTATTCTCTGACTCCATGTCTGGAGGTTATCATAGTCATCTATCATTTTCCTGAAAAATTCCGCGCTCTTTTCTATGGTGGAACTCAATTTCCTTATAAGTGTAGAAAATTCCAAGAAGAGTTTACTCGATTCTTCAAGTGAAGTTCCCATGGTCTCGGAGCCCCAGATAACTGTGGTTATAAAACCAATGAATAGAACTGTCCCGAAAAGATAGAATGCAGCAGAATATCCATATATGTGAATAATAACTGGGAAGGAAAATGTTCCAATTATGGCACCCATTCTTGAAATTGCAGAAGATGACCCTTGGGCAGTCGCTCTCAGCCTAGTCGGGAAAATTTCAGTAGGAATAATCCATGTAGTAACATTTGGGCCTGCATTTTCATATATTAGATATATGGTTAAGAAAGCCATTATAAATCCAAGATTAATATTCCATGTTGCCCCTAGCAACAACATTGAAATGCTCATCCCAAGAAATCCGATTTCCTGCAGTCTTAACCTTCCTATTTTTTCTATGAGAAGTATTGCGAACGCAAAACCAACCAGAATAAAAATATCCAGAATTATTGTACCAAGGATGGCATGTACTTTCGCTTCTATGTTTGTCCCGCCAAATCCTATATGCTCAAGTATGAACGGTATGGATATTCCTATACCATAAACCCCTATATCCATAATGAGCCATGGTATCCAGGCAAATGCAGTTCTTTTTAGATATTTCCTTGATAAGAGTTCCGATATCTTACCAGCTCTCTCAGGCTTAATATTACTAGTTTCCATTGAATAGTCTATGCCGTATTTCTCCCTAATGTTCTTTATAACACTATAAGCCTTTTCATTCTCCCCCCTAGAAAACAACCACCTGGGCGATTCTGGCATCGTAGTTCTAAGGATCATGACAAAAATGGCTGGAACAATACCCGATGCCAGCATTATTCTCCAGCTATCAACATTTGTCCCTAGAATGTTTATTGTCTCGAACCTTCCGAAAGTGAAGCCCACAACTGCAGCAGCCAAGGAACCTATACCCCAAAAGGTGAATGTCATTGTGGTTAGCTTTCCTCTAATGTTTTTGGGAGAGAACTCAGAAACATATGTACTGGAAACTGGGTAATCTGCACCAATACCTATACCAAGTAAAAATCTGAATATCAGGAGTTGTTCTATATTTGCTGCTAAAGAAGTCAGCAAACCAAAGAATATAAAGAATATCAGATCGATAATATAGAGAGATCGCCTGCCTATTTTATCGGCAAATCTTCCTATTGTCAGCGCCCCCACCAGCATTCCGGCAAGTGCGCTTGAATTGAGAAGACCTATTTCCACCGCTGCCAAATTGGAATTTGATGAAAGCCAGTGCTGGCTTTCTATATAGATCAAAGCAACTGATATTATGAATAGATCATATCCATCCAGAAAAATCCCAGCGGCAGATAAGGTAACGACCTTCCTAAGGAACCTATTTCTCAATGGACGTAAATCTTCCATTGAAGATAATTCCCGCCATAAATAAACTTCTTACTATGATATTTCATGATCTACGTTCGCAAATTAAATTAATAATTACGGTATTATGATGAATTCCATGATAGCAAAAATTGTGAACACAATCATTGAACCTCAAAAAGAAAGATCTGATCTTGTTTGCAATGGTTGTGGTTCAATTCTAGAATTCTCTGGAGTCATTAGACCTTATGGGAATGAAAAGAAGCTGAGGGGGCTTTATTATGACCATCATGAAACAATGGCAATTAAAATCCTCACTGGTCTGGTCAAGGAATCGATTGAAAAATTCAATCTAATAGATGCAATTGCATTGCATAGGGTAGGATACGTGCCGGTCGGAGAGATATCACTCTATGTGGCCATAGCATCCAAACACAGAGATGAAGGTTTAAATTCTATGAAATGGTTGCTGGACCAGATAAAAACCAAAGTACCCATATGGAAGAAGGACATATATGAAGAAGGAGAGGAATGGCATAATTAATTGTAAACAATATAAAATATTGAAATAATCCATTGCCATAACATTCCATAATGATATTTGACAGATTTGGGCGTCCTCTGAATAGCCTCAGGGTTCAGGTTAACGCCTCATGCAATTTTAAATGCTTTTTCTGCCATATGGAGGGCACTGATGAAAATCTTAGCCAGATGACAGTTGAACAAATAAGGGAGGTTATGGAGGCTGCCAGAAAGCTGGGAATCAGGAGGGTGAAATTTACTGGAGGAGAGCCTTTATTACGAAGGGATTTTCTGGAAATAGTAAAGGTTACCAAGGAAGTAATTGGTGGAGATATATCAGTCACTACAAACGGTTACTTCCTAAAGGATATGGCCAATAAATTGAAGGATTCTGGTCTTGACAGGATCAATATTTCACTCCACGGAATAAACAGAGAATCATTCAAATTTGTGACTTCTGTTGATGGATATGATAGAGTGGTCGAGGGAATAAAGTCCGCAGTTGATGCAGGTCTAAATCCTGTGAAGCTTAACATGGTTGTACTGAAAGGGGTGAACGATAGCCTGATCCTTGACCTTATTGATTTTTCCAATGAAGTTGGGGCTAATGTTCAGCTCATCGAATTGGAGGCATCGCGTGAGGAGGAAGATTCCCCTTGGTTCAAGAAATTCCATATGAAACTTGACTTCGTGGAGGATATGCTAAGGCCATATGTGGATCATGTTGAATTCAACGAGTTACATAATAGAAAGATACTGGTGCTAAATTATAAAGGTAGAAAAATGAAGGTTGAGCTTGTTGATCCCCATAGAAACCATAATTTCTGCATGAATTGCACGAGACTAAGACTTACATCTACAGGTTACCTGCAGACTTGCCTTCATAGGCCCGATCAGAGAGTAAAAGTTGATGGTTCTGATATATTGAGATCCTTTAAGGAAGCCACAGACATGAGGGTTCCATATTGGTGAGGAGTATGAAGGTCATCGTAAAGTTTTATGCAAGATTTTCTGACAAATTTGGGAAGTTACATGAGTTTGACCTGCCTAAGGATTCATCAGTAGAAACATTCATGGTCGAATTAAAAAATAGGTTCCCTGAACTGAAAAGGGAAAGAGACGTCATTCTTTCAATAAATGATAGGATTTCAAGAGGAAATGAGATATTGAGGGAAGGTGATGTCATTTCTGTCTTTCCACCTCCTGGGGGTGGTTAACTGATAGATAGATACCTCACACAGATTACATTCAACAAAATTGGTCCATCTGGGCAGAGAATGATATCAGATACCAAAATCGGCATAGTTGGTGTTGGCGGAACAGGTTCCCACATGGCTGAGATATCTGTCAGGATGGGATTTAGAAAAATTGTCCTTGTGGATGGGGATAAGGTCGAAATCACAAATTTGAATCGTCAAACACTTTATGATGAGGAAGATGTTGGTATCCCAAAAGTCAAAGCAGCTGCTGGAAAAATGAAAAAAATCAATGGCGACGTGGAAATAATAACCCATAATACAATGATAAATAGGGAAAATATAAATGATATCCTTGGAAATGTGGATGTCATATTAGATGGGACTGACTCCTTTGGAGCCAGAGGAATACTTAATGAGTTTGCTATCAAGAATAATAAAATATTAATTTTTGCTGCTGTAGAAGGGTCTTCTGGAATGATAAAGATGATCGTTCCTCATAAGACAGCATGTCTCTCATGTTTTGGTTACCCGACAGTCGGAGACTCTATCCCCTGTGCAGTCAATGGATTGCTTCCGACCTCAGTCCAGTTCCTAGCTAGTCTTGCAGTAACTCTAGCAATCAAGGCCATACTTGGTGAAGTCGATCAAAACCTGTACTTTTTCGATGTATGGAATTTGGATATTTCAAAAATAGAAACTAAACTGAACCCTCATTGCCCTATTTGCGGTGTGAGAGATTGAAGGCTATTATTTTTGCTAAAAAGAGTGAAAGGCTCCCAGATAAACATCTATTACCCATATGCTCTGAACCAATGATCATGCGGATATATAATCAGGCTAGAAAAGTAAAATTTTTTGATGACGTCGTCATTTTCTCCAAAAATCCCCAATTGAATTTGGAAGCCAAAATAGTTATGGATACATCCTTGGGTGTTCTAATTGATGCCGTAGCCCTGGCCATCGAAATATTTGGGGATATATTTGCACTGGGTGGAGATATGCCACTGGTTGATTCCGAACTGATCAATTTTCTGATTGAATCGGGCCAGGGATTGCCCAAATATGGGCTAAATGACGAGAGGGTTCCTGAACCTTTACTGGCAATTTATGGAAGGGAATCACTTGAAAAACTGAATACTTTCCGCATTAAAGAGAGATCTATATCCAAATTCCTTAAAACATTTGGTAATCCTGTAATTCTTGGCTCCCATTCATGGAAAGTTAAGAGTGTAAATACCATGGAAGATTACCAAAGTGTTTTGAAAAACATAAGATGCAATCATGTTTGATAAAAAGAGAATAATGCTGAAAATGTTTTCTAAGTGATTATAATATGTTATCAAATGGCTCAGATAAGTGTGTGCCCATATTGTGGCACAGGATGCCAGATAATTGTACCTGACAAGGATGAGCCTTTTTATGTATCAGGTTATACCAAATCCCCAGTAAATGAGGGTAAACTTTGCATTAAGGGGTATCAGGGACTAAACTATTCATTTTCGAGAGAGAGGCTTACTAACCCCTTAATTAAAAGAGGAGATTCCTTTGAAAAAATTTCATGGGAAGAGGCATTAAATTATGCTGCGGAAAGGCTCCTCACCATAAGAAAAAAATATGGTCCAGATTCCGTTGCATTCCAATCTTCTGCCAAATGTACCAACGAGGAAAATTACCTGATGCAAAAAATGGCCAGGGTTTTTGGAACAAACAATATTGACCACTGTGCTAGGAGCTGCCACAGTCCAACTGCCCTTGGGTTGATTAATACTATTGGAACAGGTGCAGCTACTGGTTCAATTGAAAGTCTCTCCGGCACAAGAACATTTTTTGTGATAGGGTCAAATACCACAGAACAGCATCCAATAATTGGTTCAAAAATTATAAGGGAGGTCAATAAGGGTAAAAATTTAATTGTTGCAGATCCAAGAAGAATAAAACTTGCGGACCTTGCAACCATATTTCTTCAATTTAGACCTGGTACAGATGTGGCCTTGCTCAATAGCTTAATGTATGTGATAGTTAAGGAGAAATGGTACGATTTAGAATTTATTAATGAACGGACAGAGGGATTTGAAAAACTTAAAGAGGTATTGGAAAGGTATGATCCAGTCTTGATCTCTGACATAACAGGTGTAGATCCAGAGCTCATATATGAAGCTGCAAAACTTTACTCCACCGACAGACCATCTGCAATATTTTATGCCATGGGAATAACTCAGCACGTTCAAGGCACCATGAATGTAATGGATGTCTCTAATCTTGCCCTTATAACAGGAAATATAGGAAAGTATGGATCTGGAATTTTCCCATTGAGAGGCCAGAACAATGTACAGGGCAGCAGTGATATGGGTGCATTATCAGAATTTTATCCAGGTTATGTCAGATGGGATTCTGAGAAAATTGAGAAATTCAGACAACTTTGGAGAACAGAACTTCCAAGAAATAAGGGTCTCACGCTCTCTGAAATGTTCGATGCCGCTGCTGAAGGAAAAATAAAGGCAATCTATCTTATGGGTGAAAATCCTCTCATAACCGAAGCAAGCGTATCGCGGGTGGAAGAGGGTATAGACAATCTTGAATTCTTCGTGGTTCAGGATATTTTCATGACGCTTACAGCCAGCAAGGGTCATTTAATACTCCCTGCTGCATCTTCGTTGGAAAAGGAAGGAACATTTACCAATACGGAAAGGAGAATACAACGTATATATCCAATTTACGAACCACCAGGCGAAGCCAGGCCGGACTGGTGGATCATTGACAGACTTGGGACAAAACTTGGCCTTTGGGAAGGATATGGATCACCCAAAGCGATATTTGAAGAGATTAGAGAAGCAATTTATAATTATTCCGGCGCATCATATGATAATATTTATCCTATTGGAAAGCAATGGCCCATAAATAAAGAGAATCTAAATGGGACGGAAATTCTACACACAAAATCTTTTCCTATTGGAAAAGGAAAACTCATACCAATTGAATTTGTGCCCCCTCCAGAGATGGTCGATGGGGAATTTAATATGATCATGACAACAGGTAGGAATTATTTCCATTGGCATTCAGGAACCATGACAAGAATTTCACAGATACTTGAAAGAGAGGCACCGGAGCCATATGTAGAAATCAATGAAAATGATGCTAAGGAGAAAAAGATAAAGGATGGTCAAACTGTCACTCTCGTATCAAAACATGGAGAGATCAAAATAAAGGCTAGAGTAACTAATTCCATTCCTAGAGGAATTGTATTCGTCCCATTCCATTATAAGGAGGCCAGGGTTAATTTTCTTGTCGGGGAGAACTATGATCCCATATCAAAGATACCTGAGTTCAAGGTAGTGGCTGTTAAGGTGGTACCATGATCTATAGCTTAACTCACAACGACATGGAAATGCTCTTCAATAGGTTGAAGAAGGATTTTAAAACCTATGGTACGGTAAACGTTGAGGGGGATCTAATTTTCTCTAAACTGGATTCTTTCGACGACTTTACCATAGGAAGGTCCGCGAAAAGTCCGAAGGAATTCCTGATAAAGAGAGAGGAGAATGTTCTTGTTCTTCCAGATCCTGATCCAACAGCAGTTATTGGTGTAATGAGTTGTGACTTGAAGGGATTCTATATCATGGATAAACAGATTTATGGGAAAGATCCATTTTATACCCTTTATAGAGACAATACACTGCTGATAAATTTTGTCTGCACTTCTCCCTGCAAAACTGGTTTCTGTTCATCCTTCGGTGGGCCATTGTTAGACCAATACCAGATACAGGTTGTACCAATGGATGGCGGAAGATTCATTGTTTATGTACAGGATAGTTATGATAAATATTTTGAAGGATTTCAAATTGCAACCAAAAATGAGATTGAAAAAATAAAGGAGATCATGAATGATTTCATGGAAAAACAGGAGAAGCATAATGTCCAAGGAATTGAAAACAGAATAAGATGGAATTCTCAATTATGGGATAAATTTGCAAAAATCTGCATCCAATGTGGAGCGTGCAACTATTCCTGTCCCACATGCTACTGCATAGATCTCAACGACTCGGGCGACCAAAGAGTGAAGGAGTGGGATTCCTGTATACTTTCGGGTTTCACTAGAACATCGGCAGGTAATCCGAGGCAGGAACTTTCTTCGAGATTGAGACAGAGATTCTATCACAAATTTGTATATTATAAGAGGTCTAAAGGGGAATATTTGTGCACTGGATGCAATAGATGCACCGATGACTGTCCAGTGGATATAGAAATTAAGGAGGTGATAGATCATGACTATAATAGTGAACAGATATAAGCCAGATAACGTTTCAATTTCGAATATCATAGATGAAACCCAAGATGTATTCACTTTAGAACTTAGAGCGAAAACCTATGCAAGGCCAGGACAGTTCTATGAGCTATCTGTATCTGGAATTGGAGAAGCTCCTATTTCTGTTGCTTCAAGCAGTTCAGAGAATCTGAAGTTTACCATCAGGAAAATCGGAAGTGTCACAAATGCAATATACAAGCAGAATGAAATCGGAATCAGAGGACCATATGGAAACAATTGGCCATACAATGATTACGATGATATAATTGCTGTTGCTGGAGGTATAGGAATACCACCCATAAGATCTCTCATGTGGGAGTTGAATGGTAATAAGAATCTATGGATTGTATATGGAGCAAGGACTCCTTCGGACCTGGTATACAAGTATGAATATGAACAATGGAATGGACTTGGAAATGTTGTTTTGACAGTAGATAGAGGAGATCAACATTGGACGGGAAATGTTGGCCTTGTAACACAATACATCGATAAAGTTCCCTTGAATAGGAAATTTGGTGCATTTGTAATAGGTCCTCCCATAATGATGATGAACACTGTTAAAAAACTAATAGAGCTTGGTCTAAAAGAAGAAAACATTTTTCTAAGCCTTGAAAGAAGAATGGAGTGCGGCTTTGGTGTTTGTGGTCATTGCAATGTAGGGCATTATTACGTTTGTGAAGATGGACCGATCTTCAGGTACTCTGATGTTATGAACTTACCCGAACTGTTCCTTTGAAATTTCCAATAGGAGGAATATATCGATTCCGTGGTATGTTTCACGGTACTATTTCTAATTCTTTGAGAAGGGCCTCGTCTGGCTTCCCGTTTTCATCGATACCTGTTTCCCGAAGATATTCATCAACCATAGTTTTATAGTCCACTGTTACACCAGCTGTGGGACCAGCATCCAGCGGAGGATTCCCCACTACTCTTCCCGGAAGTTCCACTTTCCTCGGATTCAATCCACACTTATAGTTGAAATAATGCCTTGATAACTGTATTCTCTTTCCGATTTTAATCAATTCATCTGCATCAACGTCCCAGCCCATTATGGCCTTAAGCAATTTAGAATATGGGTACGAGTTTGGCCATATGGATGTTGAAAACATGCACATCCCCGTTGAATTTATTATCTGCATTCCATAAGTGGAAAGAGCCTGTAGCTTACCTTTGTTTTTATATGAATATCTTTCAATCTTCGCCTTAGGTACTTCATGTTCAAATGGTAAAGTCAGATAGCCACCTTCATCGAAGCCAATTCCTCCAGCTGTGTGACGTCCAGGAGTTGGATCGGCTGCGTAGGTGGTAGCAAGGGAGGGCATCAGCCTTGGATCGTGCATCGGAAGTTCCTGCCCGTTAGCGTGCATGGCTGCCTCATAACAATTTCCGCCAAGCTCTTCCGCAGCTTTTTTAACTCCCTTTCCCAAAATCCTCCCAATACCTTCCCCCTTTATTATGAGTTCCAGCAGTTTTATCATGGCATCCCCATTGCCGAACCCAATTTCAAAACCGATCTCTTCCTTTGTTATATACCCTTTTTCATAGCATTCATTGGCAAAGGCAATAACCGCACCAGCACTTATTATGTCAAGACCTTCCCTGTTGCACATTTCAAATGCCATAGCCATCGCGTCCAGATCTGCAACGAGATTCAAACCACCAAAGGAGCCTGTTCCTTCATATTCGAGCCTATGACCGTTTATCTTCCCATATTTAGTTGATCTGGATATAGTCCCACCACATGCTAGGACGCATTGCGCACAGCCATAGGATCTGATCTTGTCCTTTGCAATGTTTTCACCACTGATTTTCTTGGCATTCTCTTCACCAAAATCCCTGATACCAACGCCTGCCCAGTTCTTTATGGGAGTATCACCATTCAGATGGGAGGACTCCGTTATCATTGTTGTTCCAAATAATTGCCATGGTTTCACTGCATCAGTATTTTGATGGAAATGCAATTGTATTTCTTTCATTGTTTCTCTTAAAAGATTTATATCGTAGACCTCCGGCTTTTTTGTCCCCCTAGCAAGGATTCCCTTGAGTTTCTTTGAACCCATTACAGCACCTAGACCAGATCTGCCGGCAGCTCTACCATAATCGTTCATTATACCTGCTATTAACGATAGCCTTTCGGCTGGCCTGCCTATGACTAAAGCTTGCCCCTTTGGTTCAATTTTCCTCAGATAATCCTCAGCCTCATAGGCGCTCTTCCCCCATATCTCAAAGGCGCTCTCTATTGAGACCACTCCATCCTTTACCTTCAAGTATACTGGTTGATCTGAAACTCCCTTAATGAAAATACCATCATATCCACTATTCTTTAATTCTGGTCCAAATTTCCCACCTATGTTGGCATCCCCCCATGTACCTGTGAGAGGTGATTTTCCGACTATTTCAAACCTCCCTCCTAGGGGAACACCATGGGAGTTGAATATCCCAGTTACGATTCCCAATATATTATCAGGTCCAAGTGGGTCCTCATCGCCTTTCATTTCCCTGTTAAGGATATAAGAACCTAGGCCGTTGCCAGTTAAAAATTTCCTATAAATATCTTCAGGAACTTCTTCTGTCCATATCTTCTTGGAGGAAAGATCCACCCAGAGAATCTTTCCATTAACTCCATACATATTTTTTAAATAATTAAAATACTCTTAAACTTTTTCTCTTCCTCTATGATAACACAATAGCAAAATCACAGATTGGGGAGGTATATGCTACTTCTCAGAATTGAATCCATGATTCAACTTCAGTGTGCTGATATAATTATTAATTTTTTACTCTGAAGCTCCATTATCCGATGATTCAATTTTAGATTCCATTAAACTTTGAAAACCTATAAATCCGTTAAAATAATGTTAAACCTGTGAAGAATTATATAGCGATTGTCTTGATAATAATTTTATTTGTCGCTGGACTTGGCATCGGTTTTTATTCTTCCTCCCAAAACAATTCCAAGACAATACAAACAATCAATGGTTTTGCCGCCGGCTCCCTCAAGTACGCTATCGGCGACAACATGGTTCCCGAATTCTATAATGTTACTGGAATAAAAGTTGGAATTACCTTCAGTGGTTCTGTCTCTGGCGCCAGGCAAATTCAGAGTGGTCAGCCATACGATTTCTTTATTTCCGCAGCGGCAGGGGTAATTCCCACTATGTTGATGCCCAATTATACCGAGTGGATGGTCATATTTGCAACAAATGAGATGGCTATTACCTGGCTAAATTCCTCCTACAATATACCGAGCAATGCTTTCTGGTTTGAAAATATTTCAGCCAAAGGAGTTATAGTTGCTGCCTCCAATGCTTCACTCGATCCAAGTGGATTCCAAGCAATTGAAATGGTAAAATTGGCAGGTATCTATTATACCAACTGGTCTAATCCGTTGGTTAGGATTGCATGGGGTAACAATTTTTCAAAATTCATGGTTTACAACAGAGCATGGAATCAATGGTTCGGAGTTAATGGGACCCTGCAGTCTGAGGGGTATGGTGGGGGCTATCCAATAAATGATTCAATGGCTCTATATGATCAGCTTTTCCAATATAAATTAAAGGTCGGAGACCTAAAGTTAACAACGGTGGAAATTGGACTGGACGGATATCTTCAATCCGGGGCAGCTGACTACGCATTGACATATAAATCACAAGCCATAAACCAACATCTACAATATTTTAAGAATTCCAACGGAGGAAATGGTTTACCATCTTGGATAAATCTTGGTTCAACAAATAGAAGCGATGTTCTGTTTTATGAGTTAGTAAATTCCACAGGACCAGCCGTGGATAATATTGGAAATTTCCCTGGTGGACCAATACTTTACGGTGCGACTGTACTGAGCAATACAAAGCATCCCGATCTGGCCACAACATTCATCTACTTTTTGATCACCAGGATGGGTTATGTCGCCATGAACAACAGTGATTTTGATCCTTTGCCAGTTCCATTCTACTATGGCCAAGCACCTAGTATTATAACGCAAATAGGTCAACCTGTACCTTCATATATACCCACAGATTCCTATGAAGAAATATGAAAAGAGAAGCAATTTATTTTATATTTTTTATATTTTTTATAATTTATATAGCCATAATACTGACACCCATATTAAGAATACTGTTTTTTACCAGCTTATCTGGACTTATTGAAGATTCCAAAAGTGGTATTTTTCAATCAATAGAGCTGACCTATTTCATGGCCTTCATAGTTGCTATCATTAGTGGAGGATTCTCCCTTCCATACACCTATTTCATTTCCAGAAGCCATAACATTTTTTGGAAATGGCTTGACTCTCTTATGGAACTCCCCATAATGATCCCACATACTGTAGTTGGTATTATGATGTTACTAGCGTTCGAACCCACTATGCCAATCGGTTCCCTTATTTCCAGATTCTATCCTGGTTACAGATTTGATGACACTGTTTTTGCAGTAATAATAACTCTTTTCTTCTTGTCCTCTGCCTACACCGTTAGGACAGTCCAAGTATCATATTTGAAGAATACATTTGAATACGAAAATATGGCGAGAAGTTTTGGATATTCTCCTTCAGAGGCATTCTTTTCCGTTTCAGTACCATTCATGGCTAGAGCAATCATTAGGGGAATGGTACTCACGTGGGCAAGATCAATTTCAGAAGTAGGTTCCCTGCTGATAGTTGCATATTATATATTTCCCAGTTTCACTCATCTAGTGGGGATATTCATATATTCGCAATTCATTGGATATGGCTTGATCCCAGCTGCTGAATCATCCAGTATCCTAATTTTGACTGGTATTGCCACTCTGGCCGTAGTGAAAATCATGGAGGGAAAGCGTGATTACTATATCTAATCTCCAGACAAGAAGGAATAAATTTACTCTTATTATTGATCAGCTGGTAATTAGAGGAAACAAGACCCTGATTATAGGCAACAATGGTGCAGGAAAAACTACACTACTGTATTCAATTGCTGGATTCCTTCCATCAACAGGAAGTATAAAAATAAATTCGAAAGAAATCAACGATCTCCCAATTGAAAATAGATTGGTCTCCATTGCGCCCTCCAATCCATTATTATTTAGAGAAAAAACGGTAATGCAAAACTTACTATTTCCCAAGAGATTGAGAAAGGACTACATTGATGAAGTAGTTTCTGAACTTGAACTCCAGTCAAAATTAGATTTGAAAGCCGGAAACCTTTCCTCAGGCGAATCCCAAAGAGTATCGCTTGCAAGATGCCTTCTCACGGAAAGCGACCTGATGATGTTCGATGAACCTTTTGCATTTCAGGACCAGATTAACAAAATGAAAATAAGGAGCGCCATAGATAAATTCTCGGAAAAATTTGAGGTCCCTTACATAATTACCACAAATGCATACGGTGATTTCCTCTATGGCTTTGACTCCATTGTATCAATGGAAAATGGTGGAATCATCGAGGTGGCTGATTCAATAGAAAATTTACAGCATTATAGGACAAAAGCCCTTATATCCCCTGTAAATTTATTCAGCATTGGAGGAGAATTTTTCAGTGTTAGATCGGAAGATATCGTTTTTGGGTCAGATGGATATGAATTTGAAATAATCTCGAATGATATAATTAAGATAAGGATAGAAGGTAGAGATTTCTTTATAAGGGTGGATGGAAAAATTGGTAATGGAAAGATCTCATTCCGATCCATGAAGAAACTCCAATATTGAAATACGTAAAATTATTAGATGTATGATGTTGAAGGAATATATATCTCTCCTGGAAGCACTTAAACTTGGTAAGGAGAGCAAGACAAAATTAGAAATTGTAAAGAGAGTAGATGAGTTAAATGTCCTTTATTCCGTTGGAAAATTATCAGCAGAAAAAATTGTAGCTCCTAAGAGTTTCCCTTCAGAGAACAGAAGTGCTGTTGATGGTTTTGCCTTAGCTTCAAGATTTGCGCTTTCCGCAAGCGCATCAAACATTATCGATCTAGATATTGTCGGGGAATCAACGCCAGATTCTCCATTCCGCGGCATTGTTAAAGATGGAGAGGCAGTTAGAGTGTTGACTGGGGCAAGGATACCTGATGGAACCGACGCTGTTATAACGGATGAGGAGGTCATGATTGATGGAAATAAACTGAAAGTCCCCAGAAGTCTTAGACCCTTCCAGAATGTCAGCATAATCGGAGAGGATCTTGTTGAGGGAAGTATCATTGCTGAAAGGGGTGATATAATTGATCCTCCAAAGCTAGTAGCAATGATAGAAACAGGAATTAAATCTGTTAAAACTCTTGAAATACGGGCTGGGGTCCTCTCTACTGGGGATGAAATAATTAAGGGTAAAGTTAAGAATTCTACTCAATACTTTCTCCTTGAATTATTAAGAGAAAATGGGTATGTGCCAGTAAATCTTGGTGTGGCTGCCGATAATGTTGATGATATCTATTCAAAAGTAAATGTTGATAACCTGGACATTATAATAATTACAGGAGGAACTGGGCCAGGAGATAAGGATGTGACTTCCAAATTCGTGGAAGCCAATGGAGAAATTATATTCCACGGAATAAAAATAAGGCCTGGTAGGACAACAGGACTTGGAATCGTTAACGGAGTACCCGTATTCATGATATCCGGACTGCCTGTTGCTTCCATGATCGCCTTCGAGAATCTTATTGACCCATTGATAAGATTTTGGTACGATCTTAATTCCCCTCCTGAGTATTCTGTAAATGCCAAGCTATCAAGATCGATTGTTAATACAATAGGTTTCAGGTCATTCGTGAGAGTAAAACTGAAAAATGATCAGGGGGAATACATCGCTGAACCATTTAAGGTAACAGGTTCTGGCATAATATCTTCCATAATGTATGCAAATGGCATAGTAGAGGTCCCTGAAAACGTGGAAGGCTTCCCTGAGGGCAGCGTGGTCAAAGTAAAACTATTGAGGTGCTGATATGCCCAAAATTTTCCATAGGTTAGTAGATTACAAGGAAGCCATAGAAATTTTATCAAAATCTATTTCTGAAATTAGAAAAACTGAGGAGATAGACATATTTTCAGCCTTGGGAAGGATTTCTGCGGCAAACCTTTATTCAAATATAGATAATCCGCCTTTTGATAGATCTGAAGTAGATGGGTACGCAGTTAGACATGAGAGTATTATATCTGCTGATGACGAGAATCCAGTAGAGCTTCAATTGAAAGGAGAGATTGAAGTTGGTTCACACGAAGTTAAGGATCTTAGTGATAGCAATTCCTGCCTCTATATTGCGACCGGCGCCCCTGTTCCCAGGGGTTCAGATGCTGTGGTAATGGTAGAGTATACCAAAAGAATAGGTGATAGAATTTCATTCTTCAGGTCAGCGTATTCAGGAGAAAATATTGCTCATGCAGGCAGTGACTTTACAGTGAATGAATTAGTACTCAGGGAGAATGAGATCATAACGCCTGAAAAGATAGCACTACTTTCTGCATCAGGATTCAATAAAGTGAGGGTATTTTCAAGGATAAATGTGGGCATTATTTCCACAGGAAATGAGATTCTACAGCCAGGAAATGAACTCAGGTTCGGTGAAATCTATGATGTAAATGGCCCCTATGTTTATTCTGTTTTGAAATCTCTGAATTTTATTGAACCGGAATATCTGGGGATTTTAAGAGATGACTTCGAGGAGGTTAATTCCAATATTTCAAAGTTTAACAAAAAATATCCTATTTTAGTTACCTCAGGTTCTACATCTGCAGGTTTCAGAGATCTTCTGTATCAAGTTCTAGATAACCTGGGTGGCACACCTTTATATCATGGAATATCGATCAAGCCCGGCAAACCTTCATTCCTTTATAAATTGAACCAAGGTCTTGTCATAGGGTTACCTGGCTTCCCTCTCTCTTCAGCTTCTGTGATTTATTCAGTTATTCTTCCCTCCATTTATAGGGCGTTTGGACTTGAGTATTTCCATACGGAAAAAGGTAAGGTTGGCATGAAAGTTGCCCCGGAAAGAGGTAAAATGAATATCCTTCCTGCAGTTCTCAGCAGGAGCGGTGAGCTACTGCCAATTTTTGGTGAATCTGGAAGCATTAGTAGAATATCACAGGCGGATGGATTCATAATGCTATCAGGAGACAGAAGCTTCTATGAAAAGGGTGATGAAGTTGATTTCTACCCCTTGTTTAAGGAGAATAGAGAAATTATCAGTATTGGGAGCAATGATCCGCTACTTGAGGAAGTTATATCTAGAACTACATCTAGATTCAGCATAATAAATGCGGGCTCAATGGGTGGAGTAGAGGCCATGAGAAATGGTCTAGCAGATGTATCAGGGTTACACCTTTATAATAATGGGGTCTATAATAAATTTGTAATGGACGAAGAACTCAAGAGCAAATGCAATCTGGTTTCAGGATTCGAAAGAATTCAGGGAATTGTTTCAACCAAAGGATTTAGGTCTTTCAGAGACCTCTTAACTAAGGGAGGTATCTTTGTCAACAGAAACAGAGGTTCAGGAACCAGATCAATTATAGATGAGCTAATTGAACAAGAATTGGGCAAAGATTTTCCTAAGGACAGCATTAATAACTATAAATGGGAAGCCAAGAGCCATGCAGCTGTGGCAAGATCAGTTAAACAAGGGAGAGCTGATATGGGGGTTACAATAAAATATTACGCAGACCTTCTTGGTTTAGAATTTCATGAAATTAAAAGAGAAAAATATGACATTCTCATTTCAAAAACTTTCATGAATTCTGATGTGGGGAAAAGATTCTTAGAGAATCTCAAATCTTTGAGGAATTCTACACCTCCGAGAGGCTATTATATACCAGAGGATATTGGTACGATCATCATTTAGATCTTCTCCTTATGCAATTCGTGAAATACGTGATACATGAACTTATCTATTATTTCTGCTCCGATTTTAACTGAATCCACTGAACCTGGTAAACAATAGATTTGCGTATTCCCTATGATGAAGAGTGATGCATTCGAAAAAAATGAAATATCCTTGGAAGATTTCATTCGAAAAAGTTCTCCAAATCCTCTCAACTCTTTTTCTGAAATTTTTGTAAGGGTCTGAACTGTAACGTCTCTGGGAGATGGACCAGTTCCCCCGGTTGTTATGATGACATCATTGTCAAGACTGCATGCAATTGACTTGAAAATCTCCGAATAAGTTTCTCTGCAGAGTGAAATGCTAACGTGATGATTTTTGAAGTGTTCCATAAGTGACTTTCCTGACTCGTCATCATCCAGTGTTCTTGAGGAAGAAACTACGATTATATGGATCTTCATCTTCCTTTGTTTGCCAAAATTATGGTCATGAATCTTATCTGGCATAATTTTATCAATATGAATCGGAATAAGAATATAGAGATTTCTCTATATTGTGGTTTTATTCCTCTATAACTTTAATTTCGAGGGGGACTAATAGATGTTCGTGATGAAATGAAAGTATCGCTTAGTTTTTTATTTCTGAATTCATTTACCTTGAATGAACAGGAGCCTTCTTGGCTTGATAGAACTGATTTTGACCTCCATAATTTGGGGAATAACTTATACTGTATTGAAAATTGCATTAAATTTTCTCAATCCTTTTCAAGTGGCATTTCTAAGATTCTTAATTGCCTCTATCTTGTTCGTGCCATTTATCTTCATCAATAGGGAAAAATACACTAAAAGGGATATTTTGGTTCTTATAGTACTTGGGGCAACCGGTGTTTTCCTCTATCAAACATTGTTCATATATGGCGAAAGCGGAATTTCAGCTGGAGCTGCAAGCTTCATAGTTTCTACAGAACCCATTTTTATTTACATTCTCTCGCTCGTTCTGAGAGATGAGAAATTACGACTTTATCCGGTCCTAGGTATCATAATTTCTACCGTGGGATTATTGATTCTCATACAGCCCTCGGATGTTGGGTATAATAAAGGCCTTTTTATACTTCTGATAATTTTTGCTGCGGTTTCATGGGGTGTTTACACTATTGCAGGAAAAGGGATTCTCAGAAGGCACAATTCCTTCCAAGTAACTGCCATATCCTCAGTCTTCGGCACATTAATGCTTTTTCCCCTAGCTGGTATTGAATCAATTCATTCTTTATTTACTTCTGGTATGACTGACATATTGTCTATAATATTCTTGGGGCTAATGGCCACATTTTTAGGATATTTTCTATGGTTTGATGGCTTGAAGTACGTGAGGCCATCAGTTGCAGGAGCAACATTATACATAACACCCTTCATTACTGTTTTTTCAGCACTGTTCATGATCCACGAAACATATACCGCTTCAATATTACTTGGGGGAACACTGATAATCGTTGGTATTGCAATTTCGAATATAGGAGGTATAAAAGGATGAAATTTAAGGTCGGAAGCAGAATTGATTTTCCAGACCATTTCTCGACCATGGATGAAGATACATTGATCATCAATTTCAATAGGAGAATGATTATAAGTAATGCATTTTACAATGGAGGACTAACATTTTCATCTTCCATTATAAATCATTCATTAAACGGGAAGAAGGATTGTGGGGGGGAACCATATAAATATATGGATTCCCTGCTAAATCGAAAGGAACTTCCTAGGAATACCGTTGCTCTGATGACTGCAGTCATGCCTGATAAATTCCACTTTACTCAAAACGAATATGGCTGCGTATATCTTTCAATGGGTATCGACAACGCCTCTAATCCATTGGATGATCTTGGATATCCCGGTTTTGGAACAATCAACACCATTATTGTTTTAAAGAACAAGATTACTCAGATTGCAGCCATAGACTTATTTAAATCACTTGTTGAATTGAAATCTTATTTCTTATATTCTCATGGTGTTAAAAGTACCAAATCAGGTCTCCCTGCAACAGGAACCTTTACAGATGTTTTGGCCATAGTTTCTGGCTCAGATTTCCCTGAGATAACTTATGCTGGTCCAGCCACCAGATTATCAAACAGGCTATCCGTATCACTCTATGATCTCATGGAAGATGCAATAAAGGAATTGTAATAAATTGAAATTTGAACAAATGAATTAAAAGAGAGTATTTTATTAAGATTAAAAATAAAATTTTATGCTTATCACAACAGAAAACTCATTTATCAGTTTCAATAGAACTAAGGAATTCTGTAATCACTGGAGACATGGCCTCTACATCTGTAAGGAATGAGTCATGTCCTTTAGGAGATTGAATTTCTTTAGCATAAACTGTTGCTCCAGCTTCACTAAATGCCTCCACCAGTTCCTGTGTCTGGTACGTAGGGTAAAGCCAGTCTGAGTTGAAAGAAATTCCTAGGACCTTTACGCTTGACAGGTCCTCAAGGTCTTCCTTGGAAATATTAAACATATCCATAGCTCTTGTTATGTAGAGATATGAATTCGGATCGAACCTTTTGGTAAATGATTCCCCCTTATATCTTAAATAGCTTTCCACTTCAAACCTGGTGCCTATTATACTATCCGAATAATTTTTCGCCAGTTTCCTTCCAAATTTCATGTCCATGAGTTCTCCGCTCAAGTATGTAATGTGGCCTATCATTCGTGCCACTGATAGCCCTGAGATAGGAAATTCTCTGTCATAATAATTCCCATTATTCCACTTTGGGTCAGAAATTATGGACATCCTTCCTACTTCATTAAATGCAATTTGCTGTGCATTGTGCCTGAGGGTAGTAGCTATTGGTACGGCTGATACTACCTTTTCTGGATACGATTTTAACCATTGAACGACCTGCATCCCACCCATTGAACCTCCTATAACCGAGAACAATCTATCTATCCCTAAATAGTCCAGTAGTTTACTCTGTGCATTAACCATGTCCTCTATGGTTATTTCAGGAAAATTCATGGCGTACCTTTCTCCAGTTTCCGGGTTAATTGATGATGGCCCGGTTGAGCCGCTGCAGCCCCCTATTACATTTGAAGCTATGACGAAGTATTTGTTTGTATCAATTGTTTTTGAAGGCCCGATAAGACTGTCCCACCATCCGATCTTGCCGTTATCTTGGTTAACTCCGGCAGCGTGTGCGTCTCCTGAAAGAGCATGGCATATCAAAATTGCATTTGACTTCTCATCATTTAATTTCCCATAAGTTTCATATGCTATCGTATATGGCGATAGGAACTTGCCATTGGTCAATTTCAATCCTTCTGAAAATGTAACATATTTTGTTTTTGTTATGAGAATATTCTCTTCCAACGTGCTTTCCTCCATCTGTATCCCTTTCATATTACGGACTTCTGTAGTGCCTGATCAAGATCATCAAGAATATCATTAATGTCTTCTATACCTACGGAGAGTCTGATGTAGTCTTCTGTTACACCTGTGGATAATCTCTCTTCTGGAGTCAACTGCTGATGAGTCGTGGATGCGGGATGGACGACAAGGCTTTTTGCATCTCCAATGTTAGCAAGGTGCGAGAAAAGTTTCACGGACCTTATGAACCTTTTTCCAGCTTCTAGTCCACCTTTGATTCCAAAACCGACTAGTCCACCATATTTACCGTTAAGGTATTTTTTGGCATTGGTGTGTGAAGGATGATCCTCAAGTCCCGGGTATGTTACCCATGTTACATATTTGTGATCATTTAGGAATTTAGCCACCTCAAGTGCATTTTTTGAATGTTTTTCCTGTCTAATGGATAATGTTTCTAAACCCTGCAGGAATAAAAAGGAATTGAAAGGACTCAACGCCGGTCCAAGATCCCTAAGAAGTCCGGTTCTAACCTTAACAGCGAATGTGATATTTCCAATACCTGGTAAATTTCCAAAGGTTTCGTGGAATTTCATATTATTATAACTTGGATCAGGCTCGGTCATTCCTGGAAAATTACCCTTGGACCAATCAAATTTCCCGGAATCCACAATGACTCCTCCTATGGAGGTACCGTGGCCACCAATGTATTTTGTGGCAGAATCCACAATTATATTTGCACCGTAATCAATAGGCTTAGTAATACCCACTGCCACAGTGTTGTCCACAATTAGAGGAATATTAGCGCTCTCTGCTATTTTAGCCAATGCTTGAAAATCTGGAACATCCAGCTTGGGATTTCCAATCGTTTCAACATATATCCCCTTCGTTCGGTGGTCAATGGCTTTTTCAAATTCTTGTGGTTTCAAAGTGTCCACGAATTTAACATTCCGTCCTAGTTTTGGAAACGTATAATGAAACAATTCATATGTTCCACCATAAAGGCTACTCCCCGAGACAAAATTATCCCCTGGATCTGATATGGTTAGCATTGCAAGGGAGATTGCTGCCATTCCCGAGGACACAGCCACAGATGCGGTTCCACCTTCAATTGCTGCCATCCGTTTCTCGAAGACTTCAGTTGTAGGGTTGTTTATTCTTGTGTATATATTCCCAAATTTCTTTAATTCAAATAGTTCAGCAGCTTCCTCCGGTGAACCGAACACATACGAAGTGGTCTGATATATGGGAACTGCTCTGGCTCCCGTAGACCTGTCAGGCTCTTCTTGGCCCGCATGAACACCTATTGTATCTATACTCTCCCTTTTCATTTATAACCTCACTTAATATGGGGCATCGGCAGCTAAATAAAAAAATTTTTGTTAAGTTTTCCTTGATTTTTTCGATTTCCAACTTAAAACTTAATATTTCAGAATCAACCTTTATTATATTTTTTCCATCTTAGACAAGATCCAAAAAATTAGAAGATCGTGTTCATTTATTTTATATAATGGTATTTAATAACAATTCAACTTGATACCCTTCCTAATAATATTCAGAAAAATGAGGACAGTCCTTAAAGATTCATTAATGAGGTCTGCCATAATAGCCATATCGGTAGTTATTTATGGGACTATTTCAGAGTACTACCTTGAATACAATTTATCTGGGTCCGGAATAAAGAGTCTATTTGATTCTTTCTGGTGGGTTATGCAAACAGTCACAACAGTTGGCTATGGCGATACTCCAGTTGTAGGACTTTATGGGAGGATCAATGCCATTTTTATTATGATTTTTGGAATAGGGAGCCTTGGTTATTTTACGGCAAGCTTGGCAGCAAATCTAATGGATGCCAAGTTAGCCAGGAAGCTTGGGGAGGCGAAGTTAAAGATGAAAGATCATGTGATTATAATAAATGCGGGTGAAAATCTTTCCTACATAATTAAAGAACTGAATGATAACAACCTTGAAGTGGCATTAATTGCTGAGAGTGATCCTAAGTATAAAGATGTGGCTTATGAATTTATAAGTGGAGATCCGATGAACCCTGAAACACTAAAGCGTGCTGGACTTGATAGGTCCAATTCAGTTATAGTCCTTCCACATAGCAATTCTGGAGAGCCCAATGATATAGATGCCAGAACCATTCTTAACTCCATGGTGGTAAGGAATGAGAAAAGAGATGCATACATAATAGCCATGCTTCTCAATCAGGAAAATGCAGTGCATGCGAAAAACGTCGGGATAAATGAAGTGATAATAAAGGGAAGCATGAGTACCCTACTAGTCGTAAATTCTGCTATCTCTCCAGGGATTGCTAAGGTATTCTACGAACTCCTTAGATCTGACGATGGATACAGAATAAGAGAAAAGATAATACCTGATGAACTTAAAGAAAGAAAAATAGGAGAAATATATGAAGAATTCGAAAAAGATGGTTCCGTCATAATAGCAATGAGAAAGGGGGACCAGATAAAAATCAGACCGAAGAAAGAAGATATAAATACATATGATTTTATAATAATAATGGAACCAAATTAAAAATCATGTCTAACCTTGAAATTTTCAAGAAAAATTGCAAAAACCTTTTAAATCTAAAGTTATATCTCATTCTTAATCAAAGGTGATTGCATGGCTAAGTATGTACTAATTTCTGACACGACATTAATTCATGGATATAGGGAATTTCCGCTGCTTGACTTTCTCCCTTGTGCACCTGTCGATAAAATACCAGGTTCAATCTATAACTTTCTTAAAGGACCGGCATATCCTCCATTACCAAATGGAGAATTGCTTTATGCACCATATGCTCTAAGGAAGGTTGAGGCTGGGCTACTTAAAAGTGAATCAAAGGATACTGTCTACGTTTCACACCCCGATTTTATTGAGAGTGCCATTAAAGATGATACTGAAGTAATCGGCGTAAGCACGATGGATCCACTTGGACTTGGGCCAACAACTCTTTCTTATTATGTGCTCTTTGGAGGGGAGCCGTATGCATGGGTAAGGAAAGAATGGGAAGATCTTATAAAGAGAATAAACCTGGCGAGGAAGGGAAAAAAGGCGAAACTTCTGGTTGGAGGCCCAGGTGTGCTCGAGTTCACTCAGATGAGGGATGAACTGGACAGGGAAAACATAGATTACGCATTCATGGGGGAGTCAGATGACATAGTTGCGGACCTGTTCAGGCAGGTTTCAGAGGGCAGTATAGACAAAAACCAATTTTTCAATGGGTATATGTATTATGATGATAAATTTAGAAGAATGTATAAAAATGATGATAAAATTATTTCAAGGGCTCTGACGGGAAAGCTTTACCCAAAACTTGAAGAAATCCCCACAATAGTTAACCCAAGCGTTAAAGGAATGATTGAAGTTATGAGAGGTTGTGGGATAGGTTGTGATTTCTGTGAAGTCACGCTGAGGCCCCTTAGATACTATACAGAGGAAATGATAAATAAAGAAATTGAAGTTAATCTTAAGAAAGGTGGGGTTACACACGTATGGGTACATTCAGATGATATATGGGGGTATAAACATGATAACTTTTTCAGGCCCAATGAAGATGAACTGGTTGGGTTGTTCAAGAATATCATGGATACCCCAGGAGTAACTGGGACTAATCCCACGCATGGTAGGATATCGATACCCTCGGCTTATCCTGAACTGCTAGAGAAGCTGTCAAAGATAATGAGGGCCGGTCCTGATAACTGGATTGGTATACAGACCGGCCTAGAGACAGGTTCCGAGATTTTGGCGAAGAAGCATATGCCCAATAAAACAATGCCACTTAAGATTGGTGTTGATGGATCATGGGAAGAAATTGTCTGGCAGGGGGTTTACAACGAAACAAAATATTACTGGAGAAGTGCATTCACTCTTCAAGTAGGACAGCCTGATGAAACAGATGAAGACCTCTGGGATACTGTAGCGTTAGTGAACAGACTTTCTTATTCAAAACTTGAGGACGGTAGGGATTTCGAGTTCACAGTCACTCCACTTCAGAATGTCCCAATGGGCAGAATAACATCCAAGAAATTATCAATGGATCTTCTATCCGAAGCCCAGCTGGCCGTTTACTATGCATCCTATAGGCACCTAGCTAGGATGGCCTCAAGGAGAGGATATGATGAGGGAGCCGGTAACTTCTTTGTAAGGGCTGGAACAGGTTCAATAATTTCCATGGGCGGCTACCTGATGATGAAAGTTGTTGAGGGAATCGCAAAGAAGAAAGGTGTTAACATAGAAAAGGTTAAGAGATATGGTTTAGAAACAAGAAAGGAATTCACTTCAGTTAGCCAGTTGGCACATGCTTAATAAAAATTTATAAAAAATAATTTATTTATTCTCCATATGCGTATCTTCTATACACTGCTATTATAGCCCCAGTCAAAATGAAGGCTGTTCCCAGCAACATTCCAAATAATTGTGCTTTTGTAATAGGGTTGAGCATGAAAGCATAGAAAGCTATTGCCCAAACTATAAGCGTCAAAATGAGCATTGTTAAAATGGGACCTAATCCCCACCCTTTCATCTTAGCATCCCTTGCCTTGTCCACTGATTGACTTAGGCCCATTATGGCAACTGGAGAGGCTAAAATGGATAATCCAGTAAGTAACGCATTACTGCCACTCGCATGGAGTAACATTGCAGAGATACTTTTTGATGCTATATAGACCACGAGAGTTGCTAGTAAAGCATAAATAACGATAGAAAGAGGCATTGTCCTTTCACTGGCAACCCACTTTCCCTTCTTCCACATCCTGGAAATCAGGTATATACTCCCAAAGACTATGATGGCCGGTGGTAATAAAACAACTGCAACATCTGGTGTACTTATAATGATTCCGGGTGTAAATGCGCCCCATATACTTAAAACAATTAGATAAACAATGCTAAGAATCCCAACAGATGTAAAGAATGGCCTATCAAGTGGGTGGGTAGATTCTGATCTGTCAAGGAATGGTAGGAGAAGAAGATATATGAGAGGTATCAACCCAAATATTATGGAGGCTTCCAAAGCACCGATTGGAGAATAGGCAAATACACTGAAATCCACCACCTTATATATGAATAACAGGAACCATGGGGGATATGGGGGTATTGTAGCAGCTAGAATATTTGTTGGTGCTGGGCCAGGGAATGGGGATAGTAGAATTGGTATGTTTGGAATTGATCCAAGGAAGCTTGGAATAAATATTATGAATCCCAACGTGAACAGCCCAAGCTCAATCATATAGAGGAAATTGTATGGATACCATGGTTTTGCGCTGGAATAATCCGTTATTACGGCTGGGGCTTTGAAATTTGTATCCTTCGGTCTTGGCATCATTCCATTGGATTCTGCCATGAAGAAGTGTAATCCAAATAGCAGGAATATAAGCCCTGCGAATATAATGTGCCATCCTAAAAACCTTGAAAAAAGGCTTGTTGGGGTTCCGTTTCCAAAGCCAATGTTTACAAGAGCTTGCCCTATGTAGGGTATAGAGCCCGCTATACCACGACCTACATCCTGAGCATCGTATGATAGCACGTCCCCGGTAAGAGAATATCCGAAATAACCAACTCCAAGAGTTAGAGCCAGTAGGATTACACCAGTAATCCATTGCAACTCCCTTGGCTTTTTGTAAGCACCCACAAAGTAGTTTCTAAACATATGTACATAAACTAGGACTATCATGGCGTACGCACCATAAAGGTGGGTGGAAAGAAGAAGGGAGCCCAATGGTAATTGGTTCAATACGTATTGTGTAGAACCATAAGGATCAGCAGGATTATAATATAGAAGTAGAATAAGACCTGTTATGACCTCGTATAAAAATGCTATTGTTATTAGGCCTCCTGTCCAATACCATTTCCCTCCCCACTTCCTCATGTAATCAGGGCTTGGTTTCAGAGGTAAATCCTCAAAATGAAGTCTTTCTTTAATCCACTCATTTAGGTTAAGTTTCATTTTATCACCTTATCCAACAAAGGGATTACCCACATTTACTACCTCGGTGGTATTTCCGGATATTGGAGTTTCACCAATCAGGTCAGACTGTCTCCCATATATGGTTGGCCCAACCATAAGACTGGCATACAATTCATCAGTTGACGAATGCCAGATAAGTTTCACCTGGGGGAGGGGATGTGTTGTAGGACCCGTCAGAACAGCCGCCCCATTGACAGGATCATATGTACTCCCATGGCATAGGCAGTGTATCACTCCACTGAATGTTTTTCCTTGAACATCAACACTTTCCACTCCCGCAGGATAAAATCTTAATTCGGGGAATATACATCCCAAATGCTGGCAGATGGCACTATATGCCACTATGCTGCCATTAGGCCCCACTCCTGGGAATGAAGTATATTTTTGACCTGTAGCAGGTATTGTAACCTCGGTTGCCTGTATTGCTATGGGCTTACCGCTCGAATCACCAATATTCAGAAGAAAGTTAGGAGTATTTTGCAAAGGATAATTGAATTGCAGAACGCTTGGGCTATTTATTGGCAGGTCGGATGCTTTGATGGGGTTACCATTTGAATCAACTAACAAAAGAGTTGGGAACGAAGAAATTCCTAAAGGGGGAGGGGACAAAACCCTAAATGCCGCATCAAGACCCATACCAGCAATGGCGAGAGTTGAAAGCAAAGCAAGTCCTTTTAAAAAATTACGTCTATTGTTATCGATACCCGAATCCATTGGATAAACAATAATTAATTATATTTTAATTTTTTTAGAGGTCTAAAATGTCAAAACCATACCTAAATTTTTCAATCATAACATTAATAATACTATCACTACTATTACAATACTTTTTCACTTTTGATAATTGGAAATTGCTGTTTTATATATCCCTATTCCTATTTTTAATTATTTTTATCCTCATGATCAAGATTAAACTATACATTTTCAATTCAATTATTTGGGTTATCTTTTTGATTGTTTCTGTTATTATCTCTCTATTAATATTGTATATAACAAGAAATGGGAATTGGATTAGTGTTGCGTTGTTCATAATAATTTATCCATCACTTTTTGAGGAAACAATTTTTAGGGGGTACATACTTTTTTCCTTAAGGAAAAATGGCATTTTGATTTCCATATTACTAAGCTCTGTGATATATTTATTATATTATTCAAGATTTATTTTCCTTGATAATTATAGGGCGTTCCCATTCCCATATAATGCCATGATGATGCTATCCATGTTCTCGATGGGCTTAATTTACTCGCTCTTGGACCTTAAGATAAACAATATATATCCATCAACCATTATCCACTACCTCATATGGTCTCTTTTCCCAATATTAGCTGTGATTTCCCCGGCATTAGCATCGCTATTAGTACCTACGTAGGGGGGACATGATGGATAACAGTGTTGCAATCGATGTAATATTTGTAGCAAGCATGATGGCCATTACCCTGAGCTTTGAATATCTGCACCTAGCGAACAGATTAAAACCTATTGGATATACAGTTTTCAATTTTCTATTGTTCATGATGCTTGATATGTATATTTCACTAGCCTGGTATCTACAGTCACCCATGAATTTTCTATATACTGTAGCATTCATAAACTTCGTCATGTTTCCCATGTTTTCATATCTCGTATTATTAATATTCCTTCACAACAGAAATCCTTGGAATAAATGGCCAAGTATCATTTACTTTTCAGCTTTGATTGTAATCTCTGAATTTTTTATGTCAGTAGACATATTAGAATTGAGCGGTTTTAAGTTCACAATAAGCAGCATTACCTTGGCCGTTGGTTCACCATACTTCCTCATTCCAATGGCTGGAGAAATGATTTTAGGACCCTTGATGAAGAATTTGATTCCCCTAGAAAGGCTCTCAATTCTATTTTCTGGATTAATGATGCTTGTAATACCGACTACTCTTCCATCATTAAATACCTATGTTCTCATTGTTGATGCTATTTTGATGATAGCTGTTATGGCGACCCAATTTGAAATAGTTTCTTCAAGCAAATACAGTATATTGAACAGGACCAGGAAGATAATCAATTTTTCCTTCACCATGATGTTAGTTTCGGCATCGGGAATATTTTTTTATTCTGCGACGGGCAGCGTTTACCCTATTGGCTACCTCCCATTTTCAATAGCTATGATAGTATTCATGATAATTTATCTTCACATTCTTTTCATGAACTACGGGTCAGAAACGAAAATATCTTGGTATAAGAATAAAAAATGGCTATTTTACTTATTACTTTCAAGCTTCCTTGCTGAGATTTTATATTCAGCGGCGATTGATATAGATGTTGGAGTTTTCAGTATTCAGAACACTTGGAGTAATGCAGTTGTATATCTCCTGACCAACAATGTTCCTTACTGGAATGTTAACTTTTCATTGATAAACTTGCTATTGTTCGTTGCTGTAACCGCCAATTCATTTGTATTCCTTATGATAATGGGTAGCGAAATGATTATCCTCGTTCTGTTTAGAATGAGGACGATTAAATGGAGGGAAAAGAGAATAAATCTTTCACTCGCAATTGCATCATACCTGCTATACACATTTTATGGGCCAAATTTTATAGCTGGGTGGTCTAAATTGCCATTATGGGGAAATGTCGGTGCCCTTGGACCGTTAACGAAATATGTGCTATTACCTGTTATAGGCTCCTATATTTTGTATGGGGTGCTGGCAATACTATTTGGCAGAAGGAGTTATTGCAGCACCCTCTGCCCCTCAGCTGTTATGTATGGAGGTACTCTCGGAGAATCAATGGTTTCTCTGAATTATGGGACAAAAATTAGCAAGAAGAATCTGGGATCTAGGTTTTCCAAAATTGCAAAATCTTTGATAGCCGGATCCTGGGTATTTTTTGTGTTAAGCGCAATTTTAAGTTTATTGAATTCCCTGGGCATAGTTAAGATACCTTTTGATCCAGCAGTCATATTCTCTCTTTTAATCTGGAACCTACTTTGGTATATTTTCTTCATATCAATACCATTTGTCGGCATGTCTCCATGCAGGAGATATGGATGGTGCACTACGGGAACATTTGTAGGCCTACTGTCATATATTGGATTCTTTAAGATCGTAGCAAAGGACCCAATGCAGTGCTATAGATGCCCAACCAAGGATTGTGTAACGGCATGTGAAGTTGGGATAAGCGATATTCCTGCACAGTTGATCAAGAAAGGGTATTTCAAGAGCATAAAATGTGTAGGATCCGGCTCCTGCATTATGGCTTGTCCTTATGAAAATATAAGATTCTCAGATGTCAGGGACCTAATCAGACCTATAATCTCCAAGAATTCTGAAATTTCCTAAATTATAGATATTGGAAATCCACATGGCAGGAAATGAAACGAGAAGAATTGTTATTGCAACTGTCAGCAACGAACTAATGTCATATAGTCCATAATAATTCTCGATTAGTAGTATGCCCAAAAAGGACATGCTCCACATGGAGAAGTATAATTCATAAACAGTTGAATTGTATACGCTCTTTCCTCCCTGATAGAAGGAAAGAAGGATTGCAGAGATTGTTATTAGTGATGTGAAAATTATCAAATGAGATAATCCATCGCTTAGACCATATAACATATAGGGAGTTATGGATAAAATTTGCAATATGACGGCCATGATTATGGAATAAATACCGAAATTCAGATTCCTATTAATTTTTCTAATTATCATCATAATTACAAGACCTGAAAGAATGGATGAGAACATAACGTAGAATAATATGCTGAAACTCAAAAGAAACCACATTAATATTCCTATAAAAATTAAAAATATGAAGAGATACAGCTCCTCTCTATGTTTGTTGAATATCCTTAGCTTAATCTTATTTTTAAGAAGAAGATTTGTCATGATAAGGAAAAATATTGAGATTAGAACAATTGGAAGGATAATCAGAGAAAATATTGTGGCTGTAAGTGCTGATAGACTTAAGGTAGTTTCACATTGGCAAGAAACAACGGCTGGAACTACCTGCAGAATTCCAGTTGAATTTATGGAACCGAATTTTTTAATTATAAGATAAGTGTTTTCAACAGCGAAGTATGATGCTAAACCCATTATAACCAATGATTGAGGCGAAATCGTTAAAATAATTCTCCCAATTGTAACAATCAATCCGTACTTGAAAATTATGGGTACATAAATACTGGGTATATCATCATAAATTGAAAATACATACATACCTGATGCTGAACCTATTCTCAAGGTTCCAGCTATAGCCATTATTGCAAGGAAAAGGATGGAGATCACACTGTATCTGAGTTTATTAATATTTTCCGTGTAAAAATAAAATGGAACACCAGCAATAAATATGCCTAATAACGCATAATTTCTCGCACCTATTATAAATAAAATGATGGAGGTTAATGATATCGTAAGGAAAGGACCTTCTAACTTCCTTATGAAAGAAAGATAAAAGAATACCGTTGAAAATGATATCCAAAGAAGGTAAAACTCTAAAGTAACGTTTTTATCTACAATGAATTCTTTCAATAGCTCCAAAGAAAATAACTCGATCAAAATAAAACTTAGAATTTTTAAGTGAGTAATTTTCATGGGTATACCCTGGCTATTATTATGCCCAAGAGAAAGATCAAAAGGAAAATGTTGCTTGCACTGAACATCTTTATAGAATTTTTAATGGGGTCCCTCAAAAAGTGTATGAGATAGTAGATTAAAATTGCCGTTGAAATGGCTAAACTTCCAACTAGCATAATGTTTATGGAAAATATACCTTTGAAAATGAATGGAATTATGGAGTATCCTATTAAGACAATTGTGTTTCCAACTATGTATTTGTTAACCACGTTAATGGGTTTAATGGACGGAAGCATTGGGATTCCGGCATTCCTGTAATCATCTCGGTATTTGACAGCAAAAGACCAGAAATGCACTGGAGTCCAGAGAAATACTAGTCCAGCCAAATATAATGACGTAATGGATAATGGACTATTAACCGCAGACCATCCGGCCATTGCTGGAAATGATCCTGAAATCCCTCCTATTACTATGTTCATACTGGTGGTTCTTTTAAGAATCACTGTGTATAGTAAAACGTAGGATAGGAAGCCTGAGATAATCCATACCGTGGTGTAAATATTGATAAAAATATAAGAAACTGCAACAGCCATAAATAATAAAATTATAGCGACGTACAAAACAATATTTCTAATTTCACCTACCTTCCTCCATGCTGTCCTCTTCATATTAAGGTCTGACCTATACTCAATTACACTATTGAACAAAGATGCAGAAAATGATGATGTTGTCCCGGCAACCAGTAGTGGAACAATGAGATATAACTGTCTAGCATCCTTCAAGCCGGTAACGAAGCCAGCAACTGCCACAATATTGAGCAGCAGAGCAATCTCTGGCTTCATCATCCTTATGATTTTATTGATCAAATTTTGTTCCATATAAGTTACCTGCGGAAATAATTTCAGAACTAAGAGGTACCAATGATCCACTGCTTACTGCAGCAGATGAGTTTCCTGAAGAATTTATGACCAGTAGACCTACCATAGTTTCAGGATGAACTATGCACCAGTATGTGTAGTTCCCAGGTTGACCGAAAGACCAGTTGACCCAAACTACACTTCCTGGTATTGGAGGTATATTGACACTCAATATTGCTGAATTCTGGTTTTCGGTATTTCCAGGATTTATGGTGAGAGTATGTGGTAGGTTATCCTGCTCTATAACCTTGAATTCCAAGAGTACGTGAGTTTTAGCATAGATAGTTGGATTGGGATGACTTGTATTGTAGTTCCAGCCTTGAGCATTGGCATACAGGACTATGAGCATGGTAGAATTATAAGATGCGCTGACACCTTGTGCTCCAAGTCCCTGTGGAACGGACAAGAAGAAATAGAAAGATAAACCTGAACCAGCTATAAGTATAATTGCCAGAGAGATAGCAGTAATCTTATTCAACAGCAACCACCCCGCTTTCCAATATGTTATCGTTAGAGGTAGAAACCGGCTTTGTGGACGAATAAATCAAATTTATTAGGAATATTAACTGCCCGATACCCAGAATGATCCCACCAATGGCTGCTGCATCCTGATATGACTGGAATATACCGAAGTATCCAGCAACCCTTCTAGGCATGCCTTGGAAGCCACCCAGTGCCCATGGTACAGTCATAACATATGTTCCAAGAGCAGTTAGGTAAAAATGTGCTTTTGCAAGTCCAACATTATATTTTCTCCCTCCGCTAAGTGTCGGAAATAGGGCGTATATGGCGGCAAATGCCATTCCTGTTGTCATGCCGAGAAGGATGAAATGGAAATGGGCTGTTACCCAGTAGGTTCCGTGAATCAACTCATTAATACCAACGTCGGCTTGCATTACTCCTGTTACCCCTCCTATGACGAAGTCAATAATTGCGTTGATAATGAAAAGCATGGGTACAGTTAACCTGATCCTACCATACCAAAGTGTAGCTATCCAATTGAACACCGTAATTGCTGATGGTATAGCAACCAGAAATGACGTGGTTGAAAATATGAGATCCCATACAGTACCGAGGCCACTATTGAACAGGTGATGACCCCATACTGTACCGGAAAGAACCATCAACAACAGCAATCCTATAACTCCACTCTTATAACTGTAGATCTTCGTATTTGCATATCTAGGAAGCAACTCGTAGATTAGACCAAAAGCTGGAATTACTGCAACATACACTATTGGATGACCCCAAAACCAGAAAAGTATCGCATATCCAAGAGCTGTTCCATTAGCGCCCGTGAAGAAAACTGGATTAATGAGGTCGTAAATGAGCATAATATCTGCGGCCATTGATACTGGCGCACTTGATAGTATCAAGAATGCGGTTGACACTATGGACCAAGCAAACAATGGCATCTGGGATATTCTAATACTTTTATCTCTATCCATGAAAATCATCTTAAGGAATACTATGCTGGCCACATTTGTTGCTGTTAATATTAACAGTACTCCAGCAAGTGCCGCAAATGAGAATTGACCTCCCCCTGATTCTGTAAGTTGATCAGTGAGTGGATAATAGAAGTACCAAGAAGCAGTACTTCTTGAAAAGATAAGTAGAAGACCTCCAACGAAGAACAGCCAATACATTGCCGAATTTAAATGTCCCAATTTGTCTTGCTTGACCTTCAACATTGATGGCAGAAGATAATATCCCAAACCTAGTATAGATCCGGTTGCCCAGCCATAGAGCATTAAAGTACCATGCTCGGTTAGCAGTACATTATATTGGATGGGAGTAAGGAAAGTTGGATTTGGATTCCACAATGATATCCTCATTCCAATACCTGCTAGGCCAGCTATGAAGAAAAATAAAAGGGATGTAATGAGATATCTAATTCCTATAGACTTGGAGTCATCCATAAAGAATGCCGCAAAGGATAATTCCCTTCTCATTTTTGAAAGTACGGCGTTTTCCTTTTCTTTGGCCTCTGAATCCAACTCACCTTTTTCCTTTGCGGTTTGCAGTAATGACTTCCGATAATCCTGAGCATATATGAAGAGAAGGAATCCCATGACAATAAGAACTCCAATTGTGGAACCAAAAATCGCCAGTTCAAAGGAAAAGATCATTGAACTATCACCAGTCCCCTCATTTCATAATGGTATTCGCCACAATATTCAACACACTCCATGATATATGTTCCTGGGATAAGTGGAGTGAATGATACAACGTTCGTATGACCGTAAACAGCATACACCTGGAGGCCAAACTGCGGAATGTATAGGTCATGAATGACGTCCTTGGAAGTTACTACCAAAGTATATGTCACATTGGCCTGAAGTATTAATTTATCTGTAGTTACTGTTCCATTTGAATATTGGAATTGCCATCCCCATTGGTAGCCAGTAACGTTGATAACGACACCGCTTGGGTCTCCAGTATATGGTTGTGCTATTTCTTTGCTTGAACTAGTTGTGTATTGAAAATTCGCAACTGCTGATCCAGCTAAAATCGCAATGACAGCCACCAACCAAATAACCTCATATAGCGTCTTCTTACTCATCCAAAACCACCTTCTCCCTGAACTTCAAAACTGGATAAATCAAGAGAGTTATTGTGAAATATGCAACTGCTATGCCTAGGGAAATATATGACGTGGCAAACGGCACTAAAGCTCTCCCTGGATCGCCCGTATAAAATTTTTGAAACAGTGGACCCAATATCAATCTGGAAACAATGAAGTAAACAATAATACTCTCCAGAAAAATAAGAATTATAGAGATTTCCCTTCTCATTGACTAAGGAATTAATTAAGCTTAATAAAACTTTTCAATGACCATTTAATAGTTAATTTGCGGTTAAATAATTATATATAATTAGCATAAACTTAATTACGTTAGCAAAAATCTCGCAACATGAATACTCCATATGGAGGAAAATTAGTTAATAGATTCACGAATGCTCAAGCACCTGGTAAGGATGAAGTTAAGGGAATTGTTGACTTACCTTTTATAGATTTTTATCTTGATTCAGTAAAGATAGCAGAAGGAGCATATAGTCCTCTTGATAGTTTTCAGGGTTCAGAGGAATTTTCTTCAGTTATAAATAATAATACATTGAATAATGGACTACCATGGACAATACCTATAATTTATACAACAAATGAAGAAACATGGAAGAAAATGAAACATGGGGATGATCTTTTTCTATTGAACCCAAAAGGGGAAGTATATGGCTTTTTGAATATAGAGGAAAAATTTAAAATTAATAGGAAGGAATTTGCTTTAAAGGTCTATGGTACCATCGAAAATGCGCATCCAAATGTAAATGATATTTTCAATAGTTACACTGAATTTGCCCTTTCAGGTAAAGTAACCTTGTTTAGTGGTGTTAATCATGAAAATTATGGAGAGAACACTCCGTCTCAGATACGAGATATATTCTCAAAGAGGGGTTGGAAAGGGATAGCCGCTTATCAGGCTAGAAACCCACCGCATGTGGCCCATGAATATCTCCAAAAATCTTCACTGGAAAATCCGGAAATAGATGGTCTTTTCATCCATATAGTTGTTGGAAGACTAAAGAAGGGAGATTATAAGTCAAATGTAATTATAGAATCTTATAAAGCATTAATAGAAAATTACCACAGGACTGACAAGGTTGTTTTCTCCCCGCTAAACATTACCATGAGATATGGTGGACCAAAAGCAGCATTATTCCTGGCAATAATAAGGAGAAACTATGGTGCAACACATTATATCGTTGGTAGGGACCAAGCAGGGGTGGGAAAATATTATGATCCATATGCAGCACATGCCATATTTGATAAATATGACATAGGAGTGAAGCCACTGAAATTCACGGAAACTTTTTACTGCAAGAAATGCAAAGGTATAACTTCGGACAGAGTTTGCCCGCATGACGTAAATGAAAGGATGATAATTAGTCAAACAAAGATTAGAGAAATGTTGCAGAATGGAGAAACTATTCCTGATGAAATTATAAGACCTGAGGTTGCTAAGGTATTGTATGGTAAAGATGTGTTAATACAATAGAATTTTATGGGGTTAAACTCTAATTTAGAAAAAGGGATAACAATATATTTTAATTTTCTAATCGTTTTTCACCCTGTACTTGTAGATGTAGACAGAAATCCAAATTGAAATTAATAATGCCTCTATTGTTTCATATACGCCAAGTCCTGTTACTTTGGGTATGATTTTAAAAATAGACAGTATTCCTATAAATATCGTGAAAAGCGCAAGTATTCCCATCGTGAGATTGAAGAACCTATCCAATTTGTTGAATTTGCCTGAATTTATTATAATGTATATTGGCAGGAAAGTAAAGTAAATCAGAGCTAAAATCAAATGAATTACTCCAAAATGTTCGTTAAAAACTCCTACTAACGCCAGCGAAAATGATCCGATTATCATTAAGTACAAGGAAGATCCTCGATTGCCATATAATGAAAAATACAACCCATTTATTATGCCCTCTGAGAATATTGCAAAATTGAAGATATAACCGTACTTGTTCACTCCTAGATCAGAAAGCGCATTTTTTCCCCATGAAAACCAAGGAGATATTAGAATATTTATAAAAATTAAGGCAATCGTAATCCATGGCCAGACCATGGCCAAATATGAAAAGGTTGTGTTATCTTGCTTATGAGCCATAATGTATAAATTAGTCCTGTATTAAAAAATTAACCTGAATTCCATAAGAAACATTTATTTTCTCGTAATTATACAGAGTTGTTGGGCCCGTAGCTTAGCCAGGTAGAGCGACTGGCTCTTAACCAGTAGGCCAGGGGTTCGAATCCCCTCGGGCCCGTTTATAAAATTTAATCTAATTCTGGATCCTATGCAATAAGAATTTGAATGAAAATATATTTTTATTATGTAGCTTAATAAATACGGAAATATCGTCAAAATGATTTCTAATAAGCTTTATCTTAATTTGATTTTAAGATGCTCTTATCCGACAGGAATCTAATAAGCTTTCATATAATTGCCCCATAATCGGCTTGTTATCCTTCTTAAAAAATCATGAAACAAAGTTATGTTCATTAAGAATTAGATATGGATATTGATCTTATATTGATTGATATATATTTATTTCCTTTCGATTTCTCTTCGTAAATTAAAAAGAGCATACCAGAGATCTTTCAAAACTGATTTTTCTGTTAAAAAGTTCAATCTATAGCTTTTCGGACTCTAATTCCATAATACTTGGTGAAATTTGCCATATTTGATGCACATCATAAGTAGATCATAACAGTCTCTTTATATTGGTCCTCAGGTCATCAAACATAAAAAAATATTTAATTGAAATCGTAAAATAAATTTATATTTAAAATTATGAAACAGCTAATCAAATTAATTTGATCATTGCATAACGTTTCCATTCATATATTTTGACTTTTCAATTGAATCCCTTATTTTGATGTGTGCAATAATTAACAAGATACCAGGAATCAATCCTCCAAATATCAACTGTAGAATTCCCAATATCAATGAGACGGTATCAGTTTCCTTAACCCGCTCTTGCTCCAGTTTCTTATAAATCAGGAAGTAATCGAGCAATATCCACATTATGCTTACAAGGAATGCTCCTAAAATTAGTATTAAAAAAAGTCCGAATATAGACATCGTTGAAGTGATTGATATTGTTGATGATGAAGAGACACCACCGGGTGGTTGCGATATATAATAGACAGGAAGGAAAAACATTATTCCAATGATTCCTAGAGCGAAGTAAATAACTTGTAATACGATTGCTACCAATACCAATGTTTTAGCTGTTGAAGCATCGCTATCAAGCATAGTTTAAACAATAATGAACTTATATTTAAATTTTTTACTGATTTTATCCAAGCTAGAATTATGGAAATGGTCTTTCGTGAAAAATACTTTGAAATATGTAAAAATTTAAAAAAATCAAATTAATTTCAATTTACAGCAACCTGTTTACTTTCTCCAACTAATTCTTCCCCTGATGCCTCTTCAAGAGTCAATCCCTTTGTTTCCTTCAGGAATATTGATAGTATAGCACCGATAATGGAGACAATCGATAGCATCAATAGAACTTCTTTGAGGCCTATTGTCGCCAGAAGGTAAATGAAGAAGAACGTCGTAATAGCAGCACCCGTCTTTCCTGCTGCAGCAGAAATTCCATGACCAGTGGTTCTAAACTTTACTGGATAAACTTCTGCAGGAACTATGAATGTTGTAGTGTTTGGTCCCATATCAATGAAGAAGTAAGTCAGTGCGTATAGTGCAAATGTTATATCAATCGGAAGCATAAAACCGGTTATTTTTGTTCCTTTTACCAGCATTATTGATGAGACTGTAAAGTACAGTATACCCATTGCAACGAAGCCCAAAATCTGAAGTAATTTTCTTCCAACTTTATCCATAAGTGCAACTGCACTGAAATATCCAAAGAATCCTACCATGAATGGGATTCCAGCTATTATTATCTTTGCAGATAAAGATGTTACAGGAATTATTGAATTTGTAATAGGACCCGAGAAGATTCCCGTTCCATAGAATGCTATATCTAGCAAAAACCATGAGCCAGCAGTTACTACTAAAGTTTTCCAATAATTTCTTAAAAATATGGATAATGAGGAAATCCTGGTTTGAACCTCTGTATCAACTGAGGCATCCCCTTTTATGAATTTAGCTGCCTTTTTTGCCTCTTTTGAATCACGTCTAACCAATGCTGAGTATCTTGGCGTCTCTGGGAGTTTTCTTCTCATATATATAACTGCAAGGGCCGGTATCGCACCGAATGCTAGCATGAACCTCCATGCCAATTCTGGTGGTAAAATACTGACTGCACCTAATCCTACTGCCACAGCAGCAACGGATCCAATACCCTGATTTGCAAATACTAGAGCTATAAGTTTTCCCCTATCCTTTGTATTAGAATATTCACTCATTATAGTTGCGCTAATTGGATAATCTCCACCTATTCCGAAACCTAATAGGAATCTAAAAGCGAATAATGACCAATAGTTCCAAGCAAAAGCGCTGAGAATAGCACCTGTTGCCAAAATTGCTGCCTCCAATCCATAAATCCTCTTTCTACCAAATTTATCGGCTATAGTTCCCCATATTAATTGACCAAATATTGCAGCTATTATTGCAGATGACCCTAATAAACCAGCACCAATGAGTGCATTTCCTGCTACTACATGGAAGCTAGTGGCATATTTTCCCTCAAGTATTATCAAGACTATTCCTATTATAAAAAGATCGTAGGCATCAGTAAAGAATCCCATTCCTGAAGTAAACCAAACCTTCAGATGGTTTAGATTCAATGGGGCATTGTCTATATCCTTGAAAGCATCCGAACTCATGTATGACCATATGATGATGCATAATCAAAAATTGGAAAATATGAAAGGGAGTACATGATAATATATTGTCATGCCATTAGAATATATGCAATACATTTTTATATGATTACTTGAGACCTTAATGATCCCTTAAACATTTCATTTTTCTTCTTGACTAGATTCAATATTTATCCCTAAACTACTGGCTTTCTCGAATTTTTCAATTATGAATTTATTCTGCATATATCTTATAATGAATTTTAACAGTAAAATATCTGATCTCAAAATTATACTTGCTAAAATATTATATAAGATCAAATCCTAAACATTAAGACCTGGGGAATAAGAAGCAGTAATATTGAATAAAGGGGGTGCCCACCTTGACGATTAATATGTTGGATAGGAATTCAGAAAATGAGATACTTAGAGTGGAAAATCTAAATTTCACTTATGAAAATGGATACAAAGTGTTTCACGATATCAATCTATCAATTGGTGAGAATAAATTCGTTTCGGTTATAGGTCGATCTGGAATTGGTAAATCTACATTCCTCAGGCTTCTTGGTGGGTTTTTAACACCCGACAGCGGAAATGTCTATCTTAAAGGAAGAAAAATAACAAAACCGACCCCCCAGATTGTCTTGATTCACCAATCTATCGTTACCTTTCCATGGATGACTGCATTGGAGAATGTTAAGATATCGTTGAAATCAAAGAACCTTACTGAAGAGGAAGAAAACATAAGAGCAAAAAAGGCGTTGGAGCTGGTGGGTCTTCAGGGATTCGAAGATCTCTATCCCAAGGAAATGAGCGGGGGAATGAGACAAAGGGTGTCCATTGCAAGGGCATTGGCAGCAGAACCTCTCATGCTTCTTATGGATGAACCTTTCGCACACCTTGATGAATTAACTGCAGAAGGTCTTAGGCAAGATATATATAACATATTGTTTAACCCTGAAACTAACCTTAAGGCCGTAGTGTTGGTATCTCACAACCTGACGGAAGTACTCGAATTATCAGATCAGATTTACATTTTAAATAATATGCCGGCAACCGTTGTTGCAAAAATAGATGTTACCCTTCCCAGACCTAGAAATCCTAGAAGTGATGAATTTAACGCCATGCTAGATAAACTCTATACTTATCTTGGTTCTGCCGGTACAACCAGGGAGTGATCTGGTGTATATTTTAGAAATTCTCTTACTTGCTGCCATTGCCACTACATTGAGGGTATTTGGTATAATTTTGCTGTCTATTGTTACTGGCTGGCTTCTGTCGTATGCAGCAATAAAGAGTAGAATATTTGAAGGAATATACATCCCTTTGAATGAGATTTTTGAATCCGTGCCAGTCATCTCATTCTTCCCCATAGTCCTTATAATTTTTGTCAATTCTATCGGAGGATATTTGGGAGTAGAGCTTGCGGCTGATTTTCTAGTATTTACAGCAGTGGTATGGAATATATGGATGGGGGAATATCAGGCCTTCAAAACCGTCCCAAAGGAAATGGTAGAAGTTGGAGAAAATTATAATTTAACTCTAATGGAAAAATTGAAGAATATTTACATCCCCTTTTCATATCCTAAGATTGCAGCCAATTTATTTCCAAGTTTTGCCGATGCCTTTTTCTATATAACTGTGAGTGAGGTCTTTTCTATAGGAGTTCATCAATACGAAACATTTGGAATTGGTTCAGAAATAGTATTTCTATATTCTAAAAATCAGTTCATTTACGTTTATTATGCCATGATAATAATGGCTCTAATCATAGCGGTATCTGTGCTGATATTGAGAGAATTGAGTAAGCACATCGTGGCAAAATATACACTTGATACTGATGCTCCTATATTGAGGAGAGGCAGAATAAATTTAAAACAGACAACCAGAATTATATCTTCCATAACCGTTACCCCTCTTGGAAGATTAGCGAACTATTATAGGTTCAGAAATACATCAAATCAAGAGGAATTATTTGAAAAAGAGGGAAGAAGATTAGAATTCCTGAAATATATCCCAGCAGCAATCGGAATAATCCTTCTTGGTATTATTCTATACTACGCTGTAAAATTAATAATCTCAATTCCATTTGCAACTTGGGGCCACTTATTCAATTTAGTTCCATACATAATAGAAAATATGATTTTTGATTACATCAGAATCGCTATTATTGCCCTTGTTTCATTCGTGGTAGCTGTATTATTGGGATATTTCCTCGCCGTACATAAGAGGGGAGAGGCTATTCTGGTTCCTATAATTCAGACTTTTAGCGCCTTCCCCCCTCCAATTTATTTTCCCATTGTATTCGGGGCAACTATTCCGTTCATTTACCACGCATTTGGTCTATTAACCACGGAATTTTACGTGTTGCTACTCGGTTTCGTCAGCACATTTTATTACATTTTGTATTCATTCTGGATGGGCATAAAATCCTTGCCCAGCGAGTATTTCGATTTAATGGAGAATTTTCAGATGAATTTTATACAGAAATTGAGATATATAATATTGCCCGGCACATTCCCTTATCTAATTTCTGGAATCACATCCACGATAAACAGTGCTTGGGGAGGGTTGATGATTGGCGAGTATTGGCCAAATATAGTTGGAGATAGAAACTTAGAAGTGAAAATTGGATTGATGAAATATATTTCTCAGGCCACAAATTCTGGTAACATTGAGGCTGCGGCATGGGCATCATTTATTTTCTCGATAATAATCATAATATATTCCATATTCTTCACAAAGAGTCTCATGGATCTTGCAAGAAAGAAATATATTGCAGAGGAAGGAATTTATGCAGCGTGAATGGAAGTCAAAGGATCGGAATTATTGCCGAATAAGTGCTATCATGTTTTATTCCAATGGAATAACTGAATTTCTAAGAAAAATTAATAAGATAATAAAAAATGGAGTGTTGTAGATGGCCGAAGTTATTGATCCAGATTCTAGGATTGCAGACTTGGTAGGATTGCTATACACCCTTACCAATATTTTTAATGGTAAAACTGACCTTTATAAACTAGAAAAAGAGATGGAAGTTGACGTTGATGATTTAATGCCGATTGTTTATACGGCATCCAGTTTGAATTTTATAAAAATTGATTCAGGAGATATTTCTGTAACCGATAAAGGAGCTGAATTAATAAAATATGGATTGAAAAAAAGGAAGGAAGTTCTCAGAGAATCAATAAAGTCTCTTGAACCTTTTGCAACAGCCCTTGAACTTAAGAAATTCAAACTTGAAGACCTTCAAAAGGAGCTATTAAAAAAAGGTATACAGAGATTTAATTCTCCTTCAGGATTACATGAATTGGAAGTAATTTTTATAGAATGGGGAGTATATTCGGGGTTATTCAAAAAACATGGCGAAGAATATGTATTAGCTTCTTATGATACACCTTAGAAATTCACTATTATCTAAGCGTTAGTTCTGAATCACGGGATTTTCTAATGATGCAAAACTCTTAATGTGTTATATATTATTTATAAGAAGATTTTTAACGCAAATAGCTCAAGTAACGTCAATGGAAAGTCATTGGTTAGCTGTGAGAATATTATTTTGCAAATTTATCCTGAGTTAAAATGATAATCATTATTTCTCCTCTATATAATATTACTGCATTGAATACATTTTTTCAGTGCAGGTGCCGGGATTTGAACCCGGGCTAAAGGCTTGGAAGGCCTTTGTGCTACCAGGCTACACAACACCTGCTTACCACAAAATAACTGCATTTACATAAATGTTTCCTGTCTATAGTGTAAATTTAAAGAAACTAAATTGCAGGGTGGGCTCTATTTTAAATCAACTTGGCAAAAAAATAAACTAATATAAACCACTATAGAATCATTAAAAATACAATAAGGTACAAAATTCTTAAATCGGCATAACCCTATACCCAATGGTAATGAGAAAATTCACAGACAAATCGATTGAAGAAATGTGGGCAAAAATTCTTACAGAGATGGCTCCTGAAATATACAGTTTAATTAGCAATTATCCCAGAGAAAGATCCCTTATTTTAAAATACGAGGACATGGACTCCATTAATCGAGATTTTGCACTGAATTTTATAGAGAGACCTGATGACTATCTCAGAATATTGAAAAAGGTATTCGAAAAGGATTTCATTCCCTCAGAATTCAAAGAAAATAAAGCAAATAAAATTAACATTAGAATCGCGACAAAGCTCCCAGATCTAGAAAAACGCATAAGAGATTTAAGAAGTGAAGACCTAAACAAATTTCTGCAAATTGATGGTATAGTTAAGAGGGTAACGGAAGTTACTCCCACCATTACCCTTGCGGCATATGAATGCTCATATTGCCATGGTGTTGGATTATATGAACAGAGTGGCCCTAAATTGCTTGAACCAACTGAATGTTATCTGTGTGGGAAGACTAAAGAACTTGATAGAATAAAGCTAAAATTCGTTCCGGAGAAAAGTGTATTTCACGACACTCAACTTATAGAAGTACAGGAAAAACCTGAACTTTTGAGGGGGGCAACTCAGCCAGCAAGAGTGAATGTACACCTTATTGATGATTTATGCGGAAAACTTAATCCGGGAGATAGGGTTAAAATTACTGGAATTCTTAGAGGAAAACAGAGAAACGTGGGTTCCTCTCCAGGAACACAATTTGATATATTCCTAGAAGCGTCATATTTCGAAAAGGAATCCACTGAATACGAGGAAATTGATATAACTGAGGATGAAGAAGAAGAGATAAAAAGGTTAGCTTCAGAAGCAGATCCTTATTCAAAATTAATACAGAGCATTGCCCCCACTATATATGGAATGGAGCATATAAAGGAAGCCATAACACTTCAACTGTTTGGTGCAATAAGAAAAAGATTCCAAGATGGAACATCGGTAAGAGGAGAAATTCATATATTGCTTTTAGGAGATCCTGGAACAGCTAAATCACAATTGCTGAGATACGCGGTAAATGTGGCACCAAAATCAGTATATTCTTCAGGAAAGGGAAGCTCTGCTGCTGGACTAACCGCAGCAGCCATCAAGGATGACCTATCTGAGGGACGATGGACTCTTGAAGCAGGTACATTAGTTTTGGCTGATGGTGGACTTGCCGCCATAGATGAACTAGACAAAATGGAAAAAGACGATAGAAGTGCCATGCATGAAGCGATGGAACAGCAGACGGTAACAATTGCAAAGGCTGGTATTAATGCAACCCTGATGTCAAGGTGCGCCGTCCTTGGTGCAGCCAACCCAAAATTGGGAAGACTTCAGGATGATATGAGTATTGTGGAACAAACTGAATTACCACCTTCACTCCTATCAAGATTTGATCTTATATTCCTAGTCAGAGATATACCGGGGAAGCAGGATGAGAACATGGCAGAATATATTCTTGATGTTCACACTGATGGAGAAAAGATGGCCAGTGGAAGAGACATTGAAAAATCAATGTATAGACCAACTTTAACTCCAGATTTTATAAGAAAATATGTGGTATATGCAAGAAAGAATTGTTTCCCCATCTTATCTCAGGATGCAAGACAGAAGATCAAGGAATACTATCTTGAAAAAAGAGCACAGTCAAAGGAAACAAAAACTATGATAATAACCCCAAGGCAACTTGAGGCTCTCATAAGGCTCTCAGAGGCATCCGCCAGGGTTAGATTATCAAATAGAATTGGGGAAGAAGATGTATTAAGGGCCATAAGGTTGATGGAATATTTCCTAAGGGATACAGCTTCAGTCAACGGCAAGATCGATATCGATTTAGTTACATCAGGTCATAGTTCCAAGGAAAGGACTGACATAGCGTTCATCAAAGATGTAATTGAACGCTATGAGAATCAATATGGATATGCTAAGCTCTCTGACATAGAAGCTGAAGCAGAACGGAATAACATAAGCAAAGAGCAGTTGGACAAACTAATCAAAATCATGAAAAATAATGCAATGATTTATGAATATCGGAATGATATGTTCAAAATCCTAAAGGCAAGGCAAGGTGCTTGAGATTGATCTGGGTGAAAATATACAGAACCGCAGGTGAAATTCTACTTGCTGCTGCAGATGAAGATCTCATAGGGAGGGAATTCAGGGAAGGAAAATTCAGGTTGAAAGTGAGTGAAGGTTTCTATAAAGAACAGTTGGTGAATGAACAGCAGTTCCTTGAGCTCTTCAACATATGTACAGTTGCAAACCTAGTTGGTAAAAAGGTTGTGGATGCGGCAATTCAGGCAGGATATATCAATTCCGATCATGTACTATACATAGAGGGAGTCCCCCATGCCCAGTTCTCAATCATGGAAGTCTGACATTTATTTAATAAAAAACAAAGAATTCTTAATTAGAGAGCTTGATTGTCCCGAGATTTTACCTCACTTTCCATTTTATATTGTTTCTGGCAAGGAAATTGATGTAACCTTTTCTTTTCCCAGTAAATTCTATTCTTGCAAAGAATTTTTTGTAGCTCCTCTTGATTATCAGCAGCTTAATAATTTTCTGAAAATAACGGATATCATCAATTCTTTAAAATTTTATAAATCTAAAAATCAGCTTAGAATCCATGGTAACAACTGGAATTTTGAAAGACCAACCATCATGGCCATTTTGAATTTCACGCCAGATTCATTCTATGAATCTTCTAGAATCACTCTTGATAAACTTGAAGAAGTTTCTGAAAAGCTAAAGAAGGCAGAAATTAACCTCATAGACATTGGAGGTGAGAGCACCAGACCCTCAAGCCTCCCAATTTCTGCTTCCGAAGAATGGAGCAGGATTGAGATGCCCTTAAAATTCTTCCTGGATAAGGGTTTCACCATCTCGGTTGATTCATACAAACCAGAAATTCAAGAGAAAGCACTGGAAATGGGAACACATATAGTAAACGATGTGAAAGGGCTTGAATCTGAGCAGATGGCTGAACTTGTAAAAAAGTTTGATGTGCCCATAATTATCATGCACTCTAGGGGAGAATTCAAAAGTATGCAGGATAATCCTTATTACGAAAATACAATTCTGGAAATTGCCAATTTTTTTCATGAAAGATTGGAAAGGGCAGAACATTTTGGAATTACTGATAATATAATCCTAGATCCAGGCATAGGCTTTGGGAAAAGGGTTGAAGATAATTTGAAAATAATTAAGTATCTCCAGGAGCTTAAGATGGGATATCCCCTTCTTATGGGATTATCTAGGAAATCTTTTCTTGGAAAGATACTGGATGAGAGACCTGAAGAAAGATTAATCTCCACGGTGATCATGAACACTATCTCCATAATTAATGGCGCCGATATTATAAGGGTTCATGATTTCGCCGAACATGCAAAATTAATAAAATTATTTAAAAAAATGAATGAATTATAGATGTATCAGATAATGCGTAAGCATTATCACGACAAATAGAATCGAGACCGTATTTACCACTTTCACAAGTGGATTTATGGCAGGGCCGGCAGTATCCTTTGTGGCATCACCCACAGTATCTCCTACAACTGCTGCTTTGTGTGCATCAGATCCCTTGCCTCCATAATTTCCCTGTTCTATGTACTTCTTTGCGTTATCCCAAGCCCCTCCTCCAACAGTCATCATTATGGCAAGTGGGAATCCTGAAAGAATTACGCCTAGGAGAACTCCAGCCAGAGACAGGGGACCAAGGATAAAACCAACCAATATGGGAGTTAACACCGCTATTAGGGCAGGTACCATGAGCTGCCTTAATGCTTCCCTGGTCACTATGTCTACAGCCTTTCCGTAATCGGGTTTGTCCTGCCACTCTAATATTTTTGGCTTCTCTTTGAACTGTCTCCTTACCTCTTCCACTATTGAAAATGCAGCTTTTCCAACTGCATTCATCAGGAATGATGTGAAAAAGAATGGCAGTGCCGCACCTATTATTAATCCAGCCACTACCAAGGGATTATCTATTTCAATCTGTGGGAAGTAGGATGATATAACGGTCTTGTAAGCCGCGAATAATGTCAGTGCAGCAAGTGCTGCGCTTCCAATGGCATACCCCTTTGTAACTGCTTTCGTGGTATTTCCAACTGCATCCAGAGGGTCAGTGACTTCTTTTCTGGTTTTTTCATCAAAGCCTGACATCTCTGCAATACCGCCAGCATTATCTGTTATTGGTCCGTAGGAGTCTATGGATATTATGATGCCTGTGGCAGATAACATTGATGCTGCTGCTACAGCTATTCCATATAGACCCATCTGAACATTTTGCCCGAATGAATAGAAGGTGATACCATAGGAAATTATTATGCCTGAAACTATTACTATGGCGGGAATGAATACAGCCTGAAGACCGTAGGCCAGACCCGTGATTATGTTAGTACCAGTTCCTGTGACCGATGCCTTCGCAATCTTTGCCACTGGGGAATACCTTTCTGAGGTGTAGTATTCAGTAACATAGACCATTATAAGCATGATGATTATGCCAATTAGGCTATCTCCATATATGGCTAGGTTCCCATTCATTAGGTAAAGGTCTGCAAAATAGAAGAATATTGCAGAAACAACGACTGTTGCAATCAACCCCTTATATAGTGCAGCCATTATTCTTTCTTTTTCATTCTTCCTAACGAAGAATGTTCCGATTATGGTTGCCAGTATGGCGAATCCACCGATGACCAATGGAAGGAGAACACCATTTTTTCCGATAACATTTGGATAGGAGAGATAAATGAGATAAGCCAGAAGCATGGAGGAGAGGGCAGTAACAACATACGTTTCAAATAGATCAGCCCCCATACCGGCACAATCTCCAACATTATCTCCGACATTATCCGCTATAACTGCAGGATTCCTCGGATCGTCTTCTGGGATACCTGCTTCGACCTTACCCACCAGGTCAGCTCCAACATCTGCTCCCTTTGTATAAATACCTCCGCCTACCCTGGCGAAAAGGCTGACTAGGGAAGCTCCAAAGATATACCCGACCATAAGCTGGGGATTCCCGAACCACATGTAAAATACTATGAGGCCTAATAATGCAAGGGAAGCAACACTTAATCCTGTTACAGTGCCTCCCCTGAATGCCAACTTAAGAGCTGGATTCAATCCTTTCCTTGCAGTTATTGCTGTCCTGACATTTGCCCTTATGGATATATTCATTCCAATTAAACCCGCTACAGCAGATCCAATAGCTCCTATCAGGAAACCTAGGGTTACTTTCCAGGCTTCGTTTAATCCACCGGAGAAGTAGAACGCTACGAATATGAGAATTGCAAGAACCACCGCAAAAATGAATATGGATCTATACTGTCTCTTCATGAAAGCGTTTGAACCCTCCATTATGGATTTAGCAATACTGAGAGGTTTTTCTTCCGTAACCGGTATTTTTAGCAAAAGGTAGGACTGAATACCAGCGTAAAGGAGACCCAATAATGCTGATATCAGTACGAATAGTTCCCATGTGAATATGCTAATAACCATGCGCCCAAATGATCCCTTTATTAATAATTTTTATTGTCCTTCAATTATCTAAGAATTAATTACATAACTTTAAACACCCTGAATACAAAAGAAATTCAAATTTATATTTATAATTAAAGAAATTAAATTGATTATAGAATAAATTGGATTAAAAGCATGGAAGAATCTCTTCTATATCTCTGGTGGCCTTATTTTTTCCCTAGCTATTTTTACTCCTCTTGGAGAGACAATTATATATTTTCCGCCGAAGGATACAACATCCCCATTGGTCTCGCTGGCAGACCTCTTCAACTCACTGATTATCCTCTTTAGCTGAAGTTCATCTCCCTGAATTGCACCGTAATCCAGAATAACGATATCTCCGTCATCAACAACCTGACTGAAGAAGCCCACATCTTCAAATTTACTTATATCAGCGAACTTCACATACATCTGAGTTGCCCCAGCAGTTGAAACTCCAGAGTCCATCTCTGACAGATCTATGTACTTCCTTGGCTCCCTTCCCTTTCCCTCAGGTCTCAATGATGGTTTCTTTCTGAATGGCATTGGCATTAAATATTCACCGGATTGAAATAAA
>CAYXTM010000006.1:0-83975 GCA_964468585.1 uncultured Thermoplasmatales archaeon | reverse complement strand
TACAGCACGGTGGAGCACCAGCAAATAATTCCGCATCGTATGCGGCATTCGCCAACCCATCAAATGGTCCAGGAGTTAGTGGATTCTTTAACACTTACATACAGTATAACACTCTTGGAACAGGTCCTTATGAATTGAAACTTTATGAACCTTCACAAGAAGTGATATTCACTGAGAATCCATATTATCATCAGACACCCGGTTTGCTCTCTCCAAGCCAGCTGGTTCCAGAAGTGGTTATAGAGTATCTGTCTCAGGAAACCACAGCACAGCAACAATTTGCATCTGGACAGGCTCAGTTTGCAGAAGGGGCGTACCCAGTTGATGCTACACCTCTATTATTGGGACTTGTTAAATCTGGAGTTGCAAATATGGTAGCTGTTGGCCAGCTTGCCACATTCTCGTTCTTCCTTAATTTCGCAATAAATATAACTGGAGCCCAGGTTTACGATTCCCAGACCAATATACCGCCAGGATTCTTCGGAAACCTGAACGTCAGAAAGGCCTTCTTCTATGCATTCAATCAGACTTACTGGATTGATGTTGCAAATTCAAACTCTGGAATAAGCTTCGCTGAAAATCTCTCTGGAATAATACCCAGAGGAATGCCAGAGTATAATTCCAGCCTGCAGACACAGTATCCTGAAGAATACAACATGACCCTTGCCAAATACTACTGGTCATTAACCCCATATGCCAAGAACAATACGAAATTGTACATACCTCTATTCAACGTCGAAGGCAACCCAACAGGGGATGAAATGCTGTCTGTATGGGAGGCCGCACTATCTCAAATGTCCAATGGACAGATCGTGGCTACCACATATGATATAACATTCTCACAAGAGTTGGCTTATACATCAGTGGGACCAGGATCAAACCCAATGCCGGTCTACTTCCTTGGTTGGATAGATGACTATCCGGATGCTTCAGACTTCGTGGCACCGTTCTACCAGCCTTATGGTATATATACATACCCAGATGGAATAATACAGAGCAATCCTTACTTCAATCCGTCCACCAACCCCAACCAGTGGAGTGAAATAATGCAGATGTGGAATTATCTCAATCTTGCAGAGCAGACAACTAATGCAACACTCACTGCATACTACGACTACCTTGCACAGAAGATTGCTATGAGCCTGTATCTTTATGTTGGAACTTACCAGCCTCTTGCATACCTTGCTTACAGCACCGAGATTAACCCATCATCGCTGGCATTAACTGAAAACCCAGTAGTTGGTGCATCGTTCCTAGTGTTCTATACGATGCAGTACAATAGTTAAAAAAAATTTATTCTTTTTTAATTTTATTTATGGTTATTTTCAAATCGTTCAATAAATCGGCAGGATTTTCAATTCCAACTGATAATCTCAATAGACTGGGTGTTATTCCCAGTTTCAATCTTTGTTCTTCAGGTATATATGTATGAGATGTTTCCCATGGCATAGTAATCAGGCTTTCAACCCCTCCAAAAGTTGGTGCCTTCTTTATGATTGCCAATGTGTCCATGAATTCCTCAGCTTTATCATATGGGACGTTTAAATCAAACGAAAGTACCCCTCCAAATCCTTTCAGATTCTCTCGCGCAATCTTAAGATACTTCCTCCTTAAACCAGGGTAATTCACTTTGTATCCCATCTTATTTAGTTCATTTGCCAAGTAAAGAGCATTTTCGTTTTGTTTATTTATCCTAAGGTACATAGTTTTCATATTTTTTAGAAGCGTTGAAGCCGACAATGGATCAATAATTGTTCCCAAGGCTTTCCTTTTGTTAGCCGCAATTTTCATATTTTCTTTAGAGCCTGCGACCAATCCTCCCACTATGTCGTCGTGCCCCGAAATATATTTCGTTGCACTGTGAATAACTATGTCTATTCCATAATTCAGTGGATTCTGATTTACTGGAGAAGCCATGCTGGCATCAACCACTTTCAATGGCCCCACTATCTCCTTTCCAATTTTCTTCAGATCCACAACTTCAAGAGTGGGGTTAATTATTGATTCCATAAATATTAGCTTATATTTTTTGGCCTCAAAATTGAGATTGTTAAGATCGTCTATTCCAATGAAATCAACTTTTATCCCTAAAGATTGCATATCATTTCTCAACATGTCTAATGTTTGACCATATAGACCAGAAAGTGCCAGCATCCTATCACCAGACTTTAAAAATGAGAGCAACACCGTTGTTATGGCAGCCATCCCTGAAGAGAATGCTAGGGAATCCTCTGCATTCTCGATAGAAGCGTACTTATATTCCAGACTCTGAACTGTTGGGTTACCTAATCTAGAGTAAATAAATGGCAATTCTCGAGATTTATCCATTATTTTGGCGTTTTTGTTCGGGTAATAAAAAACTGAACTATTGTAAATTGGTGTATGTATGCTACCCAAATTCATATCCTTGATTTCCCCATCATGAATGACTCTTGTCTCTGGAGAGTATTTTTTACCTTTAATTTTCATTTGTTTCACCCCAAATATCGCTTTTAATATTATCTGGCCTTATACCCTCATTCATTAGAGTCTGCTTCAAAAATCTTGCAAAACCAAGTCCGCCACATATATAATATTGTCTTTCCTTGTAATCATTCACCGTCTTTTTAATCTCTTCTAAGTTGATTCTCCCTTCCATAAAACCATTTCCAGGATTTTTATCTCTAGTCACATTTATTATAATCCTTAAACCGTACTCCTCATAACCTTTCAATTCTTCATGATAAACTATATCAGAGATGTGCTTCACGCTATAAAAAAGGAATGAATCAGTTTTTTCTCCTTTAGATTTGAAGCTTCTCAGCATTGAAAGAAATGGTGCAATTCCTACTCCTGCTGCTAGAAAGACTAGCTTTTGATTTTCCTTATCTATTGTAAAATTTCCTCTGGGCTCCCCAATCATTAAAACTTCTCCTTCATCCTTACCCTTAAGGTATGATGTAAGTTTTCCATCTATCATTTCTATTAATAATTCTATGTGCCCTAACCCTGGAGTGGATGCAATGGAATATGATCTGAATACAGTCCTGTCCTCATTGAAAACAGTAACGAACTGACCTGGAATGAATTCATAATTCTTACCGTCAGATGGTTCCAATTTAAAACTATAGATGGGATAGCTATCTGCAGCTCCATAAGTCAATATTTCCTTCTTTGTTATAATAAATTCCTTAATTTGCATATGAAGAAAACACGGGTATATATAAATAAATTCATATCCTATCACTTTCAAACAAAATATAAATTCAAAAAATCTCTATCTCCGAAGTTCAAGAAATGATTCAAGATAAATTAATAAAGCTTCTTAATTCAAAAGGGTATGGAGAATTAACACCTATACAGAAACTTAGCTTTAATGACGTTTATGAAGGAAAAAATGTTCTATTAATATCTCCAACTGGCAGTGGCAAAACTGAAGCTGCCCTATGGCCCTCCATGATAGCCCTTAATCATAATGAGGATTATAATGGATTTCGAATAATCTATGTAACGCCCCTTAGAGCATTGAACAGGGATATGCTGAAGAGAATAGAGACCTACTCTGAAATTTTGGGATTCAAGGTGGCTGTTCGTCATGGCGATTCAAGTGAAAGTGAAAGAAGATACCAAGCATTGAATCCTCCTGACATACTCATAACCACTCCAGAAACCTTGCAAATAATACTGTCAGGAAAAATTATAGGAAATCATCTTAAGAGTGTTAAGACCTTGATTATTGATGAAGTTCATGAACTCCTCAATGATGAGAGGGGTTACCAATTATTGGTTGCCATATCTAGAATGAAACAATTGATCAATAAATTCCAGATAGTTGCACTGTCAGCGACTGTAGGCAATCCTGAAGACGTCGCAGAAGCACTCTTCTATCCATGGGATTATAAGATAATAAATGCGGCCCTTGACAAAAAATACCAGGTCAAAGTTCTAATGAATGACAGGGTTGATAATGATTTTGCAGACAAAATAGGGGCAGAGAAGAATTATGCCGGAATAATTAAGGAGATTTATGACCTATATATGACCGGAAAACAGTTTATAGTTTTCACCAATACAAGATCAACCGCCGAAGACATAGTGATGAGACTTAAACTGATTGATCCCGAAATTGCAATAGAAGTTCATCACGGTTCCCTTAGCAAAGAGGTCAGGACTAAGGTAGAGGAAGATTTTAAGAACCTAAAATTGAGAGGAATAGTCTGCACCTCCAGTATGGAATTGGGAATAGATATAGGCAGTATTGATCATGTGATACAGGTCAATTCTCCGAGACAAGCAATCAGGCTGGTGCAAAGGGTTGGCAGGGGAAGGCACAAACTGGGAGAAGTTTCTACAGGAACTATTTTGGCTATAAACGAAGTTGAAGTTGAAGAATCATTATCCATCATTAATTCTATACAAAGGAATAAAATAGAGCCTGTCAAAATAAGAGAGAAACCAATGCTTGTTTTGGCCAATCAGATTATGGGCATTGTGAATGAGAAAAAACAAATTGATCTGAACACATTATTAAAGATAGTTCAAGGTTCTTATGTATTTAGAAATGTCACGTACGAAGAACTTGAAAATTTTGTTAAATTTCTCAACAGTATTAGAATGCTTTACTATGATTCAGATAATAAGATTCTCAGGAAGACAGGAAAGACCATGCGATATTTCTTTGAGAACATTTCCATGATTCCTGATGAGAAGCTTTATTCAGTCAAGGATCAATCCACTGGAAAATTGATCGGATTTCTAGATGAAGCTTTTGTGGCCACCGAGATTGAGATTGGATCAACATTCATTCTTAGAGGAGACAGCTGGAGAGTTGTAAATATAAAAGAAACTAATATTTACGTTGATCATGTACAAGGGATCTCTGTGCCACCATCATGGATAGGTGAAGAAATTCCAGTGCCATTTCAGATTGCCAATGAAGTAAATGAATTAAGGGACTCAAACTCTGGTTATGAATATGCCGATGAATACACAATGCAGAAGATATCGTCCTTCAGGAAGGAAATGCCTGAAAGAAATATCATCTTGATAGAAAAAGATGGTACACAATCTGTGATTCATGTTTCACTTGGAACTAATGGAAATTATACATTGTCCATTATAATTTCTGGATTTCTTAGCGAAAAATATGGTGAATCCTTTTTAGTTGATAACACGCCATATACCATAAATTTGCAGGGTAATTTCAGATACAATATTGACGATCTGCGGTTCACGCTAGAAAACTTGGACCATTTTTTACCTAGGATTGATGATTTCGTTACAAGGACAAAACTATTCCAGTATAATTTCTTGAATGTTGCGAAGAAATTCGGCATAATATCAAAGGATAGCGATATGACTAGGATAAGAGTGGAAAAAATAATCTCATTTTACAAGGATACGCCTCTATATTACGAAAGTCTCGAAAGATTCAAGTGGGAATATCTCGATATTCCTGCTGTAAATTATCTGATTCAGAACATTAGGTCAGGTGAATTTACCATAATTGGAAGAATGGGTTTTTCAAATGCCTCCAGAATTTTTTTGGAGAACTTGAAGGAAAAGATGATGCCCATTAGACCGACTGCGCCCATTTTGAATGCAATCAAAAAGAGGTTGTTAAATGAAGAGATGGGATTTTATTGCTTGTCATGCGGGAAGAAATTTGTCAGGAAAATATCTGAGATGGAAGAATTAAGGTGTATATTCTGCACTTCTCCTAGAATTGCACCGGTTAAGAAATATGAATTGGATAATATTAAAGAGATAACACCTGAGGTGAGAATGAGGTTAATGAGTTCATTCCATCTTCAGAGAATGCACGGGAAAAAGGCTCTTATGGTACTTGCAGGCCATGGAATTGGTGTAGATACTGCCAACAGAATACTTAGGGTTTCATATAGAAATGAAAATGATTTATTAGAAAAAATTTTGACCAGTGAAGTTGAATTTTCAAAAAATAAACGGTTCTGGTCATGAACCATTGTTCAGTTCTCTTCTAAAGTCACCTATGGTTCCCCTTTTCTCAGCATACGCGTTGTGCTTATGGATGGTCTCATAGCTCTCGCTTTTAACCTCTATTTCTGTATTATCTGGAAAATCAGTGAATTTGTTGACAATATGTTTCACCGCATCTCTAACAACATCTTCAACAAACTTCGGATTCTTGTGAGCGTTTAGTACCAAGATACCTTCTTCTTCCCTCTTTAGTAGTTCATATGTAGGTGCACTCATTGAACTTTCAGCTATATCTATTAGCTCATCGACCTCCACGTCCTTATCATTTGGAACCTCCATTAAAATTGTAACATCATTCCTCTGATTGTGCGATATGAAAGGAGGTTCATCAGAATTTCTACCTACCAGTCTTGATACCGTGGTCATGGCTGAAGGACATACGGATATTCCAGTTGCCACAACACCTATGAATCTTCGCGCATTCTCTCCCGATTTCTTTCTTGCAATACCCATGATGGTGTACTTTTCCACTGTCTTCCTTCCCTTTGGGTTTGTTCTTTCCAGAAAATAATCAGCAGTCAATTGTGCTTCCGCATAAGTTGCGTATGGATGTCTTTCTAATAACCTATTTACTATCAGTTCCGCAACATATTCTATGCCTTTTGACCTTCCCTCAACTTCTCCTTCTACAACATCTTCCAATGCTTCTATATCTCTGCTCAAATCACTTCCTTTTCTAGACGGAGGCAGGTCCACAAATACCCTAAAAGTTGGGATCAGGGTAATAGTCTTTTTCCTAGACACCTCGATTGGCCTTACGACATTTGTCAACCCAACCCTATCAAGATGTGATGTAACAGGTGGGCTTTGTGACTGAACATCCTTGAATTTTTCCATACGGGTAAATAATTTATGCTTAAAAAATGTTTTTTGATTAGCTTAAAAACTAAAAATTCTGATGGGAAATATATTCCTCAACAAGGTTTATGAGTTTTTCAATCTCTAATCCTGGTTTATTATTTTCTGATCCTTGAAATCCAACGAAAAATCCCTGAGGATGGAAAAACCACCCATCAGTGTTTATTCCTCTTTCTCTAAGAAAATCCTTGAATTCATATAGACTTGGATAAATAACCTTCGCATTTCTTGTGATTGAAAATGAAAAATCATGATACTTAAGTAAAAAACTGGGATCGAACTCTGAAAAAATCAGATCCTTAGGGAAATCTCCTTCAATAACTAGAAGCTTTTCAGATTTGTATTTTATGGATTCTTTGATTTTATTTTTCAACTGTATGTCCTTTTCAAATTTTATCAGTAAATTATCAAAAATTTTAGAAGAGAAATCTAGAATCTCCATTGGCGTTTTTCCTGCACATTCCATGGATTTGATTACCGTATCTAGTAAATTATCCATCCCTTCCCTAGTAAGGACTCTCCACCCAGCATTATCCTGCCAGCATACTGCTTTAGCAAATCTTAACTCCGCTTCTCCTAATTTAAAATATTCAACCACTTTCATGGCTGAACAGGTCGCCTCTTTTGTATTGTGATGATCAAATCGGTAAATTCTAGCTTTTCCATGTGGAGTATCTACGAGATAATCAGCCTCAATGTTCTCTATTTCTGAATGCTGTAGGAATTTTATTTCTCTTATCTTGTCTCCGAGCACCTTTCTTATTAGGTAAATAGATGCCACTGAGTCCAGATCAACTGGACTGGCTACTACTATGTATGTCATAATTTCAATTTTTCTTTATCTATCTTGGCCCAATCGTCCATAAACCTTTTTAGACCTTCATCGGTCTTTGGGTGAGAAATCAGTTTCTTGAATACATCAAATGGCATTGTTGCTATATCTGCTCCTATTAGGGCAGCATCCCTTACATGCACCGGATGTCTAATAGATGCCACTATGATTTTCGTATCAATCCCATAATTATCATATGCTGTCTTTATATCTTCTATTAGGGCCATGCCATCTTCACCAATGTCATCCAGCCTCCCCACGAACGGTGAGACATATGTGGCTCCGGCCTTGGCGACCAGTAGGGCTTGACTGAGTGAGAAAACCAATGTCGCATTTGTTTCTATTTTTTCCTTTGAAAGGATTTTTATGGCCTTCAATCCCTCCACCGTTGTTGGAATCTTGACGACCACATTCTTTCCGAGAGATTTTAGAATCCTAGCCTCTTTTATCATTTCCTCGTGAGTCAAACCTGTGACTTCTAACGATACTGGACCCTCCACCAATTCTAATATTTTAGAGACGAGTTCCTTGAATGTAAAACCCTTGCTCATTTCCTTTGAAATCAACGTTGGATTAGTAGTTACGCCATCTACTGCTCCCCAAGAAACACCTTCTCTTATCTCCTCAATGCTCGCTGTGTCCAAAAAGAACTTCATGTTTTTTCGCCTCCATACCTTTTTCAATAGTTTTCACAATACCCAATGGATTTAACATATATTTATCCATAACCTCCCATGCTGTTCCAGATTCTCCAAATTTATCCGGCATCCCATGCCTAAATACCGGAACGGGATAATTTTCGCTTAATACTTCTGAGACTCGGCTGCCTAGACCATTATATATGCTGTGCTCTTCTGAAGTTATGAATAATCCGGTTTTCTTGGCAAACTTCACTAAAGTATCAGAATCAATGGGTTTTATGGTTGAGACGTTCAGGACTGATACATCTATCCCCTTTCCTTTCAGATATTCTGCCGCTTTTAGGGCCGCATAAACCATTACGCCTGTTGCAGCCACTGTGACATCTTCCCCTTCTCTTAATACCTCTATTTTGTTAAATTGAAAACTATTATTTTCATGAAGCACTGGTAGTTTTTCCCTGGAGAGTCTCATGTATGCAGGCCCCTTAAAATTATATAAAAATTCCACAGCTGCCTCCGTCTCTGGAGCGTCCGCAGGGGATAGAACTACCATGTTCGGAAGCCCGCACATTAGACCAATGTCCTCAAGCATCTGATGAGTTGCTCCGTCCTCCCCGACAGTAAGACCAGCGTGAGTTGCAACAATTTTTACATTTTGATTTGAATAGCATATACTTTGCCTGACAAAGTCATATGCTCGGCCCGTGGCAAAAACAGCAAAAGATGAGACAAATGGTATCATTCCAGTTGAAGCTAGTCCTGCAGCGGTACCCATCATGTTATTTTCAGATATACCCATGTTAAAAAATCGATCTGGGAACTTAGAACCAAACATGGATGTGTGAGTAGATGTGGATAAGTCAGCGTCCAATACAACTACCCTTTCATCCTCTCCTATTCTCTGCAGAACCTTACCATAACCTTCTCTCTGACTCTTCCTCGGTACACTATTAATGAGTTCCGGTAACCACGTCAAGGATGAATCATTCATATTTCAGATCCCTCTATTTCTTTCAAAGCCTTATCCAGAAGCTCCTTATTTGGCACTGGCTTACCATGATATTCTGGATTATTTTCCATGAAAGAAACTCCCTTTCCCTTTACTGTATTGGCTACTATCATTTTTGGACCTTCAAGTCCTTCGGCCCATCTTATTGCCTTATCTATTTCCACAAAATCATGACCATTTATTGTAATGCTGTTCCACCCAAATGAACGGAACTTTGATCCAAGATCGCCCAAGCTCATTATTTTTTCAGTAAAACCATCTAGCTGGATCATATTCCTGTCCAAAAATACCACAAGATTCGACAGTTTATAATGTGAAGCAGCAAGTGCTGCTTCCCATATACTCCCCTCTTGGCTTTCTCCATCACCGATCATTGCGAAAACCCTATAATTCTTCTTTCTGATCTTGCCTGAAAGTGCTATCCCTATTGCATTACTTAATCCTTGTCCCAGTGATCCTCCTGTTGAGTCAACCCCTGGAAGATGATTTACCACATGACCTTGTAGGTCTGAGTTGATTCTCCTGAACGTGTTCAATTTTTCCAAAGGGAAGAAGCCTCTTAAAGCTAATGCAGCATACAAAGCCGGAGACGCATGCCCCTTTGAAAGTACAAATCTGTCTCTGTCATCCCAATAGGGATTCTTGGGATCAATTCTCAATTCCTTGAAATATAGAAATGTAATAATATCGGCGGCACTAAGTGAACCACCTGGATGCCCACTCTTAGCATTAAAAGTCATTTGAAGAATCAATTTCCTAATTTCCTTTGATTTTTCTTTAAGTAGGGCGATATCCCCCAACGATTGCACTTACCTTTATGCATTCTATATTATTTTACTTTCTCTATCGTCTTAAACTAATTTAGTTAAATTAAAATAATTAAAATTAATTTAATATTGTGAGAGGCAGGGAAGACAGAGAAAAATACCTAGAAGCCATCGACTATTTTATTAGGCTGCATGGCTATGCTCGACCTCTAGAAATAGCTGAGTACCTAAAAGTGACCCCGGCCTCCGTGAGTCAAATGCTCAGGAAGCTGGCAGATGATGGACTTATAAATTACCAGAAATATCGTGGAATGACCCTCTCTGAAAAAGGGAAGGAGATTTTGCAGAAGCTAAGCGAAAAGGAACAATCTATCTATGAGCTATTCATTCTGATGGGTTGCGATAAGAAAATGGCCTATGAAAAGGCATGTATTTTCGAGCATCTAATTGATGATGACCTAGCAGCTAGACTTAAAAAATTCGTAGACAAAATGAAAGAAAAAGAAGCCGTAGTAACGGCTTAAATTAATTTTATAATTTCAAATATTTATTTACTTTTTCTACATTTTCTTTGACGTGTGAGGCGCTTATATCCCACAGCTTCCTCTCATCTGGCGTAAAGTTTAGTTTGTATATCTCCTCTACTCCGTTTTTTCCAATTTTGACTGGGACTCCAACGAAGAATCCATCTACTCCATAGTGCCTGCCAATTTCGCCGCTCAGGTAAGCTGGAGCTGTGATCACCCTTTTCTTGTCCTTGAGAACAGATTCCACCATAACCGTTGTGGAAATTCCCGGCGCAAAATAAGCAGAACCGGTCTTAAGATATTGTACGATCTCTCCTCCTCCATTCCTTGTCCTTGCAACTATTTCATCTATTTTTTCTTTCGATAATAGTTCGGTTATTGGTATTCCTCCAACGGAACAGTACCTTACAAATGGGACCATGTCGTCTCCATGTCCACCTACGACAAAAGCCTGGACATCTTCTACCGAGACTCCCAGCTCCTTTGCAACAAATGTCATAAATCTCCCAGAGTCAAGAGTACCACCCATACCGAATATTCTCTTCGGATCGGGGTTTATAATTCTGAATGCGGTATAGGTCATTATATCCATGGGGTTTGTCACAACGATGATTATGGAATTTGGACTGTATTTTTTCACATTTTCGGCTGCACTTTTGACTATATCCACGTTTTTATATAGGAGATCATCCCTGCTCATACCAGGTTTCCTGGCCATACCTGCAGTTATTACAATAACATCAGAATTTTTTAGATTTTCATAATTCTCTCCATTAGGTCCTATTGTGTATCCTTCGAGGAAAGAATCTGAATGCCAGTGTGGCAATCCCTCCATAATATCCAATGATTTTCCTTTTGCAGCCCCGTCAACAACATCAAAAAGATATACATCGGCCAATTCCTTTATTGCTATATGTTCTGCAACCATCTGTCCAACCTGACCTGCACCTATAACTGAAACCTTTGGTCTAGACATTTAAATCACCGAACCTTATTTTTTCACTGCGTATATACTTTTCACAATGTTATGCGTTGCCAATAACAAAGGTTAAAAATTTAGAGTTATATACCAATCAGGGCGCATGGCCTAGCATGGATAGGGCAACGGCCTCCTAAGCCGTGGGTCAGGGGTTCAAATCCCCTTGCGCCCGTTAATTTGAATCATATCCTCTAAATGATAATTACGCTAACGTTTCTCATTCTTAATCTTCTTCGGATTTTCTAAAAGAATTATAACTTTTTGAGTTAATTGAGAATTGAAAAGATGAAATGATTAGATTATTGTAATAGATCTTTTACGGACCTTATAATGGGTTAAAATAGGGGAGCAAGATTCCTACTAGTAGGAATGGTATTAAATATTATATTATTATTATCAAATTGGGTGAAAAAAATATGGTCAAGATCAGTATATCTCTTGATGAAGATATTGTAAAGCTTATAGATGCTGAGAGGGGCGATGTCCCTCGAAGTAAATACATTGAAAATATTATCAAATCAACAGGATTGATATTTGATGCTATTTGGATCTTTTCTGACGAATTTGATGAAGTAACAAATGTAGAAAGATGGATAGAAGCACATACATCACAACCAATTGGTAAGCCTTTGCATAAACACGAAGGTTTTCTATCAATATCAGGAGATTCACTACATTTCTTCGACAAAGATATGAATTTCCTTTTCGAGCTGAAGAAGTTTGATATTAACAATATAACTGTGGAATATGATGATATTTTCAAAAGATTTAGGGATTCAAGAGGTTTTTTGCCTCCCATGAAAATTGTACTTAATAATCGAAATATGTATCTCTTCACAAAACCAATTGGTAAAATAAGTCTAAGAGGAAACGGGATATATAGAGGCGAAAATGAAAAAATCTTGACATGGTTTAAAAATGGTCATCATAATTAGCCAAATCATAATCTATGTTGGATCTATGGGTTTAATTTGGTTTTATTTTTAAACCACTACCAGGATTTTTATAAATTATTTTCTAATGAAAATTACCTTAGTGTTCAATAAATTCTTCCAATAACACGGATATTATAATTCTTTCACTACAAAGAAGATCTCTTGAAAAGCTAATTATATTCAATTAAATGTATAATAAAATTAATTCGAGAAGATACATTAATAAAATAATTGATAATAAATAGACATAAAAATCGAAATTCAGAAAAAAGACTTATGTCCAGCTTCAGGTACTGTTAGTATGTTTGAAACCTGGAAGCTTGAAGTTTGGGCTGTTTCCAAATGATGATGCAAGGAGATAATAGAGAGCTTTCATTATACCTGTAAGCGAATCGAATTCTATCTTTGAAAATGATTTAACCACCTCTCCTTTGGTATCGGCCATTTCTTTGAATATGCCCTCTATGCTGGAAAATATCCGCTCATTCATGTTCCTTACTATCCATCTAACGGTTCTATTAGGCATTTCAGAAGTGAGTAATGGGAGGAGTTGCCTTGTCATTTTAATGGAATGCTTCCATGATTCGTATAGAATATCCCAGTACATTTTAGGTATGCTTTCAAATGTTGGGAAAGGATTTCCCCTTAGCCGACTAGGTGTCATGGGGATCACCGGTAACGGGAAAAGCCAGGCTTGGAGCTTCAGATCAGCAATTTTTCTAACAAATTCCAGCGTCTCCATCATTACCTCTTCCCTTTCATCTGGGAAGCCTATGGTAAGAGTATAGGCTGGATGAATTCCGTTATCCACCATTATTCCGGTGGCATCAATAATGACATCATGCCATTGCTCTGGAGTATATGGGAAGGTTTTACCCCTCATGTACTTGGAGATAATTCTTACGCTGCCGCTCTCCAGACCTACAACTGGGGCTTCTGCTACATATTTGTCATATTCTGCTATATGCGATATTTCTTCTACTGTTTTAGGGCTTGAAACAACTGCCGGGGCTGTAATGTGTGGAAAATATATGTGTGTGGCCCCAAGCCTCTTAACCTCACTAAACAATTTTACTACCGCCTCATGATTTACCTGTAGCTTGTTAGAACCGTATAATAGTATATCATCGGTCAACAGTTCGATTCCTCTTATCCCAGCACTTAGATTTACTTTAACCTCTTCCATAATATCTTCCAGTGGAATTGACCTGAAAGTTTCCGGTGTGATACTGCAAAACTGACATCCTCTTGGACATCCGCGCGTTACCTGAACTTCACCAAATCGTGTTGGTTTAGTTATCGTTGGAATCCTATCCACCCCTGCATTTCTACCCAAGAAGTGTTTGGGTAATTCCTTTCCCTCAAGAGCATTTCTTACGATTGGAGGAAAATCCAATTCGGCTTCCCCCTCATATATGGTATCAACCCATGGTGGAGGGTCTAGGGCAATCTGCCAAGCCGCTGCACCTCCGATTATTACCTTAAAATTATATTTCCTTTTCAAACGCACTACCGTGTTTGAGAGTTCCATGAAAAATTTATGGGTCCAGCTTATGCCACCCCCGAATATGGTTGTCAATTTTGTGGATACTGGACTTAGACCATAAGGGTCGTGAACATTAATTCCAAGAATTTTTGTGTTTCCATCAATTACCCTATGTAGAATTTCTGGCGGAGTTACCATTGAATCTATTCCGTTTGAGGCTAGAATTGCCTGTAGCTTCCTTAATGGATATGGTGCAACAACTGCTTCTCCTTCAATGGCCTTTATGGGCGGGGTGAACAGTTCATCCATGAGAATCCTAGGTACGAGTCGTGCCGGAAGACAAGCTGTGTAACCTAAAGGTGATGCACCGCTATAGTCTGTGAACGTACCTCTATCAGCAGTTAACACCACCTGGTTGTGCATAATAATTTAAAACTAAAATAATATTAAAATATTTTCTACATATAATTATAATGGATTTAAATTTCAATATTAACTGACAAATTATTTTTATTTTTACTTGAAGTCTCGTAATAAAAATCGGTGAATAAAATGCCAATTGACAAAGAATCCATAGACAGGATTATAAAAGAAAATGAAACACATTCATGTCCTGATCATAAGGAGACATGTGTGAGAATAGTGGCCATAGCCAATCTGCCCACCAGATTCGGAGACTTCCAGGCGGTTGCATTCCAGAATGACTTTGATAACAAGGATCATGCTGCCTTCATAAGAGGGAACGTCTTGGAGACGGAGGATGTTCCAGTGAGGATACACTCAGAATGCCTAACAGGTGATGCCATAGGTTCATTAAGATGTGATTGCAGGGAGCAGCTGGAGACTTCATTAGCCATGCTTGGAAAAATGGAAAAAGGAATCCTTCTATATTTGAGACAGGAAGGTAGGGGAATCGGACTTACTAACAAGATAAGGGCTTATCAGTTACAGGATCAGGGTCACGATACTTTTGAAGCAAACCGCATTCTCGGATTCAGGGATGATGAGAGGGATTATGCTATTGCTGCACATATGTTATGGTCTCTAAAGGTCAAATCGATTAAACTCATAACAAATAACCCCGATAAAATAAAAAACCTCAGTTCATATGGAGTGAAAATCACAGGTAGAATTCCAATAATTGTTAAACCAAACCAATACAATTCATTTTATCTTGAAACTAAGAAGATAAAGGGAGGACATCTGCTTGATGAAAATGTAAAAGAAAAATTCACAGAGCAGGATGATGATTTATTGAATTACATAGATGGAGGATTATAATAGATTCTAAAACTTAGAAAAAATAAAAAGATAACCATGTTGGAGTCTTCAATTTAATATTTATTTTATCGACATTCTTTTCTTACCAATATCCTTGCAATTTGAATAGATTATAATGTTCATTTTCATATAATCGATTCCAGAGTCTTTTAATTTTTTGGAAATTTCTGAAACATCTAAGTCAAGATCCACGACCCTGTCCTCATCTACACAATACATATTTACGTGTACTTTAGTTTTTGACTCATACCATTTCATACCATTTGCTTCAAAAGAACTGATAATTCCCAGCGATTCTAATGTTTCAAGCGTATTATATACCGTAGATATGCTTATCCCCGGTATTTTTTCCTTTAACATATTATACAGCTGTTCCCCTGTATAATGGCCTCCTCTATATAGCATCTCGAGCAAAGATAGCCTCTGTGGCGTAACCTTGATTCCACTATTTCTCAGCATTTCCACTGGATTTGGTTCCATCTGTACTCATTATCAATTGAAAGTAATTTAAATTTATGTAATTCCCGAAATAGCATGATTATCTATATTATCATAAGTACTACATTGTACTTTATTCTAAAACAAAATGATTATTAATTAAATATAATTATTTAGCTGAGGTGCTATGTCATATAATAGCCAAATTATAATTCACACACATCAGGGCCAAAACTTTCACAATCGGAGTTTGGATGTTGGGATTAGATTTTTCGGAGAGCTTCTTCGGCTAACAAGACTATTTTCAAAGAAGGGGCTTCAATTCCATAAATTGAAAACGATTAATTGGAGGTTCTAATCATGGGTAATTTCGAAAGAAATAGGGGCATTGGAATTCAATTTGGAAAAAGTATCGAGGACTGGTGGCCTGACCGACTGAACATTAAGGTCCTGAGACAATTCTCAACAGTATCTGACCCTTTTAGAGGTTATTTTAATTATCAGGACGAATTTCTAACTTTGGATTTGAATAAGGTCAAAGCAGACATAAAGAATGTTCTTACAAATTCACAGGATTGGTGGCCTGCAGACTTTGGAAATTACGGCCCGCTTATAATAAGAATGGCCTGGCATGCAGCAGGCACATACAGGATAGGTGATGGGAGGGGCGGAGCCAATACAGCCCAGCAAAGATTCCCACCGGTCAATAGCTGGCCTGACAATGTGCTACTAGACAGAGCAAGGAGACTCCTCTGGCCAGTCAAACAAAAGTACGGGAGGAAAATATCTTGGGGAGACCTGATGATTCTTGCAGGTAATGTGGCGTTGGAAAGTATGGGATTCAACACATTTGGGTTCGGCGGTGGTAGGGTTGATGTCTATGAGCCCGATGAATCTGTGTATTGGGGGCCTGAGGACTCGTGGCTTGGAGATACCAGACACACTGGAGAGGGAAACTTGCAAGATCCACTGGCAGCTGACCACATGGGACTCATATACGTCAATCCTGAAGGTCCTAATGGCGAACCAGATCCCAAAAAGGCAGCCAAGTATATCAGAGAGACTTTCAGAAGAATGGGTATGAATGATGAAGAGACCGTGGCTCTAATTGCTGGTGGGCATACTTTCGGAAAAACTCATGGAGCCGGGCCACTCGGTCACTTGGGGCCTGAGCCTGAAGCAGCTCCAATTGAAAATCAGGGTATAGGATGGGTAAGCAACTATAAGTCAGGAAAGGGAGATGATACAATAGGTGGAGGTCCTGAAGTTACTTGGACTTCTACCCCCACAAAATGGAGTATGGAATTCCTTGAGAACTTATTTAAATACCATTGGAAGCTCGAAAAGAGCCCTGCAGGATCATGGCAGTTTGTTGCGGAGGATGCGGAAGAAAAAATACCCTTGGCCCATGATCAGACAAAGAAAAGGAAGCCAATGATGCTTGTTACTGATTTGGCTTTAAGATTTGATCCTGAGTACGAGAAGATCTCAAGGTTTTATCTTGAAAATCCGAAGAAATTTGAAGAGGCGTTTGCTAAAGCATGGTTCAAATTAACACATAGGGATATGGGACCAAAGACAAGACTACTTGGAAGTGAGGTTCCAAAAGAGAAACTCCTATGGCAAGACCCAATCCCTGAAGTAGACTTCAAACTCATAGATAGGAGTGATGAGATTCTCCTGAAAGGGATGCTACTTGAATCAGGAATCTCTCTTAGGAACCTTGCTTATGTGGCATGGTCATCCGCTTCTACATTCAGGAAGAGCGATAAAAGAGGTGGAGCAAACGGCGCTAGAATAAGATTGAAACCTCAGAGATATTGGGAGGCCAATGAACCCGATATGCTAGGTGATGTCCTTAAAGGACTTGAGAAAATTAAGAATGAATTTAATTCCAGACAAAATGATGGAAAAAAGATTACAATGGCGGACCTGATTGTACTCGGAGGAAATCTCTACATTGAGGAAGCTGCTAGATTAGGCGGCTTTAATATTGAATTACCATTCCATCCTGGCAGAAATGATGCCCTTCAGGAAGATACTGATGAAGAGAATTTCAAGGTCCTGGAACCAAGAATAGATGGATTCAGAAATATGAATCTTGATAGACGAAAGTATGAAGAATTTTATCTAGTAGATAAGGCAAACCTGTTAGCTCTGACACCTCCAGAAATGACCGTATTGGTGGGCGGAATGAGAGTTCTTGGGCTAAATTACAAAAATTCAAAATTTGGTGTTCTTACTGATAGGATTGGAATCCTCTCCAACGATTTCTTTGTAAATCTTTTGGATAATGATCTAAAATGGAATCCTGTAGATTCAGAGAAAATGTTATTTGAGGGCATCGACTACAAAACTAAGGAGGTCAGATGGCATGCCACAAGGGCAGATCTTATATTTGGTGCACACTCGGAACTGAGGGCTCTTTCAGAAGTATATGGCAGCGCAGATTCCAATGAAAAATTCGTAATGGACTTTGCGAGAGTTTGGACCAAAATCATGGAACTTGACCGGTTTGACATAAAGTGGTGGTGAGTCACAATACGCATTGGATTTTGTTTCAAAAATATGTGTAAATTTTTTTTATACTCTTTAGATTAACTTTTTAAAAAATTAATATTTCTATGAATTAATAAAATCTATTTGTTTTTATTATTAACTTCCTCATTGCTTGAATTCCTCCTATCACCTGAAGATTCAAGAATTGATGTCCAGGTGAGGAAGCATTCGGGGAGCAATCTTTCTTTTTCCTTCATTTAAGATACCTCCTGAAAAATGATGATGCCCTTTCCCAGGCGTCTTCTGCAGCTTCCTTATTATATGCAACGCCATCTGTATTGGCAAAGGCATGTTTCGTATTTGGATAAATCTTCAACTCAATCTGTTTACCATATTTTATGAAATAAGGTATGGCTTCTGGTATTCCTGCATTTATTCTTGAATCATCACCTGCATATATTCCATTGAATGGCCCCTTGAGCTTGGATATATCATCAAGATTTGGAGGATTAGCGCCATAGTATACAACTGTCGCATCAAACGGCAAAATTGTAGATATCCTGAAGGACAGACCACCACCCATACAAAAGCCAACAACACCCATTTTTTCAATCTGGAATCTTTCTTTGAGGTACCTATAACCGTGCTCCAGGTCCTTCAGCATCCTTTCTTCCAGATTCCCCCTGTCCATCATCAATTTTTCAACCACTTCCCTTTGTTCCTTATTTGCTTTACTAAGAACTTCCTGTATTGCGCTGGGATTACCTCTTTGTTCCGGAGGGATATTGAAGAATAATCTCATGGCCATGGCGATATTTTCCTCAGAAAACAGTTCATATTCCTCCCTTCTAGAATAAAGGTGTGGAGCCAGTACCAGATGTCCCTCCTGTGCTAATCTTCTAGAATAATTTTTTATAAAGTTTGTCAGACCCCATATTTCCTGAATTACTATGATGCCACTTTTTGATTGTCTGTTCCCCACCAGAAACGCCTTAACTTCGGAACCATCAAAAGTTTTGTATTCAATCATTTCTTCAGATTCCATAAATATCCATACGAGATTCATTTATAATTTTTATCATGGCTAAGATTCTAAATTTCCATTTAACTCAAATGATTTAATCTCCTGAAAGTTTCAAATCCGTATCTTATAATTGATTTTACATTCTCGAAGGTGTCGAGGCTATCGATTTCATTTTCCCCAATCCACTTTACATCGTCAGCCTCTTCATTAATTCTAACTTTCTCGTCCAAGGCTACCCCCAGATAGAGAATATCAAAGTGCCTGTGTGGCTCATCAGCGTAAGGCACTATCTCATCCATAATGAGTAATGGATATGGAGTGCTCCTAGTGGCGCCCTCTGAAATTTCAAATGGTATGGTGGAAAGAATCTTGACTCTTATCCCAGTTTCCTCCATTGTTTCTCGTAAAGCACATTCCATGGGATTCTCTTCCTTCTCGAGATGACCACCCGGATAAATCCAAATACCAAGCTTCCTGTGCTTTATCAATAGTACTTTGTCTCCTCTGGAATTCATAATCAGGATACCTGCAACTATGCAATTCTTCAATACATAATCACTTTCTTTTGGATATCAATCTCACTTTAATAACCTTCTACTTTCCTAAGATCTGGCTAGTTGAAATGTTCCTGATGCAATCCTTAAACCTCTGAAGGTTACCACAGAATATATGGGTAATTCATTTCAAGGATTATTTATTCAAATGATTCACAAATAATTTTAAAACGTTAGGTGGATGATTGAATGTGGAGGAACCTAACTTCGGGACTTACCATCATTCAAATGCCAAACAGTCTCAGAAAATGAGGGAAATCGCAAGAAAAATTTTCATTGATGCTTTCTCGAGGACAGGCTTTCTTGCCAACGATGCACTAGTAATAGCGGACGTAGGATGTGGTCTTGGGTTTCTGACTTCCATTGTTGCTGAATATTTTCCTAATTCACGTATATATGCAATCGATACCTTTAGACACAGCTCCTTAAAGAACAATTCTATTGAGATACTTAGAAGAAACATGCAAATTCTCGGTCTGGAAAACAGGGTACAAATTGTTCAAGCTGATATTTCATCAAAAATTCCCATTCCGGAGAGGGTTGACTTGGCAGTTTCTAATCTAGTGATTCATAATATTGGCAGGAAAAGGTTCGTCGCCTATAGAAATATCCATGAAATATTGAAACCTGATTCATTCTTTCTTAATGCTGATGGTTTTATACAAAGAACCAAAACCATCGACCCCATGGAGTTTGACTTAAATAAGATTAAGGATTATTTCAGATTGGAATTTCTGATTAAACCTCCAATGTATATAGATTCTAGCAGGTGGAAATATGCTCTCATTGGATTGAGGTCCGTTAACTTATAAATGGTATGTTCATCCATAATGAAATGAAAATTTATCATAAATGTATAATTCCATATTATAAGGCTATCTAATTAGAACTTATCAGAACCTACTTCTGATGCATCTCCACCGTACCTGTATTTCCCTTGGAGGTCTCTCCTGAAATATGCGGTTTTGATTCTGGTTTTGAAATTTCATCGTGAACGTATCTCCCTCCCCTGAATGCTGATAGCACTGCCCCAATAAGTGTCAGAATGATAGCAACATAGAGTGAATCTCTCAGTCCTATTATGAAAGAAGGACCTACTGCCTCTGGGAAGAACTTCAGGGAGGAAATTGCTGTTAGTACATTTGGTGGTACTTCAGAGAGCAGGTTTTGTGGGAGACCGTTTATAGGATTTATTCCCAGGAAAGCTGCAAAAAGTGCTCCTGAAGCTGGGATATCAGATATGAGCTTTGATAGCTGAGCTGGGACACCCAATGACATGGACAAAGAATAAAGTGAAGATGGAAGATTCTGTGTAAAAACTGTTATGGCTATTGAAAAGAATATGGCCATGCTGATAGTTTGGCCAATGTTGTTGAATGTGGTCCTCATGCCACTTCCGGCTCCACGATACTCAGGGGGAAGGGAGTTCATTATGGCCGTGGTGTTTGGAGATGCAAATAACCCACTCCCTATTCCATTCAGAAGAAGTATTAGTTCAAATTCTATAAGATTGAAATCGTAAGGCAGCGTGGTGAGCAAGAATAGTGAGATTGCTATTATCACCATTCCTAGTGTAGCAAAAAGCCTAGCTCCGTATTTGTCAGTTAGGTACCCTCCAATTGGACCTAAAGATATGAATCCGGCCATCATTGGAAGCATGTATATTCCTGCCCAGAATGGAGCTGAGCTGTAGGAGTATCCGTGCAGAGGTAGGTAGATTCCTTGCAACCAGATCACAACAAGGAACATTATTGCCCCTCTTCCTAGCGATGAGAGAAATCCAGCAAAATTACCGAAAGTAAAAGCCCTAATCTTAAATAGTTTCAAATTGAATAGAGGATATTCCACTTTACTCTCTATGAAGATAAATATAACAATCAGTACTATTCCAGCAATAAATGAGGCCCAGACATATGGGTTTCCCCAACCCATTTGTGATGATTTATATGGTACAAGAGCATAGGTGAACCCTAGGCTGATCAGAATAAGGCTTGATGCCAGTGCAATATTTCCGAAAATGTCCATTTTTACTTTCCCCACCCCCTTGGTAGGGATCAGCTTAAAAACAGACCAGAGGGAGCCTGCAATGGCAAAGGGGACACTAACTAAAAACACTAGATGCCAGTTATAAGATGCCAATAATCCTCCAGCAATCAATCCAATGAGATTTCCAGTTATGAACGATATCTGATTTATTCCAAGGGCTTTTCCCCTTTCAGTTGGACCGAAGGAATCAGTTATAAGTGCAGTACTGTTAACCATTAGAAGGCCTCCGCCAACCGCCTGGATCATCCTGAAACTTATCAGCATTAAGGCTCCTCTATTTCCTGAATTATCAGGTATTATGGAGAGAAGGACTGAACCGGTTGTGAATATTATGAATCCAAGGGTGTATAGTCTGGTTCTCCCGTATAAGTCTGATATTCTTCCAAATGTCACCAGAAGTGAGGCCAGGACAATGCTATAGCCCATCATGACCCAAAGTAGGATGACGAATTCGCCCGGAGCCGTGGGACTTATACCTAACCCCCGGAATATGGCCGGTAGTGAAATCAATACTATGGTCATGTTAATGGAAGACATCAGCCCTCCAAGAGTAGTATTGGTCAGTACGGTCCACTTATATTGCACTTCTTATGATTTATTTTAGAATTAAAAAGTTTGCCAACTTACCTTAAAATTTTCTGTACAGAATAACTTTAACCGAAGACTAAATTCTAGTTTTCATTTCAAATACAGGACTATTAAGAGATTAAAAACAGGTCCTATAAATAGGTTCTTGATTTTGAAAAAATTAAACTTTAAAGTATTTCATGAGTAATATTTGAAATTAAGGTTAAACGCTTACTAAATACAACGAATCAAAAAAAAATAACGGCTTAGTTTAACATAGAGTCCTTTGCTTTTGTCGGAGGTCTAATTGAGTGAACATTAATGCCTATAAAGACTACCGTCGTTAATACTCCTTCGACCAATGCCAGGTATAATGTTACGCCCTGATATTTGGCCACTATAATTCTGGTTAAAGAGGAAGGCGTTGGAGCGGGAGAGGAATATTGCAGCATTATTTCTCCCATGATATATGCTTCAAAATATCCGATTATGCGCTCTATGGCATAGAATATGGTTATGATTTCGGCGGTTGCAAATAATGCCGCACGAAATACAATTTTTCTAAATTTCCTTCTTTCGAGTTTATCTTTTCCGTATTGCTTCGTATGGCTATTTTAATATTTATTGGTTATCTATTTCATTTGGGAGACTTAAAGGTATATTAAGCTCTCAGAATATTCCATATTTAGCTAGTTCGTATGTCTTTAATATTCTGCATTTACATTTCACTAATATGTTTCTTTTGCTCTTCTTTTCTCTTAGCGAGCTTTTATACAAATAATAATGAATATAGAAACCGCAACCCTGATGTAACACATGATTATCAATATATCACAACACACAGATCTACCGCATCATTTGAATGGATAGCAACTGACCATAGGTAATTCTATTATAAAACACCCCAATCCCATCAACAATGAATTATCAGAGAAAGGATAGTCATATAAAATCGCGATATTACTAATGGATTTCAATTTATAAAAATTATGTTTGTGATTCCTGAAATAGGATAAACCGAATTCATATAACAAAAGTTATCAATATTTGAAAGAAAATATGTTAAGGGGATTGAAAATAATTGGACCATCAACCTTCATAAGGACGCCGTGGGGGAGATTTGAACTCCCGCCCCCATATGGGGACCAGCTCTCAAGGCTGGCGCCTTGGGCCGCTTGGCTACCACGGCTCAAAGGTTAATTACGAAGATAATATAACCTTTTACCAATGAATGTTGATGAGTTACTTAAATCGGAGTTAAAGAGACTAAAGGGTATGGATAAATATAAGAACGCCAGAACAGTTGGAATCCAGTTGCCGGAGGGACTGAAAAATAAGATAGGTATTATCCTGGATGAGTTGGTGGATAAGGATATAGTTTTCATGGGGGATCCCTTCTGGGGCGCGTGTGATATTCCTCAGAAAGGAAACTTAGACCTTATCGTACAGTTTGGCCATTCTGAGATTCCACATCTCGGAGAATTTGGATATATTGTTTTTCTTGAGATGCAGAAAAATCTTGAGTTTGAATTAGATTACTCCAGGATACCATTCAGGTCCCTTACACTCACATCTAATGTCACGTACTCAAACGAGCTTCCACGGATAAAGAATGAATTGGAGAAAAAAGGGGTGAAAGTGGAATTGCACAGAGGGGATCATCGGGTATTTTACCCTGGCCAAATACTTGGCTGCAATGTTTCTGCGGCTAGGGGAAGTGGTGATGGTGTCCTCTTCATAGGCGAAGGTCTGTTTCATCCGTTAGGAATCGCCCTGGCCCTGGATAAACCAGTGATAGCTTTTAATCCTGTTACCAACGAATATGTTGATATGGAAAATTACAAGAAAAAATTCCTTGCACAAAGATATGCTGCCATTGATTACTCATCAAGAGCTAAGGTTTTTGGCATAATAGTCTCATCAAAAGTAGGCCAGACAAGATATACTCTGGCAAAAAAATCACAGGAAATTCTTAACAAATATGGGAAAAGATCCTTCATAGTCATAATGGACTTAATCAGGAATGATGAAATAATTAATTTCCCCGCTGATGTGTATGTGAATACAGCCTGTCCTAGGGTCACAATAGAAGATTATTCTACCTTTTCAAAGCCAATCATAACCTATTATGAGCTCTTGATGTCTTTGGGTGAAAAAGATAAAAATAAATATATTTTGGATGAAATATCTTTAAACGATGAAATTGGCAGTACTAGCTTCAGGGGAAGGGACAAATCTCCAAGCCATAATTGATGCCATTAAAGATGGTACATTGAAAAATGTATCAATTGAATATGTTATTTCTGACAATCCTAATGCGAATGCTCTTGTACGGGCTAAGAGAAGCGGGATAAGACAGATAATAATTGATAAAAGTAATATGGTCAATGTACTTGACAGTCATTTTGATGCCGTTGATCTTATTGTGCTGGCTGGTTTTATGAAAATTTTACCTTCTAAATTAGTTGTAGATAGGAAAATAATTAACATTCATCCATCTCTCCTCCCCTTATTCGGGGGTAAGGGCATGTTTGGTCTCAGGGTACACAAGGCAGTATTGGAGTCAGGGATGAAGGTCAGTGGAGCAACTGTTCACTTTGTCACTGAGAATGTTGATGCAGGACCCATTATAATTCAAGAATGTGTACCTGTTGATTCCTTAGACACCCCAGAGACCTTGCAGGAAAAAGTACATGTTGTTGAGCACAAAATACTCGTAAAGGCCATACAAATACTGCAAAAGGGTAAATACAGAATAGAGGGAAATAAAGTAATTTATTAGTAAAAATTAATAAATTTACATTATCTTTCTACCAATTGCCTTTTCATAGAAGGCAATTATTTCTTTCTTCTCCTGTTCGGTATATTTCCTGAAGTATTTCTCCTTCTTCAGATCAATTCCGGTTTTCTCTTCATAGATCTTTGGATCTATGGAGAATCTCCTTTGAGTTGCATCCCTGTAAAGTTCAGGTATAACATTGAAGGCGCAGAATGGGACCACTTTCCCATCAGGCATGGCATAGTGGATATCGCATCTCTCTACCCTATCCACATCGTACGTATATGGATCCATGAAGTGCATGAAACCAATGAACAGACTCTTGTAATGGAAAGCCTTTAGTCCATGGTAATCTCCACCTGAGAATGCTCCAAAGATCATTTCCCTAAGCTTGAAGTCTGGAGGTGCCTTCTTCTCATCAACGAACGTATTCAGTTTTCTTAATAGGGATGTCAGTGCCGATGCCTTTTTCAGTGTTTTAATTTTAGAATCATTAATGTCTGCTGCCAGTTCATTAACATATTCGAATAACCCTTCCACATCTATGAACCTGGTTACAGGTATTATGGAGCCATCTGGATTTTTAAATACATATGTACCCATACCGCATGCAAAGTGTATACTCAACCTGTAGGTTGGCTTGCCCTTCAGGGCCTCCACAAAGTTAGTAATGGATGTGGTTGATGGAACTGTGAAGAAGTCTTCTCTTCCAATTGCACCATCCATTTGCTCTTCAATCTTCTTTATGGCACCTGGAATTGTAACCCTCTGCCTCTCCCTAAGTTTGTCTGGCATTCTTCCCACCAGAGAAACTGGCTGGAAGTTCACACTTCTTACAACATCTATATTGTAAAGTCCAAATCTTATGATATCCCCAAGTTCACCGTCATTAACGCCTCCGATTACTGTCGGGACAAGTACCACTCCAAGGCCTACCTTTCTGTATGTATCAAGGGCCTTAGGAATTTCCCAGAAATTCTTTGGATTTGATCTAGGTGTCACACCATCAAAGCTTGTATAAATGACATTTACACCGTTATCTTTGCATTTCTGAATGAATTCTGGGTCTCTCGATGCTCTTATACTGTTTGTATTGAGCTGGATGTGCTCATAACCTTCTTCCTTTGCTATCCTAGCAATTTCTGGAAGGTCTTCCCTTAAGGTTGGTTCTCCACCCGTGAGCTGAACAGCATTTGCGCCCACTGGTTTTTCATTTCTCATCCTCCTTAACATCATCCTTATCTGTTCGTGTGTAGGCTCATATATTGGGTCATTTTCTTTGGCATAGAAGAAGCAATACCAGCATGATAAATCACATCTATTGGTAAGGACAATGTTTCCTAGGCCGGTATGACTCTTGTGTTTCACGCAAAGACCGCAGTGCTTGGGGCAGTCAATTTTCTCTGCGGCGAGATTTATGATTGGGTTTTCAAGTTTAATTCCTTTGTCCAGCCATTTCTTTGCCTTCATATACATGTCATAATCTTCCCAGTACTTCTCGTAAATGACTCCGTGTTCTGGACATTCCTTTACCATTTTTACTTCTCCGCCCTCTGCATAAACAAGGGCCGGTATCTTCATGGAATCGAATTTATTTTCATCCACACAATATGGACAGAGGGATGCTGTTACTCTCAATGCTAACATCCCTGGCTTCATGAGGTGACCGAATTTCTGGGTTACCTCATCCAAGCTCTTCATTCTAGAGTTAGGACTAATTTCGAATTCGTTAGATATCATTGACTCAAATGCTTGATCCATGGGTATATGAAATAGCAGAGTATTAAAATCATTATGTAACATGTTAAACTAAAAAATTTAAGTTTTGATTCATGATATAAAAATTATTTTTAGCTGACTTGCCTAATTCATATTAATCGTCATTTATGAAATTTTAACCTGGATTCTAATTCTGGTCTGATAGAGAGTATATATTATATGTATCAAATGGAAATGATATATATTAATATATATTCGCAATTTCATTTTCGTGGAAATCAGAAAGATTCAAAAAACGGGCGGGAGCACACTGGTTGTATCTTTACCTAAAGCCTGGTGCCAGAACTTCGATTTGAAAGTTGGTTCAAAGGTATCACTGAACTATAATGATTCGGGAGCCATAATTTTGGAACCATTTGACAAGGGAAAGGATGTTAAGGAGTCTGCAATTATTGAATTGCGGGGAAATTCCATTGAGAATTCGTTAAGATTAATGCTTTCCAAATACATAAGAGGCTATAAAGAGATAATAGTCAAGGCTGATTCAAAGGGAGCCTTGGGACAGATAATTAAAAGCTTTCTTGACCTTACTGTTGGTTTTGAGGTTGTTGTAGAAAATGAGTATACAGCAGTTTTAGAAGATATTGTATCTCTCCCTACCCTCACCTTCGAAAAGGCAATAAGAAGGATAGACACCTTAGTCAGGAGTCTTGTTAAAGAATCCATAAGTAGAGACAAGATCCCTGGTGATTATATTCTTTCAAAAGATACTGAGGTGGATAAGTTTAATCTATATATACAGAGGCTTTACAACGAATCCCTTAAGAATTATACGATCCTTCAGATGAACAGGATTAAAACTGAAGAAGCACTATCTTATTTGCTATTTGCAAAGACCATGGAGAGAATTGCAGATCACGCCACCAGAATATATAAGATAGCAAAAGCAGAGCTACTCGAGGAGAATCCTAACATAATTAAGTATGTAAACGATGCAATTGCAATTTTTGAAAGTGCCGTAGAATTTTACTTCAAGAGGAATGTGGAAGGAGCAAATGATCTAATATCAAGGAAGGAGTATATCAAGAAACAGAGGGATAATTTAAAGGAAGAGATATCAAACATGAAACATGCAGTTGAATTGGAAGAAATTCTTGAAGATGTAGAGAGGATAGCATCTTATGGCACTGATATTTGCGAATTAACCATTGATTATAATTAACTTTTATTTTTTAATTTAGAAGTTTGAATTCAGTAATACAATCAACTAATCACTCAATATTTATTTGTTGAAATATTATGGGAATATGGACAGAATCGTAGAGTTAATATACGATGCTGGCAAAAATCTCAGGAACAATATACTGGATTTCAAAACAATTGATGAATTGAAAAAGAGAATCGCTGATTCAATTTTCGTAGCTTACGGGGCAAGGAATGCTGAACCCGTTGAAATATCCATAAACTCTCTCCTTCCAAGTTGCGGCAAATTGAACTCTTCCATATATTTTACCTCGCAGAAAGCCAGTTCTGATGTTGCATCCTATCTGAATGGATGTATGACTAGATATATTGATTACAATGATACCTACCTTTCAAAGGAGGCCCTCCATCCATCCGACAATATACCGCCTATAATGGCTATAGGAGAAGCTGAAAATGTCTCAGGATCTGACATCATCTCCGGTATAGCCATGGCCTATCAGGTTGTTGGGGCCTTCTCTGATGCTTCATCCATAAGGGATAGGGGATGGGATCACGTAACATATATCTCCCTTTCTTCTGCCGCTGGAATTGGTCTGATGATGGATTTGAACATTGAAAAATTCTCTCATCTAATAAGCCTGGGAATCAATAACAACATTTCTCTGAGGCAAACCAGGGTGGGAGAATTGAGCATGTGGAAAGGCTGCACTGTAGCTAATGCTGGACGAAATAGCGTATTCGCATACCTTTTAACTAAGAACGGCTTCACTGGCCCTCAGCCTATTTTCACCGGAGAAAGAGGATTCTTAAGACAGGTAACCGGGAACATTACCTTAAACCTTGAAAAGAATAGGATATTGAAAACCATGATCAAAAATTATCCTGTTGAGTATCATGCCATGAGCTCGGTTGAGGCAGCTCTTAAATTGAAAGGTGAAATAGAAGGTGAAATAGAATCCATTGAAGTGGAAACTTTCCAGGTAGCTTATGATATTATAATAAAGGATCCTGAAAAACTCGAACCTAAGACCAAGGAAACCGCCGATCATAGCATGCCCTACATAATAGCATATACTCTTAAATATGGGGTTCCTAAGCCTGAATCCTATTACGAACCATTCCTCAGCGACAAAGAAATCCTTAACCTCATCAAGAAGATGAAATTCACTGTCACTCCCGAATTCAACAATATGTATCCTGAATTCCTACCATGCAAGATCACAATTAAGACAAACAAAGGCACTTGGACAGAAGAAGTTGATGTTCCATTGGGACACTTCAGAAACCCATATACGTGGGATAATGTCATGGAAAAGGGGTTCAGATTGACCAGAGATGAGAATTTTGTAAAAGAAATAGTTGATTTGGTAAAGAATTTTGAGGCGCATGATGCTAAAGAGCTGCTGGAGGTGACTAAACATGCACCTTCTGGGAAGTAACCAGAATCTCGGACCTTCATTTTTGAGGAAATCCATTAATGAGGGCATAGTTGCAGCCCCAGGTGTGTTCAATGGTATTGGAGCCCTCATTGCTGAGAGGTATGGGTTCAAGGCACTGTACCTTTCCGGATCAGGTGTGGCAGGTGTCATGGGTCTGCCTGATTTATCTCTAACAACGTTTACAGAGGTGTTGGACGAAGCAAGAAAGATAATTAGAATATCAAAACTCCCATTAATAGTAGATGTTGACACCGGTTTCGGTGAAGTTCTCAATGTGGAAAGGACGGTAATTGAGATGGAAAGCATTGGAGTATCCGCTTTACACATTGAGGATCAGGTCCTGCCCAAAAAATGTGGGCACCTGAATGGAAAGGAGCTGATCAGTAAGAATGATATGGTAGAGAAAATTTTAGCAGCTTCCTCAGTTAAAAAAAATAAGGATTTCATGATAATTGCAAGAACTGATGCCAGAGCGGTTGAGGGATTGGATAGCGCAATCAACAGGGCTCTTGCTTATCTTGATGCTGGCGCAGATGCTATATTCCCTGAGGCTCTTGAGACAAAGGAAGAGTTTGAAAAATTTGCCAGAGAGGTAAAAGCACCCCTACTGGCCAATATGACTGAATTCGGTAAAAGCCCGTTATTGTCAGTTAAAGAACTTGAGGAAATAGGTTTTAAAATTGTGATCTTCCCCCTGACAGCGTTCAGGGCGTCACTTAAAGCAATGGATTATATATATTCGGAGCTAGCCAAGAATGGAACCCAGAGGGACATTCTCAACAACCTTATGACTAGGAAGGAATTTTATGATCTTATAAAATATGATTCATATGAGGAGGAAGATAAAAACCTGAAAAGTAAATCCACGATGAAATTGTAAAGAAAAGAGAATTCAGTAACTTTTTTAATAACAAATCCATAAGCAGACAGGGCCGGTAGATCAGCGGAAGATCGCCTGCTTCGCAAGCAGGAGGCCTCGGGTTCAAATCCCGACCGGTCCATTTAATCGAATACTGATTCACCTAATTTTTTATTGATCCTGCGATCAAATGGAGTAATAGAATTTCGCTTCCATATATTATACAAACGCCACGGCAAATTTAATTTAAATTCTGTCTGATTAGATTCAAATGAAATTATTGCTGCATGTATGTGAATTCTTAAGTCCTGTAGTACCAATTGAATATGAATGGAGACAAAAACGAGGATTTTAACAGATAGGGAACCGTTGATGGAATTAAAGATTCTTGCATGCCGGCAGGGTACAGATGTAAATTTCACCTTGGAAAGTGCAATAGAAAACGAACTTATTTAAGATTTCAACAAATCACTGACGAAGTGCTCTATTATGAACACATCGGATTTAGACTTTGAACCAATTAAAATAGATAGGAGAATAATAAATCTGGTTAGGAGTACTGGAAATTACAAAGAAAACAATATATCTGGACACTGGTTCAATAATAAAATGATGGGCATATGTATTTGGTGATTGATCGGAAATTATACTTGCACGATATCGTAAAGTTTACAACGGAGATGTTTTGCTCTGTTTAGGCGGCGGAATATAGCGGAAATATTGGGAGTATTTAATAAGGCCAACAGACAAAAAAATTACATAAGAACAAATGTATGAAGGCGCTTATAGATTCTCAAATTAGATTTTACAAGACTAAGTAAAATAGGCAGACATGTTGTTGTTATAATATCAGAATGCATAGTTGAAAGCAACTGGGATTTTGTAACCAAATATTACATTTATCAGGTAGATGCTTTGCAAATTGTCAGCTCTTTGGAAACTCAACGTAAGGAGTTCTTCTCTTGAGACCAGAAATTCCATACAGTAACTCTTTCCTCGAGTCTAAATTCTAGTTATCTAGGTAAGCAACAAGTGCAGACATAAAATTCATAAATATTTTGAATGATTTCCATGAGATGACCATATTGAGAGAGGAGAGATCTTTTGGAGAAAGACAGGGCAAGGAAGACCAAAGGGTTGACTTAAAATGTGAGAAACCCCTGCAGTATGTTATTTCCAGACCCTCCTGAATATTGAAATGATAAAGACCAAGTAGTATGGTTTATTCACTCATTCCCGTCCCTGTTAATGCAAATGAAGCTTGAATCAGGTTTCAAAGAACTGTGCATTAGCTAAACGACGCAACTGTAAGAAAAGCCAAAGACCATACATGGAAGACACCTTCTTCCCTCCCCGTTGATCCCTCTCGATCCTATAAGCGTATTCATAAAAACTGTCTATCTCTTCCTTTTCCAGACTTATAGAGGATAATAGCTTGTTTCGAATTGGCTCGAATCTTGCGATTAAATCATTCTGTATCTTCAACACATTCTCACGAGACCTTTCATATTCTTCATCAGGTGCCATAAACAATTTGTAATGCATTTCCTGGGCAGTTTTCCAATACCCCCTGTCTGGCAAAGGGTTCCCAACAATCATTCCGTTCATAAAAATTATGGGTTTATAAACGGATACGCATGGATTTCCAGAATGTGTAGTCCATATCAATGAAAAAGCATCCCAAATCTCTATCACAAAGGAGTTTGCCGTCTGATCTTTTCTTGAAAGAAATCCACCGTGCATACAGACATCTTCATTATTGCCGTTTCTCGGGTGCGTAAATCCGTTGTGATGCATCCTCATTAGCCCCATCATATCCTGCAAACTATCTGATCTTTTTATCATGGAGAGTGTCCTACTCTGCCTTTTTATTCCTTTTCCTAAAGTGGAGTATAACCTGTCTAGGCTGTACGTTCTGAAGGATGGAAAATTTGAAATTGACCAATCATTTCCAACCTTGTTGAGGGTGTAGTCCTTCCATTCTGTCTCCAGGACGTAACTCTCCCTTCTGTCTGTTATGAGGAACGCGTTGTCATAATAGAGAGGTTTCCGGTTGCTGTTCGATCCGCTTACTCCATATTTTTCGAGATACTCTATCATGTACGAAGCGGACTCCTTAGCATTTTTTCCTCTCTCAAGGCCAAGCCTCAGGAGATCCATTCCGAGGAGCCTATTCTCCTTGCGCTTCACTTTGGAGAATATTGCTTCGTTTCCAATTGCCACGCCATGTTCGTTTATTCCCATTTCGGCCCCCACATCCAGTAAGGCCTTGATATCACAATTGCATTTCTCTCCCCTTCGTATTCCACCTCCAGATAAGTAGCCTTTATCTTATCTTTCACAAAACCATGGGGATAATATTCTACGAACTGTGCCTCTTCCGGTTCCCTGTCACTGTTCTTTAGGAAGTAGGTAACGTTTTCCCTTCTTTTACACACAGTATCGCACATAGAATCCCCTTTGCTCAAATGTATGGTTGCTTCATTTAATTCTTACTTCAATTAATCCTTTTCCTCTATTTTTTATATGTTGTAGAATTGGAAACGATTTCTCAATGCATAGAATGAGTTCCAGGCATGTTCCCCAAGCATCATCAACATTTAATAAAGCTTGAACTATAACATTAAATATGCGAATAGTGGGAGTTCAGTTCAAGATAGGAAAAGGGGATTTCACGGACCAAGGCTTTAGGTCGCATATAGAAGGGTTTTACAATAGAACTAACCCCGGGGACATTATCGTTTTTCCTGAAGACATAGGCCTGCTTCTAGCTTTCAAAGAAACTAAGGCAGAAACCGTGTCAGAAGCCGTGGCGAACTATTACTCTGAAAACTCTGAATCGATAAATGCGATCCTTGGCACATACCCTGATATAGCCTTAACAACAGCGATATTTCTTTCACTAACATACAGGTTCGTTTCTGATTTTTATGATTTCTTTTCTTCCCTGTCTAGAAAATATAACGTTTATACCGTCACATGCAACAACATGGCTAGGTTCGAAATAAGAGACAAAAGTGTTCGTCCCGTCAGCTCAAGTGTGCTAAACACCGCTTTTGTATTTGACAGGTTCGGAAGGGAAATATACAGACAAGATAAAGTATTTTTAACGCAGATGGAGATCGACCTAGGGATTTCCTCTGGCCCAATCGAAGCTGTGAAAACATTCGAGATAGAAGGGAAAAAGATGGCTATTGCAATAAGCCTAGATGCCTTCATGCCGCAATACATCTCAAAAATATCGGATGCCGAAATAGTGATGCAACCTGATGCAAACCCTGGAAGGTGGAACGGTTATCTGGAGAACGGCAGATGGCAGCCAGAGGAATGGATGGATTCATCCTATTATATTGCTCAAAGATTACCAGCTGTTAGATATGTTATAAACCCGATGATGGTAGGGAATCTTCTCGAACTTAGATTTGAAGGGGAATCAAACATTGCAAAGAAAGCCGAGAAGGATGATCAGAAGATGGCATTCATCGGCAATATCCCTGTGACAGGTTTTCATTCGATAATCGGAGCTGGAGGTAGAGAACCCTCAGGGAGCGTTTATAGAGATGAAATTGCAGAAAAGGACTTGGAATTCGAGGAGGGCGTGATAGAGTTAATCATATAGTTGCTTCTCACTAACCCTATAGAGGTTGTAGATGAACCTTGACGGAAATCATTTCGGTATTCGCCAAATTTCATTAGTACACCTCGAGTGCATACAAAATTTAGTGTTAGAAATTTTGAAACAATACCTAGATGAATGGAAAACCTTTGTATAGGAAGAGAAGTTCAAAGGAAGACCGGGTTTGAAAATGAAACAGGTTCATTGTCAACCCAAAGTTCCATCCTGACAAACTTTTTGAAGCCCCTCCTATCAACATTCCCTTCATTTGGAGCATCAGAAATCTTCTCGACTTTCCCATCAGATATAACCTTCAACACCATACCCGGTACCACATTCTCAATTAGATAGCTCAGATCATCCCTTAAAAATATTACGGGACTTTTCGTATCCTTCGTAAGGGAAAAAGATCCTTTCTTCAGACACTCTATGATTCCTCTCCTATCTGCGACAGATTCGATTGCAACAACAGGTGAATCTATTCTCCCTTGAAAAGTCACGTGAAAATCGCTGCCGGCATTCCCAAATATTTTAAATCCCTTTTCAAGGAGGGATTGCCAGAGCTGGAGTGCCTTTTCGTTCTCTGGGCTCCAAGGCCCGTTCCACACCTCAACAGAATCTGCGTTCCTGTAGGACTCTTCCCCCCATTCCCATGCATCTTTTTTGAACGGATGATTGATCGATATGAAAGCCCCTGCCTGTGAGCTTCGTCGAATGCTTCTTTGAAATTCTTTCTACTCACAGGATCTTTTCCCTTAAAGAACGAATCATCCGGGTCAATGCTCCTAGATATACCTATGAAATTTGCGTGTCCCTTCTTCTGCCCCCGTTCCTCTGATGGTATTATCCTTTCATTGCTCCAGTCAGTAGTCAGCATATTGTGATCGGAGATTGCAATGAAATCTACTCCTTTGCTGATTGCATACTCCAGGAGCGATCTCTGTGATTTCATAAGTGCCTTGGTAACGAATCTCTCCAATGGCCAGATGTATCTGTGGAAAACCCCCTCGCCACTCAGCCTGTTAACGGATATTCTGGAATGGCAATGAAGCTGTACGTATATCACCTTGTTCATTCAGAAGCACCTCCTAGAAACACACAACATACTGTCGCAAGATTTGGATGTTCCCTTTGAACCGATGTCATCCTTTGCACGCCAGACACAGATAAGATATGTCAATACCGTTTCTTAATTTTTGAGGAACGTTCTCAGCAAAGGATGTGATGGGTTGAGATCATTTTCGTTGCATATAATAAAAGTACCTATAAACGATTGATCTGCTGTATGTCAAATAAACTTCGTTTAGTTTCTCATTTTTCTAAAGTCACCTATGCTTGAGTCCGAAGTAGAGGGCAGTTATAACAATACCAGCCGCAGTCAACGCTGAAACAATGGCAGCAGAGCTCAATATTAACAGTACGGCAAGGATGAGAAAGACCACCAGTGTTGCAGAGAAGATTGCAGCACCGCCTTTCACCCTGAAAGGTATCTCCTCACTTCTCATCCTCCTATGGTGCCAAAGGGCACTGTAGGCCACGAATGCATACATGAATGAATCAAATAGTGCTGCTACCAAGACAGGAACTGTGAAGCTTCTCGTGTAATATACGATGGAAGAAACAGCAACGGCTATTACGTATAGAAAAAGAAGGGAAGGGATGGGGGTGAAGAATCTAGAATTTATACTTCCTAGGAATGATGGGAGGGTCCCTTCCCTCCCCAAGGCATATATGAGTCTTGACGTCCCTAGTATCCCTGCGTTGAAAGTCCCGAAACTCATAACAACGCTCACTATCGCAACGACTATTGCTGAATTCCTGTTCAACATGTATTTTCCAAGCACTATCTGAGGTATGGGGGAAGACACAAGTTGTGAAACAGGAACAGTAAGGAATATCGCACTGGTTACAAAAAGGAAAACGATTCCCAGCAGAATGATTGCAAGTGGCATTGCCCTTGGAATACCTTTCTTGAAGTCTATTGCCTCCTCTCCAAGCGTTGTTACTCTGCCAAATCCAAGGAAGAAATAAACCCCAACTGCAGCCGCAATCAGGGAGCTGCCGATGTCTAAGGGACCGAATTTGTAAACCACATGGTGCGAATAGAGCAGCGCAATTAGGGATATGGAGATGAGAGAGAGCGCTATGAAAAATGTCACGCCCATTTGAAAATTACCAGATATTTCAACGCCTATAGCGTTTATAAAAAGAATTATTGTAAGGGCAACTATGGACCAGGCAATGGCCGGAAGGAGAGGGAGAAGGAAATGGAGTACGTTTCCCAGGACATAGGCTTCAACGCCTGCGGCTCCTAGGATAACTAGGGTCCACATAAATGACAGGGAGAGGGATAGCGTATTGCCCATGGGTTTTCTCAAGAAAACCCTGTTTCCTGCAGCCGATGGATATATGCTCACCAGTTCACCGTAAGAAAGGGATGCAAGCGTTGCCAGCGCAGTCGATATAATTACGGCCAGAAGAAGACTTGAAAGATCCCTCGTTATGGTCTCCATTATGATTATGCTTAGAAAGACAGAGGAAGCTAGCGGAGTTCCCATAGTTACTGAAACAAGCCTAGTAAACTTTAGGGTCCTCTTGAGGTTCGGTGCCAGATCACATCAACTCCAGAGGAGTCTCGCTATAGCATCAAGCACGATTTGATCCCTCTCAGACCCATAAGTTTCCACAATTCCATCAAGATAGAGATGAACGATCTTCTCCCTACCCCTGAACATGTTTATGAGTGTCGAAGATTCCCCCACAACCTTCACTTTCCCGTCATCAATGCTTGAAGCCTCCCTCATATCTGTTACCTTTCCCTCATTCACATAAAGGATGAACCCTGCACCTATGTCCTTCCCCCATATATTCACAATAGAACTCCATTTTCTTATGAGCTTCTGGACCTTCTGATTATTGTTAACATCGTTCACAAACTTCTCAAGAACATCTTTCAGCTCATCAACTCTGTTCTGACTCACTTTATCTCCCCCGCAATCCTAACTAGGTCGTCGGCAGCAATAAGATATGAAGTCAGTCTCTTGACATCTCCGGCTATCTTCATGTTCCCTTTTAGAATTGAATTCAACAGAGTTATCTTTCTGTCTATTAAGTCTTCCCATAAGGAGGCGTTCCCGCTAAGGAGATACTCATCCTTTTTAACATCTTCACTTTTGAGCATTTCCAGACCTTCGCACCTCCCATCTTTGAGGTAGATTTTAACGATCATTTTAAGGCCGCTTTTCAAACAGCTGGACCTTTCATCCCCTTTGATGGAAAAAACCAAGGGCCATACCCACCCCTTTGCATCCTTTCTGTATTTGGCATCCCCGTTTATCCTATTGCAGAAATCCCTGAACCATTCCTCAGAAAATCTTTCCGTCATATGTATCCCTCCTTTGAAGCCCACTTCTGGAACTGGATTTTCGTTGGAAGTATTGATTGGTTGCATACATTCTTCACTATGACTTCCATCCTGTCGGATGCTGCCTGAATTTGCATAGCTTTCTTTATGGAGCCCTTGAACTCCAGAGAACCGTCAATAACAAGTGAAACGAAACTGTCCTCCCCCTTAAGCATGCTTATGAGTGTGTCGTAGTCCTTCACATAGTATACGATTTCTGATGAGTTTTCAAGCTCCCCAATCTCTTTCCTAGACACCAGGCGGAATTCGGTGATCTCTCCATCCACAGTCTTTTGAAGCACCCCAATTTTCATGTCCCTGAGGTAGATCAGCTCAGTTGCGTTGTAAATCCCCTTCCCCAGCTTCCTGAACTGCCTATCCCTGTTTAGAGTATTTTTCAGATGATCAAAGAATTCCTTCGTTCCAAAGCTAAGCATGGCTCAGAATTCCTCTGTTTCCACTACCTTTCTTATTCTAATTTTTCTTTTCCTTATTTCAGCAAAGAAGAACTTAGGGTCAATGGCACCTTCTGGTGCGTATATCCCTCTCTTCAGGTTGGATTCAGCAAGGAACTGTGCTCCTATGGCTGCAGGTATTCCAGTTAATCTTCTCATTCTGTCAGCACCTGAATACCTCATAGTTACGTCCTTCCCCCCTTTCTTACCCTTAACCTCTACCCAGAATGCTGACCTGTCCACACCTCCGGCCCTGAACTGTCCTAATGTCTCATGAACGAACTCCACCAGAAACTCTCTGCTGGATATTTTTGTACCTCTTACATTTATCATCTTTTTTTCAGTGAGACCTATATCCGCAAATTGGGATATTAAGTGATTCTGCCAATCTGGAACAAGAGCACCCCGCACAGTTACATTTTTAACACCCTTCAAAAATATCGGGATTGTTATAGGCTCGGGATGGCCCGTGTAGAACGTTTCCACCTTGTTCACAGGTTCAGGGAAGTCGATTTCTCTGCGAGACTGCCTTGCTGGAACACTTGTCAACTTCCCATCGAGGAACATTGGCACATCCCCAGTCACGGCATGAAAAACGTGCTCAATCACCGCTTTCCCTGATGCATCTGCAGCACTTCCTGACCAGGCTATGTTTATATCATTAACACTGTCCATCTGATTGAACGCATCCCTAGCGCAGATATTGGTTATTCCAGGTGTCCACCCCATTCCCACTATTATCCTTCCTCTAGCATCTCTATTATTAGAATTGAAAATCTGAAAGGTCACATCGTAGTCATCACATATATCCACGTAACCGACATCGTGGCTTTTCACTGCATCTAGTATAACTTGTTCGAACCTGTAAAACGGACCGACCGTGTTGACCACAATATCAGCCGATCCCAGTGCATCGTTCATCTGTTTCCTGTTGCTCACATCCACTTTAATTCCCTTTATTTTGTGGCCTTTATTTTTCAGTCTAGATGCAACCTTCTCAATTGATTCCTTATTTATGTCCCCAATTATTAAATCACCATCCGCGTGAGAAGCAAGGTCTTCGACAACAGAAGAACCCATATCCCCTGCTCCTCCAAGGACGAGGAAAGATTTTGACATGCCTTGAACTATGAGAATTTTTATATTTATAATTTTCTAAGGAGAGTAACCAATGATCTATGTATTTTGCTATCCTTCTCCTCAATGATTTCAGCAGTGATAATTCCGAGTTTCATTCACATATTCAAAGTATCCATAAGTCCACTCTTCTTCTAGACTGGCTTACTAATATGCAAGTCATCTTTCCTTTGGTCTCTGGTATGTATTCCGCGAACTGCGACACCATAAAGAATATTCTTGGAAATCCGCTTCTTAGAAGAGAGAGCTGTGCTACAAATGTAGCATTACAGCCTGCGGCACTTCTTGTCATCATGATGAGGGTTGAACGATTAATCTATCTTGATGCAGCTATTGAATCATTCTCAATGCTCTTAATCGTTACTTAAGATTGTATCGGGAGACTTATGGATTTCCTTAAACTCTATGGTCTTCCAGTATCCTTCTTGATTTTCATTCACACTCTTGAGCTCATCTGGCCCTATTTAATTACAGCGATACCCTTTAGGAATGCTTCTCGTAGCAGAGGGGATTTCTTTCTACATTCCGCATCTTTTTTCACTTTGAATGAACTTTTCCTGGCGGTAAAATGGTTAATTACTTATGCAGTTAAGATTTATGAATATATATGAAGGTCGAATTTCAAAAAAAATTCATATGGGGTTGCGCCATTTCTGCATTTCAGACTGAGATGGGAGCCTCAGAAGAGGCAAAGTTCGAAGGCACAGACTGGTATCAGTGGACACATAGCGAAGAGATAAAAAATGAAGGGCTTGTAAGTGGCGACCTGCCTGAAGAAGGGGACGGCTTCTACGATTTATATAGGACTGATATAAACAATGCAAGGTCCCTTGGATGCAATGCCTTCCGGTTGAGCATAGAGTGGGGAAGGCTGTTCCCAAATTCCACAGAATCAATACCGTGTGAAGTTAAAAAGGGGAACCATGGGGAGATATTGGACGTCACTATGGATGAGGATTCAATCAGAATGCTTGGATCAATGGTTAACAAAGAAGCAGTAAAAAGGTACAAGGAAATACTAACATACATTCGATCCATGGGTATGAAGGTATTCCTTACCGCATACCACTGGCCTCTCCCTTCCTGGCTGCACGATCCTGTGGAATGTCATAAGGACATAGATTCTTGCAGGAAGAGGGGATGGCTGGATGAGAAGACAATAATTGAATATGCAAAGTACGTGTATTACATAGCCCGAGAATTTTCTGATCTAGTGGATGTCTGGGAAACTATAAATGAGCCCGAGGTCATAGCATCTCAAGGCTATTTTCTCGGTCCAACTTCAGGTTTCCCCCCTGCCGTTTCGAACATACTGCTTGCCATGATGGTTGAAAAGAATCTTTCTCTGGCTCATTCCGTTGCTTACAGGATAATGAAAAAAGAGGACAAAGGAAAGGAAGTAGGGATAGGATTCGCTTTCCAGTATTTTGAACCCGCAACAGCAGGAGAGAGAGACAAAAAAGCAACTGAATTTGTTAGGTATATGAGTAACGAGTGGATACTGAATCTTATTGTCAAAGGGCTCTTAGATGAGGACGGTGACGGAGTTGCGGAGACTCATCTAGACTTGCCGGGAACTGACTACATTGGATTGGATTATTACCAGAGGGTGAGGGTATCTGCGGGGCCGGAGTTTGAATCCAATCCTTTTGACTTCAAGTTTGAAGACTGCCTTGACTGCACGGACTTCAAGTGGGATATCTATCCTCAGGGTCTTGAGAACGTTCTCTCTCTTCTTTACGAAAAGTATGGAAAACCAATCTACATCCTAGAAAACGGAATTGCCGATGAAAGAGATGAGAAAAGAGGGAGATATATAGAAGAACATATAAAGTTCATGGCCAAGGCTATGGCAGAGAACAAGATACCTGTTCTCGGATATTTTCACTGGTCAATTATAGACAATTTTGAATGGGCTGACGGGTTCTCAATGAGGTTTGGTCTCTTTGGGGTTGACTACAAAACAAAGGAAAGGGTCAGGAGAAGGTCAGCAGATGTATTTGAAAGGATTTGTAAGAGGGGGTTTATAGATGTTTAATGAAAATAATTTTAAGGAGTTCTATGAAAGAATAAAATTGGATAAAAATAGAAGCTCGATGATTGACAGATACAATAGGGTCGTGGCTGTGTCCCCCCATCCAGATGACATGGAAATAGTTGCTGGCGGTCTAATCCGCTCTTTCACTAAAAAGGGAAAAGAAGTTTACCTCATAGTGGTTAGTGATGGAAGGAAGGGCTCTTTAAAGAAGGAGGATGAAGATTCACTTGCCAGAACGAGGATGGAAGAGCAGTTATGTTCAGCAAATGTTCTCGGGGTGAAGGAAGTTCATTTCCTCAACTATGTGGACAGTGAGGTGCCTGAACCAAGGACTCTAAGAAAGATTATCTTACCTGCCATCAGGAAGTTTCGTCCAGACCTTATAATTACGGTTGATCCGTTCCTTCCTTACGAGGCTCACCTTGATCACGTGTATACTGGCAAGGCCGTCATGGAAAGCGTTCTCCTCTTTGAGCACGAGGGAATAGAGAAAGGGTACGAAGGGGGGAAACGGCCGGACATATTGCTAGGGGGCACGGCTTTTCCCAACGTGATTGTGGATGTAAGCGCGTATTATAATGACAAGATGAAGGCAATAGCATGTCACAAGTCACAGATTGATTCCTCCGAATATGTTCTGAAACCTCTTGAAGATCTAGGAGGGGCATTTGGTAAGTTCATTGGGGCTGCTTACGGCGAGCCTTTCAGGCATCTTTATGGATATGAGATGCACCTTAACACACTTGTATCTCTGTAGCAATCAAAATTCCGGGATTAGCTAAATCTAAAGATGAGATTTAATTTCACTGCCTCGCTACTTCTTCCGCTTTCTTGACACCTTCCCTAGGCAGGGGAACCCTAAAGAACAGGAGGACAGTTATTATTAGTGTAACTCCACTTATAAGGCCTAAGAAGCCTATGTACTCTGGATTCCTTGTCGGGAGGTAAACGTAAGAAATCCAGTACCCCAAAGCAAGGCCCGCTAGAGATGAGGGGATCCTTTCCAGCAGCCCCTGGATACCAAAATACATAGCCTCCCTTCTGAATCCTGTCATCTTCTCGTCCTGGTCTATGACCTCTCCAAGTATGGCGTTGGGGAGGATAAAGTAAGACGTAAGTCCTAAACCAGCAACAATCATTATGGCAATCAATGTGTAAAGTCTGTCTGATAGTGGAATGAAAGCCAAGACAAAAAGTGAAAGGAAAGATACTCCAAGAATGGTAGTGAACACTATAAAAGCATTCTTCTCGCCAAACTTATCTGTGTATTTTACCAAAATAGGACTGAAGGCCATGGCGAATAGAACTGCAACTAGCGTAAATAGCCCAACGTAGCTTTCAAAATTCGGGTTTCCAGGGAATACAAGGTCTTCCACTATATATCCTATCGAAGAGAGAAGGAAGTAGAAGCCAAACTGAAAAGCTAAGTAGGCAACAATGAACCTATTGAACATGGAATTCTTGAAAGTCTGGACGAAGGCTTCCTTTATGGAATATCCGGAAGGTATGACCTTAAGTCCCTTCTTTTCTTCCGTTGAGAAATAAACGAGAAGGAATGAAAAGAGTATGATTATCCCCATGGTGATGCCTATTGTCTGTATTGTGAAATGGAGGGCTAGGAATATGGAAGGGATGAGAGATGCAAGGATTATTCCTATGATTGAAAAATAAGCCATGATTGTCGTCAGTCTCACTCTCTCGTTAGGTGTTTCAGCGATCTCCGGTATCAGTGCGAGATAAGGAGCTACAACGTAAGCGAAGAAGAAGTTGTACCCTATGAAGACAAGGGAGAGGAGAACTGCTCCTGAGATCCCAGTTAAAAACGGAAACCAGATGAGCATAAAGAAGACAACAAATGGTATCAGCCCGCTTATTATGAAAAATTTCCTTCTCCCTATCTTTGAACGCGACTTGTCGCTCATGTTTCCTATGAAAGGATTTGCAATAGCCTGCACAAGAGTACCTAGGAAGAAGGCCACTCCAACAAGAAAACTCGGAACTATTACCTTCCCTGACGTAGGGGCGTACGTTATGAATATATATGTCTGAGTGAAAAAACCTGGGAGTGTATAGCCTAAGTTGCCAACAGAATATAACACCCTCCTGAGTTTTCCTATGCTATAAGCCATGTAAGACTATTTTCTTATTTTTCGCTATTATAAAAATATTTGCGTAAAAAAATGCACCTAGTTAAGGAAATTTATTCTCGCTGAAAATTTATCATGTTTATCGGAAATAATCAACAATTATCCCACAAATAAAGCACGTTTTTCATTCATCGCTTTCTTTCCGTCCCCTGCCCTTGAGATTTATATCTCTGCGGGGCCGGATAAATATAAATAAGATACAGATATTGTAAAATATCAATCGCCATAGAGGCCGGTGTTCGAACTTGGATAAAAGATCTGACGATAAACAAGGTAGAATGGCTGTTACATCCCCAGTTGAAGATGCAGGAAATAACGCTAGCGTGGGAGGGAATTATTATATGACAGTTCTCGCTGAAGATGATTCTCTTCAGGTATGCTTCACGCTATGTGCAGAATCAAGGCTTTTCTGCTTCAGAATAAAAGGGATGGTTAATGTTAGGATGTTAAGTTCACTTGGGTGGATAAACAACATAATAAATGGAGATATAGAGCTGGTTATACCGCCAAGAAGGAACGCTTTTCTGATCAAGTCGAACCGTCTTGGAGCTCTTGAGATATCTGCCTACTCAAGGATATTCTGGAATATTGAGCATGAAGTTCTGTCGATGAAAACCCCATGGTCCTCTATCCCTGTTTACTATTCAAAATTAGGAAAAAGCTTCCCTTCTCTTGCGTTCCTTGAAATGGGGGATTGGATTATAGTTGCGATAGGGGATTCTCCAGAACGTGCAGTCTTGAGTGCAGTTCACCTTAAGAGGGTTGGGCTTCATAGCCTAGTCAAGGAAACAAAAGAATTCCTAAGTCGCTTTTCTTCTATGAACAAAAGAGTGCGTGATAACGCCTTACTCTCAATTTTCCTCTCGAATTCAATTTGTGTTGATCAGGAGCAGGATTGTATTTTAGCATCCAAGAGTCCCATGTACTATGTATCTGGCGGGTACTGGTCAAGGGACTTCATTTTTTGGGTTTTTCCGGTAATAAAGAGATTTGACCCTCAACGTGCTTCTGAATTGATCAGAGCACTTTTAAACAAATATTGGAATAACAGGGGGATTCATGCGCTATATCTGGACGGAAGGGTTTTATATGACGGATTTGAGCTAGACCAGCTTGCACTCCATTTCTTAATTATTAAGCAAGCCATCGAACTTGATCTGATAGTAAAGGAAGAAGGAAAATTACTGGTAGAAGATACACTTGCCATCCTTGCCAAATATAAGAACGAAACTCATGATATCTATAGTACGGAGCTAAACAGCTCAGATGATCCGGTACTTTATCCTTATGTGACATATGACAACGTGCTCCTCTGGTATTCTCTCAAGGAGCTCTCGAAAGCTGAATTAGGTGTTTTGAAGAAAGAAATTGCAGAGTTATCAGATAGAATAAGGAAGGATGTTATGAAGTATATGATATATGATGGTAGATTTTGTTATTCCACTGACTTGAATGGTAACTACGAGATGTACGATGATCCAACTGGTTCATTCTATCTGTTCCCTTTCTTAGGGTTCGTAGATAAGGACGATTCGACTTTTAAGAATACCATAAAATGGATTAATTCAAGGGAAAATAAATTCCTTATAGATGGTAAGTTCAGCGGAGAGGGAAACAGGCACGTTAATCATCCCTGGGTTCACTGGTATGTATCCAAGGTTCTGAGTGGATACGAAGACATTGAATTTCTTTACAGAATGGAAATGGACCATGGTCTTGGTTGCGAAACAGTAGATGAAAACACAGGCAGATGCAGAACCGGGGTTCATTTTCCAGGTGCATCAGGATTCATTGTTCAGGGCTTCTACGCACAGAACAATAAGCAGCGTTAGTAATTACGGAAGTTCCAACTGTTTGGAAAAGCTTAGCATCGTTTGGATTCATTTGAAAACTGGCTTTTACCCCCAAGTAATAATTCCACAGTAACTTCCACTTTTCGTCCTTTAGATCCAAAAGTTCCATATTAAGTCCCATGCAGCCATCGTCTAGCAAATGAAGTGGAAAAGGCTATAGCTTCCTCACAAAATTTCATGGTTTCCGACCTGATCTGTTTAACACAAGTAATACACGGTCGCAAGTTTTTCATTTTTCTCTATGTCTTCTTTAATCTTATTTAGTGCCCCAATTATCGATTTCGCCGGGACATTTTCACCTGATCTGTCGGGAGGGTAACTCCAATTTGCGGGTCAATTGGTCACAACTCGGAGTTCGTTCCCATTATTATTTTATCTGTGCATATTGGTACCATTGTGGCTGCACTTTTGGTAAAATTTGGTATAATTACATTAAAATACTTTGTGAACTCCTCTCTAAATACATGCAGCATTTTTTCACCAACATTTCAATCACCATCTAAACTCTCAAGAATAAGGTAAAGCTCTTTATAACTCTCGGAGGCCACCTTGACTAGGTCCATTATTGGATCTATGTCGGTTTGCATTATTGAGGAAATTGGGTGTAATATATTCGCAACATAGGGAATCACCGCGCGCCAAGCTTATTCCCCAGCTACTTTAATATTTCCTGTCTCTTTTTGACAAGATTATTTGGATCTGGCCTGTATTCTTGCAATACCTGATTGAATAAGGTCCCGTTAACCATAAGAGATCTGGTCTATTATACGAAAAGATAATAACGTAACCATAAATTGGTTGGAAAAGTGTGACATTTTGATCCATAAATTCCTTAATATCTGGATTTGTATCTTATTCTTTTAATAAAAGGTCAATAAGATTCTTATTCTCGCTTGTTCTAATATACCTTTATATATATGGATGAATATGAATTATACCAGTGCAATAATGAATCGAACACATTGGCCCAAACCTAACTGTCCTATCTAATTTATCGATATAATACTCTTTATCCAATAATTAATCTATTATTATAAATTTATACTAGATAATATATTATTCTTAATATACCTATGTGCACGCCAAGGCAGTTGTATACATAGCATAACCTACTAAGACCGGCCTAATGGCCAACCATCCCGGCGTAGTCACTGGTATAATCGGATGACTGATTATTTCGATAATTTTTTATAATGATTGAGATTTTTATTAACGTTATGGAAGTCCATGAGGGTATTTCGCAGCATCCCGGATCGGTTCTTTTGCACTCGATATTTGGGGGTTTAAAAGTATTACTTGGTATTTCTGAGAAGGCGATTATATGTTATCTTACAAAATAAAGTACACAATTTTAGGAGTAGTAGGATTGGTGGCGTATCTTGTCTATGCTGTTGTTTTTTACTATTATGCAGGAAGTATATCTTTATCACATGGAAGCATAACTTATTTCGTTTATAGCAATTTGAATCTTATTTTCCTCGGATTTGCGCTATATTATCTTTTTAAGTTAAATCGTAAGAATTCAACCAATAAATCTAGTAGTCCTTCGCTCTAAATAAACATAAACGCTCTATGGCGATCATAGACCGTTATTTAATTTTAGAAGGAATTGATAGAAATTGTTGATATCGCGACTTTTCCAGCAGCATTAGTGCAATAAATATTTTAGTTAAATATATTTATTTTTATACTTATCGGCTTCACTCGTTATAAGGAATGGATTATGATAAGTTAAGAGGCATATAAATGATTATGATAGATTGAATGCAATAAAGAGGAAGAAATACAAGTGTAATATGATATTTCACCTTACAGGGAAACAGTTGCAAGCGAAAGAACACCACTATTCTCCCCAGTCTCACCATTGATCCTACATTTATCTTCTCCAAACCAATTTTCAATATACGGAATTATGGTAGGAACGGGTTTAGATGTCCCACCTCTTTAAGGAATTCCATGATTATAGATTTCAGTCATGGATCCGATAACCTTGATCTCCTCGTGCCTAAGCATATAAGCTATCAGATGGGAGATTTCCATGGTAATAATAAAAGCTGGTTATTTGAATTGGTCATTGAAGCAAGAAAAATATTCCAGATCTAAAGGAATAGCTACCTGAAATTGTGGCACAAATTTATATCACATCAGGAAAGAGCCCTCTTCAGGAGATAAATGATCATCTTTTCCTCGTCATCCCCTAAATCCTTAATGGCATATGCAACGGGCCACATTTTGCCTTCATCAAGATTTGCTCCGTCACTAAATCCAATGGTGGAATATCTGCTCTTGAATTTCTGTGAGTTCTGCAAGTAGCATATTACTTTTCCTTTGCTATTGGAATAAGCCGGCATCCCATACCATGTCCTTGGAGAAAGCTCCGGGAAATTTTTCATTATTATTTTATGAAACCGTTCTGCTATATCCCTATCTTTCCCATTCATCTCTGAAATCTTTGCAAGAACCTCTGCCTCCCCTTCTAATTCATCAGCTTTAATTTCCTTTATCCGCTCCCTCATTGCTTTTTTCTCTTCCTCTGTGAACCCTTCAATTTTCTTTGAATTATTCTTATTACCCATAATATCAATCTTCCCTTCGGAATAGCAAATGATGTATTTATTTTTCATTTCCTAATCTCACTTTATCTCGAGGATATAGATTTCTGATTCTATTGACATAAATATTTATCTATTGTGACAGTGTTATAATATAACCTGAAATCTTTTGGTGATCATTGCTACGGTATCGAGGTTCCAAATAAATCCCTCGCAGGATTAATCTCCTCCAAAAATGCATAGAAAATCTCTTCCATCTGTACCTTGCCTAGGCGAGTAATGTTTACGTGAAGTGAGATTTGAATCTCTCTTATAGTGGGATACTAAAAATAGTGGACGGGCTTCGCAGATGCCCTAAATCTTCCACAGCAGTTTCATCAAAGAAACCTCACTTTGGACCAGCCGAGATTATCTAGTAACTCAGGTGTCCTTATCACGCTGATTCTATATTTCCTTTAGTCCCCTACTTTAATTCCCGTCTAGAGATACATAGCTCTACAAAATTTTATATATCAACTTCCAGGAACCCATTAGTTTCCCTTATTTTATAGGTTTTCAGCGGCGTACCTATTTTTTCATATTCACAACCTGATTCAGGCTTGACCCTAGGTTCTCCGACCTTTTCCCCGGTTGTTACGTCATACTTTGCACCATGGGCCGGGCATTCTGCAATTTTTCCAGAAACTCTTTCCAGAAGGGCACATCCCATATGGCCACATATTGCATCCATTGCGTAATAATTACCGTCGTATTTTGTAACCAATATAGGTCTAGATGAGATCCATGTAATATAGTGGTTTGTGCTTTCAAAAATCTTTATAGATATTCCAATTTTTTGATAGGTCATAAGAGTGAGTCGTAATAACGATAATAAATTTTATCTTATTACCGTTTATCTGGAAAGGCTGCAATTCAAATGCAAATTTAGCATTTTAGTTATCTCCTTATTTTTAGAAATCATTTCTTCTCAATTATCTTTTAGACATATTACTGTGGGTATTATTTTCAAAGATTCATGGCAAATAAAATGATTGAATGCGCGCAAAATTCTTTATTGTATCAGAAGGCCAGTCTTATTTTTCTTGTACCTCTCATATCCAAAGTGATGCTCATATGAAATGAGCTCATTAACGCCTTTCTTATTTCGTGACATTGACATATAATTAACTTGTTTGAATAAAATGTCTAAATTAATGCAATGGCACAACTGATTTTTCATTCATTTTATTGGAAGATAGTATTATAGCCTCTTCCCTTAGACCCCTCAAGAAATAGTCATCCTTTATCTTTTCTTTTGGTAAATCAACAATGTTCTCTTTTAATAACCCTATTTCAATTAAGCCTAGGTTCTTCAATAAATTTAATGACTTGGAATTTTCAGAGTCGACAAAAGCCTGAACATATTTTGACTGAATACTTTTAAGTGATTCATTTATGAGGGCATAGATCAAACCTGAACCCCTGAAATCCCCGGAGACAGCATACCACATTTCTGATACGGTTGGCTGTAAGATATGCCCATAGGATGGACCTATCTTTTGCCCGCAAAATCCTACTACCTCATTTTCGTATATTGCGAAATGCATTCTTCTGTCCTCCGTATTCCAAGAGTTCGCCCTTTCCATTATGGATTTAAAGGAGGGAGGTTTTCCCATGTAGTTGGGTAAGATATATGAATCCGGATCTCTTGATAGCATTTCCAGCAGTTTTCCATAACTTTCTGCAAAATTAATTTGGGCCTCGATAATATCCACTTTCCTATCGTTAGATACGAGATATTTCATTGGGCATATTATCACCCAGAATATTAAAAATTTATCTTGAAAAATGGTAATTTAAATGAATGTTCGCTAACATCCCATAACATTGGATTGGATTTATTCAAAATCCATTGGAAGATGAGAATTTTTTGTATTATTCGTAATGAATTAATAATGATGAAAGGAATTCAATAGAGTCTGTTCTTAACATATTAATTATTGATGGAATTATCCTGAAGTGTATAAGGGCATTAGAGATAAGAAGCACTTACAGGCAACCGCATTCCTCTTAATTGCCATAGGAGGTACCTGGCTCAATGTTCAGGGCGGTTGGGTCAAAGATTTTTCTTTTCATAGGATAGTATATTTGCCATTACTTTTCCATATTTATACTGTATCAGGTATGGAGTGGTATACACTTGGAGTTTTGGATGATTTGCTCGGATTTGGCGGGAACATAATTGGCATTTATGGTTTGAAGAGAGTATTGAAAATTCCTTATCTCGATATTATTGATAAAAGATATTTTATAATTCCAGTTGTAACATATCTTGTTGCTGATCTTTTGGCCTTTTACAGTTTTTACAATTATTATGAAGGTACGTTAAGTCTAAGTTATTATGGAACTTATTGGAATGGCCTCTTGTATTTCATAATGCTTCCTTCTCTTTTGATAACAGATGTTTTATTATTTTATTATGATGTCTCTTGATTACTATGCACATTTTTTCTATAGAATCTCCAGTACTTTCAATACATCACCCTTAACATGTTATGGCATTCTCAATGAGAGAACATAAAATGTGAAGCAATATCCATGTAGAAATACTTAGAAATATGCATCAAATATAGCTTATCATAAAATTATATTGAATAGATGGGGATTTTTATAAAAAAAATTGTTATCTTTATATTAATCAGCTAAGAATTTTTATAATATTTTTAAAAATCCTTGTTGGAGATTATATCACTGATCCTTAATATGCCGTTAAAATTTCAAGGGTAAAAAATCATTTTTAAGAATATTTTCTTGAAATCAATGGAGAGCATATAATTTTACCCTATTATTTTCTTGCTCACATATTTTTAAATTTAGTCTGAAAATGTAAATTGGTATTGTCTATTAATTTTGCTATATTCTTATTGTTTGAAGGTATTTTGCTCCAACTGTTTTTTATATTCAACAGAAGGTTATCAAACTTAACCCTCACCTTAAGGTTCCAAATTTTAATAGTTGATTTGTCGCTGAATCTATTTAACAATATTTATATATTTAAATTTAGCTAAATTAAAGATGATAAGTCCACTAAAATTTTTCCTAACTCTCCTTGTGGCTGCTGCAATGGTTGTAACCCCTTTAATCATAACAGAAACGGCTTTCGCGTCAACTGGGTCCTCTACCGTAATAATAACCCCATCAGAGTTGAACATAACTGCAGGACAGAGTGCAGTTGCAAATTTTACGGTAAAGTTAACAACCGGCACAACATGGGGCACCTCACTAGCTTATAATTCCCCAACAGGGATTACTTTGACATTTAATCCAAATACCGGTGATCCAACATTTAGTGGTAAAGTAGATGTTTCTGTAGCACAAACAGTTGCTGCTGGATCATATGTAGTCAAGGTTTACGCAACGGGGGACGATCCGTCTGGAGACACAAACTTGCTAATTAATGTCTCAAGTGCTGCCATTTCTTCTGGTACTTCAGTTATTGAATTATCTGCTACCTCGGCTAATATTACTCAAGGTGGAACAACATCTGTTGGGTATACTGTGAAGTTAACTTCTGGAACAGCCGGTAACACAACGATCTCTTATATCTCTCCTTCTGGCATTAAGGCCACATTTAGCAAATTATCAGGTGTACCAACATTTAATGGTACCATGACCCTTTATGCATCACAGTCGATTGAACCGGGAAGTTATATTATAAGTTTATCAGCAACAGGGACTGATCCTTCTAAGTATACTAATTTTACCTTAAATGTTGTTGCCTCAGCTCAACCAAAGCTCCTTACCCTGTATTCTGAGAAGACAATTCAAGTTAACGCCAACAATTATATCTCCTATACAGTGAGTGTAAACACCCCTGGTTCCTCAACTTCCACAGTATATGGTTATTCCGTAGAGCCTCCAGTAGCGCTTATCTCTTATACTTTGACTGTAATCATACCAGCTGGAACATATGCCCTTATAAATAATACTAAAGTTAGTCAATACAATTTTACACTTGCCACGTTCAATCAGAATTCAAGTTTCCCTGCCCCTTCTTCTAATTACACGGTTGATTTCTTCTGGCTTTTTGAAGTAAATGGACAAGTCTCATCGAATATCACATTTGTAAATTCTAGTGGAGATGCGGTTCCACTTATTACTGAAATAAATGCTCCTTCAAACTGGACGAGCTATACTTACCTTGGGGGTTCCCTCATTGACAACGGACAATATTATAATTTTGCAGGTGGATATTATGCTTTCCCCAATACATGGACATTCAATTCTACCACGAAGGAGCTTGTGAATGATCAGTTTATCAGTCCTGTTCCATGGGTTTTCGTCCAGCCCGCTAATAGTGTTGTCACTTCCTCAGGTAACAAATCTCAGTCAACTTCAGGTTCTCCTCCATATTCCTTATTCATCGTTGCAGCAATAATCATATTGGTCATAATAGTTGCAGTACTCGCCTTGGTGGTTAGAAGCCGCAAGAAAAATAATTAATTTAATTAATTTTTCTTCTAGTTTATATTGATTTTTAAAAATTGGAACATAAGCATTGGATTTCTCTACGGAAATTAATTTCAATTGGCCTATGGTTAGATTTATGGATTATAGATTTTGAGTATCTGAATACCTATCAAAAGGCTGATTGATTCCTTTTTTAGTCTTATTTTTATTTATGGAAAATATATGCACCTTCTCTTACATTCCCTTGGATATGGTTATTTTTCATAATCACTCAAATACAATTTTAATAATCTGTTAATACACTTAACTCAAGATTTTTAATATATCCAGTGACATTCCATCGTATAAATTTGCAAATTACTGAACCGATTTTGTCTAAAAAATTTGCAGGAGTCTTCCAATATGGAATGCACCGTACCTTTACCGCGAAATGCAATCGACATTGTAGTCCAAGTCTTATTAATATTTTTCAATAAAATTACCACTAGTCAATATATCCTTTAGCTATATTGCCATATTTGTCATTTCCAAATATACCAGGCATCAAATCCATATAGCTTAATTTATGCCGTTTTAAATATTAACACCAGCTAAGCAATTATCCATTCGACCGAGAGAAAATACGTAACTCAATGGCCTAGATTGTATTTTAAAAAGAGGTTGTGATAACTGGTTTCTATATTATCGTAGTTTTTTCCATTTTAAAAATTTAAATTTAAATTGAGAAATTATATAGTTATGTTTTTTCATTGGTATTCTCCATCAATAAAAATAATGGCATGAGGCTCGCCCTTACTTCTTTTCCTAATTCTGTCAACTTATATTTGATGCCAGAGGAATCCTGGATCTTCGTAATAAGACCTGATTCTTGTAATTCCTTCAGCCTCCTTGAGATGATAGTAGAACTTGAAAATGGTATGTCGCCTAATATCTCGTTGAAATTCTTATTTCCACTCCCGTTTCCTATGACCCCAAGAATCAGCATTGTATATTTCTTTCCAATTAAGCTCAATAGGGGTATGGATGGGTCTATGCATACTGTCCTATCACCATATTCCATCATACACGCCTTAGACTTGTTCATTTTCCTCTTTTCTTCAAATTTCCTCGACTTGGTCACAATCCTTAGACTTTAATAAATTAATAAATGTTTTCGAATGGTCTTATGACATGAATTTTACTACCATATTCCATGTAGAATAAATGATATAAATATTATGAAAACTGTTACCAACTATTCCATTAAATGATTCTCCAATGATAAATTATATGATATTAATTTATACTTATTGCCTTCTTTACAAGCTCTCTGATAGTTGATTCTACATCACTTGATAATGAGGTTATGGCATATGATACTGCCCATATTTTGCCATTATCAAGCTTAGCCTTATCTGTGAACCCTAGAACAGAATATCTCGCCTTGAACATTTTCCTGTGCTGAAAGAAGCATATCAGGTTATCGTCTTTTGCATATGCTGGCATTCCATACCATGTTCTTGGAATAAGGCCATATTCCTTCATAATGTTGTGGATTTTCATGGCAATCTCCTTGTCCTCATCTTCCATTTTTTCAATTTTATCAAGAACTTCTTTTTCCATGTCCTTTCCTGATTTCTTCCTTTTCATCTCAGAGAGTCTTTCTTTCATAGCATTCTTTTCTTCTTCTGTGAATGGGCTTCCCTCTTCCTTAGGGGAGATCCCTTTTTTATCATTTCTCACAATTAGGATCAACATGAAATTGTATATAATTTAAATCTGTTTCCTTGTTTTGATGTGAGGATTATTAAGAATTAGACTGTTATTGACCGAAAAGGGAAATACCACATATAATTACATTCAGAGAAGGGATATGGTTATCATAAGGGACTTAAGATGGGACGATATGGATGACCTGATCGAAAATTATTATTCATATTATGATGAAGTCAGTAAGGATAATTTTGAGATCGGGTTGACGTTATATCATGAGAAACCGGATTATATTTCTGAAATAAATTGGTTCACTGAATTATATATTAATGTAAATAAGGGGAATGCAGTGGCCGTTGTAGCTGAGGACGGCGGGAGGGTAGTAGGTTTATGCGATATTCAGGTGAAGAGACCATATTCGGATGTCTCACATATAGGGACCCTGGGGATAGCCATAAGGAAAGAATACAGGAATCGTGGGATAGGCCATCAAATGATTAGAACAGCCTTAGATAAATGCAAGGGTAAATTCGAAATAATAGTGCTTGAAGTTTTTGACAATAATAAAAATGCCATAGCTCTTTATCGTAAAATAGGTTTCATAGAGTATGGAAGGATGCCTCGTGGAGTTAAACGGAATTCCAAATATTTTGACATCATTTTAATGTATTATATACTTTGAACAATGGATTTTAATGTGCTTAGAAAAACTTCCTCCTCATTTCACTGACCTTTTAAATTCATTTATTCTTATAGAAAAGTTTCTCCGATCATTATATACATGAAATCGCATTAACTTATTATGAAATGGATAACTCGAGAAAGAGCCATGGTTGATAGGATTGCATGTCCATGGCTCATAAAGAACTTCGTAGACAGGGATGCCGAATTCATTTTTGTACCAGCGGAGAAAGTCCTTGAAAAAGCCAAGGAATTGAACGCCATCCCTTTTGACGTGAAGGGCGCCGAATTGAACCATTTTTTTGAAAATGAGAAGGAATTCGTAAGCTTCGATGCCATAATAAAAAAGTATGGACTCAGGGACCCGGCACTCCTGGAACTCGCAAAAATTGTCAGGGGAGCGGATGCAGACATAGAAAATCCGCCGAAGGAAAGTTATGGTCTGAAGGCAATTGCAAAGGGGTTCAGACTTATTTCTAGCAATGACTTTGAAAATATGGAAAAGCAATTTCCGGCATATGATGCATTGTATGCCTACTGTAAGGAGAAGATTTCATCTCATTGAATAATGAACATTCAAATTGTCAAAAACTTCTACAAAATAATATAAACTCGAATCAGCTTCCATGAGTTTGTTTTCCACATTTTTTAAAATGTTAAATTAGAATATATTTTACTTCCCGTGATTGATCAATATTCTTTTAATTCTGTTACCATGTATCATCAGTAAACCTTTTTTGCCTCCGTGATAATCGGAGGAAAAAACAGTTATCAATTTCCCATGGAATTTTGTTCCAATACCGTTCATTTCCACTTCATGCCCCCTGATCAGGTACTTAAGTTTGTTCCTCTCCATGAATTCATTGAATGAATCTTCCCCAAAGTAAAATATGCCCGGCCCCCTTTCACTTTTCTGAAATCCTTCTACATTTTCCATTGGATCGTTCCACAGAATTTGGAAAGCGATGGGATCATACGGTGCCCTATCCCCCTTTCTAAGTTTCTCCAATTCTGAAAGGGTTATTCCTTCCCTTGGTATCCCGCCATGAATCAAAAGAATATTGCTATTCAACAGTACCGCATAAGGCAAACTTGAAAACAAATCAAGAAAATCATCATAGATAGAGTCAAGTCCGACTTCTCTCAGTTCGTCCAGAAACCCATAGTACGAGGCAGTTGTTGAACTCTCATGGTTCCCCCTTATAATGATAACCCTCTTTGAAAGTAATTTTTCTTCCAGAGAGAAGAGCAGATTTCTGAGACTGTATTTTCCCCCATCAACTAGGTCTCCAAGCATTATTACTTCATATCCTTGCTGCAAATAGTAAAAAGCATATGAAGTGATGTCGATGGCACCGTGCGTGTCTCCAACCACCAATACCTTTCTTGAATTCAATTTAATTAGAGATGGTTCTTTCTGTAACTGGAATTTCAGGTCGGATAATAATTGCCTAATGTACTCAGAAACTACAAGGAATTTCACCATCTTGGACCTACAAATTACTAAAGAATCCAGTTTTTAAAGTTTTACGTTGTGAAACAATAACGTCTTAAGGGAAAATTTTAATTATTCCTGTCACTGCTTTACAGTATTTTGTTATAACTCTCAAAATAGATTCTCTTGGCTCTGTTCATATGCAACCTTCAATTAATATTCGGGATGGTCACCTCAAAATGCTCTGCGAGTCCCAATTCAGTCTGGTCTTAACTCTCTCTGATATAATATAAGTTGATTGAAGACTATTTACCAAAAGATTATATTCATAGATAATCTAGCATTCTTAATGAATGTGAATAATGAAAGCAAATATACATGCCTTAATTCTTGCGAAAAGATATGTTTGGAGGATAACAATTGCTATTGGAAATGTGCTGAAACTTGCTATGAGGGGAAGACCCCTAACTTAAGATATTTCATACTATCATAAATAAAGAAATAAAAAGAAAACTATTCATTCAGGAATGCTAGGTAAGCCCTGTAAGAACTCCATACGTCTATTTTGCTTACTATCTCGAATGGAGAATGCATACTTATCAAACCTGGTCCCATATCTATGACATTGAAGCCGTACTGAGCAAAATATTTCGCTACAGTACCTCCTCCGCCTTCATCTACCTTTCCCAATAATCCATACTGATATAGTACATTGTTCTTGTCAAATAAATCCTTAATTTCCCTCATATATTCTGCTTGTGCCTCACTTGCGCCATATTTTCCCCCACTACCAGTATACTTCATTATCAGTATTCCATTACCTGCTCTACCTACATTGTTCGAATCGTGGACCTCTTTGAACAGTGGATTCAAGGCAGCACCTACATCTGCACTTATCACCTTTGAACTGTGCATGATTTCCAATAATTTTCCGTAGGTATAGTTAACACCAGAGGCTTCAAGAATGTTCACGAGAACATATTCTATGAAGTTTGATTGAGCTCCTACGTTTCCATCACTGCCAATCTCCTCTTTATCAAATAATATCACGATTAGGTTATCCTTTCCCTTTGAATCCATTAAGGCCCTAAATGTTAGATAAGCGCATATCTTATCATCCTGGCCATATGCGCCTATCATGGATTTGTCAAAACCTACTTCATGGGCTTTTCCCGCAGGCACCACTTCTAGATCCGCTGTATAGAAATCTTCCTCTTCAATCCCGTATTTTTCCCTTAATAAACCTAGAAGGTATTTTCTGAATTTCCCATCTTTTTCACTCTTTTCTGGCCTGTGTGACACAATCAATTCAAGTTTCTCACCTTCAAACCCCTCTAGTAGTTTCTTCTCGCCTTGTACTTTCCTAGCCAAGTGAGGAAGGAGGTCTGGAATACTAAAGACGGGATCTTCTTCTCTCTCGCCAATTGAGATCTCGATTTTTTTACCATCCTTCGTAATTACAACACCGTGTATTGCCAGTGGACGCGATACCCACTGATACTTCTTTACTCCTCCGTAATAATGTGTTTTGAATAGGACAGTATGAGAATCCGAATCCTCCTCAATTGGATTTGGTTTTATATCAAGTCTTGGTGAGTCCATGTGAGCAGCTAGAATCCTATACCTTGATAATGGATTTCCATTCAATTTAATGAGGGCAATTGCCTTTTCATTTTTAACTACGTAGTATTTGCCCTTTCCTTTGATCTTCTTTGGTAATTCCTCATAACCCTTTGACTTTGCCATTTCTCTGAAATATTTGACAGCTTCTCTTTCAGTTTTCACATTGCTTATGAAATCCATATAATCCTTGGATATTTCTTCCAATTCCTCTAACTCCTTTTCAGAAATTTTCTCCCAACCAGAACTTTCCTTTGACATACTCTATCATTCCAATATGGTATAAATAGGTTTAAAAATACGTTAAGCTCCGATGCGACAGATAACAATATAAACTAATTTTAATTCCAATACCATGGTAAAAGTAACTTGGTACGGACATGCTGCTTGGCTCTTGGAGTTCAGCAGCAAAAAGATACTTGTGGATCCATTCATAAAGGATAATCCAAAGTCTCCAATAAAGCTGGAAAACTTACCAAAAATTGATTACATTGTAGTAACACATGCTCACGAAGATCACCTAGGAGATGCTTTTGAAATCTCTAAGAATGGTGGAGCAAAAATCATCACAATTTTTGAAAACATGCTAGATGCTGCCAAGAACGGAGTGCCAGAGGAAAATCTCATAGGAATGAATATAGGAAGCCAGGTTGATTTCAACGGAATCAAGATTGGATTGACCCAGGCTGTTCACAGTGCAAACTGTGCCGGAACTGTCATAACGGGAGATGGAAAGACCATATATCATGCGGGTGATACAGGTCTCTTCGGAGATATGAAACTTATAGGAGAGCTTTATAAACCTGATGCAGCGATGTTACCAATCGGTGGATTTTTCACAATGTCCCCGAGGGAGGCTGCAGTTGCCGCTAGAATGATCGGTGCAAAATATGTATTTCCAATGCATTATGGTACATGGCCTGTAATAAATGGAGATCCACAGGAGCTTAAGAATGCTCTGGAAGGTTTGATTAATGTGGTTATTCTGAAACCCGGTGAATCTTTCATAATTTAACTTTTTATAAATTTATAACTTTTATAACTTTTTAGAAAAAGGTTAATTCACTTTTATTATATGGAAACGTGCAAAATAGGTATCTAGGTTTTGACGTTGGCGGTACTAAGATCACCGGAACCCTTGCAGATGAGTCAGGGAAAATATTGAAGAGAAAACAAATCAAAACAAAGAAATTTCTTGGACCACATGCCCTAGTTGAACAGATCTATAATCTCTCTAAACAATTTGAAGAATTTGATGAAGTTTCTGTCATATTTCCAGCCCCAATATCAAGGGATGGACGTGTCCTGGCTGCCCCAAATCTTAGAGGCTGGAAGAACACTAACTTGAAAAATCTTCTAAAGGAAAAATTCAAAAAGAATGTATTTCTGGATAATGATGCCACTGCTCAGGCCATATCAGTAAAAATTTTTGATAAGGGCAGAAAATTCAAGGACTTCATTTATGTGGTAAATGGAACAGGCATTGGAGGGGGAATATTCCTCAATAATAGGATATACAGAGGAAAAAATGGTTACGCAGGAGAACTTGGACATACAGTAGTCTTGGCAAACGGACCTGTTTGTGGATGTGGTAGAAGGGGATGTATAGAGGCACTAGCCTCAGGATCTGCGATTACCAGAAGGGTCATTGAAAACATCAGAGAAGTGAGAAACTCAACTTTTCTGTCATCAATCCCCATAAATAGGCTGACAACTGAAGATATATTTTCTGGAAAAAGATTAGGAGATCCTTTTTCCACCTTGATTATAGATGAAGTAGTGTTCTATTTTTCTTTGTTTTTGAGCAACTTGATCAACGCCTTTGATCCAGAGGCCATTTTCCTTGGCGGGGGAGTGTTCAAAAACGATGATGAATTTCTAGATGACATAAGAGAAGCGAGCTTTCATGATATGGGAATATATCAAAGGAAGGTACCCATATTCAAGGTAAATGATAAGACTATCGATCTTGCACCAATCGCACTGGCTATTTATGAGAAGAGTCATGGGGAAAATGCAGAGGACTGATTCAAACAGATTCGTATAAGAGGTTTTATGCTAGTTGATTGAATGTAGCAATTTTAAATCCTTCAATGATTTTTATTAAAACTATTTTCAATAATTATTTTAAATTAATTCTCATGTGAAGAGCATGTCAAAGATTGTTAATGCAGATATTATTGAACTCGGGGAAGAAGGGGAAAAATCAAGTCCCTGGAGCTCTACTATTTTGGTTATAAGACTGACAACAAGTGATGGCCTAGTGGGTTATGGAGAAGCACCGACAACACTCATGACCAGACCTGTTTATGAGGAAATGAAAGAGGTTTCAAGAATTTATGTTGGGAAGGAAGTAAATAATATCGAAGCAAATTATCTGGAATTTTACAAGAATTCTTTTTATCTTCCAGTTTCAATGGAAAGCACCGCTGCACTTAGTGCATTTGAAATAGCTTCATGGGATATTCTTGGAAAATCTTCAGGCCTTCCCATATACGCTATGCTTGGTGGAAAGATTCGGGATAAAATAAGGGCATACGCAAACGGCTGGTACGATGACTGCGTAGCTGCAGAAGATTTCTTAAATAAAGCGAAGACTGTAGAGAAGACGGGATTCACCGCTGTGAAATTCGATCCATTTGGACCAGATTATCATCACCTTACGTCTGAAGGATTGTATAACGCCAGGGAAATTGTATCCTCAGTAAAAAATGAAACCAACCTTGATATTCTGATTGAATATCACGGAAGATTCAATGCCAATTCCGCCATCAGGGCTATTAATGCACTTCAGGATTTTGACCCCATATTCCATGAGGAACCGGTGCACCCAGATGAATTTATTGGACTTAGGCGCGTAAGGGATGCTACAGACGCACCCATTGCCTTAGGTGAAAGGGTATTGAATAAGAAGGAATTTCTACCATACCTTCAGGATAACCTGGTAGATATCATTCAACCTGACCTCACCAATGTTGGAGGTATACTGGAGGCCTATGGATCAGCCATATTGGCTGAATCTTTTGGTGCAGAAGTGGCTTACCACAATGCATTTGGGCCTATTCAGACTGCAGCAACTCTTCAATTAGATTCTGTAATTCACAATTTCAGAATTCAGGAGAGTTTTGAGGCTTTCTGGCCTGATTGGAAGAAAAATCTTCTAAAGAAAGGGTATAAGTTAGATAATGGATATTTCGAAGTACCTGAAGGTCCTGGACTAGGAATTGAAGTTAATGAAAGAATTCTGGAAGAGTTCAAAACAAACTCCATGGAACCATTAAATCCAAATGAGCCTCCCTGGGTTGTGAAGGGTACTTTCAAGAGGTAATTTAATGAATGTGATTGACTTAAGTTTTTCAATTGAGAATGGTATGCCATATTTCAAAGGTGATCCAGTACCGTCAGTAAAACAGTTCAAAGAAATTCAAAAAGATGGTTACAATATTAAGGAAATACATATTGGGACCCATACAGGCACCCATATAGATGCACCTGCTCATTTTATTGTGGGTGGAAAGACTATAGACCAGTTTGACCCTTTCTATTTCACTGGTTTCGGTATAGCAATTGAATACGAACCGGGGAAACTCGATTTAGGTGGAAAAAAATTCGATTTCATTTTTCTCTATACCGGATATAACAGAGACTGGGAGAATAAGAGGGAATTTGAGAATTTTACTTACATAGATAAAGATGACGCGGTTAAGCTAAAAGAAGCTAAACCAAAATTTGTTGGCATTGATAGTCCTTCCGCAGAAGCACCTGAGTCAAGGGACTTTCCAACCCATCATATACTATTGGGAGCAGGAATCCCCATCATAGAGAATCTGAATTCCCGTGAACTTGAAAGACTTCTGGGGAAGGTATTCATGGTCATAGCTATGCCACTTTCGATTAAGGATGGGGATGGATCCCCAGCCAGGGTAATAGCAATGGAGGTATGATCATGAAAGCTGTCGTAAAGAAGATGGGAGAGCTCGGTGTGGTCCTAAAAGATGTAGATTACATTGAAGGAAGCGGTATCCTAATAAAAACCAATTATACCGGCATATGTGGGACCGATAGAGAAATAGCCAATAATGAATTGGAATTCGTGAGGACTGAATCTGGTGATGAACTTATCATAGGTCATGAAGCCATAGGTACTGTGCAGGATCCAGGAAGTTCTACTCTTTTCAAAAAGGGGGATCTGGTTGTTCCCATGGTTAGGAGACCAGGGCACTGTAGGATGTGTACTCTTGGGAGGCAGGATTATTGCGCAGACGGCGATTTTGTTGAAGCCGGTATCAGAGGGAAAAATGGTTTCATGAGGGAATATTTCAGAGATGATGAGAGATTTCTTATAAAAGTAAATGACCAGGACCTGAGAATGCTTGGAGTTCTGACTGAACCTATGAAAAATGTGATGAAGATAAAAGAAGTGTTTTATAACCTCTCCAATAGGATTCCGTGGTACTGCAATGATTCAACTTATTCCTGTAAAAACCTATATATTTATGGGACTGGAACTGAAGCGATGCTAATTTCATTTGTATTTTATTCAATGGGATTTAAAATCTTCATGGTCAACAGGCATCCTGTTTCTGACATGATATTAAGGATAGCAAAATCCACCGAATCCACAATACTGAACAGTTCGGAAACAGGTTATGAGGAATTCCTAAAAAGAAATCCGCCGGATTTAATAATAGACGCAGTGGGATCTACAGATATCTTAAGGGAGGGTGCCAGATTTATAAGTAATAATGGAATTGTAATACTATTCGGTACTTCTGGACAGATAATGTCAAGGAATGAGGATATAACCGGATATCTGGTTGATAAAAATGTGAGCCTAGCAGGGTCTGTTGACGGGTCGAAGGAGAATTACAGAGAGGCAATTGAATTTATTTCATCCTATAGAAATAAGTTCCCATTCTCTGAGATGATAACAGGAATAGGAAGCCCTTCCGAAATTGAAAAAATAAATAAAAAGGAAAGTGAGGAAATAAAATACATAATAAAATGGTGAAATTTTGAATAAGAGGGATGCCAGGATTTTCAATTATTATTTCATATACTCCTTCTTACTTTTAAATCCCATTTGGGTCCTTTTCCTGTTGAAAAGGGGTTTCTCATTATATGAAATCACCATTCTTGATGTGATTTATTACCTTACCATGACATTTCTCAGCTTTCCATCCGGCAAACTTGTAGATACAATTGGAAGGGTTTATTCATTATCCATATCCTCATTGATAACGGGTATAGCCATAATCATTTTTGGGACTATACCTACTTTTATCGGTATTGCGGTGAGCTATATCTTCTGGGGTTTTGGAAACGCTCTCAATTCAACAGCAATTGAAGCACTATCGTACGAACATTCCACCATGAGGGGCATAAGATACCTTAAATTCTTTGGAATAGTGAATTTCATGGGTTCCCTTTCTGTGGCCCTGGCATCTCTTTTTGGAGGGGTGATATCTTCAAAATTTGGGTTTGAATTTGATATTCTGATAACTGGCATATTTGTTCTGATTTCAAGCTATATGGCGCTGGTCATAAAGGAACCCTTCTCCAAAACTGCGGCAGAGGAATCAAGGGGAACTATCCATTATCTGAGAGATAGAAATATAATCTCAGCGATGATTATAAGGGTTGCATTGCTCCTGGATTTCAATATACTCGTGCTTTTCAAGCAGCCATATTATATAACCTTGGGCATCGATACCATAATCATTGGCGTCATTTTCTTTGTGGATGTCCTTGTTAGGGGTATCTCTTTCCTGTTCACTCAGAATGTTTCTTTCCTTAGAAGGAATTCATTTGGAGCGATGCTATTGTTAGGTTCTTTCCTGTTCTTCACAATTTATATTCCCGGGATTTATCCCAGCACTATTTCCATTATTCTTCTAATAATTAACAGTGGCCTATTCGGATTTTATACCAATCTTCTCAGCAAGGAGATGAATGATAATTTACCAGTTCATGCCAGAGGACAGGTTCTATCCTTGATATATGTGGTTACAAGTCTTTTAACTGCCGTCGCTGAGCCATTCTTAGGTTACCTTGCTACCATCAAGGGAGTAGTTTTCACCATGCTTGTTTTCAGCCTGATATTCTTCATATTGCTTGTGACTGGTATACTTGTCAAGATAGTCCGTAAGAGAGAGTACCAGTTCCCTACTAAGTGGATATGAATATTTTATATCTCCGCTGAATAGTGAATCCCTAATTAGGTAATCTACAGATTCTCTGAACAATCTCCTGGATACATCAAGATGGTTCATCTGGTAATGAACCATCGAGGCCAAGAGCAGGATAATTTTCCTCAACCTTTCCTTTTCCTGGCCTGATTCCATTTTCCAAAGCTCTTCTATTTCTTCATGCGCATACCAGTATTCCTCATTACTCACATATTGAATGAATCTTGTATATATCTCTCGTGGATTCCTGTTGAATTCTTCAGGAGGATCCCATTTTATTATATCTAACCTTATGAAATCAGGAGATATTTTTTCTAAAACCCCAAGGTCATGGCTCTTAAAATCTATCTCCGAATAATTTGACGTTTTCCTCTCTATAAAGCTAAGAACTCCATATACCTTCGGTTTTTCCTCTGCGTATTTGACTATAAATCTCCAGAGCACCATAACTTAATAATCAGAATTTAGACTAAAACATGACGAAATAATTTTTAGCTTAAAATTTTTACAATTAAACATGATTCATGTTTCACTGGTAAGACCCATTAACCCTTCTGGGAGTGCATATTTGAGAAAATTCGGCTTTCTCCCTGTCCCATTGGGTCTTCTGGATCTTGCAGCAGTGATCCAGGATATTGATGATATACAAATCAAGATCATCGATATGGAAGCAGAGAATATTGGTATTCCCGAGGTTGTGAAACAGCTTGATGACTTCGGTACCGATGTTCTAGGTATAACGATTCATGCTACTGCCTCACATGAGATCGCCCTTGATATTGTAAGAGAGTTAAAGAAGAGGAGAAATTTTCTAGCCATAGCCGGTGGGCATCATGCAACTTTCTTGCCAAGAACTCTTATTAAAGGGGGTTTTGATGTGGTGGTTTTAGGGGAAGGGGAAGGGGCTTTTAGGGATGTTATAGAACACAGCATGGAGGGCCTTCCGCTGGATGATGTGGATGGTATAGTTTTCCAAAGAAATGGTGAGATCATTAGGACAAACCCAAGGAAATTGATTCATAATCTAGATACTCTCCCGCCTCCTCCTTACCATCTCATAGATAGGGAAAAATACAGGTTTGATCTATTTGGTGAGAATCAGTACGTTGGTGCACTTGAAACTTCCAGAGGATGCCCATATGCTTGTGATTTCTGCTCAGTCACACCAACATGGGGTAATCTCTGGAGAAATAAAACTAACCCCAAAATAATCGAGGAACTTGAAAATATTAAGAAATACGGGTATAATTGGGTATTTTTTGTGGATGACATTTTCATTGTTCAGCCTAACCTCAAGAATAGAGTGGAGCTCTTTGATGAAATCATTGAAAGAGATTTCAACATGAATTTCATAGTACAGATGAGGGCCGACATAACATCGAAATATCCAGACGTAATAAAAAAAGCAGGGGAAGCAGGTGTGAAGATTGCATTTATTGGTGCAGAATCTGGCAGTCCAGAGGTTCTGAAGAAGATGCACAAGGGGATTGTAATTGACCAGACTGTCAGGGCCATCGAAAACCTGAAGAAAGCTCACATTATAGTTCTAGTTGGCATGATGGTAGGTGCCCCCTACGAAAGGTTCAGAGACCTGTGGGCAACCCTCAAAATGTCAAGGAATCTTGCCAAACATGGAGCAGATGCTCTACAGATGTCAATATACACTCCGCTTCCTGGCACGAGGATAATGAGAGATGCCATCAAGAATGATCTGATAATTCAAGAAAACCTGGGAAGCTACGATGTTCTTACCCCTGTCATCAGAACGAAAGTTGGGACTCCCATAAGCCAAATAATGCAGCTATATATAGCATATTCATTCTACCTTTATAAATACCTGAAGGGAAGGATAAAGAGTACCCTTTCTGACCCAGTAAACAAAATACTCTTGGATAATGCAACCAGGTATATGATGAATGATCTGGGTACATATGTCAAGGAGGTACTGAACATTCCAAGAACTCTCCTAAGGACAAGGAAACTCTCCATAAGGGGAAAGAATTTCCCTGACGATATAAAAGAGGAACTCTTGGAAACCCTAACCAAGGCAGTTTATGATACGGAAGGAAGGAAGAATCCTTATTTCATGATTGGAGACAATACTAGTTAATTCTTATCATTTGGAGAATGATCTTTTTATATCGTTTACATCAGGAATTTTCCTACCTTTCACCTTTACGAAGCCTTCGAGGATTTCTTCCTTGAAGTCGTTAAAGCCGAAAACTTCCATGAACCCCTTAAGTCCGTTGGCCGTGGCTAAGGATGATTCCTTGCTATATCCGCTTCCAACCAGTATTATTTCAAGCTCTCTGTCATCACCATTTATTTCCAGTTTATTTACTGGTATTATATTTTTGTACTGGTCAACCAATTTCTTAAGCTCTTCAACATTTTTTGCCATTGTTTTTATTACCTCACCCAGTTTCTTTCCAGTGTCATACCATATTTTTATTGTATCTTCCTGCGAATTTTCAATACATTTTGCTATGCTGAAATCCAGAAGTATACTTGGCACTGGAACTGCATCAAGCCCTTGAATCAATGAGAGCAGTGTTACTATCTTCTCAATGTCTTTCAAATTCCTTCCCATCTGGATGATTTTTTCATAAAGAGTGACTGATTCACCTATGATTGAACTTATAGTCTTTCCCTGCTCTTGAGCCAATTCCTGAATTTTCTTAATCTGATCGTTTGACAATGAGATATTTAGTCTTCCCACGGGTATATAATCTTAACATAAATTAATACATTTGCGCAATTATCTGTATCGTTACGCAAGGAGGAATCTGATATTATTTCATTAAAAAATTAATTCTCTATTGGTGATAGAGAATGACAGTATTTAGTGATCCACTTGCTGCCAATCTCGGGGTGTTGGGCATAATTTTCTTCGGGATTGGAAGTTATGCTATCTATAAATATTTCATGAATAAGGATAATTCATCTGTAAACCAGGGTTTTGCCTATTTCCTGTTCGGTACAGGCTTTTATTCTGTGATCTACGGTCTATTTTACAGCTTATTGTGGCCAGAGCCTGAAGGAGGAGCTTACAGCATACTGTTTGGAGATCCTTTAACCCTTCTTGGATTCGTTGAGCTATTTGCCGGTTATACGCTCCTTAAGAATTCAGACATGTTCTTCGTTGGTCTGTATGGATTTTTCGCTGGCATATATGGAATTGTATCAGGATATGAGGGGTACCTTGACGGCATGACAAAATCTCCATTGGCTATGTTTCTGTTATATCTTGGAGCAGGTGTTACAGGTCTACTTGTATGGCCACTGGTAATCTCAAGAAATAAATATATTGGCATATTGGTTGGTATAGTTGCTATTCTTACAGGCATAATGGCGTTAATTATAGGTCTACCTGCAATTGGAGAACACCTCACCTCGTTTGCCCATGCCCCATAATTTATTCATTTTTATTTTTTATTTTATATCTTAAAATTTAAGATAATAAATAATTCGAATAGAACAGTAAAAACTGCTAGTAATATTGATTCCATTATGCCGATATATTTTATCTTCTTAGAAAAAATGGCACTGGGAATTCTCAATAGAGAAACTGCGGCACCGATAAATCTCATGTTAAGGAGAATTAGGAACAGTGGAACTATATCGTACAAGATAAAAATCGTATCCTTTTTTAAAAAATACCTAACTGTGAATTCTGAACCCAACATATATATAAAGAATGCTGAGAATGCCTCCATTTTCATTGTGAGAGTTGTGGGTAACAACAGGGAGAATAGAGATGCGTATCCTAACAGGCCTAGGATTGGAGTTATGTAACTTTTTTTCCTCTTAATCAGGGGGATCCTCGTCATGTATGAAACTCCAAACAAAAAATAAGGAATCAACAACACAGGAGTTAAGGTTACCGCTATAAGAGCAATGATGATTATAACCAACAGAACTGCAAAATCTGATCTACTTTTTGATATATTCCTGAATGGGAGGTCAAAAATGAAAAGTCCGATTATTACTGGAATCCAGGCTAGAAGAACTAACGCATAACTGTGATATATCAGGCTATTGTAAAATGATGCCGTAAATAAAACTGCTAAAGTAACCACGTTTCCATGTTCTGACGGTTTTCTCGTATATATCCCACCTCGCTATTACATGGTGGTTTATATTGTTATTTTTCCCAGAGAGAAATAGAATCTAGGGTCAAAGCTTAGGTTCATCGATATTTCATGAGAAAAAGTAATATATTGCTGTTTCCATAAAAGTTTATGGATTTTGAACATGATTTTAATTTGAATTTAAGAAATCTTTTCATAAATACACCAAAAAATTTTTCAAAAACTGAGATAAAATACAGAAATATCCGAGGATACAATTATCAGACATTTTTCAAAAGGGTTGAAGGACTGGCATCAGGGTTAAGCCAGATCGGTGTGAAAAAAGGAGACGTTATTGCCGTAATAGATTGGGATACCGATAAATACCTAGAGTCCTACTATGCAATCCCCATGATGGGTGCGATTCTGCATACTGTAAATATCAGGTACCCTCCCGAAATAATTTATTACACAATGAACCACGCAGGGGATAAATATGTGATTGTAAGGGATGAATTCATTCCAATTCTAGAGAAGAATAAACAAATGTTTGATTTCATCAAAGGATGGATTGTTTATTCTGATGAGAATAAGGAGATAAAAACTTCCCTTTCACCTCTCTACTACTACGATGATATTGTGAAAAATGACAGATACGATTTTCCCGATCTTGATGAAAACACCACTGCAACAATATTCTACACATCTGGCACCACCGGATTCCCCAAGGGTGTTACCTTCACCCACAGAAAACTTGTGTTGCATACCCTCGCCCTTGCAAACGGGTTGAGGTATGATCCTCTTAATGTTGACAGGACTCACAATTTCATGATACTTGTCCCTATGTTTCATGTTCATTCATGGGGAATACCATACATGGGTCTTTTGAATGGAAACAAGTATGTCCTTCCCGGCAGATATGAAGTGAATGTCATCTTAGAGCTCCTGAAAAAGGAAAATATAAAATTCTCTGCAATGGTTCCGTCGATTCTGTATATGATACTCTCTGCTCCAAATATTGAGGATTATTCTGAATACCTCAGGGGTTGGAGGGTTGTAATTGGGGGGGCCGCTCTGCCAAAAGGTCTAGCAATGAAAGCCAGGTCCTATGGAATAGTCACTATCGGTGCTTATGGTATGTCTGAAACAGCTCCTCTCCTGACAATTGCAATATATAATGATGAAATTGCCTCAGCCGATGATGAGACAAAATTCAATTTCTCAATTTCCACTGGGATTCCTGTACCCATGGTCAATCTTAGAGTTGTAGATCAGAACATGAAGGATGTACCGGCTGATGGTAAAACTATAGGAGAAATAGTTGTGAGAACTCCATGGCTCACATCTGGCTACTTTAAAGACGAGGAGAAAACGAGGGAACTGTGGAGGGGCGGCTGGCTGCATACAGGTGACCTAGCAGTAATTCATCCGAACGGATATATATCCATTATGGACAGGGAAAAGGATGCAGTCAAGAGCGGAGGAGAATTTATACCTTCGCAGGTGTTAGAAAACGCTATCAGCGAATTGAGAGGGGTCGGAGAGGTAGCTGTCATTGGTAAACCAGACGAGAAATGGGGAGAGAGACCAATTGCATTTATAGTTAGGAATGCCAGTATCTCAGAAAAAGATGTGTATGATCACCTAAATAAATTTGTGGATGTTGGGAGGATACAAAAGTGGTGGATTCCTGATCAGGTTATTTTCATTGAAAATATGCCTAAGACTAGCACCATGAAAGCCGATAAAAAGGCACTAAGGACTATGCTCCAGAAAACATAGCCTATTTTAATTTGCTCATTATTTTTTAATCAATATTAAATAGAGCCATTCTTTATAATATTCATGTATGGAAATGCCTATGCTAGTGAATTTAAAAATTCTGGCCTCCATCAGGCTATATTCAAAGCATACTTTCCAACACCGCTTCCATCCAAATATATGGATGTTTTCTATGGAAAAAATTTGGAGGGAAGTTTTCCTGCTTCTTTAGCCAAGGAAGAGGATGGATGGTACATTTACCTAGATAAATTCAGGGATTTACCGCAGGATGATATCAATTCCATATTGAACTTTATATCAAATGAATATGAGAAGTACTTTCCGGACGCAATTCCTTCACATTTCCTGAAAATTGAAAATAAATTCATCAAAAGGGGTATGTCTTCTATGGCAAACCAATTCTTCAACAAAGTCTGGGAAATACCGAGTACCATAATATTTCCATTGTCTTTCATTTCATTTCAACACATGACCTTTTCCTTGCTGTACCATGAAAATTTTGGGGAAAGCATATCAAAGGCAATAATGGATTTAATGGAGCGGTCTCCATACCCCATTGAAATTTCAATAAAAGAGGTGGATGATAATGACCCCCTGGGCTACAGGAATTTCTTAAATTGGAACAGACAAAACCTCTCCAATTTCAGGATAGTGGAGAATAGAGTACCCATTGACAGAACAATAAATGAAGAATTGGGGATATTTCAGAGTAAAATGATATTTTTAATAAAATCTATGACGCATTACCACTCTAAGGAATCCATGGACAGTGTCCTAATCATTAAAAATTTGGACGAGAATCTCAGGGGTAATTTTAGTAGAGTGATAACCCTTAGTGAGAATTTTAACTTATTTCAGATTCATTTTAAATCCCCTCTGACCTCAGATTTAATGGCGAATGTTATTTTTCCCATTGGATCTGGCAACCTTCATTGGGGTTATTATAGGAATAATACAATTAATAATTATTTCATAGTTGAAAGTAGAAATACAAGGCATCTTCTAAAAGGCTTCAACAAGCATCTATCGGAAGTACATAAATCTGGAAGTTTTGGAACACTTTATTATTTGGATTATCTGGATAGATTCTGGGGAGAATTATAATTCTTTGAATTAGCTTTCCTCTTCAATGGTTTGGTAATTTAGAATTGTACCATAAATTATTTATCCATATATCATATCGAGCATGACCAATCCTAGAAGGGAATAGAATGATTGAAATAGACCATGTAGTGAAAATATATAATAAAAAGTCCCCTCCAGCTGTTAATGATCTTTCTTTAGAAATCAAGGATGGAGAAATTCTAGGCCTTGTTGGGCTGAATGGAGCAGGAAAGACCACCACCATTAGAATGATAGCTGGAATAATTCTTCCGACTTCTGGAAAAATAAAGGTAGATGGTTACGACGTCCTTAAGGAAAAGGTTAAGGCAACCCACAATGTTGGGTGGATACCCGAGCTTCCAAACTTCGAACCTAATGCAAAACCCCTACAGTTAATGAGATATTATGCCGGCTTCTATTCAAATGATGGCAGGGAAATGAACAGGAGAATAATTGACCTTTTAGATCAGGTAGGACTTTCGGATCACCTTAATAAAAAGCTTAGAGATTATTCACAGGGCATGAAGAAAAGATTCGCAATAGCTGAATCTTTGATCAATGATCCTAAAAATGTTTTATTTGATGAAACCCTTAATGGACTAGATCCAGAGGGAGTAAAATTTGTGAGAAATTTGATTTTGGACTTGAGGTCCAAGGGGAAAGGAATCCTTCTTTCCTCGCATATTCTCAGTGAGATAGAAAACTTGGCTGATAGGGTCGCAATTATTCATCATGGAAAGCTTGTGAAAATGCTTACTAGAACAGAACTCAAGAACCTTGGTAAGACCGTAGTTCATATTTCAATTGATAAAAATTCAGATAATTTAGAAAAGATTTCTCAAATCCTGAATAAATATGGAAATATAGATAAAGAAGATGGGGAGATTGTATTGCTTGACCTTAATGTAAAGGATGATGAGATTCCAGATATCCTTGCTGACCTCATCAAATCTGGCGTAAAAGTTAGGAAATTTGAGCCGGTTGGTGAGTCATTGGAAGAATATTTCTTTAAAACTATAGGTGAGAAGCAATGAAGCCAATTGTATATGAGATAAGGAGAACCTTGACTAGCAGGTTTGTGATTCTGCTCATGATTGCCATTATCGGCCTATCTGCGCTGTTGGCTTATGAAAGTGCAGCTAGTTCCAGTGTGACGGGTGTTCCGACGACACCGCAGATTGCTATTGGCTATTATCTGGAAGGGAACAATCTTACCATGGTAGGATATGTTCATAATTCTTATGGAAATCCTAGTTCAAATATCAATGTATATTATGAATATAATGGCACATACTATGATACCATATCCAATTCAGATGGATATGCGAATGTAACATTCACAATAAACCCAGGCCAGTCAATTACCGTCTATACTAATTATTCCTACAAACAATTTGGAACTAGAATTTCTACGTCTCAGATTGGATATACCGTTAACCAATTTTACAGATATTCTGGTTTAGAGGTATTCCCTGGCATATACGATAGAAGCAATGCTTCTAATCTTGGCTTTATTGCCATGTATGTAGGGGAAAATGGAATCTCATCGCCATCTATGGAGTTCATCGTTCAGGGCTACAACTCAACAGCACAATCCAAAGGGGATCTAATTTCCACACAGTATCTTAATTATTCCAATTTTTCTATTGTAAAGGTATTCCCAGAAATCAATCAAACTAACAGAAATCTATCGTTCGTTTTAACAGCCAAGGATTCAGCCAATCAAACTGAGATGATATATTTCTGGAACCTTGGGGGAAAACTTTCACCGGAAGTTCAACTTTCAAAACTCTCAATCTATGTACCCATGACTCAAAGCAGGCTTCAGAATCTGGTATTTTCTGGAGGTTCCTCCATATTAGGCCTATTCATACCTATCCTAGCTATTTTCACTGGATACCTTACATATGGTAAAGACCGAACCAGTGGAGTTCTAGAATCCGTACTGAAAAGACCGGTTACAAGGGGTGAATTAATTACTACTCGTTTCTTGGCTAATACGCTAGCCATATTCATTGCCGGGTCTCTGGCCATGATAGTAACGGACCTAATATACCACCATTATTTCGGAATGTATTTCACATTCCAATTTGTAGGACAGCTTATATGGACCTATTTGGTTGAGGGGGTCGCGTTTTTGTCGATTGTATATCTCATATCCCATATTGTCAGGTCACAGGGTGCTCTACTTGGTGCGGCAATAGGATTATTTGTTGTGATGGACTTATTTTGGAGCATAATTCCCGTTGCAGTTATATCAGCCTTAGGGATATCATCTACCAGTTCGGCCTATGTAACCCTTAATATTCTTTTTGACTACGTGAGTCCCGCTGGATATTCTGGCCTGATTCAGGCATTCCTTAATGGGAAGTTAGGTTCATTTGGAGGAGTAACAATCAATCCATCATCTTACGGAATAACCGGCCTTACTCTAGCAATTGCAGGCATTCTCTGGGCACTTGTCCCCTTCATTATTGCTTATTTGCTTGCAAGGTTTCGGGATTAATTTTTATTTTTATTTTTTATAATTTTAATCTAAATCAGGTTGTAACCAGTCTCCCATTGAGGTTACTTTCTGTCATTCCTTTTTCTGTTGATACGAAAAGACTATTAAGAACGAAGATTCCAAATTGCTTTTACATCGACGTTGTGGATTATAAGTATGTCATGAAATGAGCCCCATGGATCCGCTTTATCTAATTATCGGAATTTTATGGTACCCCCTGATGGCTGACCCGGCTCCTTAAACCTGAAGATCAATGAATACAAGGATAACTGAACCCTTTCCTTTGATCCTGTCTCATTTAGCCTCAAAAATAAAAATGATGAGAGTAGTCTTCCTGCGAAAACTATGCTGTATGAATATATCAACGCAGTCTTCAGGGCGAAATGCATTTCCATAAATGAAAGTAAATATCCTCCTGTCAAAGCACCTACAAGGTAGATGATGCCATTGAAGCCATTAATTATGGAGATATATTCTGCCCTTTGGTCTTCAGGGACTAAATCCAATAGATATGAAGTCATGACAACATTCTGGATTGAACCGAGGAATCCACTGTATATTTCTAGAAATATAAATTCTGCAAAGTTGCCCATAAATGCGTACATAAGGGGAATGGCACTTAACATTAGCCTATTTGAAAATATTAATGGTGGCCTCTTAACATTATCTGCCACCCTGCCAAGCATATACTGTATTGCAATTGAAGTGGTGGATGAAACAATGGTGAGTATAGCCACTTGTGATAAATTGAAATGCATTATGAGCACTATTGTCATGGGAAACATTGGCCAGGCCATTGACCAGAAGATCCCTTGAATATTCATTGCCATAAAATATCTGTAAAAATCCCTGTTTTTCCTGATGTTTTTCAGGGTATATATGGCAGAAGGTCGCTTTTTTGGCTTGTGCCTTGGCGGTTCATCTACCGTAAGCATCAGTACGGCTGAAGCAATGTATGTGCCTGATGCAAGGCCAAATGGAATTTCAATATCACTGCTGAAATTGCCTTTGAAAAGAAAAACCATTACAACCAAAGATATTACTGCTCCAACAGATCCAAGAATATTTACCACTGATAGAAAGTGTCCCCTTTCAGAACTCTCAATCTGATCAGCTATAAGGGAAAACCAGTTAACTGTTATCAGAGCACCCAGGAATGCAATTCCTGAATAGACTATAATGAGCTGAATGGGATCACTAACCCTTCCCATCAGGAACCATAAAACTGCCAATGCTATGCTTCCTGCTACAAGAAATGGTTTTCTCTTTCCTACCCTGTCGCTTAGCCTGCCCCATAGCAATTGTGCGCCATTGGAGAGAGAATTAGAAGCAGATTGCAACCAGCCCATCTCTACAGCTGTGGATCCTAGAAAAACACCAGTTACTCCAATGAAGGCACTGGCAGCAGTTGCACCAATTGAAATTATGAAAGAACGTACTGCTATGAGAATCCGGTTTTTCATGCTTGATCCTAACTCCCTAGGAAGTTTCTGTTAATATTTTAGTTTTCCTGAATTTCTATCCGCTATCAATATATTACAAATCTTTATTCTTGTTGTTCCATTTCATTATGTGGAAATTCACTTTGGTTGCTCTGGATGGAGCTATAAGTCCTGGGTATCCAGGTTTTATCCCGTTAATTTAAAGGCCTCTGAATATCTCAATTTCTATTCGAATGTTTTCGATTCAGTAGAGATTGATTCAACATTTTATATGATACCTGATAAAAAGACTGTGATCTCTTGGAAAGAGCATACTGGAGATCTTTTTCATTTCACGGCTAAAATTCCTCAAATCATAACCCATACGTATAGATTAGAAAATTATGAAACTGATTTATATAATTTTCTTGACGTAATCTCATATTTGGGAAATAAACTTGCCATGATACTTATACAGTTTCCTCCAGGTTATACGTATGACAAAGGTAAGGGTAGCTTTCTGAAATTCATAGATATCTTACCTGATAGATTCATTTATGCCGTTGAGTTCAGAGATAATTCTTGGCTTGAGGATTCAATTCTGAATGTATTAAGGGAATATGATATAACTTTGGTATGGTCTGATACACCGTACTTAAAGAAACATTCATATCTGACTTCAGATAGAATTTACCTAAGGCTTATTGGTGACCGATCAATTGATGAAAAACAATTTGGTAAAATCATAAGGGACAGAGACAATGAAATCAGATTTTGGTTGGGACTATTGAAGGAAAAGGAAGGTGAGGTTAAGGAAGCCTATGTCTTCAGCAATAATCACTATCAGGGTTTTGCACCCAATACTATTAACCTTTTAAGAAAAGCCCTTGGAATGAATCCAATAAACTGGAATATCAAAAACGGCCAGAGAACTTTATTTTAAACCTCTCATTAATTGCACCTATTATTTGTTGCTAATTTTTTATATATTTGATATTGAACTGGATTTCTAATTCTTTGACTTAAATATCAGTATAATCCTAACTTTGTACGCAATTTTTGATAGAGTTTGAATTAAACTATTATCAATACTCTTATTTTCGATTCATTTTACCACTTAAAAATCTAAGTCTTATCTTTATCTATTAGCTTAGTAAACCAAAGATATTATAAAATTTAAAATCCGACAATTTTGTAAAGAAAATAAAGGCCAGAGTGTATGGTGGGGGATCGTATTAACAAAACGGATACGAAAAATTGCCAGATTCTTAAAAACTTGCTAACTTGTAAAAGAACATCGGACTGGCAAAAATTATAATCATTGTAATAGAGGAGGGATGAATCATATAATTGCTGCGCTATTCTTATAATATTATGGTTATGCCTATCGCAAACTTAATCAAAATCCTAACTAGAAACGTTCTACTAGCGATAATTGTACCTTTTGGAAAGTCGGAAATCTGGGTAAATATTTGATTCATTAATAGAACATCCGTGCCAACTAGAAATGACTGGAACTAAAAGTTAACTCTATAAGGGATTCAGAGACAATTCTATGAAGTAATTTGGTTGTTTTATTGGTCCATAAGTAAAGACCATGTTTACTTCAATGAATTCATTAACTAAAATTTATTAAAATTTTATAATGTTTAAATAGATAATAAAATTTTACTTTACGGGGGAATTTATCACAAATAGTCAGAACTGAGCTGCTAATAAAAAATCAAGTTAACTCTATATGTATCTATTTAATGATATAAATTTCTCCAGAATTTAGATGATGCTGGAACACCATATTGAAATTATTTAGGATCAGATTTTCAATAAAATTGGAAAACGAGAATTATTATATCTCCCATAATAAGAAAATCATGGCAAACAAGATTTTTGCTGGTACCATTATTTCAACAGCTATTCTGCTGTTGGTGATTGTAGGAGGCATTAGCTTGTTGCCCCAAGCTTTGGGAACAACCACCAATACAAACTGGATTGTCTATGTAGGAGGACAGAGCCCCGATATGTCTGTTATGACCATGGGATATTTTCCTGAGATTATAACCATTGATGCAGGAGACAGTGTAACCTGGATTTTAAACAGTACTGAGCCACACACAGTTACATTCCTCAGTGGCAATGCTCCATTGAATCCGTTCTTGCCCCAATCCTTACAACCTATTGGAGGAAATACTTACAATGGAACTGGGATTGTCTCATCTGGATTAATGTTTCAAGGACAAGAATATACATTAACTTTCACTAACCCTGGAGTCTATCTTTACGGTTGTGTTATACATCCAGGAATGGAAGGTGTTGTCATTGTCAATCCGTCTGGAACCCCGTATCCCTTTACCCAGGCTCAATATAACCAAATGGGAAATTTACAGAATCTGAACGCATTATCTGAAGGGCAGTCCTTACTGGACCAAGTAAATTTACCGACTACACCCGGTCCCAATGGTTCTTTAATTTGGCATGTAGATGCTGGGTTACAGATTCCTGTTGATACTTTAGTACCTATTTCGCCATTGAATAATTCGAAAGTTACTGGTACAGCTGAAATTTCGATTACGGAACCTAACTTGCTTAATGTTGTTGCCACTCTTCAAGGGCTATCTTCAGGTCAAACATACAATCTAAGCATTTACATGGGAGTAACTGGATTCGGTGGAAAGATTCTTTATAATTTGAATCCCGTTAAGGCATCTTCCAATGGAACAGGTACATCCACAACTTCTCTTAATATTTCATCACTAAGCCCATATTTACCCACCGATTTTGGACTTCCATCAGCCGGTTGGTTCATTGGTGTTTCAAGCTCAGGTGAGATTATTTCAGGGGGTAACATAATCTATCCTGTAGCAAGCGTAATGAGGTTCTTACCCACTGTCCTAACAATCAATGTTGGTGATACGGTGCAATGGACACAACTTGACCCAATGGAAATTCATACTATAACTTTCGTTCCTCAGGGGATGAGTATTCCCGAATTTGGTACCCCTATAAGTCTTACACCTAGCGGCGGCAAATTTTTCAATGGTTCTGGATATTACAATTCTGGCCCACTGGTAGCGTACCAGACGTATAGCCTGACATTTTTGGTACCTGGGATTTTCACGTATGTATGCACACTTCATGACTCAATGGGAATGGTTGGAACCATCATAGTTTTACCGAAACAAAATTCCGGATATGGAACTTTATTTAATCAGTTGAATAACACACTTTCCAACTATTTCAACAATTTGAGTAAAGGAGCTTCTCTTGAAAATGTAAATGTATCAAATGAGTTATCTCATTTAAATAACGACATCTCCACACTTAGCAACGGTCTTTCTTCTTTGAATAACACACAGGCTGCATATCAATCTTCCTTGAACTCTAAACTGTCCGAACTTTACACATTAATAGGTATATTGATTGCCTTAACAGTTATATCATTGGCAATGAGTATCGGACTGCTTATTCGAAGAAAAACTTAATTCTTAATAATTTATATTTTTTATTTTTTTTATTTTCAATACGCTTTTTATGGTAATAAATTGATTTTCAAAAATTGAGCCCGTCATTCGTAGAATACTCCCTTTATTATTATTAAAATTAAAGATCTTAGATAACTAAGAATATAACTAACATCAGTTATAATTTGGTATTCAAATACCTCTCAAAACGTGACTTATTTTTACCTAATATCATTCTGTCTAGATCCCCAATCAATTTATTCCTTAAAATGTAATCGACATCATACCCCAGACTTCTTAACAAAAGCAATATGCCTCCTATTGCAACCTGGTAACCATAAAAAATCTCTACTTCACTTTCAAAATCTTTGGTTATCATATCGGTATAGAATGATCCAGCTAACATAGTACCCCCAACAAGTGAAATTTTGGGGGCTTTAGCAAAGTTTTGAATATTGGACAAAATCAATTTTCTGACGTACTCTGATGATTCTCTGAATATACTTAATGCAGGTTGATACCCCTCCTTAGCAAGTGCTGAAATATATGGTGCAAATCCTGCTATTTTTCTCTTGTCTTGGTGTTTCTCAAGAAATGCGATGACTTCTCTGAATTCATTTCCAAAATAATTCTCTGCTGCTTTTATGATCTTCCCTTCCGGATATATATTGTCGTATTCCATAGTTGCCAAATTGAGTGCCCTTTTTGATATCCAGGAAGCTGAACCGTCATCCCCTACAAACCAGTTCCATCCACCCAATCTTCCTAATTTTCCATTTTTATAATAAAAGGCTACACTCCCTGTCCCTCCAGCGAAAACAATGCCCTCCTCATTTAGATTAGCCAATGTATACGCTAATACCCCGTCATTGAATTTTAGGAAATCTTTCCTTCCAGTTACGTCGTTAACAATCTTTTCCCCCATCTCATTAAATTCTTTAGAATCCCCAATTCCTGCAATTCCAAATATTCCCTTTTTCAATTTCCTAATGTCTGTTCCTGAAACATTTAATGCATCATTTATGGCCTTTGATATATTTTTAGATGCAGTTCTGGGATTAATAGAGGCAAAATTAGATGGCCCAGATACACCTATGCCTGAAATTTCAAAATTATCATCATCAAAGACAATTGCAACTGTTTTAGTAGCCCCGCCGTCTAAGGAAAGTATCATAATTATCCATCCGTGTGACCGTACTAATTTGTTAAAAATAAGACTTTCTAATACTTATCGACCAGTCAATTGTCATATTCATGCAACAAAAATAATTCTAGATATGATTTTACTGATGCCACCTTAGCTTAAAAAGTACCATGAAATTAAGGAAAACTATTGATTATTCTAAAATTTTGAAAACATATTGGAAATATATCAATAAAAACTATTTTAAAAAGTAAAAGTTAAGATTAAATTTATTAGATATTTCATTTTGAGGCCGGTTCTGTTTCTGTCTTCCCTGATTCAGCTATCATATAATTGACTACACTATCACCCAACTGTCCCTTCTTGGCTTTATATGCAGTATAGCCGATTATTATGAATATGATCAGTAGCGCTGTTATAACGAAAGCGAAGTATGGTTCTGTGAGATCACTAACTATTCCCAAGTAAAAAGTGTATACAAAAAGAGCTCCACCTCCAATTGGAATGATCAGCCCTATTACATATCTTCTGATGGCAGAGAATTTTATTTCTTTGTGTTTTCCAAGGAACGTAAAAAGGCCAAATTCTGGAACAAAGTGATGGAAATACCAGAGTATTGTAGAAGCTGTACCTGCAACATAGAAACTGACAGCAACAGTATTTGGGTTATAACCATAAATTCTTACCATAGCTGTAGATACTATTGCCACTGTAATACCTGCAAGAATAGCATTAGTGATTGCTGCATTCACTGGTACTTTCTTTGAAGAATGGAGTTTATTCAACCACCTGCTCTTTATGAAATTATCCCTTGTCATGGCCCATAGGAGTCTAGCCTGTGAACCTCCTCCTGCTCCAAATGCAATGAGTGAAACTACAAGAATTATCATATTCAAAGCTAATAGGGCGCTTGCAGGAATATAATGTATCCATGTAACCAACTGAGGTAAGGATGATGATCCAACTTGTGGTAGAGAACTTATTCCAACTGATGCAACTTCAGAATATGCGGCCAGTGCTATGACTATAGCTGAAATTGAGAGTCCAAGATATACTGCCTTCCACATGTTCTTCCTAGACTGTACTCCTTCCTCAGCGTAAAATAATGCAGCACCATAGCCAGTAAACAGATAGAAGCCAAGGACTGCTGTGGCGAGGGCTATTCCTCCGAAACCTCCATAGCTGTTTAACGGATTTAAGTAATATGGAGAATTGTACGGACTTTTGATTATTACGTATATGGTAAAAGAGACCACTATGACGAGAGTTAGGAGTATGGTATAGGTGATTATTTTGCTTAAATTTTCAGCTTTCTGAATCACCATAAAGAATGTTACAATAATTGTTATAAATGATATCAGAAGCCAAAGCCACATTGGAAGCAAAACGCCATAAAGAACATATATGGTATCTACGGCTAGCCAGGAAATGAAAAATGCATTCGCTGTTTGCCAGAAATTATAAAATGCATAATTCGAAAGTGCCGTAAATTTTCCAAATGGTTTGCCGAAACCTAACTCTGCAAGACCATAATACCCGCCGGCGAATGGAGCTATTCTTGTATACTCGAATATAGGGAAAGAAACCAGCACGAAGAGAATGTATCCTAGTATGATAGGCCAAATTGCGGCGGGACCTGTGTCTCCAATAAAGGCAGCTATCTCAATGGGACCAATTATTGCAAGTACCCCAGCCAAAGAAAATCCAAGAAGTCCAAGAAAACTTACGGAACCTTTTTTTAACTGATCGGTGTTCTCTAAAATAGTGTTAGCATTACCCATGAACATCTAACGTTAGTTCTTATTTATAAATTTCTTATGGGACCATTTCCACTTATTTTAATAGCGTTAATGTTGATCATTAAAACTGGAAAGTTCAAATTTCATCTCAAGCTATTCATTAAAGGTGGAATATATATTATAGGGATTCTCGAATCTATTGATATATTTAGTGCGAGGGGGAGAACATTAAATTAGAAGTTTAATACATTTTTTTATTACTAATCGTAACTATTGAAGAGATTATTCAAAACGATCTAACAACCTAGTTCGAAAGACTAGAAAGATCGAACATACACGAAGGGGCTAAGAAATAGATAATGGAATTTATTTCAAACTTTATGATGGAATGCTTCAAAGGAAGGCACTGGGAATACTATCATCTAACAAGATTCAAAGAGATAGCCTTTCTGATTCCAGATAAGCTTATAAATCCAACTGAATACGACCTCAAAAATTCATATCGGATCTCTCATCTGTTTCAATAAACAGAAGTAAAAACGAAAGAAGCTATTGTCCTGAAATAATCCAAGATTTCAAGCATGCTTTTAAAATGCCCTACAGGTGGACGAGTATATCCGAGATCTTTTCCAGGACCTCTCTTTCTAATTGAAAAAGCAGTAAGAGAAGCGAAGACTTAATTACAAAACAGGATGTAGAACTTCCCATTGAAGATTCAAAGAGTGTCAGGGAAAAGGTATTAACCTATTTGCTTTACGATTTAGGTTTTAGACATATATATGGATACGCACTGCAAAAATAGAATCCCAACAGAAGTTCCCTGGAATGAGAGTCAAGTATGAGGATGCCCTTTATAGGAAAGGTCCTAAACCTCACTTAGCCCTTTCTTATTTAAAACAGCAGGAAATTGCAAAAATAATATATAGTATCGATATTAATACTAAAAAATCTATGATTGTTAAAAGATCCATTTCCATTTTAATAATAATATTATTGGCTAGTTCTGCCATTATAGTATTTACCGACGCCAACGCAACTTTGTCCATAAACGTATATAATAAGAACTTGGTAAATGGATGGGAAAATGATAGTAATACGAATATCCTAACATTCAGATGGAACAGTAATGGGCCGTGGCTAACTTATGGCACCCTAACGACTGCCGTCAGCCTAACTAGCTGGATTAGGAATAACTTGGGTAGTGTCCAGTACTATGAATTTAATTTTGATCTGGCAGCACTGTTTTCCAAGAACCAATCTTCCAGGATAGTTCCTACAGAATTAAAATTGGAAGCATATATGAATTCTGATTTGAATAGCCTCAATAACTCCTCAGAGTTCTTAATATCTTTACAAGATCAACTACAAGGTGAATACGAAGGTGTGGGTCAGAATATTTCTTCACCCACACTTTTACCATTGGTTCCAGAATGGGCAGTTCCCAAAATAGATTGGGCCAACTTTGCTCTGGATGCGGCATTAGGTTTATTTGACTACCCTTTCTTTGATCTTATTATGGATGCTGCGATTTTTAACTATTATGCGGCCAGTTATGATGAAAGTTTAAATTCGAATGTTGTAGTCCACGGCACAAATCCATGGTTCGCCACATTCTATGTTAAAAATAATTCACACTACTCCAATAATTGGAGCTTTTCCTGTGTAACAGGATTAACTTGGAGTATTCCCGCAAACGAACTAACAATAGGGCATCACTATATTCTGACTCTGGTTACGGAGGTGTACGACCCTTATATGGGTGTTTGGAACAGCACTACTGATTACCTACAGGTTGAAAATAGTACTAGTGGTGGCGGCATTGTAGTTGGAGGAGGCCCGATTCTTAACGCAAACGGGTATATACCTATAGATATAGTGAAAACAGGTTCAGCAATTCAAGAGTATGACTTTCAGAACGGGGCTATGGTAAGTAGCGGGCTCTTGTATGAGACCACAACTAATGTGATTCAAATCGAAAGAATAAATAACTAATACGTAGGACTGTTGTTAAACCCAGAAAATCTAACGGTAAGTGACCAGATGCTTGATCCTATGTATCACATGTGGAAAAACATAACAAGTGTTTCGGTCATTACTGAGAATTTTAAGGTATAAGATGTGGTTATAAGCAGTTTCAACAACTTCATGTACAGCGAGAGATTAATAGATAAGTAGGTACTGTGTCCAACTAGTTGACCATGGTCTCTTTGCTCGAACTGATAATCATATTTCTGATCCTTATTTTTCCAGTCACCTACCTTGATATTTATATAAATGAAGGGGACTACAAGGGATATGGGATAATGATATTCATATGGGTGGTAATAGCCTTCATTGTAATAGGAGAGTTATATCGATATTTTGTTTTATTTTAGCACGACTGTACCGTATGCATCTATATCTATCATGAGCAAGAAGAGAAAGGAAGAGGAATAACAAGAGTATACCCTCTAGGGTACCTGTGTACAATGGAATAGTGTGGAATGCAAATAGGGTCATTAGGCAATAGACCCTTCCACTGATCATAACAGACTACCAAAATGCAAGTAGCAAAATATATCAATAATTGTATATTGGTAAAACAACGGAAGAATGATTCTTCTCTGAACTACCTGACTTCAATGAATTGTCATAAAGGAGATCCGTAAGAGCTGCAGAGAATAGGGGAAGAGAATATAATGATAGGGGGAATATCTGGGAAGGAGAGACAATATTAGAAGTCACCCCTAATTTTGCCCCCCTTTGTCTTAAACTGCTGTGAACCCTGGAAACTCATAAAACTCATCCCTGCTGGTAGAAATAAAATTAACTTATATTATGACCTGCTTCTCGATTCCCCAAGGAGCATTACTCAGGTGACCCAAGGTTTGATCTATTACCTAGGTCAAGAATCATTTGTGCAGCACTTGAGCGCTTCTGATAAGAGCATCTAAGTATAAGATAATAAATCTCACAAATGATGCAGTAAAGCATTGAATTTAAATAGAGTGCGGGGGGAGGGATTTGAACCCTCGAACCCCTACGGGACCAGACCCTGAATCTG
>CAYXTM010000005.1:0-85160 GCA_964468585.1 uncultured Thermoplasmatales archaeon | reverse complement strand
CTCCCAACAGTTCCATCCTCTTGACATTCATTATCTGTCTTTCCACGTCCTTTGATCCCATATATATCTCTGCATTTAGGCCCAAAACAGCCGATGATATTGCTGTTGCGACACCATGCTGGCCCGCACCAGTTTCAGCTATTATCCTTTTCTTTCCCATGAATTTTGCAAGAAGGGCTTGTCCCATTGCATTATTGAATTTGTGGGCACCACCGTGCAGCAGATCCTCCCTTTTTAGGTATATTTTGGCCCCACCCCATTTTTCAGTTAACCTTCTTGCAAAATAGAGGGGAGTAGGCCTTCCACCGAAATTCCTGTTATAAAAATTAAGCTCCTTTAGAAACTCCTCATCTTTCTTTAATCTTTCATATTCTCTTTCTAGGTCCTCTAGGGCGGGTATCAATACTTCAGGCACATAATACCCACCAAAGTCTCCAAAAAATCCCTTCACTTCAGTAACCTCCCTCTATTAATAAATTCTTCAATTAGGATCAGATCCTTTTTTCCGTTTATCTCGAGACCACTTGACGCATCGAGTACGTCGGCCTTAGTTATTCTAAATACCTTCTCCATGTTACTGGGGTTTATACCCCCGCTGGCTATCAGTTTACCTTCTGGTATCATCTTTCTTATAGATGATACAAAATTCCAATCATTCTCTATACCTGATCCACCATATTTACCATTGATCCCACTATCTGCTATAACAAAGTCACTTATCTGAATGATACCTTCAATATCAGCCAAATTCTTATCGGTGATAAGAGTTATTATTCCTGAAGATATTTTAGAGCGGATTTTTTGAACCTCGGAATAATTTAAGGATGAATGAAGTTGAATATAGTCTGGTTTTAGCTCATCGATTTTCATCAATTTATCAATATCTTTATTTCTGGTAACCAGAACTTTTTTGGAGCCCTTATTTATTTTCTTTAACATTTCTTTTGCGTCATTCAGAGGGACGTTTCTCCTGGAGTCAGGTGTGAGGACTATAATTCCTATGAAGTCCGGAGTGATTTTTGATATCAAGTCTGGATCGTTCATCCCGCATACCTTAATCATAACCATAGAGCCTTTCCACCTCCCTGACAAATTTTGGATTTCTCATGAATGCCGATCCAATTAGCACCATGCGAAATCCTTTTTTAAAAAGGTCTACGATTTCACCAGAACTATCTATTGAGCTCATAGCTATAGCATCGAACCCATCGAGCCGGTGGATCATTTCATATCTTGATTTATCTACTGTCAAATCATCGAGATTCCTTGAATTGATCCCTATGAAATCCCCCTTTAGATTTCTGGCATAATTCAACTCCTCCTCATTATTAATTTCCAATATAACCTGAAGCCCTAGTTCGTGGGCAAAATCTATAAGGGCAGATTCATCAATCCCATATCTCTTTGTCAACTTTATGATAATCAAAATTATATCTGCGTTGTGCTCATAACCTGATTCAATCTGCCTCTTATCGATTATGAAATCTTTCATGAGAACTGGTTTACTGCATTTAATGAAAAGATTCATGTTGTGAATATTACCCCCGAAGAAGTTAGGTTCAGTAAGAACAGATATGGCAGTAAGCGAAGAATTACAGTATATTCGTGCCATTTCATTTAATTTACTTTCTGTCAGTTCTCCAGATGAAGGTGATTTTGGCTTTAATTCTCCGATTACTCCCTTTTCTTCATTCCCACTGATCCTTATAATTTCCTTATTTCTTTTATGGAGTGTGTCATAGTATCCTGAGGATAACAAGTTTAAGGCATTCTCATAAAATTTCTGGATCATACCATCAGGCACTGTTAGCCACGCTCCTGTACTCAATAAATTTCCTGTAGGCCTCGCCATTTGATATGGAGTTTTCGGCTTCCTTCATCCCCTCCTCCACACTTCTAACATCATTTTTTATGTACATGGCAGCTGCGGCATTCAATGCAACACTTTTCAATATTTTTCCGTTGGATTCTCCCTTGATAACTCTTTCTAGATCGTAGTCTTCAATATTGTAATCAAAATCTGAATTTCCAACATGGATGTAAATTCCCTCGACCCTGTCACCATCAACAATATAAGCCTTGTTCTTTACCCCGTAAAGAAGTTCATCTGCCCCCACAGCAGAGTGAGCAAGAAGAAATATCCTATTATGAAGGTTTTTGGCCACATTACTCATGAGTTCCAGTGAGTCAAACTCAGGAACCCCCATAACATGGTATCCAACTCGTGCAGGGTTTAGGAAGACACCGATTTTGTTAAATATTGTCCTGAAACCCAGAGATTTTCGCACCTGTGATACTTTCCCTATTGCCGGATGGTACAACTGTGCAAAAAGAAATACCATTCCAGTTCGTTGTAGCACTTCATATGCTTTATCAGGCAGTAATTTAATGTTCACACCTACGTTTTCCAGGGCATCAGCACTGCCCTGCTTGTGTGTGAAAGACCTGTTTCCGTGTTTCACCACCTTATAACCCAAGCTGGCCAGGACAAAACTTGCTGCGGTTGACAGGTTTCCTATCTTTATCTTACCACCCCCTGTTCCCGCCATGTCCACAGCATCGGGTACAGAAGGAAAAGGCAGCATTTTTTCTGAGTAAGCATTTATGAATCCAAGGATTTCATCTGATTTCTCCTTTCTCATGGACATCATCGCCAAAGCTGCCCCAACTTTCACCGGGTCAAATTCATCTGTGGCTATATGGTTTGCAAGATTAACGGATTCATCGTAAGTAAGGTATTCCCCAGATGAAAGTTTCTTCAAAATTTCATCTATATTCATGATACCTCCTCCAGAAAATTCTCCACAATTTCCTTGCCATATTCAGTCAAGATTGATTCTGGATGAAATTGAACGCCGAAATGTGGATTATTCACATGCCTCACGGACATTATCTCTCCATCATCTGAATACGCAAGAATTTCAAGGGATTTTGGTAGATTTTCTTTACTAATTACAAGAGAATGGTATCTTCCTCCTTTAAAATTCTCAAGGTTCTTGAAAAGACTTTCCCCATTATGTAGGATTGTAGAAGTCTTTCCGTGCATTATCCTGCTGGCTTGCTTTATACTAGCCCCATACACATACCCAATTATTTGATGTCCCAAACATACCCCAAAAATTGGTTTGTGAGGATATTTTCTCACTACCTCTTCAGATACACCAACGTCCTTTTTCACTCCTGGTCTTCCGGGTCCCGGAGAAATAAAAATGATATCATATTTCTCTATTTCATCAATGTCTATCTCATCGTTTCTTTTAACAGAAACTTCCTTGAAAAATCCCACAATGAGATGGTATAAATTAAATGTGAATGAATCATAATTGTCTATTAGAAGAGCATTCATATAACCAGGCCCCCAAGGTATGAACGAATCTTATTCATGGTTTCTTCATATTCCAACTCAGGGGCTGAATCGAAAACTATTCCTGCGCCAGCCTGAGCATAGCATGTATCCCCTATGCAGTGAACGGATCTTATATTTATGGCAAAATCCCAGTAGTCATCCCGGATAAATCCTACCGCGCCCGCATATGGACCTCGCGGATTTTCCTCAAGCCTATCTATTATCTCCATGGCTCTTATCTTAGGAGCACCTGACACTGTCCCAGCAGGGAACATCGAGTCCACTACATTCTTCCTGTTAAAGCTTGGTAGAAGAGTTCCTTCAACAGTACTGACAAGATGCCAGATACCCCTGTATTCCCTTACATTAAGATACTCCGCCAATCTTACAGAACCAGGAATTGAAACCCTTCCTACATCATTTCTGGCCAGGTCAACCAGCATATTATGCTCTGCAAGGTCTTTCTCACTTTGGAGTAGATGCATCCCGCTGGAACCAGGTGAAATTTTCTCTGTGCCTGCTATGGGATTAGTGAGAATCTTATTGCCCTTTATGGATACAAGTTTCTCAGGGGAAGTACCGAATATTGTGAATTCTCCCACTTTAATATAGAAGTTATATAGTGATACATTCCTTCTTCGCATTTCCTGAAATAATGAAAATTTTGACCCTTTCAAATTAAATTTTATAGCGTGTGAAAGGACAATCTGAAAAGATTCTCCCCTCCTAATTTCCTCTTTTGCCTCCCTAACCATGTCCATATACTTGTTTTTGTTTGGAAAAGAAATTTTATCTATTTTGAAATCCCCATTGATAAGTTTGGAAGATATATTCTCCTCTTCTGGTGCTAAGAATAATGATGAGGGAAAATCACTCCTCCTGACTTTTATCCTCTCTATGGAATTTATATAGTCATATGAAAGCAAGACCAATCCTTTTCCTTTAGAGCCGCTCTCCTCTGAGAATTTTTCTACCCTTGATACATATCCACTTTCATTGATCTTTATTCCGTCCTGTACTGTCTCGAAAAAATATGAGTCCTGCTCATCAAATTCATTGTACAGCATTTTTCACCATCTCGTGAACCTGATTTACAAGTTCTAGTTCTGAATCATCATCGCATGCCAAGAACAAGCTTACTCCAGGTGATGATATACCCACTAGGTGTATCTTCTTCCCATATCTGTCTTTAAGACTTAGGAGACGTTGCTGTATGTACATTTGCTCATCATTTTCAAAATCTCCTACAACTGATATAACCGAAATGTTCTCCTTAAATACCTCAAGTTCGATATCTTTGTAGAGAGGCTCAAGAGCAAATTCAAGATTCTTCAAGGAATCCTGTGATATGATCATGGTTAGACCTGAATAGGAGGTGAAATTTTGTATTATGTTAATTCCATGGTCACTCAGGGAACGAAGTATTTCATATAAAATTCCTGAATTATTTGATGCATTTGGAATAACTACCCTAACAAGGGCTAAATTTTGCTTAGAGGTTACAAATACTTCGTTCCCCCCGTCATTTGAAATTACGGTTCCTACCTTGTCAGATGAAAAATCCCTTATAACAATACTTGACCCTGATTTCTTTGCTTCCAAAATCGCATATGGATGGACGATTTTAGCGCCATAGGAAGATAGCTCAAAGGCCTGATCAAATGAAATGCTTGGTACAAATTCTGGATTGTCAACTTTTTTAGGATCCGCAGTGAAAAATCCTGGAACATCCTTATAAAGAATTATTTCCTTGTCACCAACAGCTCTAGCGATAAAGGCTGCTGTATAATCAGATCCATTCCGCCCAAGTAATGTGACGTGACCTAAGGAATCATTTCCAAAATAACCAGTAATCACTGGAATTTTCCCATTCTTTATGACAGAATTTATCCTTTCTCTCACTTTTTGGATACTTTTTTCATCATCAATAATGGCATTATTAAACCCTCTTTTAGTCATTATACCAATATCCTCGCTTTCCATGGTTACAGCTTCGATGCCGATCGACCTGAGATAAAAAGATAGCATCAATGCTGATAGCCTCTCTCCATAGCTCTGTATGTGAGAACTTATGAACTCAGGTGCCATACCTTTTTTATGTATTGCAAAAAGAGCCTTTAGGACACTTAGTCTTTCTTCCAGTTCCTCATTATATGAATGCATTAGTTCTCCATGGAGAGATATCCTATGTTTTTCCATAATATCTGAGAGATCATCATTTCCATTCTTGATGTGAGATATAAGGGAATCTGTAACGCCTGATATAGCACTTACCACTATAATAGGATCCTTAATTTTCCTCACTATATGCCCAACTTTTTGCAAAGATTTCTCATCTTTTAAGCATGATCCACCAAATTTTATTACCGTCAAATTAAACCCTCCTGTACAACTATTTCCCCATTCAAAATTGAACTGCCCGCAGCGCCGCGTATCAGATTATTGACGAGAAATATATAGGACAATTTTTTACCATGTTTCCTGAATCTACCAGTTACCACAGGCATGCCAGCCGTTAGGCCTTCACCTGCCATATAATCCCTTATAGGCTGTGGCCTATTGACTTCGCTCCTGACGATTATTGATTTATTTGGCAGAAGAAACAGTCTGTCCCTATTCCTCTCAAACCTGTAATTTTCATATCTAGCGATTATTTCCTGTAATTCCATCTCTTCCTTCAATTCTACGGTTACACTCCCCAAGTGCGATTCTAGTGTAGGAACTCGAGTAGCTGTAGCGTAGATGGATATGGGGGAATAATTTATTGCTCTATTATCAAATATTCCCAGAATCTTCCTGGATTCATTTTCTAATTTCTCTTCTTCTTTTTCAATGTATGGTATGATATTCGATAGAATATCCCATGATGATACTCCTGGGTATCCTGCCCCTGAAATGGATTGCTCAGTGGTCACAACCACTTCCCTAATCAAATTCTTGATTGGGGCCAGAGATAATACCAGCCCAATTGTACTGCAATTTCCGTTTGCGATAATAAATCCTTCTTTCCCTCTGACTAGGTTAATATGGTCATAGTTAACCTCCGGTATAAGAATAGGAGTTTCTTGGTGCATTCTAAATGCAGAAGAGTTAGTAATGACCTTCTTTCCTGATTCAGAAAGTTCTTTTTCATATTTCAATGCCACGTCTGTGGGCAGCGAAGAGAAAAACAATTCTGAATCATCTTTTGTTACAGATCCGTCCAAGGACTCAATTCTTTGCTCAAGTATATCTTCCTTAATTCCATAGCCCCCTATTTTAAGCACTTCTGATAGTTTTTTTCCTGCAGAATTCTCGCTAGCATACAATCTGTTTATCTCAAAATACGGATGGCTGTTCAAAATCTCTATAAACTTGCTACCGACGATTCCGGTTGCACCAAGAATTGAAACCCTAATTTTTTCCAAAATATCCACCTCCATAGCTCATAAGAAGCAGGTCCATGATGACAATATACGATATGGATTCCATAATAGGTACAACCCTTGGAACTATGCATGGGTCATGTCTTCCTTTAATTACCAACTTTTCTTCTCTTACATCCCTTAAATTTACAGTATCCTGAGGAAGCATTATGGAGGATGTTGGTCTTACTGCAACTCTGAAAACGATCGGGTTCCCGTTTGTCAGACCGCCATTTATACCACCATTATGGTTTGTCTTAATTATTATTTTACCAGTCTCATTTATTCCTAATGAGTCATTAAACTCTGATCCTTTCATTAGTGCACTTCTGAACCCGTCACCGAATTCTATCCCTTTTATACCCGGTATTGAAAAGGCAAGTGCAGAGATTTCCGATTCCACAGAATTAAAGAATGGTTCACCTAACCCTATGGGGACACCAAATATTGCAGTCTCTACAACACCTCCTACACTATCCCCTTCTCTCCTTACCTTCACTATGTAGTCCACAATTTCCTTATGCAATGAGTCCGATATTATTCTAAGATCATTGTCATATCTCTTTTCCAACTCTTCCAATGAATAATTCCTGTCATCCCTGAATTCTGCAATGGACAATGTCCTAGCTAGACTCCTTATTCCCTTTCCATTTAAAACTGGTTCAAGAAGACCGCCGGCAGCTACTATGGGCGCAGTCATCCTTCCTGAAAACTGGCCTCCACCCCTGTAATCATTATTTCCCCCGTATTTTATGAATGCCGGATAATCTGCATGTCCTGGGCGCGGTTTATATGCTATCTCTTCGTAGTCATTTGATTTTATATTCTTATTTTTGATCAAAATTGTCAACGGACTTCCGTCAGTTTTTCCATTAAAGCCACCTATGATTTCCATCTCATCTTCTTCTATTCTTGCGGTATTGATTAAGGGTTTTGGCCTCCTGTACTGAAGGTATTTAGATATATTTTCCTCGCGAATATCTAATCCTGCTGGAAGACCATCTAGAGTTATTCCTACATATTCTCCATGACTTTTCCCGAATATTGTTATTTTCAATGCATTTCCAAAGGTATTCATTTTGCTATCCTCCTGAGATCCTCTAAAAAAGTTGGATAGGATTTCCTATGGACTTCGAAGTTTTTCACTAGAACGCCACTTTCCGATGCAAGTCCGGCTATAGCTCCTGCCATGGCAATCCTGTGGTCGCCATGGCTATCCACTTCCCCTCCCTTTATCTTTCCACCCTTAATTATCATAATATCGCCTTCAACTTCATGAGAAACCCCCAATCTTTTCAATAGATCCGAGGTCGTTGCTATTCTGTCGCTCTCCTTGTACATAAGGGAACCTGAAAACTTCAATAAGGATACCCCATTTATTCCGGAGGCAAGCACTGCCATTATTGGAAAAAGATCTGGAGTACCCGTTAGGTCCACTTTAATTGGATTTAGTTCGAAGGGGGTCAAACTGATGGTACCACGATCCCTGATTAATTTGGCCCCCGCCGAAACCAAATACTTCAATATTTCAGAATCAGGCTGGAATATTGCTTCATCGAGGTTTCTGACCTTAATGGTGGAGTGTGTAAGAGCAGATGCCACCAGGAAGAATGCCGCGGATCCAAAGTCACCTGGAACTCTGATCCTCGCTTGTTCGTTCATATTTTTTTTAATGAATCTGACTTCATTATTTTCAATCTTGTAATCCACCCCGACAACAGCAAGGGTGTCTATTGTTGTCCTTATGTAGCCAAATGAGCTTGGATATTTTTTGAATCCAAGATTAATTCCTTCATCCAAGGCTGCAGACAAAATAAGAAGACCTGATAGTATTTGACTTGACTTCAGTTCTGAAACTTCAAGATATTTTTTATTCAAAGGACCGGAGGACCTTAGTGGCAAATATCCACTCCTTTTGAGAAATTCAATTTTCCCGCCCATATTTTCAATAATTTTGGCAGAATCATCCATTGGCCTTCTGGAAAGGGATTCTCCTCCATTTATTTCTATCCCCCTGGATGATAGGAGTGATAATGCCATCAGAAATCTTGCAGTTGTTCCACTATCTCCGACATCAAGTGTAGTCTCTTCCATATCATGTATTGGTTCGAAGGTTAGGTCTTTCCCGTTTTCTATTACTTTAGATCCTAGAGTCTTTAAGGAATAAATAGACCTGACGCAATCTTCAGACATTGAAGGAGAGCTCACAGTACCTCCCATAAGGGATGTAATGAATACCGCTCTGTGTGTCACATATTTCGATGGCGGAGCTTCTAATGTAACATTGAAAGGATCCGTAGGCTCAACAAATAAATCCATTATCTTATCCTCCCATTTATAAAATCTCCAAATTTTCTAAAGTAATCCTCAATTTCCTTAGTGGGATTCCCTTTATTTTGGTATATGGCATAAAATGCAGGTCCAGTACCGGAGAAGCCCGCTAATTTGACTCCGTCCAGTTTTCTTAAATCATTAATTATCCCAATATCATAGCCAAATACATTTGCTATCGCCTGTGAATTCAATAAAGCAGATTCACCGAACTCCAACTTCTGGGCCAATCTCAATGCCACCCTATTTTCTTCAATTCCATATTTGATTTCTTCCTGACTAACCCTTTTCTTCCTTTTTATTGGAACAGATACAAGAATGTCCTGTGGAATAACACCGTACTGGCTCAATAATTTATATCCAATGTTGTCAACAAAATTCAATCCCCCGTAATGAACAGCCACAGCGTCATCCATTGCTCCAGTGTATGATATCCCAATTTCCTTCGAATACCTGCATGATTTGATTATAATTTCGGTATCATCGATTTTTGGACCTTTGAGTTGATGTATTGCAATTAATAATGCCAGAATAAATGAACTACTGCTCTTCAAGCCTACAGAATGCGGAATCTCTGATCGTATGGTAACATTAAAGTCTTCCCGATTGATCCGTTCCCTCTTAAATACGAAGTCTAAAACCTTTTCAGTATCCTCCAAACCACCAGATATTTTTCCGGTTCCAGGTGTAATCTCCACTTCCATCTTCAGATTTAAGCCAAGTGTCACGCCAACACCATTAAACAAAGCGGAAACTATAGTCACCCCAGAAAATTCAGTTACCTTCATTTCTCCCTCCTTTAAGAGATTTCAACAATTGGGAATAATCTATATCTCTTCCAAACCAATACTTTATGTTGAGGGAGGCCTGCTTTGTTAATATTTCTAGTCCGGATAAATAATTGCTCCCCTTTAGTTTTGCAAGCTTTTGAAATGCAGTTTCCTCAAACGAATATGGAAAATCCACAATTGTTCCGAATTCTGATTCCATTATAATGTTTGGAATAGACTCATCCGAATACATTCCGACAGGTGTTGCGTTGACTAAGACGTCAAAATGACCCTTATCCTTTAGGATTTTCATTCCATTAACCTTAGCAAACTCTGATACCTTATCCATGTTCCTTCCTATAACATATCTTTCTGATTCTTGAAATGCAGTAGCTGCAGTATGTGCGCTTGCCCCATTTCCATATATTAGAATTTTTTCTTTGGGAAGTTTTGCCGTAAGATATATCAACGCTTCTAGATCGGTATTTCTTGTTTCATCCGGCAATCCAAATTTAATGAAATTTATGGGCTCATCTTTTGCATTTAATAACTTTGAGGCCTCCAACTTGAATGGAATCGTGAAATTTAGACCCTTTATTCCAACTTCTCTGGCAATTTGCAAGAATTCTTTTAACTGGTCTTTCTGTATTTCAAAATTCTGGTAAGTAGCGTTAATATTGAATTTTCTGAATATCATTTCATAAATTTCCTTTGATAATGATTTCGATAAGGGATTACCCACGAGTCCGTACACGTCTTTATTTTTAATCTCAAGAGCCTCTCTTACTGAAAATTGGCCCGACGCTGTCTTCTGATCCTGATATGAATAATTGAGACCCTTCCCATTTATTCCATATATTCTTGTTATTTTATTTTCTTCACCAGTTAAAAAGAAGGTAATTTCTTCAGTTAATGGCAAGGATTTTTTAATCTCTAGAAAATCTGATAGCCTACCATCATTCAGCACGATTTTCAATCTTCTTTCACTTTTACCAAACTCATCCATAAATTTTCTTATCTCGGATTTTGAGGATGTATGAATTGAGACCATCACCTTTGCGTCAATATCTCTAATTTTTCCTCTTATTGTTTCATAGGCTTTATGATCCAGATCAAACATGTCAAAGAAGTTCCCGTACTCAGGATGCCCTGATAGCATATCGAAAGCTTCGTTTTTAAGAGTAAGAAGCTTCATTCCTTCATAATTTTTGAGGGCGCCGAAATCAACAGGTCTTTTTGGTAACATATCTAACCTTATCTCAACTCCGTCCTCGCCTTGATTTAATTTCCCGTTCAATAATGACCGCAGCTCAGAATACTCATTCACCTTTATTGACAGGAGTATCATATCTCTATCAGCTTCTCATCCACAGCCATGCCGTAATGCCTAGCTCCAATAAGGGAGATACCAATTATCTCGTCTCCCACCTTGAGTTTAGTTACAGGTAACGAATTTCCATCCTTTCCCATCAGCCTTACCGTTTCGGCATTTTGTAGGAAGACCACTCCTTCATCCTTTTCATCTGAATACCTTATTTTAAGCATTGGTCTAAACTCAATTTTTGATCTACCAACAACTGAATTTCTTCCCTTACCCCCAGAGTTGAATACCATTATTTTCGTACCTGAAACAAGCTCTGACAGATATTTAGTTTTTCCATTCCCAATATAAACATATTGATGTATTGAGCCTGAGTTTATCCTGAACGGTCTAGTCTCAATGTAATCATTTTTTAGATTTTCTGAAAGGACTAATACCATATTCCTAGAGAAACTTCCCAGAAATACTCCTTCATTTACATCTAGCATTGTGAGGGTATCTATACAAGCCCTGTCACCACTACCTGCATCCTCTATGGACATTACCTTAAAAATTTTCAAATCCATCTTTTCCTGTGTTCCGGTAAGAAAATTCAATGAATCATTCAGTACTTTTTTATCCTCAAAGTATAAGGCATCTACCCCTTTTTCAAGTATGTTAAGGTATGTGGGTACCTCACTTGGATTTTCCACCAATATACCTATCTGCTTTCCTTTTCCATGCAAGGATGCAATCAGATTCTCCAATGGTATTATAGTCCAATCCCCCCTTTTCATAATTACGAGACCATGATCTATGATGGCTTTTCCTGAGACTATCTCCTTCGTCATTGCTGGTGTTATGATATCGAAATTCCCATCTTCTCTGATTACCTCGAATCCTCTACTTTCAATTTCTAATAAAGTAGAATCATCCAAACCTTTAATATTAGAACCAAGAATGATCTTTTTCATTTCATTCACCTCATGGCATCAATTATCCTTTTAACTGTAGCTCTAGGATTCTCGCTTTGCCATATATTCCTTCCAATTGATATACCTGACCCGCCAGCTGCAATTGAATCCCTTACCATTTCTATTAATCTGTCTTCCGAGTCCAGCTTGGGTCCTCCTGCAATTAAAACAGGGATTCTTACGCCAGATACCACCCTCCTGAAAGATTCCCTGGAGCCTGTATAATATACCTTTACAATATCTGCACCTGCTTCGTCAGCTATCCTAGCTAAAATTTCTATATTCTTTGGATCGTACTGGTCCTTTATATTCTCGCCTCTAGCGTACATCATTGCTAGTACTGGGATATTGTAGTTATGAGCTCTGTCCACCACCTCTCCAAGATCCCGGATCATATCGAGATCATCAGGATTTCCAATGTTCACGTGTACACTTACTGCATCGGCCCCTGTTGAAATCGCCGATTCTACATCAGAGACAAGAACCTTGTTATTGAATTTTGGAGAGAGCATATTCCCCGCAGAAAGGTGAACTATCAAACCTTCATCTTCCAGCAGACCAACAACATGCCTGGCCAAACCTTTATGAAGTATAAAGGCAGTCACTCCACTTCCTACTAATCTTTTAACTGCTTCCTCTATGTTTTCAATTCCGTTTATAGGTCCATTGGTCATGCCGTGATCCATCGGTACTAGGACGTACCTACCGTCTTTATTTCTAAGTCTTTTCAATCTATGATTTATTACATTATTCATTGGATCTGTGTATTAGGCAATCTATTTATACATTATTGTACTAATATGTACATCATAACATGATATGGAATGAAATATATGAAATTTTAAAAAAATCGCCATCCCAGCTTAAGCTGATAAAGAAGATGATAGAATCTGGTGTCTCCATCAGGGATGGAAAAATTTACATAAATAACATCCAAATAGATGAGGCAAAACTGTCCAGATCGGCAGGGGTAGACAGAAGAGTCGTCAGAGCTACGCTTTCTTCCATTGAGGACAATATTATGCTGAAAAAATTCTTTATGAACCTGAAGGCGATTCCCGACCTCTCTGATTCAGCACGAGAAATGGGGTGGGGAGCCATGGAGGTTATTGTATCTGATCCCTCTAAACCTGGAATATTAGCGGAAATAACTTCGATCATTTCAGCAGAAGGGATAATAATAAGGCAAGCTTTTGTAGATGATCCAGAGCTGGTTGAGGAACCAAAATTACATGTGGTCACGCAATCGAAAATACCAGGTGAAATTATACAAAAATTAATGGAACTTAACAATATTAAAAAGATAGTAATAAAATGAATATTTCATCCTTTCTCTGTACTTATAAGCCCTCTTTTCATTGCCTTTCCCATATTTACCTTATATCCTATATACCCTATTATTACCACGGATATTATAACCAGAAAGAAACCAACACCTAGGTTGTGCAAGTTATGTATGTATATGGGGGTAACGATTGCATAGTCAAAGAGTTTTGGGAATATGACAGTAATGATACCAGCAGCGACGAATGCCAATCCACCATATGATAGTACATATGAGCTTATTCCCCTCGCCACAAAGGCAAGGCCCTCCTTCGAGAGTTTTTTAACTTTTGTTATCCAGGTTGCAAATACCGTACCAAAGAGAACCTGCATTGCCATCGTACCAAGTCCGAACAATGCCCCTGGAAGCCACCCAACATATGCATTGGGCATAGATGGGGAAATTACCGTGAAGAGAATCAGAGCAAATGCTCCAAACCCAAAACCCGCAATGAGCCCATGAACGAATGCAAGTTTCAGCGGAACAGGTCTATAATCTAGATGCTCTTCAGATTCTAGTGGGTTTACTTTATGTTCATATTCCAGTTCCTGCCCATGTGAATGTTCCTTATGTATCTTCAACTTATTTCCAAGTATTCTCTCAAAAAGGTGGAAGTGGGGATACTTTAATTTTCTCATTATATAGAATCCAGATAAAGCCATGACTGTTCCAACGATTATGTATATTATCCCATCATAATACGGAAGGAAGAAAATTGGAGCAAGAGCGAAGAAGGCTATTTCAGACATCAAGGCTCTTTGTAAGGTAAATCCAACCGAGAATATGAGACCAGCCTTGGCTCCTCCAAGCTTATTTGTGGTTCCGACAGCATACGAGAATGTTATGGGCCATGTATGCTCATCAGGAGTAACTCCATGTACAATACCTAGGAGGAATGCTACAAGTAATGCTTCATAAAATCCCTGAACCGTTGGATTGAAAAGATTTATCATAGCACCACCTCCTTTGGTTTTTCAATCGGTTTACCATGAGGACATTCAGTTGGACTTCCGGCATATTCCTCCATTTTTTCGATTACTTTATGGGGGATTTGATAATCCAGCTTAGCCGCTTCCAAACAAGAATTGACATCATCTATTCCCGAGTTTTTAAGGATACATTCCAGAACACGGTGATGGTAAATTATTTCTCTATAGTATATGAGCCCTTTTTCTGTAGCCTTAATCATTCCCCTTTCATTTTTCACTAGTTCTATCTTCTCCAGCCTTTTGACTACTCCCAAGGCCGTTGGTGGTTTTACAGACATCTGGGCAGCAAGGTCTACCAATCTGATAGGAAATCCTCCCTTACTGTTCTCAACTATCTCCAGGAGGAAATCTCTTTCTCTTTTTGTTATTAGTATATCACTCATTGAATTAGTATCACACTAACATATTTAAGCATTTCCAAAATACTTCTTCATATTCTCGTATAGAATTTCAGATAAGTTAATGATTAAACCAGCTTGGTTTTTGAAACTTAAGTAATTCTCAGGGTTATTAATTATTACTATAATTTTTTCTTTTATAGTGTCACCGTATGTGTTGAGAATCGAATTAAGATTCAGCAGATTAACTCCGTCATCATTGTACCCTAGCAGTATCATTTTCGCCCTGGTTAGCTTAAAGTTGTTTATCACTTCTACCATGCTCATATTTCCCTCAAAATAACAGCCTAATGATTCTAAATACTCCCTCTTTCCTTCATCTTTATCAATAATTATGATTAACTCATCATTTGATCTTAATTCCTTTATTACGTTATTCAAATAATTATTATGCCCAATTATGAGAATGAAATCCTTAAGACTCAAAGATTCCAGTCTGTCCATTAGAGATACCACCCTTCTTCCTCTTGAGTATACAATTGGGGCTATAATTATTGTTGTTGCACCAAAGAATGCTCCTAACCCCAATACACTTAAGCTTATTGTAAATAATTTGGTGATATCGTTAGTAGGTATGATATCTCCAAAGCCTAGTGTTGTAATTACTTCTCCGGTATAATACAATGCATCGATTGGATTATCTATTTTTGGGTTAAATCCCCTGCCTAAAAGAAGGGAACCAAAAAAACCATACGCAAATACGAATCCTATGGCAATGAATGCAACTGCAACATCTGGCTTGGCGAAGAATCTAGAAGGATTAAGAAAGCAACTATTAACCCTAAATAAGTATAAAATAAGAATAACATCATAAATCAGGAACAATAATATGATTGGAACCTCGATGATAATTGTTAGGGCTAGAAAAACTCTTAATAAAGCAAAAAATACATTCATATAAAGGGCTAGTTTTATCCCATTTATTATATTCCATATGAGTAGTAATGAAAGCATTGATAACAGTATCATAATACCAATTATGGCATGAACTTCGAAGTCGCTGGGTAAAATTAATCGCGTATAATAACCCATAAAAATTATAAAAATTATGTCAAAGATATTTAGGATACCAGCTATCTTTTTCTTATACTTACAATGCATTATGAACATATAGGATTCTGAGATATATTGATTTATCTAAGGAATGAAAATAGAAAGTTTTGACAGTGCTTACATCCTTTTTATTTAAAAATTTTGAATTATTTTCAGATTCATCTAAATCCAAAGAAGAAAATTGCATAGACCAGGTATGCAATGGACGTTGCGGATATGATACCTGGTATAGATATTACCAAATAAGGATTAAATCTTCGAATTCCCTGCGCAATCACAATTATAGGAGCAAATAGGAATGAAATTATTGGAGCTGCTGAGATTAATGATAGTTTAATTATGAAATGAAGGATTAATATGATTGAAATGCCCAAAATTGATAAAGTCAACAACGAAGCTGACCATTTAACCATCATATCTTCCCTTAGGAAAAAAATATTGATTATAGTATAAGTTGTGGTGAATGATATCAAAAACGATATCACAATAAATGAAATCAATACCAAAATCGATGGTACGGGTATAGCGAATATGGATGATCCCCTGAAAAGAAAATATAGGTCTAGTGTGACTGCTACTAAGAGATTTATTGGGACTATTACCCTAGCTATGACGATATAATTGGTTTTGATTATCCTAAATCTTTTTGCAGAAAAATTGTAGTGGTACATGAAAAGAATAAATATTGCGATTCCTGTTAATAAAAATGGGAGCGATTCTATGAACCTATGAAAGCTAAGATATAACAACTTGGAACCCACCCTAAATCAATAATCAAGCTGGACTATAATAAAATTGGGATAATGTCGAAATAATTTTATTATCATATCATTAAAATCCGTTAATAAGCAAAACGCATTCTCTTGTATTTTAAAAAACATCTCCAAAAAAATTTTTATATATAATTAATATAATTGGTTACTCTTTGAGGTGTTCAAATTGAAAGCAAAGAAACTTGGGCTAATATCAATTGCCCTAGCCATTATTGTTCCATCGTTGGTAATGGCTACAGTTGTAATAAGTTATAACTTCCCTACTAATACTGTAGGGGTTAACCCTGAGATTTATCTGACTGAAGGACCTAATTATGCCCCTGCGAATGCAATGGGACTCGTATATGCAAAAGGTGCTGCAGGCCCTATACCATCCGGTACTACCATTGACATAAATACAACAAGTGGCTCCGCTTATACCGCCCTGGTCAATGTTTTTCTCATAGTTAATAATACCCCTACAAATAATGGCCCAGTTTATGTTACACTTTTTGCTCCAAACCCAACCAATGGAGGAATTACGATGTATGCCAGCACTTCCGAATTAACAGTTTCAAATACTACAAATGGAATCAGCATATCTGGAACTCAAGTCAGTACCTCTGGAACGTACTTTCACCTAACGTCTGCTGGGAATGCTTTATACATTGGATTCATATTGACGGGTTCAGCATCTGGTTCGTCTGAAATTGTAATAAATTATCAGATCAGTTAAATTTTTTTCTTTTATAATTATGATAAATCTAATAGTACAACGAAAGAATAATAGGATAAAAGTTCTAGGATTGTTTATTGTACTATTAATTTTGATAATTTCCTTCACAATAGAGCCGGTTGGCGATGTTCTTAATTCAAATATTTACCCACAAAATATTGCACAGAATGCTCCTAAAATCATTTATAACAATAGTACAAACTATTATTTATGGAATACAAAATTAAATTTATATAAAGATCATGCGAATACCAATTTAACGAGTATATGGTCATCTGGAATATATGCTGATGATAATGGGAATCTTTTTTGGACTGATACATTTGGACACGTAATTGTTAAATGGGATAATTCGAATTATTATTATTATCTAGGGACCCCTTATGATTACTTTCCGTATGCTGGGCAGATCACAAGTATTGCTGCTATTAATTACACTTTATTTTTCTCTAGTAATATAATACAAGAGGTACCTTTTGTAGTTTTATTAACCTATGATGGATATGTTTTCGGCTATAATTTACACGATGGTTATTGGTTTAATGCCACGTCATTCTGGAATTTGCCATTAACCCAGTATCCCGGACCATGGACCTCGGTTACCTCAAATGTAGAAGGATATGTGAATAATTACGACGAAGGATTTTTCTTTACAAACTTCTATGGAGATACTTATTTTTTTGATACTACATATTATTACAGTCTTGGCCTTCAAGGGACCAATCTTTCAGGGTGGTATATAAAATCAAACTCTGAAAAAAATATTATTGCTACAGCGGCATATTATAATTATAGCTTATATGGTATATCATATAAAGGAATTGTTTATGTGGCCCTGTCTAATAATTCATGGGGAATTTATGACAATACTAATATTCACGATCTTATTGGAATCACGATAGGGAGAAATAACCATATCTATTTATTGGAATTGAAAAATGGAACTTCATTAGATCGTTCATCTAATGTGGTTGGCTCAATAAATGGAGGCTTTTCACCATATGGGAATAAAATCTTCTCCAAAGGCACTAGTGGAGCGATCACATTTGATCAATCAACCAATCGGTTCTGGATTATTCAAACAAATGGAACTATCGCGAATAGCATTAAGGGGGAAAAATGGACATATTTAGATAATCTTTTATTCATTGAAGAATACCCTACCATTTTAGCAATAAATTCTACATATAGTTTGAGTTTCAATGCCTATTCTATCTTATATAGTTATAAAAATTTAACAAATATTTTAAATTTTACCTTATATTTTAATGGATCCAATGACAATCTGCAAATGGAATATAATTATCAATATGGATTAGGCAAAAATTATTCAATCCCTGTAATTTTGGATAGTAGTGCAGGCATTTTAATTAATGTCACTTTGCGGCCAAATATGGCCTATAATTCCAAATTATATTTTTATGTCTATTTTTATCCGCAAAATGAACCAAACGGTTTGATTTTGGTTTATGATTTAAATATCACAATAATCAATCATTTTAATTATATTCCAATTACCTAGTAATTTAGCCTATTCTTACACATAAAATGTATCAAATCGAAGAGTTATGTGAGGTTTTCACCCATTTACGTTAGCATGCTTTAATGTTACAATCTCTAAGATGATTTTGAAAGTCGCAGTTACATACTGCTGATTTATTTAAATATGGTGTCTGATATGCCTCTTATATATGAATAATTTCATTTAATTTAAATATTTTGAAGAAAATTAACGTAAGCCACAAAGTCTGTATGTGGACTCTTTGAAAATACTATAGAGCCATATTATAATTGTAAGATCATGATTTTTCTATGACCATCATTGCTATAATTTTAAAAACCCATGCATAGAATTTTCATCCAAACATATGGAGCGTTAGTCTTATTGCATTATGGTAAATAAATGATAAATTAATAAGATCAAAAGATGATGCCACAGTCAGCAATTGAATTTAATTTACATGTTTAAAATTGAATGCTTTAGACAGGTTCAATTCTTTTGGTGTTTTAGCTATTCAAACTTTAATGATTTCAAACTTGTAAAATCGACCTCAGATTACTTCTCAAAGATTTCTATTTTAAATGATAATTGATAGTTGAAATTTATGGTAAAAATTTTTAACATTAAAATTATATGCCCCTCCATGCAATACAAGTACACTGTACTTACCAATACAATGCTCGGTGCCCTTATGGCATCGATTAATATGAACATTGTCCTAATCACGCTCCCTACAATATTTAGGGGTTTAGGTATTAATCCATTTGCACCGGGAGAATTTACCTATTTGCTTTGGATTCTAATGGGCTATAGTATAGTGTTAGCATCAATATTAGTTACTTTTGGAAGAATTTCTGATTCTTTTGGTAGAGTCAGGATGTATTCATACGGATTTATTATTTTCACAATAGCATCCATATTACTATCAGTAGTTCCAGGAAATAGTGGAAATACTGGTGCTCTTACATTAATAATATTCAGGATCGTACAAGCGGTGGGCGCAGGTTTTCTAATGGTCAATAGCACTGCACTTTTAACTGATGCATTCCCTCCAAATGAAAGGGGTAAGGCTTTGGGTATCAACCAAATCTCATTCGTAGTTGGTTCCCTTTTGGGGATAATTCTAGGTGGGTTCTTATCAGGTTATGATTGGCACCTTGTGTTCGTGGTAAATGTTCCTTTCGCACTCGTTGGAACCTACTGGTCTCTTGCAAAATTGAAAGAAACCAACGAGAGGATAAAAGTTCCCATAGATATCCCTGGTAACCTCACACTGGCTGGAGCCATGATTCTCATATCTCTTGGTCTAACCTATACTCTCGAGCCATATGGGTCCTCACAAACAGGCTGGGGGAACCCTTGGGTTATAGCTGCATTAGTTATTGGGATAATATTGATGGGCCTTTTCATTTTAGTTGAGACCAGAATAAAAAATCCGTTGTTCAATCTATCGCTCTTTAAGATTAGGCCTTTCTTCTACGGAAATTTGAGTTTGCTCTTGGGTTCACTGGGAAGAGGAGCGGTAATGTTCTTGGTTGTAATATGGCTACAGGGTATCTATCTACCACTTCACGGGTTTTCATATAGTCAATCTCCTCTCTGGGCCGGTATCTACATGCTCCCAATGCTTGTTGGCACTGTTATATTCGGACCAATAGGTGGAATATTAACTGACAAATACGGCGCTAGAATTTTTGCTACTTTGGGAATGATTATTTCAGCCATTGGATTCTATCTCCTCACACTCATTCCATACAACTTCAACTTACTACAATTCGAAATTATTCTTTTCATCATAGGCATAGGAGGAGGATTGTTTGCTTCTCCAAATACTACTGCCATAATGAATGCAGTGGCATCCAAGGACAGAGCATCAGCTAATGGAATGAGAATGACCATAAACAATGTGACATCTACCATAAGCATGGCAATATTCTTCTCCATCACAATAACTGTATTTTCACAAGACCTTCCTTCTGCAATTTATAATACAACACTTTCCCTTGGACTTCCTCAACAGCTTGCCACATTTCTCTCAAAGATTCCCCCATCTGGAGCTCTCTTCGGTGCATTCCTTGGAATAAATCCAATTAGCGTGGTACCACCGGCCCTTCTTTCTTCAATACCTCCGAGCATTCTCAGCAAGATTAGCTCCAATACATTCTTCCCCAATATCATTGGCCCGTCCTTTGCAAAAGGTTTAGATATATCTTTATTTATAGCTATGGGAATGTCTATCCTTGGAACTGTCTTCTCATGGCTTATGGGCGGGAGATATGTACACGAGGAGCACGGAATAAAGGATATGACTTCAGAGATGAAGAAGATTCCGGAGGAGATGTTGAATGGAAAATGAGATGATAGATAATCTCCTTTTTGAAAAGTATGTGTCCCTCAAGAAGAATTTAAGCAAAATCACAAAAAGAATACTCGGTACTTCGGATGGAGAGCTTAGCCAGGCCGAAAAGATTATAATTATGAAGCTGGAGCCTGGTGCAGAAATTAACTTATCTAAGATTTCTGAATTGACAGGTCTCTCGAATACAATGGTAACTTTCATGATTGATGCACTAGAAAAGAAAGGCTATGTTGAAAGAGTGAGAGGAGCTGATAGGCGTATTTATTATGCAAAACTGACCAAGGCTGGAGAAGCTAAATACAACTATTTGAAGAAAGAAATCAGGGAAGTATTATTGGAGCTCTTCAACAAGCTCTCTGAAGATGAGAAAACAGAATTTTTGAATTCCATAGAAAAAATTGATTCCATGCTAAATAAAATTCTTTACTGATTTTTCAATTACATTCAGTGAATAATAATTTTGGGTGGCTAGCAATAGGATGATGCATTAAACACAGAGCTTAGAATCGGGGTCAACATAGCCTAGAAATATTTAATGAAGAATCAATGATTATTGCGAGGGGCGGTTATACAAATTTGGATAATCCTGAATCCAAAAAAATTTAGGATTATCTTGTTTATATAGAAATTCGGGAGTCGAAAATTCTTGAGGAAAATAGAAGTACCAACACAATGGAAAATGCCATTTTCTTAAATCTCATGGAGAAATACTGAATCACTTGTACAGATTTGGTGATTTCAAAATCGTGTTATCACATTAGGAGGTCTCTGTCCTTGTTCAGAAACATTTTCAATCGTGATGTAATCGCGATTTATATTGAATACTAAAGGCCGAACAAAAAGGAAACTCTGAAATTCACGAGCAATTACCCTCAAATCTACAACAGAATTAATAAGTAGTTTTGATTTTACAATATAATGAGACCATCCTGGGACGAATACTTTATGAGAATGGCATTCATGGCGGCATCTCGGTCAACCTGTACAAGGAGGAAAGTAGGAGCAGTGATTGTCAAGGATTCAAGGATTATATCCACTGGCTATAATGGGCCGCCAAGTGGCCTGATGCATTGTGATCAGACAGGATGTATTAGGGAATTGCTCAATATTCCATCTGGTGAAAGGCATGAATTGTGCAGGGGACTTCACGCTGAACAGAACGCAATTATACAGGCAGCCTCAACAGGAGCTTCGATAAAGGGTGGTAAAATTTATGTCACCACTCATCCATGCGTTGTATGTGCCAAAATGCTTATAAATGCTGGTATAGAAGAAATAGTATATGCAGATGGTTATCCTGATGAACTTGCTGAATTAATGCTTATCGAAAGCAATATGAAAACGAGAAAATATGACATACCAGAAAACTTCAAGAAACTCTTATTTGGTGAGGAGGAGTTCTTGTTAAAGAACGGTGAGGATTGAGAAAGGAGAAAAATAATATTAAGAATCAATTGATTTTCATTCATGGTTGAAGAAAAATTCTTGGAATTGGGAGGGAAGAAGGTACATTATTTCTTGGATAATGAACTAAGGAATGATAAAACTATAGTCTTCTTGCACGGTAAATCTTTCAAGGCTCAAACTTGGATAGATCTAAAGCCATGGGAATATATGTCTAAGATAGAACACACCGGTCTTTATGTGGACATACCTGGCTGGGGGTTATCAGAGGAGAATCCTAATTATGACGTGAGCAAAAATGATTATTCTGATATGTCTAAATTTATAAATGATCTGACTTCGAAATTGAACTTGAATAGATATCTGCTATTAGGTGCATCTTTTTCAGTACCTTTTGTACTCAGACATGCACTTGATTACCCAAATAGGGTAAGTAAATTGATTCTCGTGGGTGGTGTATACTCGAGATCCATAGAAGAAAGACTTCCCGAAATTAATCTACCTGTGCTTATAATTTATGGAAAGGATGATACAGTAGTAGGTCTTGAACCGGCAGAAAAATATTCTCAGAAATTGAGAAAATCAAAGAAAATTATTGTGGAAGGCGCCAGACACCCGCTCTATCTCGACAAACCGCATGAGTTCTTTGAAAGCCTGATTGATTTTATAAAAAATTTTTAAATTAATTTCAAAACACATCTAATTTTTCAACTACCAATTTATAGGCATCATCTATTCTTTTCATATGGTCTTGTGTAAGTCTCCACCCACTACTCTGCAAATTGATTATCGCCTGATCCCTGTTCTTTGCCCCTGGTATGGGGATTACACCATCATGATTGAGTAACCAATTGATGGATATTTGAACTATTGATTTTCCAATTTCAGAAGATATATCCTTAAGGGTTTTGACCATTGGTTCCATAGCTTTAAGATTCTGGTCATTAAATAATTTATTCGATTTTCTCACATCATTATTATCTAGAACAATGTGATCGTATTTTGAAGTCAACAATCCCTGTGCAAGTGGGCTGTAAGCGATTATTCCGATATTTTCTTTGTTCTGATATGGCATTATTTCAAGCTCTATTTCCCTCTGTATGAGATTATACCTGACTTGGTTTGATACGATATCTGTGGTTGACAGATACGATCTGGCTTCTTCCATTTGGCATACGGAGAAATTTGATAATCCTATGTATCTTATTTTTCCGTTATTAACCAGTTTCTCTAGAGTTTTCATGGTATCTTTTAATGGAGTATAAATATCTGGCCAGTGAATTTGATATAGATCAACATATGAAGTCTGAAGCCTTTTCAAACTTCCATCGAGAGCCCTCTCAATTAGATCCGGCCTTAAATGATTGCCAGAAACCTTAGTTGCAATAATTATATCATCTCTTATATCCTTGATGGCCTCTCCGATAACGGATTCACTATGTCCATCCCCATAAGCTTCTGCAGTATCTATGAAATTTAATCCCATGTCAATAGAGGTCCTGATGGCATCTTTCACATCCCTATCATATACTTTGCCCCAGCCTTGGGCCCCGGCCTGCCATGCGCCGAGTCCTATACTGGAAACTTTTAGATCAGATTTTCCAATATTTCGATATTCCATAAAATCTGTATAATAGCATTTATAATTACCTTTGCCTTTTTAACTTTAATGAGGATTATAAAGAATGAAGTCTTCCTAACCCCGGAATACATCCCAGAGAAGTTGATAGGTAGGGATAATGAAGTACATTTGATAGATAAACTTCTTTTCAGTTCCGATGCACAATCAACTGTAGTCTTGAAAGGAAAACCAGGGACTGGTAAGACTGTAATTGCCAAGCACATAATAAAAAAGCACCGGGAATACAGTAGCAGCTATGTTAATTGTTATATATCCAACTCAGACAGACTAATACTTTCCGAAATTGCAAAAAAGGATATTTGGAGAGGTGGAGAATTTCTATCATCCAGTATTGAAAATATTGCAAGACAGATCTTCAGAGATCTTCCCAGAAACAATCTCATTATTTTGGATGAAGTCCATTCACTAAAGGCAAGCAATAGCAGGATAATTTATCTTCTGGGGAGGTCCACTGAACTTAATTTGCCACCTGTGAAATTGCTCCTTCTTACTATTGAAGATCCAGAAATGTTTATGGATGTTCATACATTATCAACCCTGAACAAGCTAAATCAGGTCAACCTTCCAGATTATGGCATAGAACAGTTGTTTTCTATTCTCAAAGATAGGGCCCAACTCGGACTATATGATGGAACATATGATGATGAATCCCTTTACAAAATCGCAGAAATTTCAAATCCATCCGGTAATGCAAGAATAGCTATAGAACTGTTAAGATATTCAAGCAAATTGGCGGAAATGAGAGATGTTCCATTATCACCAGAACTTATACTTGATGTTAGTAGGGAATTCTCAGAGCCTATAGATAACAGTGCTCTGGAATACCTGGATGACTGGGAAATTGAAATTCTAATAATTTTCCTCAATAATCTCAATAAAAACAACTTTACTTCAGATGACCTTAAAAAATATGCATCTGACATGCCAGAATCGAGAATTTACAAACTATTGAGAGATATGGAAAATGCCGGTTTGCTCAATAAGGAAAAGAAAGGGTTCGGTTATGGAGGAGGCGTTAAAAACACTTTTTCTCTTAATGTCCAAAAGAATATTTTGCTAAAGGCACTGATGAAAATTAGAAATTAATTGTTATACATTGTAATGGGGAAATGTTTAAATACTGTCATAATAATGTCATATTTATGTCAGACAGATTCAAAATCATTGCACTGGGAGATGCAGGGGTTAATTCTGTCACATCTGTTAATCATACCTTCATATATAGATTGAGAAATAGAGAGGAATGGGAAAATAGGGGTACTTTTAAGAGAACCGACTACACTATAGTAGTCGCATCACCGGCTGGAAATTTTTCATCAAAACACCTGCCTACCTTATTGGAGGGTTTAAAGTCAAGAGGAGAGAAAATATTTTTCATAGCAATTATGCCATTCAAGAGTGAGTCTCCAGAGAGGGACAGGAGAGCAACGAATACTTTAGTCAAGATCCAAAAGAATATTGACAAGACAATAATGATAGAAAATGAAAATTTCGCACAGAAGTACGTAAACTCTTCAGTAAAGGAGTTATTGGACAAAATAAACGAAACTGTTTCAGAGCTAATAGATAGCCTAAAAGGCTATATGAATGAACTATCAAACTTTGACATTTCTGGCTTTGTTCATGGAGAATCTAAAACAATTGAAGGCCTAGAGAGTGATATTCTTTTCACTTATTACAAAAAGCATCCGGACGGTCTAGTGGGGGTAGTTGGATCCCCCACAGAAGATGAGGCCAATAAGATCTCCCAAAAATACGGAATTGAAATTCTAAAGTACAATCAAACAAAAATGTACACCATAAATGCCTTCACTCTGAATGGAGGTCACGATTTCTACAACCGATTGTTCCCATCAGAACTCTATACTCGTATTCAGTGATCCCTGCCCTTGCTATAACCCTCCGGAATAGTAGCTCAGTCTTATCCACTCTATGTTTAGGATAATTATTGGCTATTAGGTTTTGCCTGAATTTCTTTACCAATAAATCTAATTTGTACCTATCGATTATGTCTCTTTGCTCGTCCTTCGTAGTGGAAAATAGTTCATAAAGAACTATTGCAACAGCATGTGAAACATTTAGAATTGGATAGTCATCATTTGCTGGAATTTGGAGGAACAGATCGCACAAAGCCAGTTCCTCGTTTGTAAGCCCAATATCTTCTCTACCAAAAACCACCCCTATCTTCCCTTCCAATCCTGAAACCAATTTTGATATTTCCTTAGAATTATAGTTTTTCCTCAAAACCGCATTCCTTGATTTTGATATGATGCCAGAAGTTCCAATTACTAATTTAAGGTCTTTAATTGCATCCTTTAGAGTGGGTACATCGATCCTTTTCCTGAGAATTTCTTCTCCCTTCATTGATCTAAAGAAGTCCTCAGGAGGAATTCGCGGAGTGTTTACAGTGTAAAGTTCATCTACTGAGAAATTTTTCATTATCCTTGCGATGGATCCTAAATTACCTGGATTTTTTGGTTCCACAACTATTACTCTTATTTCAGCCATGTTATTAGTATAATTTCCTGCATAAACATTTTTATCAACAATTTATTGCTCAGCAATGAAAAAGGAAATTGAGGATTACTTCTATTCACTATCAAGGTTCGGTGTTAAATTGGGTTTAGGCCCGACAAGCAAATTTGCAAGTGAACTGGGTAATCCGCAGGATACCTTTAAGTCAATACATATTACCGGCTCTAATGGAAAGGGGAGTACTACGACTTTTATATATAACGCCCTTAAGAGGAAATATATTGCAGGAATATACACCTCCCCACACCTAAGAAGATTCAACGAGAGGATTATCGTACAAGATATTGAAATAGAGGATGAGTACATAGAAGATTTTTTGAAAAAACACAAACCAGTTGTAAATATAGATGGAGTGGAGACTCAATTAACATTTTTTGAGTTTACTACTGTTATGGCATTTGATTATTTCAGATTCAAAAATGTTCAATATGCGGCCATAGAAGTAGGTATGGGTGGCAGATTGGACTCAACTAACATCATAAATCCGGAGGCTTCAGTAATTACATCCATTTCGTTAGAGCATGCTGACAAGCTTGGCGGATACATTGAAAGCATTGCTAGAGAAAAAGCGGGGATTATAAAAGAAAACAAACCAGTAATAGTGAATCAAATACCTCAAAAGGCATATGTTGAAATAGAAAAAGTTGCAAAATCTAAAAATTCCCCAATCTTTAACTTTGACATGAATATGGTTGACGGAATAAATTATTCTATAGACGGCACACAATTTAGATTTAAATATGGAGACCGTGAATTTAAATTTTCATTGAGGGCCCTAGGTAAGCACCAAATCCAAAATGCTTGCTTAGCAACCATGGCCCTTATAGAATCCAATGCTATTTCGGATGAAGAAATTTTGGTAAAATCCATAAACGATACAGTTGTTCCGGGTAGAATGGAAGTCAGGAGTAGGGACCCACTAATAATACTTGATGGGTCACATAATTCAGAAGCATCAAGAGTTCTAGCCGAGAACTTGCAACTTTATAATATCAAGAATCCTCTAATTATTTTGGGTATACTAAAGGATAAAAACAGTTATAATGTGCTAAATAACCTCTCTAAGGTCTCAGACCATGTCGTAATAACTGAACCAAATGAACAGGATCGCAAAAAGAGCGCTGAAGAGCTGGCTTCTGAGGCAAAATTATTCTTTAAAGATGTGGAAATCATAAAAAGGCCAGAAGATGCAATTAAGTCTATAATAGAAAGGAAAATCAATACTGTCATAACTGGTTCAATGTATTTGGTAGGTGAAGCTGAAAATATTCTTGACAATTTAATAAAAAATCAATATTCTTCCAGTGGAAATTAAGAAAAGTTGGATTTTCATTCGTTCACAACATTATTTCTATGGTTAACCTTCCAGTGGAAATGGAGGGGGGTTTATGAATTGCAACGGTAATAAACATTTTGGTAAAACAAGTGGTAAGAAACCATTTTAATAAGGTTGGTATTGAAATCAATTACCTATGAATTCAGAGAGCAGAAACATATTTGAAAAGTTTCTTGAATCTAACAATGAAGCTGGAAAAGTTAAAGAGGCTCTCGATCCCTCATTTATTCCTCAGAGGTTACCTCATAGAGAAAAGGAAGTTGAGCAAATAGCTCAGATTTTATCTCCTGCTATTCAGGGTAGCAGGCCATCAAATATCCTTATATTCGGAAAGCCTGGAGTTGGGAAGACCAGTACTGTTAAATTTGTAGAACGGGAACTTGAAAATATAATTAACACTAAATTTGATGCCAAAGTCAGGGTTATAAACTTAAATTGCGGTGTAAATGATAGTTCTTATAGCATTTTGGCTAGCGTAGGTAACTCTCTGCTCTACTCCTGGGAAGAAAAATTTCCCTTTACAGGATGGCCTATGGATAAATTGTTTCAATCTGTTCAAGAAAAGATAGAGGAGTTCGGTGGAGTGTTAATTTTGACCCTTGATGAGGTAGATAAATTGGTCAAAAAGTCAGGTGATGCAGTTCTCTATCAACTCCTAAGAATAAATGAAATATCCAAAAATGGAAAAGTATCCATAATAGGCATAAGCAATGATCTGAAATTTATGGACTATCTGGACCCAAGGGTTAGAAGCAGGCTGCAGGAAGAGACTATCGTATTCCATCCATATACAGCCAATGAAATTTATGACATCCTACGTGATAGAGCCCTGTTCTCTGGTATCATAGACATGGTTGATGAGCCTGTATTGAGATTGGCTGCCGCCATTGGAGCCCAGGAAAACGGTGATGCTAGAAGGGCTATAGATCTCTTGAGAGTCTCTTACGAGATCGCATTGTTCAAAAATAAGAAAAAGCTTGACGAGGATTCAATATATGAGGCAAGGGATAGACTGGAAAGGAACGTGTTCACGGAGATAATTTCTTCCCTCCCCCTTCATTCCAAAGCGATCTTGTATTCAGTAGTGCTACTAAAGGAAATAAAGGGTGGTGGAAAAATAACGTCTGGAGAAGTATACGATCTCTATTTAAAAGCCATAAAGAAAATTGGTATCCCTCCGCTCACTAGCAGACGTATTTCAGATCTGATATCAGAATTGGATAAAATGGGAATAATATCATCCGAGGTGCAGAGCTTTGGCAGATATGGAAGAACCACTGTAATTCAGCTAAACTATGAAACTTCCGCCATAGTGAAAATAATAGAAAATGATGAGGCTATGAAACCTCTTGCAAACGTAAGACCAGACCAGCGACCCCTTTTTTAAAATTAATTTGATTTATTGAAAGGTAAGACAATATTTTCGATAATTACCATATATTCATTAAAATATTTGAATCAGATTACCAAATGCATGAAGTTCAAGGCTATACTTATTGTCGGGATGCCCGGCTCAGGGAAAGATGAATTTGCAAATGTGGCAAGAGAACTTGGAGTTGAAGTAATTAATATGGGAGATATCGTAAGGGAATTCACTGTTAAGACTGGATTAGATATCTCAAAGAGCGGATTTGTCGCAAATGAGGAGAGAAAGAAATATGGAATGGATATATGGGCAAAAAGAACATTAGATAGGGTAAAAACTAAATTTATAGTCATTGAGGGAGTAAGAAACGTTGAAGAAATTCAAAGGTTCAAACAGGATGCAGATATAGGGTTGGTAGTTGGTATATCCTCTGGAAGAGTGCATAGGTTGAAAAGATTACTTGAAAGGGGAAGGGCTGATGATCCGAAAAATGAAGAAGAATTTGAAAATAGGGAAAAAAGAGAATTGAGTTGGGGTATAGGGAACGTCTTAGCCACAGCCGATTACTACATATGTAACGAGGGCACATTGGATGAATTCAGGGGTAAAGTCAGAGATTTTATCAGGGCTCACATAAACTGATAAAATTTTCGAATATTTTCCTCCCGTACTGAGTGTGCTCCACCTCAGGATGGAACTGCACCGCATACCTTTTTAACTTATCATTGTAAAATGCCTCCACTTTGCAATTTTCCGATGAAGCCAGGAGTTCAAACCCATGTGGAAGTTCTTTAATCTCATCGTTATGGCTTTCCCAGGCAATTATTTCATTTGGTAAATCCTTAAATATATGGTCACTTTCCAAAATGGAGATTTTTACCTTTCCAAACCCAGGAGTTTCAGCTCTTCCAACTTTTCCACCATAATATAAGCCCATAAATTGTGCCCCAGCACAGATTCCGAGTATAGGTATTTCCAGTTTCTCCAAGTACTCAGAAGTCTTCCCAAGCTTAAAGGATTCATATTCTATCGTTGCAGCTCCGCCTGATAACACTAAACCATCAGCATCTTCAATGGCACTTAAGGGCACATCATTCCTCTTTATTTCTGTTTCAACACCAAGTTCTCTTAATACCCTCCATTCTCTGTGTGTCCATTGACCTCCGTTATCCATCACGTATATCTTGACCATTAAGATACCCCATAAAAAGTCAACTATGGATACTGTACCATCTGTTTTCTCATGGTCAGAATTTCCAGGAATTTATCAAGATGTTCCACCAATAATGGGTTGTCGGAGAAGCCGCATGCACTCAGATCGGGAGCAGCTATAATGGCCCTTAACCCATCAACTACCATATCAGTGGCAATTAAATTGTTATTTCTATAAATTCTCACTCCCGGCGGTGCCCTTTGATTGTCCGGAGCTATGACAGATATCTGTACATTTCTTGACTCAGCTGCCTCTATTTCTTTTCCTAGCTCAACCCTGATCTCCCTCAATTTTGGAGTTGATATAACTGCGTATTTTTCAGCACTATTGAGCAGTTCTTTCATTTTCTCTATGACTTTTTCCTTTCCGTATATGGTGTATATTAATTGTGGTTCACCTCTTTCTGTAAGAACATCAGCCAAACTAGCAAGTTTATCGAATAGGTTATCGAGATTCTCTGAAAACATCTTCCTTACTTCATAGAGATTCCTAGCTTTGAATACCTTTGGTCTCCCCTCAACTGATTTTATAAGGCCACGTTCTTCTAGCTTTTCCAGTATCTTATATGTGGACGTCCTGGGTATTTTAGCAATTTCAGCTATATTATCTGGGGTTCCTGTGCCAAGCATCGTAAGTGCCAAGAAGGCCCTCAGTTCGTATTCTGTCATGCTGAATTTTTCAAAATACGAACTTATCTCCTGCAGCTCTTTTTCAAAATCTTCCATAATGGAATATAAATAAGGCTTTAATATTTTTTTTCACTACATCCGTAATGAAATGTTCATTTTGCGACAGAAATGCGATGATTCATATCAGATACAATGGGACTCACCTTTGTAAGGAACATTTCAACAGATTCCTTGAGAAAAGGGTTAGATTAGAATTCAGGAATCAGCTAAAAATTGAGGGGCCTACAAAGATTGCGGTGGCCCTGTCAGGTGGAAAAGACAGCTCGGTAGCATTATATCTTACACATAAGATTTTCGGAAAGAGAAGGGATGTTTCTATTGAAGCAATAACAATAGATGAAGGGATCGAGGGGTATAGAAGCAAGACCCTTCAATCAGCAAGGCAGCTTACTGAGAAAATTGGAGTAAAACATACTGTTATCTCGTTTAAGGACAAATTTGGTATTACAATTGATGAGATTGCGAAAAAAGGAGGTTTACTCCCATGTAGTTATTGTGGAGTCTTCAGAAGGAAATCACTCAATGACCTTTCTGTGGACATTGACGCTGATTATGTCGTTACAGGGCTGAATCTAGATGATTCAGTACAGACAGTCATAATGAACATGGCAAGGGGAGACCTAGACAGGCTAGAAAGATTAGGGCCCCACTTTAGGAAGAAAGATGGCCTGATTCCAAGATTGCAACCTCTCAGGAAAATACCTGAGAAAGAAGTCCTAATTTATGCTATTTCAAATTCTATACCGTTCTCACATGCAGAATGCCCATACGCAGGAGATGCCATAAGAAATGAGTTCAGGGAATCGATCGACAAATGGGAAGAAAGGACTCCTGGAACCAAGTTCGCTATTCTGAATTCATTTGATCAAATAAAGGCTCTACTTGAGATGAACGAAAATAGGGTTGAAATGCAAAGGTGTAAAATTTGTGGCGCACCATCTGCTGGAGAAATATGTAAATCCTGTGCAATGCTAATGGAGCTGAAGATATGAATCCTAAGATAGGTCTCGCTGTATTTGTGGTAATTACCATAGCAGCCGCACTGATAAGGGCAGTTTATCTTAATTATAGGTTCAAACATAATACGGTTGCCAGATACAAATTAAACAACTCTTATGGATGCTATGTAGGGCCTGGATTATATGTTATATCCATCTTATTCATAGGAATCGGTCCCCTTTCTTTTGAATTAGTGAATTTGAGTCTGGGCGCTTACATTATTTTGAACATTATCGCTGGTGTAGGATATGGTCTCACTTTCCCGCCACTAGCACCGATTGCAAATTCAGGAGATGTTATAATAATAAATAGCAGGGGCAGGTCCATTGCTTACATTGGAAAGTATATGGGTAGAAGGTTCAACGTAATTAGCATGCCCACAGAGGATAACCCAACTTTGATAGGGAAGAGATTGTCCACTAGGTGCGAATTTGAGGTTATTTCGGATCATTAGTATTGGTGTCCTCAGGTTTTGCTAACTTTGAAAGCATGGAGAGCCCTAGATTCAAATATTTTTCATCCATTATAAAGGTCAGGTCTGTATAAAATGATGCAATCTGATATATGTTAATTCCGTTGGAGGCTAGGATTGAAGAGATATAAGCCACATAACCCCTAATCTCCTGTATTACCTCGGGGGAAATTATGACTAGTTCCGCCAGATCTTCCTTAAAATTGATTACATTTTCACCGAAAGCGTCCATGACTTTCTTCACATTTCCTGAGTCAACAACGATCACAGTTCCCTGGACTCCCTGTACAACCCTGAATCTACCGCCAAGTTCAATTATATTTTTATAGAGAGAAGATAACCTGTCAAATATATCTGGGGTATTCTTTACTGTGATGTTAGCTATTGAAAAATATGCCTCAATCCTTGATTGCTGAAGTATCTTTTTGTACTCTGACTCCAGAGATGGATTATGTTGAGGATATCTTTTTAATGCCACCACAACAGCATTGTATTTCTGTGTTCCTATTTCCTTCATCACATACCTAGCCAATGATGATGAATTTACTATTCCTAGTTGGACAGCCTGAAGAATACATGGATTTGTTGAAAGGTACTCGGAAACCCTCTTGCTTATCTTCTCCATATATTGGTATAAATTTAATTATTTGATATCTTTTGTTATATTAATAACATTCAATATTCGATCTTGCAAAAAGGATTAAAACTGAAAAAGGGATTTATTGGTGTATTCCATAATCCCATAATGCTTAATATCGGTGTCCTTGTCAAATCAGTACCCGATACTGAATCTAAATTGACTGCTGAAAACGGGAAGGTCAAAATAGTCTCTGGAAAAACCGTAACCAATCCTTTCGATGAATTTGCGATTGAGGAGGCCGTCAGGATTAAAGAAAAATTGGGAGCGAAGGTCACAGCTGTGACCTTAAATTCAACTGGAAGGGAAGATGAACTAAGGTATGCTATGGCCGTTGGTGCTGACAGTGCCATATTGATTAAAACAGACACTGAGGTAACTGATCCACTGCATAGATCTAAATTAATTGGAGAAACGATTTCTTCCATGAATTTTGATATAATTATCACAGGCCGTGAAGGGATTGATGATAATTTTGCAACTGTGCCTATCATGATTGCGTCCATTCTAAACTATTCGTTTCTGAGCGAAGTTATAGAGGAGAATATTGACGGTAATTCATTGGTGGTAAGAAGATTGACAGAGGATTCTGAAGAAACATTCAAACTTCGAATGCCGGCATTGATTACGGTCAGGAAAGGAATAAACAATCCCAGATATCCAACTCTACCTAACGTGATGAAAAGTAAGAAAATGCCAATATCCATAATAGAAAGGAAAGTGGAAAATGATAAGGTGGAAATATATTATGAAAACAAGCCAGAGAAGAAGGGGGCTGTTATTATATCTGGGACTCCTGACCAGATAGCCCAGCAGTTCGTATCTATTTTAAGAGATGAATTGAGAGTTATCTGAGGTGAAATGATGAAGATTCTTGTTTTATTGAGCGAATTCTCCAAAGAGGTAAGTAGGGGTACCATTGAAGCCATATCCAAGGCCAATGAAATGGGGTCAACAATTCATGGAATTCAAAGCAGGTCTGAAGAACTTCAGGTTTTAGGTCTTGATAAGGTTATAATTCCATCTAGTCCATTATACAACAAGTGCTATGCTGACTTTATTCTTGAACAGGTTAGAAGGGAAAATTATGATCTCATATTTGGTGAATCAAACGTTAAGAATAAGGAAGTTGCGGCATACCTCTCCATGATGCTATCCATGAGTTACTATAATGATGTTTATGATATCAGGAATGAAAATGGATTTCAAATTACTAGAGACTTCTTTACCGGGAAGCTTATCGGAAAGATTAAGGTAAATGGTAAGGCTATTATCCTTTTCAAACCAAATTCCTTCCCCATCAAAATATTGGAAAAGAAAGTGGAGTTTGAACGGGTGAATAGCGATTGTAAATCCAATGTCCAACTGATAGAAAGCAAGAACATAGTTGGGGATAGGCCTCCCGTTGAAACGGCCTCAATTGTTGTCTCAGGGGGGCGTGGACTTGAATCAAAGGAAAATTACTCATATATTGAGAAATTGGCTGACCTACTTAAAGCAGGAACTGGGGCATCGAGAGCCATTGTTGATCTCGGTTGGGTACCACAATCATATCAGGTTGGTCAGACTGGAAAAATTATATCGCCAAATCTCTACATTGCTATTGGTATTTCCGGGGCAGTTCAACACCTTGCTGGAATAAGGAATGCCAAAAAAATAATTGCCATAAACAAGGACCCCAATGCACCAATATTCAAATATGCAGATTACGGCATTGTTGGTGACTTTAAGGATATAGTGCCTGCAATATTGAACAAACTTCAGGAGGTAAAGAAATGAAATTCAATTTCAAGTACAGGATAGCATGGGTAGATACAGATGCTCTCGGAATAATGCATTTCTCTAATTATTTTAGACTGTGTGAGAGGACCGAACAGGAATTTATGAACAGCCTTGGCGTGGAGGATGGAGAAACCTTCCTACCTCGTGTTGATGCTAAATGTTCCTTCAAGTCACCATTGAGATTCAATGAGGTTGCCAGCGTGTCCCTGGGGGTGAAAGAAATCGGAAATTCGCATCTCACTTTCTCCTATGAAATATATAATGAAAGCAGTTCCAAGTTATCTGCCAAATGTGAAATTGTGGTTGTATCAGTGGATAGAGATATGAGAAAGAAAAAATTGGATGAAAAAATCGTGGAAAAATTAAGGCCATTCATGGATGGATGAATCCGAGACCCGAAAGATTCTTATACATCAGGTATATTGCAACAAGAATTATCACTACTGCATAGATCAGTCTTAGCCTATCCTTATTTATGGATACAGCAATCTTTGTTCCAATATATCCACCCACTACCCCGCCCACTAGGTAAAGTAGCGAGATATATACATCAATTTCATTGTACAAGGCATAAGTTGATGCACTTACGATTCCAAATGTCCCTACGGCTATCAATGATGTGCCAACAGCATTGGTTATTTCCATTGCACCTGCGGCCATTAATGACGGAACTATTAGGAATCCCCCTCCGATACCAAAAAATCCGGAAAGGAAACCTACTGCTAATCCTGTGGGTACAAGCAGCAAATACCTTACATTGCACCCTTCTTCCTTTACTGTATTTTTTGATTCCCTCCTGCGGAGCATTAGATAAGCTACAATTATCATGAGAATTCCGAAGAGGAAGAGGAGCGATGATCCATTAACCAGATGCCCGATATAGGCTCCCAAGAAAGAACCTATTACACCTGGAAGGGTAAACACAACTCCCTTCTTCAGCTTCACATTCCTTTTTGCAAAGTGCATAATGGAGTTTATGTAAGCATTAAGACCGACGGCGAGCGCTGTAGTACCTATTACAATATGGTCAATCAAATTTGCAGCCGATTTAGTATGAGCATCATATGCAAGACCCACAAAATATAACAAGAGAGGTACTGCAAGAATTGATCCCCCTCCGCCAATCATTCCCAACGACAACCCCACTAGGAAACCTGAGACAATAGATAATATATACTGCAATGGGGTAATATAAATAGCAATCATCTAAGTCAACCAATTCTTGGATTATTTTAAGTAATTTATAGATAATGCAATTTCAATTTGGATTATAGGCTGGACTATGCGTAGCCCCTATTTTCCAAGAATTTTTTCAAAAATTCCTCACCTTTTTCACTGAGTTGATAATATGTATGATGGGGGTGGGTAGTTACCCTCTTCTTCAACCTTGCTTCCTTCCTTTTAAGCATGCCTGATCTTCTTTTTTCAAGAAGACCCATTTCAAAAAGTTTCTTTAATATTTCACATACATCTCTTTTGTTTATTTCCAAGTCGCGTCCGACGGATTTGGCATAGTCCACGCCAAATCTCTTAAAGTGCATAAGCACGTGGAATATCAGATCATCAGTAAGTTCCATTTTTTTAGATAGATTCTTCATGGCTCCTCAGTTTCCCATGGAACCTTAAACCTACCTATTTTTTCAAATATACTCATCAATGTTCTGGCGTATTCAGAGCCGTCGAAAAGATTATTCTTTGTGACGCGAGAAAATCTCCCATTGGCATGAACGATCTCTCCATTCCCTAAGTAAAGGGCAACATGTCCTTTGAAGAATATAAGATCGCCTGGCAACGCCTCTTCAAAGTTTTTTACTGTTTCGGAAGTATCTCTTTGCTGCGATGAATTCCTTAGAATCTCTAATCCAGAAAATCGGAAAAGTCTCTGGGTAAAGCCTGAACAGTCAAATCCAAAATCTGAGGTTCCACCCCAAAGATATGGGACTCCCATGAACTTTTTATAAAGCTTTAAAGGATTAAATATCTTATCTATAGGTTCAAGAAAGGCATTTGGTATCTTGAAATGTTCAACATCTTTCTCATCAACGTAAGCTCCAAAGGGTAATGCCATGATATCGTTTCTGTGCATAGAATTTATTTTATATTTTCGTTTCCTTTCCTCTCCTAATAACGCAGTTTTTATATAACCAACAACACCATCCATAGATTTTATTTTTGACCATTCACCGAGATTCTCCAACAATTCAACAAATTCCCCATATATTACCTGTGAATCTCTTTCAGACTCAAATCTTGGTTCTGTGCGAATATCGGCAACGCTGGTGATAACCATCATTGAAGACTAAATTGTAATATACAGATATAATTTTTGCAGTATTTTAACCTGGAATCTAATGAAATTAATGGAAAAATTTCGGGAATATTTATCTACGTGCCAGGCATTATTGAAGGACAGGTATGACAATTAAAAAAATAGAAATATTTAAAGGGACAGTATACTATAAAGCGCCGTTTAAAATTTCTTTGGGTACGACTGAACAAAGCGACGAAGTACTTATCAGGATAACAGATAAAGATGGTTATGTTGGAATAGGGGAGGCAAGTCCTGCTGCGAGGATTACTGGAGAAACACAGGGGACTGTCATAGAGGCATCTAAAGTTATTGCCAATTCCCTCATTGGAAGGGAAATTTCCGATATACCAAAATTAAACGAGCTCATTGAATCCTCTATATTAAGGAACAGTGCTGCTAAGGCGGGATTTGACACTGCAATATATGATCTCCTTTCAAGAAAATACGGAATGCCCCTTTACAAATTTCTTGGTGCCTACAGGGATTCCATAATAACTGATGTTACTATAGGAATAATGGACGTTGAATCTGCATTAAAAAAGGCATCATACCTCAAGGGTATTGGAATTAAGAGAATAAAGATGAAAGTGGGGGATAATATTGCTGAAGACTATAAGAGGGTTGAGGCAGTAAGGAATCTTGTGGGGGATAACATTGACATATTCATTGATGCAAATCAGGGGTGGAGCCCATCTGAAGCCGTATCAAATTTAGAGCTATTCGACAACCTAGGAATTGAACTGGTGGAACAACCTGTGAAATTTTGGGACCTAGATGGCCTTGCATATGTGAGAAACAAGGGCCCTGTTCCTGTTATGGCCGATGAGTCTGTTCATACACCTGAGGATGCTATAGCTGTTATAAAGGCTGAGGCTGCAGATTTCATAAATATAAAGCTTATGAAAAGTGGAGGGATATACAATGCCAAGAGAATTGCGGACATTTCGGAAGCGGCCGGTATACCAAACATGGTTGGTTGCATGATGGAAGGCGCCATAGGAATTGCTGCAGGAATTCATTTTGCCCTTCATCACAGGAACGTAAAATTTGTGGATCTGGATTCAGATCTAGATATGAAGAATACATTGACTGACGGTAAGGTCTTGCCCCTAAAGGACAGCCACAGATTATCTGATGGAAAGCCTGGACTTGGTGACCTCAATATAAATCAGAAGGAAGTCTCCCTTGTAAAGGAAATAACGGAGAAAACAGATTTCAAATCCTTCTAGTGAACATGAAACCTTTAATTTTTAATGATAACCGTCATTATATTGAGGACGTTCCATTGGATTATATAGTGAATGAATATGGAACTCCCATCATTGTTTATTCCAAAAAGCAGATTTTGGATAACGTAAATTCTTTTAAGAATGCATTTTCCCTATTCCAGGATCATGAGTTTCATTATGCAACTAAATCCAATTATAACCTCCATATCCTAAATCTAATAAGGAATATGGAAGGTGGACTGGATGCGGCTAATCCTAATGAGGCTCATCTGGGGATAAGAGTCGGCTTTGATAAGAGAAAAATAACAGTTAGCCCTAATAATTTATCCCGCTCTGAACTGAATGAACTTGTTGATGAGGAGTTCATAATTAACTTTGATGATGAGATTCAATTTTCATTGGTGGATAGCATTCCAGAAGTATTCTCATTGAGAATAAATCCTGGAATTGGAAAGGGAGAATTTAGAGGGATTACTACAGGTGGAAAAAATAGCAAATTTGGTACCTCACCAGAGAATGCTCTGAAAACATATGAGAAAGCCAAGAACCTTGGAATAAGGAGGTTTGGAATACATATGCATACGGGCTCCAATGTCCTGGACAGTGATTTTTTCAAGTATTCCAGCAAAGCGTTTTTCTCCATTGCCAGAAAAATTTCAGATGAACTAAACATAGATTTTGAGTATCTTGATGTTGGTGGAGGGTATGGTGTGCCATATACCCCTGGGCAGAATGACCTTGACATCAGCAAGGTAGCCAAAAATATATATGATTCACTGAAAGTTCCAGAAAACAGGAGATTATGGGGTGCCAAAATCATTACCGAGCCAGGCAGATTTATGGTGGCCAATTCTGCCGTGATACTTTCATCTGTTACCAATGTCAAGAGGACCGACAGAAATTTTATTGGCACCGATCTGAGCTTCAATGTTTTGCTCCGGCCTGCTTTATATGGCGCAAAGCACCATTTTGAAATAATGAACAAACTATATGGGAAACAGAAAAGATTCATAATAACGGGTCAGGCATGTGAGAATACGGATCGTCTTGGCGAGAATGTGGCATTGGTTGAACCAAAAATTGGAGATGTCTTAATTACGTATAACGGAGGTGCTTATGTTACTTCCATGTCTTCCAATTATAATCTTCTGAAAAGACCCATGGAAATAATGGTTGATGGAGATCAAATTGATATAATAAGAAAAGGAGATGATCTGGACTACATAATTGATAGATTTTTGACATAGGGGGGATCTCTTGGGTTACAGATTAAGAGCAGTCACGATAAACGTCGCAAGGGCCGTTTATGCCCTAAACTGGTTCGATATAACGCCGGGACTTATATTCATATCGAGGGACCTCAATCTAAAGCTAATTTATCTTGGAGTTGCGACCACATCTTTCTATATTGGGCTCGCAATGTTTCAGATGGTGGGGGGTTTTCTTGCAACTAAATTCGGATCACGTCTTATCTCGTTCCTTGGAATTATTGTTCTAGGAATTGGTGGGGTATTGAGCGGATTCTCACAGAATCTCCTCCAGTTGGGATTATTCAGATTCATTGCCGGATCTGGTTCTGCTCTTTTCTTCTCCCCTGGTCTATCACTCCTGAAATCGATAACCCCAGTTGAGAAATACGGTCTGTGGGTTGGAATATACAACGGCTCATTCAATCTCGGTGGAGGAATAGGAGCATTTGGATGGGTAATAGTTGACAATTTTATTGGATGGAGGAATGGCCTCATATTTGGCGGAATACTGGCTATAGTCTCCGGCATCCTCATGTTCATTGCAACCAACAAATACGGTCAAGAAAGACTTCATGGTTCCAAGATAGCTGACGAAATTGTTTATGTCGTAAAAAGCAAGATTCTTTGGTTACTTTCCATAGGACTTATGGCAGGCATGTTTTCAGAAACTATAATCGGGCAATTCATAATTTATTACGCCGAAACATATATCAGAATGAATCAAACACTGGCTGGAACAATAGGAGGAATTTACCTAGTACTCGGTTTCCCAGGAGGAATAATTGGAGGCTACCTTATCTCCAGATATGGATCAAGGAGGCTGCTCTCGATTTCTCTGACAGCCCTCATTTCAATTTTATTCGTTCCAATAGCTCTGACCTCCAATGTCTACATATTCTCAATTGCTGTAATACTTGAAGGCCTCATTACCGTGAACAGCTTTTCATTACTTTATACTCTTACTAACCTTTACATAAGAGAAAAAGAGTCTCTTCCTTTTGCTCTGTCATTCGTTAATTTCGTGCAGATTGCACTTGGCAGTATAATACCTACTATCTTTACAGCAATAGCTTCGTTTTACAATTATCGGGCATCATGGATATTCCTGGCAACATCCGGAATCATACTCATGTTCTTGCTTACTTGGACAGAAGTCAAGAGCAGTAACTGAATTATAGGAGAAACAGTTGATTCCCTATGGTGCAAGATTGTCCTTTCTGCGATATGGCATCTGGCAAAAAGGAGTATCATGAAGTATTGAATGGTCATAAGTTCTTAGCAGTAATGGACTATCGTCCAGTCTCAACAGGACATGTAATAATTTTCTCCAAGGAGCATTACTTTGATATTTATGATATTCCCGAAAACATTCTTAAGGATATGATGGTAGGGGTTAAGATTATATCTCTTGCTCTTAGGTCTGCATATAATCCACCAGGTCTCAATGTAATTCAGAATAATGGACCTCTCGCAGGACAGACAGAGGACCATTTCCACATACACATAATTCCAAGGTATGATAATTCTTACCTGAAATATCTGATTGAGGTGGCAAGAAGGAGGAAAATTGAAACACCTGAAAAGCTAGAAAGAGAAGCAGAAAAAATCAGAAAAAATTTACAACTTTTTGGGTAAAATATTTAATTAATTCCTTTATCACGTAATGATTATGTATAGATTTGGGATTGCTGGCATTCCGCTTGGCTCAAAAGGGAGGACAGTAAAGGATGCAATTGAAAATACTTTTCAGTTGGGTCTCAATCATTTGGAAATTCAATTATTCAGGGTAAGTGTACAAGATAGGGACCTTTCCGAATATGTGGGGATGAAACCATTCGAAATCGATGATGTACTTTTAACAGAACTCCTGAGAGGGGATGAAGAAGGAAATTACGTCCCTATCCCACTGGATAGCACCATTGAAGAAGGTGACATTGGGAGAGAATTGTTTTGGAGTATGGCAAGGGACTATAAAGAATTAAAACTGGCGGCAGAAATTGCTAAAGAACTTGATGTAAAAATTACGCTTCACACCCCATATTATGTGGATTTTTCTAACGATGAAAAATTGATAAATGATTCTATTTTACATACCATATGGGCAGGGATCTTAAATGATGCCCTTGATGGGGATTTCATCATCTCGCATTTGGGTCTGTTCAAAGGCGATAGAAAGAAAGCGCTGAAGACAACAGAAGCCTCCTTGAAAGAAATACTCAACAGATTCCATAAACTCAAGATAAAAAGTAAATTGTATATTGAAAATTCCGGGCATCCAGAGGTATTGGGAACAATGGAGGAAATAAAAAAGCTGGAAAAGGATGTTAAAGGTATTAAGGGAGTCACGAATATAGCACATCTTTACAGCCTAGAAAGTGAAAATACATACGAGAAGGAATTTTTCACTGAATTGATAGAAAATACAAAGAAAGAAGAAAGACCTCTATACTTCGAATTTTCAGGAGTGGAAATCCTTGATACTGGTGAGCACAGATTCACACCCATAAAGAGGGGGAACCTAAAATTCGAACCGCTTGCGGACGCCATGGTAAATTTTGATGATGAGATAACTGTGATATCCTTCTCACCGCTCCTTGAACACGATGCACTTTACATGAAAGTTATTTTTGAAAGGTCAATATCGAAAAAAATTGGAAAAGTTATAAAACCCTTGCCATGACAATAATTAAAAATTCACTGGATGAGATCATAAGAAATGTGGAATTGCTTAAAAATATAGATGATAAAGTTATTGAGAAGGCTTGTAATGCGATCCTTTCTGCGCAGAATATTTTTGTATACGGTGTGGGAAGGTCTGGAATCATAGGGCGGGCATTCGCCATGCGACTTACACAACTGGGGCTGAAGGCATATATAGTAGGGGAGACCATTACACCAGTGGTGAGTAACAAAGATGTCGTTGTTCTCATATCTGGTACAGGGGAATCCCAGGGGACTCTGCTGGTGGAGCAGATTTCCAAACGAGTTGATTCTAAAGTTATATCTATTACATCCTCTCCGAACAGCTCCATGGCAAGGAATTCCGATTATCTTATCCATATTCCGACTAACAAAAGCAGTAACCTGGCGCCTCTGGGTACCTTATTTGAAATTTCTGCAATGATATTGCTGGATTCAATGGTGGCGCTCCTAATGGACATGAAGGGGGAAACAGAAGAGGATTTGAGAAGAAGGCACGCAATTTGGCTATGAAATAAGGCTAAAATATTTAAGATCATAAAATTTCAAGGAAGGTATGCCATTGAATGTGGAAAGAATAGAAAAGGTCGTTGAGGAGATAATTACTAGAAATGAACTTGCTGAATTGACTAACCCTAAAGGTTATATTGGTTTTGAGCCATCCGGACTCCTTCACCTGGGGACAGGATTATATTGGACCAATATAATAAATCTTTTTGCATCCCAGGGTGTTGAAATGAGGATTTTATTGGCTGACTGGCATGCCAAAATAAACGATAAGCTAGACGGAGATATGGAAAGAATAAGAAACGCTGCAGAATACATGAGGCACGGATTCCTCTCCCTGGGGTTGAGAGATGATGTTAAATTTATTTATGCTTCCGATCTTGTTAAGGATCAAGAATACTGGGCACTTCTCCTGAAGGTTGCCAAGTCATTGACATTACCCCGGCTGAAGAGAGCACTGCCAATAATGGGCAGGAAAGAGGAAGATGCTGAATCTGATGCTTCAAAACTTATATATCCTTTAATGCAAGCCACTGATATATTCTACATGGATCTGGATATTGCCCTAGGTGGAATGGACCAGAGGCACGTTCACATGATGGCTAGAGACATACATAAGAAAGTGGGTTACAAAAAATTCGTTGCGGTTCATGGACCTCTCATAACTTCCCTTAAAGGAGGCAACAGGATGGACCCTGCTAATAAAATGAGTAAGAGTAAGTCTGACTCCGCTATCTTTATAAATGATACTCCTGAGGAGATTCAAAGAAAGATAAACCAGGCCTTTTGTCCCGAGGGTGTTATTGAAGGCAATCCAGTTGTGGACATTTACAAAATAGTTATATTCAATTTCTACCCAGATAATCCATCCACAGGATCCGTAATCATGAGAAATATAAATAAAGAATTCAACGATTTCAATGAGTTTGCCGCTAAATACCTTTCCAAGGAGATAACGGCAAAGGACCTGAAAAAGGATCTGTCCGAAAGACTCATTGAGATCCTCAGACCATCGAGGGAATATTTTAATAAGAACAAGCAGTTATTAAGTCTAGTGGAGGGATTAAAATAAGGCCCGTAAGAGACATTCAGATCAGGAAGGGAATGAAGGTTAGCGAACTCGTGGAACAGATGGGAAGTTCAGGAGGATTCACAGCCCCAAAGGTCTATCTCGCACTTGAAATATTGAAAGACATGAGGGAAAAGAAGGCAGAGGTTTTTTTGAGTTTCCCAGCTGACATAATTTCAACGGGCACAAGAGGCGCCATTATTGATTTAATAAATACTGGCATCATTTCCCATATTGTCACCACTGCTGGTATGGTTGATCATGATCTAGCGAGATGTTACAATAACTACTATCATGGCGATTTCCTTATGGATGATAAAGAGCTACATAAGAAGAACATATACAGGTTAGGAAACGTGATTATTCCCCATAAAAATTATGGCGGGATAATAGAAGAAAAGATGCAACCATTCCTAGAGGAACTTTACAACGAGAAGAAGGTGTGGACAGTCAGCGAGATGCTGAATCGCCTTGGATCGAAGATGAAATGCCGTTCCATTTTAAGAGCTGCTTATGAAAAAAATATAGATATTTATATTCCTGGATACGTAGATGGAGCCTTTGGATCTCAAATTTGGAGTTTTTGGGAAATGCATCGCGATTTCAATGTTGACTTGCTCATGGATGAACACAAATTATCCGACATAGTCATGACAGAGAGCAAAAGACCCATGGGTGCCCTCATGATAGGTGGAGGCATTTCAAAGCACCACGTCATTTGGTGGAACCAGTTCAGAGGAGGACTTGACTATGCCGTCTATATTACGACGGCCCAGGAATTCGACGGATCTCTTTCTGGAGCTCAGCTCAGGGAAGCTATAAGCTGGGGTAAGATTAAGGAAAAGGCAAAGCAAGTAACAGTGGAAGGGGAGGCCACGGTTCTTCTTCCATTGCTTGTCGCGGCACTAATTGGATAGGTTCATTTAAATTCATACGGGAGGCCAACTGCCTCAATTTTCTTTTTTAAAATACTCTTTTGCTCAGAGTTGAAAGACTTTTCATCTATAATAAATCCATTGCACCTTTCTGTCTTCCTATGCATCTGAAGAAGAATATCTTCCGTTAGTTCATTAATCCTATATTTTGAAGCGATGTGGCCGAATCTGTATCCCTTTTCTAGCGCCATCCTCGTGAATTTTTCTGAATAATGGGGTCCTCCGATTCCGCAGAAACTCTCCCCTGTTTCCTCTTTTGAGGACATTATGGCATCTGCCACGACTTTACCTGCCAATGGGTCAGAATATTCTTTCTCTGATGAACCTATTTCCACGAATATCAACTTCCTGTCAGATGCGGGGCCATGATGTGTTGCCTCATATGTTACCGAATAATCCCCTTTATTGAAACTAGCCAAATTGACCAGAATGGAATGCATCAAGAATGGATCTGTGAACGTCAGAAAGTTTTTCAATCCACCCAGATCATTGGTGGCAAAATTTCCCGCGCTGTGAACTGTTAGGCTTCTTACTCCCTTGGCACTGCTATGCTTGCTCAGGAATACCACGGTCTCGTTTTCTGGAACACTCATGGTTTCCTCGAAATAATCCATGTATACAGGGTGCTTTTCCACGAAATGTACCTTGAATCCCATCTCTTCAAGAAACTTTGAAATGTTTATGGCTGCAGGGTCCTTATCAGACGCTACCAAGAACATGAATTCACAATAAGAGAAGAGATATAGCGTTTTCTTTAAATATTATTAATAACTAATGTACGATAATAATGGAATATCCCTACGTTCCATCAAAATTTGTCAGTTGGGAAGAAATTGAAAGATGGTCTGAGATAGTTGTGGAAAAGATTGGAGATAAGAAGTTTGACTCCATCATAGCTGTCATAAGAGGGGGTCTGGTCCCTGCCAGGATCATTGCTGACCTTTTAAACATTAAAGATGTGTTCACCTTGAAAACAGAGCACTGGGGTGTCACGGCATCTCCAGACAATAGAGCCAGAATCACCCATCCTGTCGTAATAGACCTCACCGGGAAGGACGTTTTGATTGTGGATGATATCACCGATACCGGTGACTCACTCTCACTGGCCATAGAGGCCACAAAGAAAAAATCACCCAAATCAATAGCTACAGCAACACTCCTACACATAACAAGGTCAAAAATTCAACCTGATTACTACGCAGAGGAAATTACTGCTCAAAACTGGAAGTGGTTCATATTCCCATGGAACAGGAAGGAAGATCTTAGAAATTTAATATTGGGGTGCCTGAATTCGGAATCAACCGAAGAGGATGCCATAACATGCATGGCTAAAAAACATGATCTGTTCATAACCAGAAGAGAATTTTATGAGACCCTTGACTGGCTAGAAGAGAATAACAAGATATCAAGAGAAGGCGAAATTATAAGGAAAAAATAATTTAAGGAACTACTATAGTTCCCTCTTTTTCTTCCAGAGCATCGTAAAGATGCCTTGCATCAGTAATTATTGATTTCTTCCCTGTTCTTTCTGTAAACTCAATCGCCGCTTGGATTTTCGGAAGCATACTTCCGCTTCCAAAATGTCCTTCCTTTACATGGGCCTTTAATTTCTGAACAGGTATCAGACCTAGTTTCTGCTGATTGGGTTTATTATAATTTAAATAGGCTGCATTCACAGCTGTGAGTATTATGAATAAGTCGGCCTTCATCAACTGTGCAAGAAGAGATGATGCAAGATCTTTGTCTATAACGGCTTCTACACCTTCGTATCCTTCATCTGTCTTGACAACTGGAATGCCGCCACCTCCTACCGCAATTGGTACGTCTCCGCTCTCAAGGACATCCAATATTACCTTCAATTCCAAAATATCCTTTGGCATTGGGGAAGGGACAACCCTTCGGTATCCTCTCCCTGAATCTTCTTTCAATTTATACCCATAAGTTTTTTCAAGAATTAGGGCCTCTTCTCTGGTGTAATATTTTCCAACAGGCTTAGTGGGATTCTGGAAGGCTGGGTCCTCTCTATCCACCAATACCCTTGTAATTATTCCAGAAATTTCTTTATTCAGTCCATTTTTTCTGAAAACCTTGCCGAATGCAGTCTGCAGAAAATATGAGATAGATCCCTGAGACATGGCATCACAAACATCCAGTGGCATCGCCGGGGTAAGAGATGCTGCATATTCGTTCTGGAGTAGAATAGCTCCGACCTGAGGTCCATTACCATGAGTAATCACAACTTGATTATTTTTGAACAGGTCAAAGGTCATTTCAGCAGTTGTCTCAGCCCTTCTGATCTGTTCCTGAGCAGTTCCTTTGTCATATTTTTCCAAGAGTGCATTGCCTCCCACTGCCATAACTATTTTCATTAGCACCACCGAAGAGATACCGTCATTATTTGCAAATATTAAAGGAATAGCATGGCCGGCTCGTAATCGATGGTTAGAGTCATTTTAATATTTTTCCAGTGATGAGGTACCAAAGGATAAGGTCCATTATGCCTGGATCGGTATTATATTCCTGGGCAATTTTTTTAAAATAGCCCTCTCCCTCAATGTAAGCCTTCCTGGACTTATTTGAAAACTCTCTGTTAAAGTAGGTCGACATGAACCTCAGGATGTGCTTGTCCAGTATCGCATACTCAAAATAACCTATGTTCCTTAGAAAATGAGATGCCTCCTTGTAACCGATACCTATAAAATTCTCAAAAATGAAATCTCTGCGGAATTCAGGTTCGTCAATTTCCCTTATCATCTCCAGCAAGTGCCTAACTCCAAAGTTAATATTGATGTACCTACTCCTTGTATTTGGAAACCTGTAACCACATTTCCTCAATTCTGATTTTATATTATTAACAGAACTGAAATCAACTCCCTTAAGTCTATTTATGCACTTAATACCGAGTTCTGCACTGGTATTTGCAGTGAGTGTGCAGAAAGTTAATTCCATGAATAGGGTCTCTGAATTGGAGTACTTTAGATAGAGAAATTCCTTCACCCTTTCCTCTACAGTCCTGATTATTGTAGCATTTTCAAGCGCTGCTTGAATAGCTTTATCCCATTCCTCCCTATTCATTGCCAGACTTCATTATTTTTTCCGTCATTAAGATTTTCCCGATTTCATTCAAATTCTATATATATTAAATTGTTATACAACTACTGGTGAAACATTATGGGAGATCTAACACCAAATGCTCAAAAGGTTTATGATGCTTTAAAGAAATTAGGCGCCACAAGCGAGGAAAAACTAAAGACTGCTGATGATGTCATGAAGGCATCACAGATGGGTAAGGGTGTAGTGAATAATGCCCTGCAGGAATTACAGAATAAGGGATATGTGAAAAGGGTCGCAAGACAGAAAAGCGCCGGATATTTTGTTATTAAGTGATGAAAACTGTAATAATATGTGTTGATAGAGATAACGATATAGGTGAAAAGAGTCGCATTAAAACACCTCTCATTGGAAGAGAGGCTGTGCTTAATGCGGCTATTTCTTTATTGAGTGTAGATCCTGAGGATTCAGATGGAAATGCACTTTTTCTTGGTATAAAGGAATATGATCAACTAAAGTCTCAAAACAGAGATATTGAAATTGTTGCCATAGCAGGCGATAAGAATGTTGGTACCATATCAGATACAATTCTGTCTGAGCAACTGGAAAAGGTCATTGAGGTAGTGAAACCAGATGATGCTATTTTCATATCTGACGGGGCAGAGGATGAATTCATAATACCCATAATAATTTCGAAGGTTCCAATAAAATTAGTCAGGAGACTTGTTGTTCGGCAGGAGAAAAATATTGAATCCCTTTATTACATAATAGTTAAGGCGCTGAGAGAGGAAAAATTCCTGAGAAGAGTCCTAGCTCCATTGGGAGTGGCCTTTCTAGTTTTAGGATTATCAATGCTTCTGATATTCATACTTCGAATATATTATTTCGGGCTGGATTCCTTAGATCCAACCAGTGCAGGCTTCATATCTGTTTCAACGGCCATAGGGATTTATTTTTTAATTAAGGCTTATGCTGTGGATAAAAAACTATCATTGGCATGGAATAGATTAGAGGAAGAATTCTTGAATGCAAGAATCACAGTTTTTTCAGGCTTAATGGGTACCTTTGTCATCATTTATGGAATTTACATAGGATTTCAGGCTGCTCTGACCCAAAATGTGCTTTACATAGCGATACTTTACCTTCTCTACAAATTTGTACCAATTTTCATCGTTGGAGTGGTAATATACGATATAGGAAGAATAGTTGAAACAATTAGAATATTCAAGGCTGAAGCGAAGAAAAAATATCTAACCCAGTACATACTTTCAACATTTTTTGCAGTAAGTTTCGCTGCCGCAATAATGGGCGTTCTTACATTGATTGAGGTGAGTATTTTCAAGAAGCAGTTTGGTAATACGGCCTATTATGGAGGCCTGCTTCTGGCCGGAGGTTTATTGGGTGGAATCATTGTATCAGTCATTAGAAGAAGATTGTTGCCAGAAGAGGATAACGCCCCGCAAAATACTACTGCATAGGAAGATTGTATCCACCTTCCTCTATAATCCTTACCTTGACTTCCTTTCAGGGATACTTCTTAATTCGCTAATAGATAAGAATAACTGGCTTTTTTTACCTAAAGTAAATGAAGTGAATGTAATAGGTCCATTTAATCCTCCACATTCTATAAGTGGATTCAATATTGTGGCGGATTCTGCTCTCAATTTCTATGAAGGAGATTTTGACATGGTAGTCACTGATCTAGACGGTCCCCTTGATAAGATAATTTTAGCTTCCGATCTTAAAAAATGGATAGTCGTTCATGCCCATGGTGATAATATTGAAAAATTGGAAAAGTTTGTCCCTAAATTGAAAGGTAGTGTACTTGGCACCACGCAGAGCATTCCCATAGGAAAAGTGCGAAATATAGGGGGTTTTACTGACGGTGATAGAGCAGTGATAATGGGAATATGCATGGGAGCAAAATCAATACGTATTTATGGTTTTAACTTTGATCAGCCATTGGACGAGCCCAAAGACCTAAAGCTTAAAAAAATGTCCATTGGTAAGGAAATAATAGAAAAATTCACAAATATAAGGATTGAATATATGGTAAAATGATTGTCCTGGATGCAATGCTTGGGAAATTATCAAGATATCTCAGAATGTTGGGATACGATATTATCATAATAGACAGCAGTGTCCAGGACGAAGAAATTATTAAGAAGCATCATGATGACCTGATTCTAACCAGAGACAAGGATCTTGCGAGGAAGATTAAAAATTCAATCTATGTAGTAAATGACAACCCAGCAGCTCAATTAAAGGAAGTTATAGATAAACTGCCCTCTCCTGAAAATGAAAAATTCTCCATATGTACAGAATGTGGATCGAAATTAGCTAAAGTAACAGACATATCAAACCTACCTCCATTTGTCCCGAGGGAGGCTGGAGATATATATTTCTGTGAAAGATGTGAAAAATATTACTGGAATGGGTCTCACATAAGAAATTTTAAGAAATCACTGGAGAAGATGGGAATTGAAATATGATATTTTGGATGAAACAATAAAACTTACCATTTCAGAAGATGAGGATCTATGGTATTTATCGCTTCTACTTCAACCAGGAGATGTAATTTTCGCAGATGTATTTAGAAGAACCGAGGACAAAGGGGATAAGATAAGGAGTAAGAAAACCTCTCGGGAGAGAATTCGGGTAGGAATAAAGTTAGAGAATTTTGAGTTTCTGGAGTTAAGCGGTCAGTTTCATCTTCTTGGGAAGATAATCAGTGGTCCAGAAGATTATATCGATTCCTACCAATCCGTTAATGTTCAGAAGGGGTCTGAAATTGATGTAATTCCTATTGATAAAGAAACATTTATAGAAAAACTGAAAGGCTTTGAGGAATTTAACGTAAAGAGTTCTCTGGTCTTGTCGGTTGATGATGAAACTGTTTCCCTTTACAAGATAACTGAAACTTCAAATATACCCATATTTGAGATTGATAGGCATCAAGGTAAGCAATATGAAACCTCTAATTCCAAATGGCTTGAAGAACTGAAAAGGAGGCTTTCTAACTATTTGAACGAGGAGATATTTCTCATAGGCCCCTCAATGTTCAAGGAACAGTTGATGAGGGAATTAAAAGGTTTCAATTTCGTAGATACAGATGTATCACAGAGCAGAGAAGAGGGAATAAGGGAGCTTCTGCAATCAGGAGTTACAAAATTAAGGAAATCATTTGAGAATGAAATCGTTGCTACTTTCCTGAAGAAAATCGGTTCAAATATGGGTATTTATGGGATAAAAGAGATACTCAATGCATTGGACATGCGGGCAGTTGATACACTTCTGATGACAGATAAGTTCTTCAGGGAAAAATCTGGCAATGAACTCTTCAAAAAATGCAAGGATGGAGGATGCAAAATATTTGTCATTCATTCAGATTGGGAAACTGGTAAGATTATCCAATCCTTCGGAGGCATTGCCGCCATCCTTAGATACAGGATTTAATATTATCCACCTGAGAATGCCTTCATAATTATAATTAGGTCATCATCTTTGGGAATTTCATCATCTGGAATAGGCATTCCATCCCTCAGGAATATAACTGATTCCGGGTTATAGCCGAATTTTTTTGCTATTTCCGAAACCTTCATCTCTTCTTTGACTTCCACTATTTCATTCTTGTCCATTAATTGAACTTTGAACATCTCACATCTAGTGGAGGCATTCTATTTGATCATATAAATGATTTCTCGTCCATTTCCATAGTACCTTTATTTTTGAAAATTAATATGAAAAATCATTCGAATATATTGCCTGATTATAACTCCTTCAAATCTAGCCATTCCATGAATTTCTTGAATTTTATTATAGCCCCGAGCAGATTCGAACTGCTGTCTGCGGGTCCAGAGCCCGCTATGCTTGGCCTCTACACCACGGGGCTATTTTCACGGGATTATAAAGTACTATTAGATATTATTTACTGTTATTCAGCAACCTTTGAAACTCAACATTTTTATAATTTCGGTTATTATGGTGAAAGAAGGGATTTAAATGGAGAAAGGAGACATCATCAGATTACAGTATGATTCATTCACAGAGGATGGGAAGCTGATAGAAACAACTGATGCTGAGAAGGCAAAATCATCAGGGATATTTGATGAGCATACAGTTTATAAACCAATGGTAGTTATTGTTGGATCTGGTAGACTATTGAAACCCTTGGAAGAGGAAATTATCAAATCAAATGTGGGAGAGGAAAAGGAAATATTAATCCAGCCCCAGGACGCATTCGGCGTCAGGGACCCGAACAACGTAAAAGTTATTTCAAGAAGGGAGTTGGATAGGAGAGAGGTAGAGCCAGAAATTGGAAAAGTAGTAAAGATTGGTGACAAATACGGCAGAATTACCACAGTAAGTCCTGGAAGGGTAGTTGTAGATTTCAATCACCCATTGGCTGGAAAGGCAATAAAATATAAATTCAAAATTTTGGAGAAAGTAGAATCTGAACTCGAAAAGATTAAAGCAATTATAGAGTTGAATTATTCGAAGGATATTGATAAATTCCAAATTGATAGCAGTGAAGTTATCACAATCACCATCCCCGACAATGCAAAAATAGATGAAAACTGGACAGTGGCAAAATTTGGGATAGTTGGGGAAATAAGGGAATATGTAGCAAATAAGGACATAATTTTCAAAGAGATATATCCAAAGAGATCAGAAGAGAAAAAGGAGGAACATAAGACCCAGGAAACCGGTGCCCAAGCCGGGCAGTCTGACGGGTCTGAGCAAAAGTCACATTAAATGGAGTCCGTGAGATGCCAGATAACAAGGAAAAGGATATTGAGAAGGAGTTAAAAGAATATCAATTCAAGAAACATATTGAGGAAATAAAGAATCTGGAGGGCAGAGGTACAGAATTAATATCAGTTTATATCCCCCCAGGAAGACCAATATCAGATGTTATTGCATATCTGAGGGATGAGTACTCAACCTCCACAAACATTAAAAGTAAGACTACAAGAAAGAATGTCACTTCCGCCATTGAAAGCATAATGAGCAAATTGAAATATTACAAGATGCCCCCCGAGAATGGCCTTGCAGTCTTCGTAGGCCATATCCCTACCAAGGGGGATCAGACTGAAATGGTTTCTTATTTTATAGAACCGCCACAAAAGGTCACAAGTTTCCTTTACCGATGCGACTCCAGGTTCTACCTTGATCCCATTCTCCCCATGCTAGAACACAAGGATACATATGGACTGATTGTAATTGACAGGGCAGAGGCAACCATTGGACTCCTTAAGGGAGCAAGAATTGAGGTAGTAGAAAACCTGGAGAGCAGGGTTCCAAGTAAGCACCATCAGGGTGGACAAAGTTCCAGAAGATATGAAAGGCTAATTGAAATAGCTGCCCATGAATTCTTCACTAAGGTAGGAGAAATTGCATCTCAGGCTTTTTTGAAGGAACCAAATTTGAAGGGAGTGCTCATCGGAGGACCTGGCTCTACTAAGGAATTTTTCTATAAGAAGGGATACCTGCATTATCAGATACAACAGAAGGTAATTGATCTTTATGATGTGGGTTATACCAACGAATATGGATTAAAGGAATTGGTCGATAAGGCATCACAAACCCTAGAACAACTGGAAATTACAAGAGAAAAAAGACTGGTGGAAAGGTTCCTCGTGGAGATCAAAAAAGGTACTGGCAAGGCCATCTATGGGGACAAGGAAGTCATGGATGCATTGAAACAAGGAAGGGTAGACACTCTCATAATTTCAAAAGGTCTAGTAAAGTATAGAATTAAATACAGGTGCGAGAACGATGGGACCGAGATTGTGGAGGTCTCTTCCCGAGAAGTTATAAGGGAATGCCCAAAATGTGGTAATCCAATGGTACCGATAGAAGAAACAGACCTGATTGAAGAATACATTAAAGCCGGTCAGGAGAGCGGTGCCAATATTGAATTAATAAGCGATGAATCAGATGAAGGGGCTCTATTCCTAAAGGCCTTTAGTGGCATAGGTGCCATTTTAAGATACGTTTAATTTTTTCTATCTCTTATAGCGATTTAATTTATTTTTAAACTCGTTTACACCGATTAACATGTCATTAAACATTTAAATAGAGAAAGAAATACACATTCATGTCAAATGAGCCCAAAAAGTACATTTATTTTTTTGAGGAAGGATCTAAGGACATGAAGTATTTGCTTGGTGGTAAAGGGGCAGGACTTGCTGAGATGACAAGAATTGGTCTGAGGACTCCTCCTGGATTCACTATCACCACTGAGGCCTGCAATTATTATTTTGTGAATGGAAATCTTCCACCTGGATTATGGGAGGATGTTGTAAAATCCATGCATGAACTTGAAAGAAGAACTCAGAGAACCTTTGGAGGAGGACCAAAAATATTGCTCGTCTCTGTCAGATCTGGGGCTCCAGTAAGCATGCCCGGAATGATGGATACCGTCCTGAATTTAGGTCTAAACGATAATAACGTAAATATACTCGCATCTGAAACCCAAAATGAGAGATTCGCATGGGATGCTTACAGAAGATTTGTACAAATGTTCGGGAGGATTGTACTTAATGTTGACGGAAAGAAATTTGATAAATTGATTGAAGAGATAAAGGAAAAAAAGAATATAAAGAATGATTATGAAATTCAGGCAGAAGATTGGAAGCAAATAGTTGCTCAGTTCAAAGAAATTATAAGGTCAGATGGAAAAGAACTACCAGATGATCCTTATAAACAACTAGAATTAGCAATAAAGGCGGTCTTTGATTCATGGAAAAATGAAAGGGCTGTTGTATACAGAAGAATTAACAACATACCAGATTCACTGGGCACCGCAGTCTCCGTAGTCACCATGGTCTTCGGAAATACTGGACCAAAATCGGCTACTGGAGTAGCATTCACAAGGGACCCGAATACAGGAGAAAAGAAGCTCTATGGAGAATATTTAATAAATGCGCAGGGTGAAGATGTGGTGGCAGGTATCAGGACACCTTCCCAAGTTGAAAAGATGAAAGACGAGATCCCACAGGCCTACGATGAACTTATTCGATCAGCCCAGATACTTGAGAACCATTATAAAGATGTCCAAGATATTGAGTTCACCATACAGGACGGAGTTTTCTACCTTCTACAGACAAGAAGTGCCAAAAGGAGTGCCAAAGCAGCAATCAAGATCGCAGTAGATTTCTACAATGAAGGAAAGGTCACAATGGAAGAAGCAGTCAATCTGGTTGAACCTGGACATATCAACCAACTTCTCCATCCACAAGTAGATAAATCAAAAGCCGGAGAACCGATTGTCTCTGGTCTTGCCGCTAGTCCTGGGGCTGGTTCTGGCAAGATTGTACTGGATCCAGACAGGGCTGTAAAATTAGCCGAGAAAGGAGAGAAAGTTATCTTGGTGAGAACGGAAACACTGGCTGATGATGTACATGGAATATCTGTATCTGAGGCGGTACTGACATCCAGGGGAGGAATGACGTCACATGCTGCCGTAGTAGCAAGAGCCATGGGAAAGCCAGCGATAGTTGGGGCAGAGGATATGAAGATAGATCAGGCTGGAGGAAAAGTAAAATTCAAGACAGTTGAATTGAAAGAGGGAGATGAGATAACAGTCGACGGCACAAGTGGAAAAGTATACATAGGAAAAGTTCCACTGATTCCACCAGAATTAACTGGAGATTATGAAACTTTCATGGGATTCTGCAAAAAAGTTAAAAAAATTGGAGTTCTGGCAAATGCTAATACACCCGAGGAAGCGGTTCTCGCAAGGAAGAATGGGGCGGAGGGCATAGGTCTGGCAAGAACTGAAAGGATGTTCTTGGGCGCTGACAGAATCCCCATCATGAGGGCCATGATAATGTCCGACGATTTGAACGAAAGAAAAAGATATCTTGATAAACTTCTTCCTCTGCAGTACAACGATTTCGTTGAATTCTTCAGAACCATGAATGGATTTCCAGTTATAATAAGACTACTTGATCCCCCATTACATGAATTCTTGCCCAAGAAGGAAGACCTGATGGTGGAGATAACTGAGCTTAAATACAAGTTGAAAAATGCCACTGACGATAAGAGGAAATCTTCTATTAAGAAGAAAATGAAAGAACTGACTGAAGTTCTTAGAAAAGTCAATTCCCTCAGTGAATTTAATCCCATGATAGGATTCAGAGGAATAAGGGTAGGAATTTTATATCCGGAGATTTATGAAATGCAAGTCAGGGCAATCATAAGGGCAGCATTGAAAGTTCAGGAGGAGGGACTTGTTGTAATACCAGAAATAATGATTCCCCTAACAATAGAAGCAAGGGAGTTGAAATTAGTTAGGGAAAGACTTGAAAAAATTATAAAAGAAGAGATTGCTGATAAGACATTGAAATATAAATTCGGAACTATGATAGAAACTCCAAGAGCAGCTCTAACTGCTGACGAGATAGCTGGAGTGGCTGACTTCTTTAGCTTTGGAACAAATGATCTGACACAGATGACCTTGGCTTTTTCTAGGGATGATGTAGAGGCTACCTTCCTTCCAAAGTATTTAGATTTAAGAATATTTGAGAGAAATCCGTTTGATACCATAGATAAGAAAGGAGTTGGGGAGCTTGTTAAAATAGCTAGGGAAAAGGGATTAAAAGCAAATAAGAATATTGAAATAGGCATATGTGGTGAGCACGGAGGGGACCCTGATTCTGTGAAATTCTGTCATGAAGTAGGCTTGCATTATGTTTCTGCCTCGCCATATAGAGTTCCATTGGCTTTGTTAGCTGCTGCACAGGCAGCCTCAAAGGATAAGAAGGTAGGTGACTGATCATATGTCGGAAATAATGGACGGAAATATTAGAAAGATCCTTGACTCCAGGGGGAACGAAACCGTTGAAGTAGAGATATTTACGAAGTATGGCTATGGAAGAGCCTCAGCTCCCAGTGGAGCCTCCAAGGGAGAGAATGAGGTAAAAGATTACCCTGTGGGAGGAATTAATGAATCAATAAAACTGTTCAAACAAGAGTTACTAAGCAAATTAATAGGATTTGATGCATTTGATCAGAGAGGATTGGATTCGTTGTTGGAGGATTTAGATGGCACAGAAAGCTTCTCAAGAATAGGCGGCAATCTGGCAGTTGCCATATCCATGGCAACTGCTAAGGCATCAGCAGATGAACTGGGTATCCCACTCTTCAGATATCTAGGAGGTATGAATTTCTCTATACCTTCTCCCCTTGGAAATATCATAGGTGGTGGAGCTCATGCAGTAAATGGAACAACCATACAGGAATTTCTTGTGTCTACCCATTCGACGGACGTATATGAAGCGATTTTAACAAACTCAAAAATACACAAGGCAGTCAAGGAAAAACTGAGCAAGACTCTTAACATTCCCCTTGGTATGGGGGATGAGAAGGCATGGGTAGTTCCTCTAAAGGATGAAGAAGTATTTGAATTGCTCAAGGGCATAGTTGATAATTTTAAGGATACCACAGGTCTCCAGATTGACCTTGGAATCGATATGGCTGCATCGAGCTTTTACAAGAACGGAAAATATTATTATAAAGATAGCGCCCTGACCAAAGATGAACAGATAAACTACGTTGTGTCATTAGTAAAAGATTACGGCCTGAAGTATGTAGAAGACCCCATGAACCAAGAAGATTTTGATGGATATGCAACAATAACGAAAGAGGTTGGAGATAGGGCATTCATAGTAGGGGATGACCTTTACACAACAAATGTTTCGCTCTTAAAGAAGGGTCTAGATAAGATGGCAACCAATGCCATACTCCTTAAACCCAATCAGGTCGGAACAATCAGCAGACTCATTGATACTTGGAAGCTCGCCAAGGAGAGCGGGATGGGAACTGTCGTGTCACACAGGTCTGGAGAAACTAACGACGAGTTTATTGCACATCTTGCAGTAGCACTTTCTACCGATTATATTAAAACAGGTACCGTTGGTGGAGAAAGGATAGCAAAATTAAATGAACTCGTAAGAATTCAGGGAGAGATAGGAGGAATTAAATGAGCAATGAATTGCTAGTTCCTGAGGAAATTTACAGAACATCGCAGGTACAGATAGGTACAAAAGTAAAGAATGCCAACATGGAAGAGTTTATATCTGGAGTCACCAAGGAAGGATTGAACATCATTGATATCAACAAAATAGATGAGAGGATAAGAATAGCAGCAAAATTTCTCTCAAAGTATGATCCAAGCGGAATAGTCATAGTGGCATCCAGGGAATATGCTAAAAAACCTGCAACCAAAATGGCAGAATTACTCTCTGCGAAAGCGATTACTGAGAGGTTCATTCCGGGAACTTTCACTAATCCCAACATAAGCGGATACGTGGAACCTGACGTAGTCTTGATAAATGATCCGGCAGTCGATAGCCAAGCAATGATGGAAGCAGTAAAGAACGGAATACCAATAGTTGCCATATTACATACTAACAATAGCTCTTCTTATGTGGATTTGATAATTCCAGGTAACAATAAGGGTAGAGAAAGCCTTGCGCTTATCTATTACTTACTTACTAGGGAAATACTTAAGTTATGGGGTAAGGATACTGCCGGTTTCAAAAAGGAGGACTTCCAGGCAGAATTATGAGGAAACCGTATGTTGCAGGGAGCTTCTATCCATCTGATACAGATAAACTCAGGCGTAAGATAGAATGGAGCTTCCTGCATGAATTTGGTCCGGGATATATACCTCAGGTTTCTGATACAAAAGGTTCAATTGGCATAATTTCACCCCATGCGGGATATGATTACAGTGGACCCATAGCAGCCCATGCTTACGATGCACTTGCTAGCTCGGGAAGATTCGATTATTTTGTAGTTATTGGCCCAAATCATACTGGCTTTGGATCAGATATATCCTTAGGAGATCAACCTTATGAAACTCCTTTGGGAGTCGCAAAAATAAATGAAGAAGCCTTGGATTTAATGATACAGGAGGGTTTTGAAGTAAACAATCAGGGTCATGCTTATGAACATTCAGTTGAAGTGGAAATTCCATTTCTTCAATATCTCTATGGGAATATTGAAATTTTACCTATTGTAATGCTAGACCAGAGTTTTGAATCTGCAAGTCGATTATCTAAGGCCATAAAGAAACTTCCAGGGGATTTCACAATAATTGCAAGTTCAGATCTTAATCATTACCTTCCATATAATAAGTTGAAGAGATATGACAACATAATAGCAAAGACGATACTTGATAGGGATATTAGAGCATTATATAATTACGTATATTCAGAGGAATTTACCCCCTGTGGTTTTGGACCAATCGTCACTCTTCTTCTTTCTTTCGATGGGATTGTGGAGCTTCTAAGACTTTCGAATTCAATAGAAATTGCTGGAGGGACTGAAGGGGTTGGATACGCCTCTTTCAAAGTTAATAAGTTCAAAGTATAATCGCGCTTTCATATCCTGAAATTGCAATAAACTTTTTCCTGATGGTATAATTTTCTCCATTTATCCACAAATCAAATACTGTTGGTGTCCTGAAATTAATGGTAACATTATCACCAGGCATAGGTACCCATGAAGTAAATGGATATAAAGGCTGAGTCAGATATAACTTCTCATGCCTGAGATTCTTCAAATGTTCGTAAATATATTGTGAATTTTCGCCGGTGATAAAATTCTCCCTCAGGAATTCCTTTGCTTTTAGAAATTCTATGTAATCTTTAGAGTATTCTCCCTCTTTTAGGAAAATGGTCTCTGAGAATATGTGGGATATTCCGTCCTTGTATGCTACTGCTTCTATATAAGCCAAATTCTTTATCTTTGTATCACCTGGTTTATGTACTAAGTCAGCTGTAGCATCATCGTATGCTATTATTGGCCATCTAGTTACCCTGAATCCTTCAGAAACAAGAGATGCAGCAAGTTCTTGTGATAATTTCCTCTCGGTAAGTTCGACACCCCCAGTTTGCAGTCTATTAATTATTATCTCTCTCATTTCCATATAATTCTTTATGATCCTTTCTACCTCATCTTCAAAGGGTATGGAAAATGCTTCAATTAAAGGCCTATCATCACTTAAGCATTCCCTATTCTTGAATGAAATTGAAGAACAACTTCCATCTCCATTATATTCTTCATAATTTGGGTCAATTATCTTGCTCCCAATCAACTTTATTGAATTATCTAATATCAAAATAGAATCGCACCTTTCGTCATCTACAAAATATTCTATCAATGGATTTTCCCTGAAAATAAGGTATGGGTTTTTAGAAATAGAATTGATTATTTTTGCCCTAACGTACCTTGATTCATTTGAAACCATAATTAGATCATTATTTCCTGAAATAAATATTATGGATGTGGTTACTTTAATAGTAAACCGTCAACGTTATATATGTATAAGGCAATTAAGATTGAGACCCTTGAGCCTGCTGAAGAGAAAAAAAGAGAACGAACTAACCGACAACGATCTTCTTATTTTCAACGACATAATGGTTGAGTCTGGAGGTAACAGAACTACCTTTGCTCTATTGCTTAAAAAGGCAGGTGAAAAGGTGGACAATCCAGTGTTCGGGGCTTTGCTTGATAATTATTCTCCTGGACTTGAAATTGAAATAAAAAAGATTGAGACAAAAATAGTTAATGATGCCATGAGATTGATGGTTTTGAATCTTCTTGAAGACATAGATGAAGACGACTACGTCGATCAGATGGAACTCCTTAAGGAGAATCTCAAGATTGTTAGGAAACTGGAAAGATGGCTTAATTTGAATAAAGGAACTGGACAAACTAAACTTGATCTTCTGGCAGTAATCACAGATAATGATAGGAAACTATCTAAAAATAAATAAATACTGAAATATGGATTAGGTAGTGTGGAGTCACAAGATAGATGCGAAACTGGAATAGATGAATTGGATAGTCTTTTGAACGGTGGCATCCCCAAGGGTAATTCTGTTTTGATCTCTGGCTCATGTGGAACAGGAAAGACTACTCTTAGTTTAGAATTTCTCATACATGGTGCAGAAAAGGGGGAGAAAGGTCTATACATATCGGCAACGGAAATAAGTACGAAAGTCATGAAGAACATGGTTCCTTTTGAGTTCTTTAAGGAAGATTATTTCGACACCAACAAAATTATGCTTATTGACATACCTTACATCTATTCAAAGCTCGGTCTTACTAATATGGAATTTGATATGGAAGAGATAAACAAATTCATAGGTTTCATTCATGAAACTATGAAGCAAAATAACGTTAAAAGAGTAGTCATAGACTCCCTTACGTCCATATGTTATAGACTCGTTACAGAAGAAAAGATTAGGGATTTTATTTTAAAATTTGAAGAGAGCGTTAATAAGCTCGAAGCAACAGCCCTGATGGTATCTGAGCTTCTCCCTAATGCCAAGGGTTATTCACAGTACGGAGTTGAGGAGGCTGTTGCGGATGGAATTATCCTTCTGGGCAACCTCAAAAGAAGGGGTGACCTACTCAGGACTCTCCAGATAATAAAAATGCGTGGAACTTCCCACTCCAGAGCTGAGTACGTTATGGACTTGACACCCATAGGAATAATGCTTTCTCCTCTGCTTAAAGGTTGGCAGGTGACTTACTGATGGCACAGAATGAAGGTATAAAAACAGTTCTAGATGAAAATGATGTTGTTCTGGTCAAATCGAGTATAGATATTTACACAAAGACAATTTTGGACCTTATAAGTTATGGAATAGAACAAAATCGCATAATTTTTTATGTTTCGGCAACAGTGCCTAGCTCTATTTTCAAAAACATTTTTGAGTCAGCGGGCCTACCCATGGAGGACATATACTTCATAGATTGTACCACTTACTCCTTTGATATTAAGCCTGACCCAAACATAATAGTTGTTGAATCACCAACAATGCTGGAAACTCTCATAATCAAAATAATGTATTTGAACAGAATAAACAAGCAAAAGCCTACTCCGAAAATCCCCCTGATAATAATAGATAGTGCAAACAGTCTCGCAATACACAATGACCTAGGGATACTCAGTGAATTCTTCCACATATTGATTACAATGATAAGGCCTACCGGCGCGAAGATAGCCATATTGAGCATAATGGAACAGCTGACCCCTGATCTTTCACGCACTCTGGAATTGATAAGTGATGCGACAATTAGCCTCTAATCTTACCTGTTTATCCTATTTAGCAGTGTTATCACAAATTCAGAATGACTCCAGACAAGTGGAGAGACGGACTGAGGTTGACCATTGTAAGGGTTGATTTGCTCTGAAAATACACCTGAAGGCTGTGCGTGGTTTATAACCCAATTGATATTTTCTAATGCTTTCTCCTTATTCCCAATTTGATCAAGATAATCGGCAAGCCACAAAGTGGTTATTATCCATGGATTCCCAGGCACTGCCGGGTCATCCTTAACTCGTTGATAATTATCTCCTTTGTATCTTGCTATTCCACCGATCAAAGGCACTGTAAGCTCTTTGGAAATTACATCTGCTGTTTGCAGCATCCTGGGATCAGTGGATTCAACCAATCCAAATCTGGGCAATAAGAGAACTGATGCGTCAGGTGTGAAATCTAGCTTTCCATTTATCATTGATCTGGCAAAATAGCCCAATTCTTCAGAATAGAATTTTTCATTGAAATTTCGCTTCAACTGTTCGGCCCGTTCTTCAAACTTATTCGATTCAGTATTTTCGCCTAGTGTATCTGCGAATTTCGCTGCATCTTTTAAGGCTGCATAAACCGTTGCAATGGTAAAAGAATGAATTCCAAACCTCTCCTCCCAAAGATCGAAGGATGGTTTGGGGAAGCCGTTTTCAAAGTAATTATATATAAAATTGGCACTCTTCTTTATGAGATTTTCATATATTGTCGATATAAATTCCAAGTCATTTACGTACTTATGATAGTTCCATAGGGCCCAGATTACCAGTGCAGTCTCGTCCTGTTGGATTGGTAGATTGGTTTTCCCATCAATGATCCTCGGAATCCATGAACTGGCCTTCGTTCCATTCATGTTATATTTGTGATAAAAATAGCCCTCTTTTTCCATCGTATTCATGGCAAAATTGAAGAATAGTCTTGCAGGACCATAATGTGTTGATTTCATCAAAGCATATGCGGCCATTGATGCATCCCTGGGCCACACATAATAGTAGCCGTCCTTATTTGACTTTAAAATATCTGAATCACTTGAAGCCGCTATGGCACCGAGCTGGTTCATGTGGCTTCTTATAATAAATAAGGACCTTTTGAATAATGATACTGCCCCTGTTTCCATTTGAAAATTTCTTTTATTTGACCATGTTCTCCAAAAGTTTGCAGTCCTTTCTTCATAATATCTTAGAGCATCATATGTCATTCTATATGATTTTACCTCTTCTTCGCTCCTTCCACATATAATGTAATAATACAACTGTTCCTTTTCCCCTGGGGAAATACTCAACTTGTGGCCAATGACAGAATCTACCGATCCTATGGCTACAGGATTCTGTGACAGAATACCGTCCTCAGCGTCCTTCCATGTTCCTTCAAGACCTCCAAAATCTTTGACACCTATGGCATATGCATTCATTCCAGAATTTTTACTATCTATGGTGGAGGCTAGGAAATATCGTCTGCCCTTATAATGGATAACTGAGTTTGTCTCAGGGTCATAAAGCGCTGTATCCCCTATGTTGTTGCCATAAATATTGAAATTCTGGTGAAAAAATAGTTTAATATCTTTTTTCTGATTTGAAAGGTTATTGAGCTCAATTCTCCTAATGAAGAAGTCATTATATGGATAAACAAAGTTATACAATGTAACTCCTATGTCATCCAACCTAGAATAAACCCTTCCTATAGCGGTGTGATCCATGTAGTCATAGTCTATTATATTTTCACTTCTAATCCATTGAAATTTAGAGCTTATCATTATTCCGGTTTTAAATGGATGACCTCCGTGATTTTCCGATTGTGTTTGAGAATAATAGAAATCGACAAGATTCATATCGCTGTCGAAGTTGACTAGCAATCTCCCATTTCCCAATGGGAGGAAACGTACCATAACTTTAATTATAGCACATATATAAACATCTTGTGGCATCTTTTACCCTTAGAGAAAAGTTCTGGGGCAAATGGATTATGGCCAATAATTTTGGAACTTACTCCATTTCCACCGACTCATTGACAAATACCTCCAGATGGGATTCTCTTTTTAGTATATTGCTTGATAAGAGATACAATCTCCTGGGAAAGCTCTGGGATGTATTATATGTCAATAATAGGGAATACCAACTCGATACCAATGATTTTGGTAATGTTATTCATCCAGAGGGCTACAAGCTGATATCCCAAATAAGAAAGAACGATAGCTTTGAAATTTATTATAATATAGGCACATCTATTCTGAAGAAGAGTATAAAGTTGAGTAAGAATCAGAACAATCTGGTTGTGAAATATGAATTCATTGGTAATGATGAAGCAGATCTGAAAGTTATTCCACTAATGCAGATGAGGGAGGCGCAGGAACTTAATTTAGAAACTAAAGGAGAAATTGGAGTATCCATATCAGAAGATATTATTTATTTTAGAAGAAAAAACCTAGAAATTCGCTCCAACCGTCCTCAGAATTTTGTCCCTGATGCTGTGAGCTATTACAATTTTCATTATGTTGAAGATGAGGAGAGAGGTTATGATAGCAAAGAAAATCTCTATTCTCCTGGGTATTTTTTATTCAAAGACATTCATAACATTGAACTGGAATTTTGGGCCGGCTCTGGCATCAGTATAGGTGACAGACCATCTGAATTGGGAGGAAAACCAAGGTTAATACCAAAACATATTTGGGATGGAGCTGATCTATTTGTCAATAACAATAATATAATAGCCGGATTTCCATGGTTTGATTATTGGTCCCGGGATACCTTCATATCCCTTCCTGGATTGGTTCTTGTTAGGGGACTTTTTCAGACAGCAAAAGAAATTCTAATAAACTGGATGCGACGATATCCTGAGGGTAAAATACCAAGTAAGTGGAACGGTGACCTATATCCATCAGACTCTCCTTTATGGTTCATCTACTCTGTAAAGAAGTATATGGACTATACCAATGATTCCCCATTCCTTTATACAGTCATAGAATACATAAGAAAAATTCTTGATAATTATATTGCAGGATATGAAGGTATCAAACTGGATGGATACTTCGTTTATTCTCCTCCAGGCAGAACATGGATGGATGGAAATTGCGACGGAAAGTTCATCACTCCAAGGGAGGGGAAACCTATTGAGGTAAATGCACTCTGGTATAATTCTCTTAAAATTTTCCAGGAATTCCTCATTAAAATAAATCAGAAAATGCCAGAGGAGTACGCCAACCTCATGGCGGGGTTTGAGGAACACTTCACCAATACGTTTGTCAGGGGAAATAGGATAAAGGATGTTGTAGGGGAAGATGACTTTTCCATAAGACCAAACTTCCTCATCGCTTCATATCTCCCATATGAGTATCTAGGCAACCTGAAACCATTTATCTGGATGGCAGAAAAACTATTGACTCCCTATGGTCTACGTACTCTTTCCCCAGAATTTCCGCAGTTCAAGGGAATATACATGGGCAACCAGTGTGATAGGGATGCAGCTTATCATAATGGCTCAGTGTGGCCTTGGCTTATTGGGCCATATATAACAAGCATGGTGAGAAATGGTTCCAAGCCAGGAGACCTTGCAGCTTATTTCTCTCCTGTGTTAAACATGCAATATATACCTGAAATCTTCGATGGCTACCTTCCAGGAATTCCAAGGGGATCCTATGCTCAGGCATGGAGTTATGGGGAAATTATCAGAGCCTTCAAGGAGGATCTGAAAGTTTGAAGGATATTGGAGTTCTGGGATGGGAGCTACCCCCTTTTTTCTCAGGAGGACTTGGGATACACACGTACAATCTCTTTTCTGCCCTTTCAAGTTCATTGAATCTCACTCTTTACATACCGAAATTTAGTGAAAACAAGCTGAACTATCCTTTCAAAGTAGTAATGGTGGATTATAATCCCATGGGATCGCCCTACAACAGAAATAATGATTTTTATTATAATGTAATGGAATATAATGAAGTTTTGAAAACTTCCGTTAGTCCATCCCATGAAATTTACCACATTCACGACTGGATTACAGTCCCAGCGGGTATTTATTTGAAATATAAGTATGGAAAGAAACTTGTCATGACAGTTCACAGCACAGAATATGATAGGTCCGGCGGGTTTAATCCACAGCCGAGGATACTGAAACTGGAAAAAGAGGGGATGATAGCTGCAGACAAGATAATCGCAGTTTCACATTACACCAAGGATATTATAGTTAGGAATTTTGGAATTGATCCAGGAAAGATTCAAGTCATTCATAACGGAGTCAAGAGTCAAATCTATTCAATGTACAACAGGACTTATGATTTAAAAAAGAAGATATTGTATTTTGGTAGAGTGACCCCACAGAAGGGTGCAAAATTTTTCCTTGAGATTGCTGCTAAAGTTTCCGAATACATGAATGATCTTAACTTCATAGTAGCAGGAACTGGGGATCAGTTAAATGAACTTCAGTCCTTTGCCAGGACCAAAGATCTCAAGAATGTTATATTCCACGGATTCGTGAGCGATTCAGAGGCCATAAAATTCTATATTAGCTCAGATGTATTTATCTTGCCTGCTGTTTCAGAACCATTCGGAATGACTGTGATTGAAGCCATGTCATCTGGTACTCCGGTGATCATAAGCAAGACCACTGGTGTTGGAGAGGCATTGGGGAATGTATTGAAAGCGGATTTCTGGGACACTGACAAGATGAGTAGTTACGTGATGGCCCTAGCAAAATATCAAAAATTAAGGGAGACCATGGGAATCCTTGGAAAAGTTGAGGCTTCCAGATTTACATGGGAAAATGCTGCTTTAAAAACTCTGGAGGTTTATGCATCATTATGAAATATATATGCATATTTTTAGAGGCACACCAACCAAGGAGGCTTAGAGATTTTCGCTATCAGGATATTAGACATAAAAGGGACTATTTCTGGACGGAAAGAAATAGGGAGCTGCTGGATAGAATATCCGATAATTCCTATACACCGTTACTGGAACTTTTAACAGAATTGAATGTACCTATTTCGTTATCCTTTTCGGGTATCCTCCTAGAACAGCTTCTTGAATATAGGGTAGATGTTTTTGATCATCTTAATGACTATCTGCATGAAACTTCTGGTGAAATGGTTGCAGAAACCTATTATCACAGTCTTTCTTCTATATGGGAACCAGAGTTATTTGTGAATGAGGTAAAGAAAGATATGGAAGTGAAGAAAGAGATATACAAAAGGAATATCGTGACATTCAGGAATACAGAGATGATATACAGTGATAAAGTTGATTTTGAAGTAAAGGATATTGGCATAAAGAATATACTCACGGAAGGAACTGATTCCTTGGTTTCCATATATAATCCAAACTATAAATATAGCTCAGTTAACGGACATAATTTGTTCTTGAGGAATTATCCACTGAGCGACGATATCTCCTTCAGATTTTCCAATACTTCCTGGAATGAATACCCTCTATACGCAGACAAGTATTTGGAATGGCTTTCAAAAGCACCTGGGGAGGTTATAAATCTCTTCATGGATTTCGAAACTTTTGGGGAACACCAAAGGAAGGAAACGGGAATTTTTGAATTTTTTAAAACTGTTATTCAGAGAGGTCCAGAATTCGGTCTGGAATTTACGACCATAGGGGATGCATCATTAAAACTTGAGTCTAAAGGTACAATATCGGTACCGGATTACATTTCCTGGGCCGACATCCCAAGGGACCTAAGTGCATGGACTGGAAATGAATTGCAGAGGGATGCCTTTGAAGCCTTGAAAAAACTTAAAGATTGTGTACCTCCTGATATATTTGGTTCTTTGTCCACATCAGACCATCTTTATTATATGTCGCTTGGGAGCTCACCGGATATGATTGTACATAATTATTTCAATCCCTATGGGTCTCCATTTGATGCCTATATTACCTTCCGCAACATATTGGAAGACCTGAGATTTAGATATTGCCAGGAAAAGGATATAGTATAAGTTCACAATTAAATATTGTGAAGGACCCAAAGATAAACTACAAAGTCAGAAGGTATGCCAACCGCGCGAGTTACAAGGAGGAAGATTTGATAGGGATACTGAATTCAACATTCATATCAACTGTTTCTTTTTCCGAAAATGATGTAGCTTACACAATTCCAATGAATTACATCAATCATGGAAAAGATGTCTATTTACACTGCTCCCCAGAGAGCAGAATGTATAGTATACTTAATTCTGAGAATGTGATAACATTTACTGTACTATTAATAGATGGGATAGTTCTAAGCTCAAGAGTAGCCAACAATTCTGTCAATTATCGATCTGCCATAATCTATGGGAAAGCGGTTGAAATAAAGGATGAAAATGAAAAGTTGAATGTTTTCAGGGAATTAACCGAACGCATCATACCTGGTAGATGGGATGATTCAATTCACCCTTCCCACGAGGAACTCTCGAAGGTTGCGGTCTTTAAACTTGAAATCATTAACTTTTCCGTAAAAATCAGAAAAGGATTCGGAATGAATTATTCCGATGATAAGATATGGGAAGGGATCATTCCATTAAAGGTCATAAAGGGTGAGCCACAGACTGAAAAAGATGTAAATTTGCCAGATTATATCAAATTATATTTGAAATGATTAATTCTGTCCGTTTTATTTATAAGTTATATTGATCTGTTTTTTACATGTATAAATTATGGGAGAATGGGCTTGCTAACGGAAAAGAAAAGAAGGCCCTTGATCTTATGATCGGCGATGATTCAAAATATGACTTCCTAATGTTCAAGTATGAATTGTTGAATTTGATTGCCTATCATGAGTCCATAGACCCTTTGATTGAAAATGTCGAAATTAAGAATTCTATCATAAGAGCTATCCAGGAACTATATTCTAAAGGAATTGCTTCTTTGCAAGGATACGAAGACATACATTCATATGTTGAGGATGCAATATCTAAAATTTCGAAGGATTCGGGTGAATATTTGAGAATACTGCTCTCCAGAAATGAACAGATACACAGTGACCTTAGACTTTACGTAATCGATGGTCTTCTTAATTTGGAAAAAATCATACTTGAAGGTATTTTGAAGTTGTCTGAGAATTTAAAAATTAATCCGACTATTCCTGGGCTTACCCATTATAGAGATGCCATGCCCATAAAATTACGCAGCTATATGGATATGGTGCTTTCGTTCAATTTCGAAATTCTGGATGAACTAGATAAAATGATAGATTACCTCTCTGTACCGGTGATGGGGTACGGTTCTGGCTTTGGCTCCCTGTCTTCATTTGATCTGTGCAAGTTTTCAAATCTACTGGGACTAAAGGACTCCAACAAAAACCCTCTCTTACTAGCAAATTTACGTGGTTTTGATGAACTAAGGGTTATTCAGGTCCTTTCCAATATCACCCTATTCAATTCAAGGATTGCCCAGGATTTGATTCTATGGTCTGGAGAATCCGGATTTATAGAATTGCCTGAGGAATACGTAACTGGCAGCTCTCTTATGCCCAACAAGAAAAATCCAGATTTTCTTGAAATGTTCATAGGGTATGCGATAAAGATAAATTCTCTTGGGGTTATGACCAGCCAGGCTCTTATTGGAAAGGGTTCATGGTATCACAGAGAATTCCAAATCCTGAAATGGGGTGCAATCGAAAGTTTAGAATTGGTGCCTAAGCTTATGCAAGCCTTCTTTGATATGTTATCCAGGATTAAAATTAGGGAGGATAAAATCAAGCTTAGCAATTCAATCTATGCGACGCATAATGCCGCTATGCTTATTCACGAAGGAAAAACATGGAAGGATTCATACAAGATTATCGGAAATGCACTGAAAGAAGGTAAAGGCCTTATGGAATTTGAGCCGCCAACATTCAGTACTATTAAGGCAGACCTTGTAAAGGAAAAGCTGGATTTGGTAACAGCTAAAATAGCAGAGAGGGAAGGGCTTTATAAAAAGTTACTTATCTCTGAATAAATGGTTAAAATCATAATTTATTTTCTAAATCCTCCAGGGAACCGTAAAGTTGATTCACTAAAAATGCAGACTTCAATTTTACATCCTCTAAACTTTTTCCTGTGAAGTTTATATGGCCAACTTTTCTTCTGGGGGTATTTCCCTCCTTACTGTACATGAAAATTTTTCCTATGCTATCTAATTCTTGGTTTACCTGGCTGAGACCGAGGATATTTACCATTCCGAAATATTCTGAACATTTCGGTTCATTCAATTCCATGCCTGCAATCGCCTTTAGATGCAATTCAAATTGCGAATGGTTGCAGGCATCCAGTGTATAATGACCTGAATTATGCACCCTTGGGGAGATTTCATTAATAAGTGTTTGTCCCTTTCTCACGAAAAGTTCAATTCCTATTGTACCGGTGTACTCCAATGACCTCATTATATTCTTGGCAATTCCAGTGGCATCTGGTAATTTTATAGAACCATAATTTAAAATCAAGATCCCTTTGCGATTTAGATTATATGAAGGGGGGAAAAAAGCAAAGTCCTTACCATTGCTTGCGGCAATAATGGATGCTTCATAATCGAAGTCAACATATTCCACTACTACGAACCTTGAATTATCATTTTCCAGAAATTTGTACTTCTCTATATCTTTTCTAACGAAGTATTGGCCCTTTCCGTCATATCCCCCTACGGATTTCTTGATTACTGCCTTACCGTTAAATCTGCTGGCTACAAGTTCTAGCGCTTCCTTACCATCCGAAGCAACTTCAAACTCAGGCAGAGGGGCTCCTATTTTTTTGAGATAAACGAGTTCCTTTTCTCTTTCCCTTTTTAGCTTCACTGAAAACAGATTCGGTCTAAGTTTCCTATTTTTATCAGCATATTCCATGGCCTCTCCGATGGCGTGCTCAAACTCGTATGTTACTATGTCTGACTGGTCTACAAATTCTTCATACCTCTCAGGATTAAAACAATAAGTATATTTGCAGAGTGGTTCATCCTCTCGCCCAAGAACGTTAAATTTGAAACCCATTCTAATACCTTGCTGAAATAGCATCAGACCAAGTTGTCCAGCTCCAATTATTCCTATCCTAGTATTACAAGGAAGTTTTGAGCACGTCATTTTTGATTTCCTCTCTGAATTCCTCCAGTCTCTTCTCCAATTCCGGATTGCATAATGAAAGTATCCTGGTTGCCAATAGAGCAGCATTTTTAGCGCCATCTATGGCAACCGTTGCAACTGGGACCCCATATGGCATCTGAACTATGGACAAAAGGGAATCCACTCCCATGAGATTTTTACTTGGTATCGGAACCCCGATCACAGGAAGTGTTGTTAGTGATGCGGTCATGCCAGGCAGGTGTGCAGCTCCTCCTGCCGCTGCTATTATTACCTTTATTCCCCTCTTTCTCGCATCTTTAGCAAACTCCATCATGAATTCTGGTGTTCTGTGGGCCGAGACTACCCTCCTTTCAAATGATATGTTGAATTTTTCAAGTATCTCCTCAGCAGATTTCATGTATTCGTAATCGTTTTTGCTGCCCATAATAATGGAAACTTCAGGCATGAATGGCTATAATAGAATAATAAAAAAATATTCCTATAAAAAAATTAATTCTTATTTAATTTCAAATTTTACTCCTTGGGCCAGAGGAATATCTTTACCCCAATTTATGGTGACAGTCTGCTTTCTGCAATAGTTCTTCCAGGCATCTGAACCACTCTCTCTTCCTCCGCCCGTGTCCTTTTCTCCACCAAAAGCTCCACCGATCTCTGCCCCAGCAGTGGCTGTATTCACATTCGCCAAGCCACAATCACTTCCATTGGCACTTAGGAAAATTTCTTCCTCTCTGAGATCAGTGGTAAAGATGGCGGAGGAGAGTCCCTGGGGGACAGCATTGTGTATCTTTATTGCTTCCTCCAATGTGCTGAATTTGAAAACATATAAGATTGGTGCAAATGTTTCCTGACAGGTTATGGGTGTCACCGATGGCATTTCGACTATTGCTGGCCTCACATAAAATCCATTCTCATAGCCATTTATTTTAAGCCTCTCTCCTCCATATAATATCTTTCCACCTTGTTTTTTAGCGTCTTCAAGCGCCTTTTCAAAATTCTTCACCGCCTCTTCATCAATTAGAGGCCCTACTAGAACCCCATCCTCTAATGGATTCCCTATCTTAACTTTCTCATATGTAGCTATGAGTCTCCTCACGAATTCATCGTATATACTGTCCTGCACGATTAATCTCCTGGTGGTTGTGCACCTTTGTCCAGAAGTAGCAAGAGCCCCAAATGTCACACCCTTAAGGGCTACGTTGAGATCTGCTTTAGATGTTACAATTGCTCCATTGTTCCCTCCGAGTTCAAGAATAACCTTTCCGAATCTCTTCGAGACAGCTTCATTTACCTTTCTTCCGGACTCCACTGAACCGGTAAAGGATACTAACTTTACTCTGCTGTCATTGGTTATAAGATCGCCTATCTCTGAGCCTCCCCCAACTATTAATGAGAATATCTGTGGGTAACCGGCTTTCCTTATGGTCTCAGTTATGATTTTCATGACAGCAATTGCCGTCAATGGAGCCTTCGATGAAGGTTTCCATATGACTACATCTCCAACAACTGCTGCAATGAATGAATTCCAGGACCATACTGAAGATGGGAAGTTAAATGAGGTTATAACAGCGATCGTTCCGAGTGGGAGGTACTGATCATACATCCTGTGTTCAAACCTTTCACTGGCCATGGTGTATCCATACAATTGTCTTGATAGTCCGACTGCGAAGTCTGCTATATCTATCATCTCTTGTATTTCTCCTTCTCCTTCTACAACTGTTTTACCTGTCTCCAATGAAACTATCCTCCCTAGTTTTTCTTTGTTTGCCCTTAATTCATTTCCAATGAGTCTAATCAGTTCCCCCCTTTTTGGCGGAGTTATCTTAACCCATTGCTTATAGGCTTCTTCCATCTGCCTTACGACTCTCTCATACTCCTCTCTGCCTCCTCCCAAGGCGGTCGCGATATACTGGCCATCTATTGGACTGTATACTTTAATCTTCTTCCCTTTAGGATTCTGTAACCATTCTCCGGCAAAAACTCCAGAATTTTCATCCTCAATGGACAGTTCCTTTTTTATTTGCGCCCTTAGATCATTCAAACTCATATCTCATCCCATGGAGTATTCTTCTCCATGTTAAATTTTTTCTGCAATTCAATCCAATTTTAGGAAAAATGTTATACTGCCTGCCCTTCCTAATGTTGAGAGAATATAAACAGTAAGTAGAGCGGTAAACAATGAAAATGTTCCGGTTAATATCTGTGCTGTGTAACCACCTAAAATGGATCCAAAAAATGTCACTGTACCCACCATTGCGCTGTAGATACCTGTGGCCCTTCCCCTTGTTTCCATGGTTGTATTCTCCACAAGGTAAGCTGTGAATGAAACATTGGTCATGGCCGTGCCAACACCAGTTAAAGCATTCACAAAATATAGTTCGTAAATACTAGTAGATATACCGTACAATATGGGAACAGGGAAAAATATTATCCTTGAGAGGATCATGAATCTTTTTGTCCCAATCTTATCCGTCAATTTACCAAAGTACCTAAGGAAGATTATTGTGAAAAGGACGGAAATTAGGTTTATCATTCCTACTTCGAAAACATTGGCTTTGATGATGTCCACTGTAGTTATATAAAATAGGGGCCATGACAGTGACATGAAAAAATTGTATATGGTAACGGCCCATGAAAACTTATAGAATTTTGGATTTATTTTAAATTCTTCTCTTTCGGCAGTATTTTTTCTTCTGGAAGGCTCGGAGGCATACAGTAGCACTAATGATGATACTGTTCCCAATACCGTTGCTGAATAGAAGGAATAATAAAAAACAAGGAAACTCATACTAACATTCTTATATGCATATAAAGTGAAAAATACCAAAGAAATGAGGCTGGCTACATTGGAATAAAATGATAGATTTGCTATGAATATTCCTTTATTATTTTTTGAACTTACTTCTCCTATCATAGCATTCCATGCTGGTGGAACCATGGCACTAAATAAAGACTGAACTGAGAGAGCCAAGATGAAATATAAAAAGGAGTGTGTGAATATAAACGCAGAAAACATTAGATAGCTTATTAATCCTCCTAAAATTACGAATATTATCCTTTTCTGTACGAGATCTGACAATCTCCCCCATATGTATTGAAATGAATTAGGTACAAAATTAGAAATTGCCTGAACAAACCCTATTTCCTCCGAGTTAAAATTCAAAAAGGCTGCATAATATGGTATAAAAGGGGAAGCTAGTCCTGACCCAAGGCTTCCAATCAGCTGGTTCGCATACATGGCAAATCTTGTTCTTCTGGCAGCCTTTTCTTCCATTAGACAAATTATGAATTCCGAATATTTTAAAGTTCATCCATTTTCAAATAATGAATTTAATTAAATATATCGAGGTGATCATACAAATCTCGGTATTATGTCATATAAATGCTAATACTATTTCTACATGATTTCATTTTCAGAACAATGAATGATCCTCCTGTCAAAGTAAGAAATCTTGTCAAAAAATATGGAGATTTTGTGGCTGTAGACGGAATATCGTTTGAAATAGGTGAGGGTAAAGTATTTTCTCTATTAGGACCCAATGGAGCTGGTAAAACCACTACAGTCGAAATACTCGAGGGCCTGAGGGAAAGAACCTCAGGTGAAGTAACTGTCCTTGGCATTGATCCTGAAAATTCGAAGCAACTTTACAAGAAAATAGGTATTTTGCCCCAAGATTTTACATTTGTTCCAAACTCAACTCCCAGAGAGGCCATAGAATTCTATTCAAGACTCTTTCAAAGAACTGTAAATCCTCTAGACCTTCTGGAAACTGTGGAACTGGAGGATAGGGCGAACGTGCCTTTCATGAAGCTTTCGGGCGGACAGAAACAGAAACTTGGTCTTGCCCTTTCCCTGATAAACGATCCAGAAGTTATATTTTTAGATGAGCCAACAGCAGGCCTGGATCCTAAGTCAAGAAGAAATATTTGGAATATTATCAACAATCTCAAGAGGGATAACAGAAGCATTCTACTGACTTCTCACTATCTGGAGGAGGCAGAGCTACTGGCAGACGATGTGGCCATAATGAACAGGGGTCAAATAGTGGATAGGGGATCGCCAAAGGAATTGATACAGAGGCACCGTGGAAAGGATCTTCTTTACATCAAAGGCGGTAAATATTTAGAGGAAGCCCTCAAAAAACTTAACTTAACTAACAGAAATGAGGATGGTTATTTTATAATAAGCCTGAACGACCCAAAGGAAGCAGTTGAGATTCTTACCAAGATCAATGAAATGGGAATCCCTTTTGACGACTTTGTAATAAGAAGAGAGAATTTGGAAGACGTATTCCTCAAAGTTACGGAGGAGATTACATGAAAGGAAATAACATAATCGCTTATTTCGTACTCCATGCAAAGGCATACCTAAGGAGCAGGAGTGGAGTCTTCTTCCAAATTTTATTTCCAATCATATTAATCATTATGTTCGGCTTCCTCTTTGGAGGAAATTCCATCGCACCCCAAAATCTCGTGATAATAAATCATGATCAAAGTACTCTCTCAAGTGCATTTATTGAGGCATTGAATATGTCAGGTTCCTTTAAGATACAGTACGCAAATATTTCTGATATACAAACTTATCTAAATAATCATCCACAGAGTATGGTAATGGTAATCCCGTCTAATTTCTCTAATAATATTATAACAAATCAAAAAGTAACAATATATCTATATTCCAATTCCAACCCCCAGGTTTCAGGTCAATATAATGGTATAATTAATGCAGTCATGCAGGCTTTTTTAGGCAGGATAAAAGGAAGTGACCTGCAATATGGTATTATGACATATGATTACAGTGGTGTCTCATCTAAAACATTGAATTATTATATTCCAGGACTCATTGGTTTTACCATAATAAGTTCGATGTTCAGCATGTTATATCAGGTTCCAAATTATAGGAGGGAGAAAATCTTCAGGCAATTCAAAATTGCAGGATTAAGCAAGGGAGAATGGATAATTGCATCCTCCGTATTCAATCTCCTGTTTAATCTACTTGCAGATGCTCTGATTATAATTATAGCGTTTTTGCTGTTTGGTGCTGTGCTTTATTATAATGTTATAAACATTCTTCTCATGTTAATAATTGTAGTTTCTGGCAATCTAATGTTTATCGCGCTCGGAGCCATAGCTGGAATGGTATCACAGAATGAAGAGACCGTATCAATAGTTGGAAATTTAATCCTCTTCCCGATGATGTTCCTATCGGGTGTTTTCTTCCCTCTTCAATTTTCACCCTCCATCGTGAGATTTATTTCTCAATTCTTGCCGCTTACTTACTTCGTCAACGCATTGAATTACGTACTCATCTACGATAACATTTCTATGTCACTTCCCATGATAGTGATACTAGTAATATTTTCGGTGGGACTCTTTTTAATAGCTACGAAAGCAATAAAGTTCGAAAGTTAGGGCCCGTAGTGTAATCAGGATATCACAGAGGCCTCCGGAGCCTCTGATCCGGGTTCAAATCCCGGCGGGCCCGCTATAATTTTAAAATACCACGCCTTGAAATCGTATAGTTAGGAACTAATTTTTAGTAACTTTTGGGCTTCTTCAATTTTTTCCTAGACTAATTTCCTCAGGTTCTCCTCCGTAAATGGGAATATCGAATTCTTAGATTGGCCCTCAGGCACATTAAGAATTTTACAAACGTTTCATACTTTAAATGGAATATTTTCTATCATGCATTCAATGTACATAGAATTGTTAGGAGGTTCTATTGCCATTCCGCCACATAGAGAATATGTGGGATGGAATATAATAACGAAACGTTCTATCCTTTGCCTCGTGGTCTTCATGTCGAAATGTTGTTAACAAATAAATGAATAATAGCTAACCATCCTTATGATTACCATAAGATTGGCAGGATCTTAGACCTATTCTTTAGCTCTTTTCCCGTTGTCGGTTTATGCTTTAAATTCATTAGGCCTCTTTCCAATCCGACCTTTCCTTTTTCATCCCTTAAGTTCAGGTGCAGAACCCAGTTTTTTAAAGTCGTCTTAGTTCCGGTACTCCGCATATTCGTCCCCCTGTAGACTCGTAATCTTGGTTAACTCCAATTCGTTGGACTCCTTTTATTTGTAGATAATTTTAGAGGCACGGTGTGATCTCTCTGCAGAAAATCTTCCCTTCCTTCTAACTTAATCTCTGGATGCTTGCTGTTGTCTTTCAGAATACCTGACAACTCGTGTCAGTAGGACTGCATGGGCTACTTCACCAGCTCTTCTATTATGTAATCCACAAACGGCATGATTAGTATGTTTTCAAAGGGCCTTTCCGTCCTGGTTTACGAAAGTCGAAATGATTACCATGCAGTTTCTCTTCTGCCCTATTAGGATGAGGTTAACAAAGTTTATATTCTCACATTTCAATGATTCGTCATGTTTCTGTACTATAGATCAGACAAGGCCTTTGTGGGTCAGTACGTTGAAGCTTTCAGGGACGTATTTACAACTTATAGCATGGAGGGCAATGGTAGGACTGTCTCATACCGCTTTGGCATAAAAGTCTCCTGCTAGCCGTATCAACATCGTACTCAGGAATATATTGGGGCTGTGTGCTCGATTTCAGCCGAGCTCCTAAAAGACCCGACCCAGGACCTGCTGTCCGGGCAGCTACAGGGAAATGCCCCCAACTCTGCAAAAGTAAACCTAGATCCCCTACCGATCACTTATAAGACGAAATATTCTTCCTCACTCATTACATAATGATCCCTCGCACAAAGAGATTGCATCATACGGCAGGCTTTGAATTCGCAGAAATGTCCATTTATTCCCCTACGATTAGTTTCCCTGTAGTGTCTTTTGACGGCAGGCGCTACCCGCTGCTCAACCCAAGTTGGGATGAGATAGGCGGGGAACTAAGTCGGGCAACAAGAAATTGGATGATTCTTCAAGTGAGGTCCGTTCCTTTTCGCTAAACGGGCATATCTTAGATCTCAAGAATCCAGATTTGTCTAATAAGACGGAGGCGTTTGGCGAACACAGACTTCATGTGATTAGGAAACTATATGTGGATGGGGGCGAGGTCGGCAGTTTTCACATGACGGAGCTGAGCTGGACAACCAAGGCAATCAACAGTGGAAACGCCATGTTCTGGTACCGCAGGTTGTTTACCGTTGTTGATGAGACCAGAATGGACTTGCTGGAGGCACTCTTTGCGTTTTATCACATAAGGCAATACGGCGATGCAGTGGATGCAAGCAAATTCTCTCCAGACACAATTACCGGCCCATTTAAGGCAATCCGTACCCTTCATACCTTTATGGCCCTATAAAGCGCCCGATTGACCAGCATTTAAAAATAGATAAATGGTCCTGGGCTTCAAACACAGGCAGTGCTTAACCCAGGGTAATTCTAAATTTTGCCATCTGATAAAGTGATCAAGACTGTGTAGGCATAGGAGCCGCTGAAGAACCGTTGAGCATATTAGAATTGCTGACCCTGTTGCAGATATAATATGGAAGCCACGATTTTGAACGGATATTAGAAATGAATGAAAAAGTAATCACATAAGAAATGTAAGTAACTCAAGTCGAGAGCCTCGGAATAGTAACTCATATATATGAGCGAAACAATTAAATTAATCAAAAGGTGAAAAAATGTCAATTCACCTCAAAACAGGAAACCGTTATGGAAATTTTATAAAAATTGTCTCAATAGTTCTCATTCTAGCTCTAATGTTCGTTAATTTTTCAATTTCTGCGATCTCTTCATCTCAAAAAATTTCAAGCTTGCATCAAAATTTGATTGAAATTTCTGGGACTAGCAATGAAGTTCCTGTTGCCACCTCACAAATACCGCCAGGGTACTCCAATATATCAATCCAAATTTCGGGTAATAATGAACTTACATCAAGTCCTTATATAAGTGGGGGGAACGGTACTGCAATTAATCCTTATTCTATAGAGAATCTTAACATCTTTAATTATGGAGAAACCTCAATATCTATCCTATCAACATCGTTGTACCTGATAATCAGAAATATTAGCATATATATGGCAATTTTACCTGTAAATTCAACCACTACCGAAACCGGTATTTACTTGCAAGGAGATTCGAATATCACAATTGAAAATGTCACAGTTTTTTCTCCCTACCCCCAACCAATAAGGAGGGCCCAGAATGGCGAGGCAGTAGGAGTATCCACATTTCTAGAAATATTCGATTCGTATAATATAACTGTCAGCAAAGATAGGATTTCTAATACTTCAGCAGGGATAAGTGCATCGGATTCTGCAGATCTATTCTTTAACGAAATAGAATTAACTGGCATCTCGGGCGATCGTCCATTTTTCACTTATGAGGTGAATGATAGCTATTTCATATCTAATAGTCTCATAGGGGAAGACAATAACTATATGTTCCAATCATGGAAGGGTCACGATGATTATTATTATAATAACACAGGTAATTATGCCAGCGGGGACTCAATTTGGATATACAAAATGAACAATACTACCATAGTAAACAATACCTTCACAAATTGTCCCCTTCAGAGCATCCTTGTTTCTTTTGGACATAATGATACTGTCGCAATGAATACGGTTTTTAATGTCAATCAAGCAATTGTCATTGAAGGTGGTTCTAATATTAACGTTGCGTCTAACACAATATATAATGACTCATATGGGATAATTCTGGATGGCTCTACTAGTTCCGTCATTAATAGTACCGTAGACTCAAACACAATATACAACATTTCAAATGCCGGAATATCAGAGAGCTTCAATGACAATTTTGGAAACGTTATAGAGGGAAATTACATAAAGAATTCTGGTATTGGCATGTCAATTTCGAATGCTCCCAACAATACAATACGTTCTAACGTTGTCTATGGAGATAAGAGCGGAATCCAAATTTATTCTTCCCCTGATGACCTTATTTATGATAACTATTTTGCATGCACCGATAATGCTTACTCAAATTCCTTGGATTTCTGGAACATTTCAAATTCATCTGGTATAAACATAATGGGGTATGAGGGAATTTCAGGTAATTTCTGGTCGAATTCAAACGGCCAAACCCCATATAATAACAATGGATCTATCTTCGGATACGATTATTCTCCACTTCATATGACTATAAGAGGAATTACCATTAGCCTAGGAGGTGCTGTTGCTGGGAATGGAAACTTTGTGTCAATTCCCGTTTTTGCATCAAATACCACTAGCTTCAATAATCTTAGCCAAATAATTTCATTCAACAGCCATGTCCTTACTCTTTATAAAATAGAAAACGGCATAGCCAGCCAAGATGTTAATTTTTCATTGAACTATCTGAATGACGATATTGCGCAGATCAATGGCATTGGATTTTTTAGGATTTTCAGTGCTATTACCCCTATATACTACCTTGTCTTCAAATCAATATCTAATTCCATCTATAATACGGAAATAACGATAGACCAAACGATAATAGACGGTATGCCATTATCTAATCAGGCTGCAGCCAATATTTCCGGAGGTCCATCCTGGATTAACCTAGGTCCTAAAGATATCAACCGGTCCGATAGATTTCCCTATTTCGTGGGGGCAGGTGCTACATCTGTTTTCAATTACAGTGTCAATTATCCTAATATAATGTACATCGGTTCTAGTGGCTCGCCTAGCGACTTCCCCCTTGCGTTTGGAGGACTTTTTGTGTCACACAATTTCGGTAAGACCTGGCAGAGCGCAAATGGGAATCTTCCGAGCAGTGATATACTCGCTGTCGCAGAGGACCCAATGAACCCAAATGTAGTTGTTGTTTCTTTGGGAAATCGAACAACTGGAGATGAGGGTTTTTCCACATTTAAGACGATAAACGGTGGCTCCACATGGCAAGAAACCTACAATTCCAGTGGAGATGTTTTCTATTATCATAATTCTACTCTCTATGAAGTTACCTCTTCTTCAATCATTAAATCGTACGATTTTGGATCGACCTGGCAAGTTGTCTATACATTCCCTGACTTGTATATAACAGCAGCTGCATTTGTTGAAGGAGGGAAGGTAATTTACGTTGGTGGGAATTCACATGGAATATTCGAGATATTTAAATCTACTGATTATGGCGCAAGCTTCGTGGAGGTTTGGAATAATAGTGAAAATTTTGCGTCGCTTTCGATGATTGTAGTTGATCCAAGCAACGCTAATATTATTTGGTTAGTGTTTTTCGCCTATCCCATGGACACCTTGTTTTATTCAAATGACGGTGGAACATCATTCTCTCTAGTGAATCTTACATCTATAGGGCTGGGGTCAGTCTTTACCCCTGGAATAGGGATGTGCCCTCAAGTGATAGCCTACGATCAATATAATACAAGCGTAATGTTTATCGGAGCCGATACGTACCTCTTCAGGTCAACTGACGGAGGGGCACATTTCTATCCTCTAAATAATCCAGGCGATGATAGGGGTATCTTTAGCGTCAAACTTTATAACAGAACTGGGATTATCGTGGGCTGCGACCAAGGATTGTATCTTTCTTATGATCTCGGGAATAATTGGATATCCTTAAACAATAGGTCTTCCAGTCTCTTATACGACCTTGCGGTAGATGGGAAAAATATTATCGTGAATGTGCAGGATTACTCCCCCATAACGTCTCATGATGGAGGAAAAACGTGGGAAGGTTACGAATTTTATGGTATTGTAGGGGAGGGCGGGTATACCTCTACAGATCCCTTTAATGATTCAATAGTAGTCATGGAGAATGCAAATATACTTATATCAAAGAATGGGGGGTTGTCGTTCAATGTAAGCCTGAGCAACTCCTCAGCCGATATAGGTTATATGGACCTCGGGACTGTAGATGGGATAGCATTCTCCCCTAATAACACTATATATGTTGGGGGGAAGAATGGAGTCCTGTATTCCCAAAATGAAGGAAATACCTGGTCGTTACTTCCTGGCTCCCCCGAGAAGATATTCTCCATTGCGGTAACAGAATCTGGTACATCCTACATTTTCGCATCCAACATCTCAGGAACGTATGAAGGCAGTGGTTCTCCTTTGAAATGGGTAAAGGTTTCCAATATATCCTTCGTTTCTATGACATGTGATCCAGAAAACAGTTCAATTCTCGCTGGTATCCCCTATTCTCAGAACTATTCACAAACCGTACTTATCTCATATGACTCTGGAGTTACCTGGAAGAAGGTCCTTTATACGCAAAGATTCCTACCTCGGAATCTGGTACAAATGGGTGCCGTTTATTTTATGGAAGTAGCCAATGAGACCCGTCTTTTCTACGTTGGCGCCAACGGCATCCTAGAATCGTTTAACTTAGGTGAGCAATGGCTCAATGTAAGCTTCAATATAACCAAGGAAGGGGCAGTTACCGCTATGGCCATTTATGGTAGTTCGCTATTTGTTTCCACTTATGGAGCAGGGGTTTGGGAGAATAATAATATTTTAAACACTAGCATGGTAAGCCTTCAACCTCTAATTACGGGATATATACCTTCAGGAACCGACGTAACAGTTGGAGGCATCCCCCTCAATCTTACTGGATATTTCTCTGTTCGTGTGAATCCAGGTACGATTGCTCTTATTATTAAAAATGGAAGCGGGCAGGTAACAAGATATCTAAATGCATCCTACAATATGACATATTTCTTAAATTTCAGCAGCAACAAAATAAACCTCTTTATTTCAAATGAGAATCTTCCACCAGGGACTGTATGGGATATCTCAGCAAATGGAAGAATATACGAAATAAAGGGAAGTGAGACTATAAATCTTCCGACTGGTACAAATGGTATATATGTTTATCCAGTATCTTCAGATTACTCAATATATTATCCCTCTTCAGATTTCTACCCTATTAACTCTTCTTCTACTTTCTCCTCGTTAAATGTTATATTTAATGAGAACGTTCAAACGGCTTACGTCAATCTTACCTCATATATGCAAGGAATGTTTTGGTCCACCCAGGTTGCATATAATTTAGGATTTCTGCTTTACGCTGGAGGAACTTTGGGATTACTTAACGTGACCACCAAAGAGGCAACCATTTTGCAAATTCCGCATTACTCAGGAATAGCCGATTCGGTAATACCCTTTGAAGATGGTTTTGTAATCGCCGGCTCATCATCAGCTGATCTTCCCGGTCTGTATTATTTTAACCTCACTAATTTCTCATTTTATAATTATTCTTCCTTGCTTCCTGTATATTGGAATGCAAGTAGTAGTATGATTAGCAGTATATTCAACATCAACAATTCTGCATTCGGGTTTATAGGAGGTGGAGTTAATAAGTTGTATTTCGGCGTAATAGACGGAAATAAGTTTACTAATCTTTCCAACTATCTCCCTCAAACTTTTATTCCGCCAAAAGGGGATTACTTAAGATATTCCGGTACTTATTTGAATTCTATAAATGGTTTATTGGTTTCAGATGGAAATGATATAGGCATCCTTTATCTGGGAAACAAATCATATCAGGATTTGTCTGGGGATATGCCAAATGGATTTGATATTGGTATACCCCAGATCGCAACAATAGGTTTTGACTTCTTGGGTTCAAATGGGTCTACTGCTATGATCACTGGGGCGGCAAATGGTCTTCCATTCGAAATGCTTTACACTCCCGGAAAAGGTTTCAGAGATATTTCATATCTCTTTCCCTCAAACGAATTTATGGATTCAGTATTCGCATTTGGAGGTGAATTTGTCTTAACTGGATACAACCAAAAATCCAATAGTTCCTACATATTCATATACAATTCCTCAGCTGTGGTTCCAGCAGATATAAGTACGTCCCTATACGGAAACACATCTATGATAGATAGTGCCATTCTTGTCCATAATTCAGTATACTTTACCACTTTTCGTATTATTCCCATCCCTAATCAAACTTATGTTTCCTTTACTTCCTATTACGGTAAAATAAGTCTGTTACCTACTGGTAGGGTAGCCTTGAACTTGAATGTCCCATCGACCGTGGAAATCAACGACAAAACGTATTTCATAAAGAGCGTCACATTGCCAGAGTTTACGGGAAACTACACAATTTTGGTATCATCTCCGGGCTATTCAAACTACTCTAGATCTATTTACATCTCTCCCTTTAAAACCCTGCCCCTAAACATCACCCTGTCCAAAATCTATAACGTGACATTTACAGAATCCGGTCTTCCATCTGGTGTATTATGGTACGTTAATCTAACAAATGGAGATGATTCTGGCCCAATAACGGGATCATCCTATTCTTTTTCACTTACAAATGGCACATATTTCTATACCGTAACATCGTCAAACAAGACTTACGGACCATATCCATCGTCTGGATCATTTACAGTTAATGGAGCTTCGGTATTAGAGTCCATATCATTCTCTCAAAGAACATATACAGTAACATTCATTGAATCAGGTCTGCCATCTGGAACTTTATGGTACATGAACCTGTCAAATGGTCAATCTTTTTCCTCGAATTCAAATATTATCACATTCAACGAACTCAATGGTTCATATTCCTATACCCTAGCAACGGTAAACAAAGAATATGCACCGGCTCAATCTTCAGGATCATTCATTGTCAATGGTGCATCCGTATCTGAATCAGTTACCTTCAATTTAGTGACATATCAAATAACATTTACTGAATCAGGATTGTCATCAGGCACTTCTTGGTCCGTAACATTAAATGGAGTCACTGAGAATTCAACTTCCA